>NZ_KQ960134.1:0-559 GCF_001553055.1 Olsenella sp. DNF00959 | reverse complement strand
ATGGCCTTGTGCTGGCGATGGTTCATTCAAATTTCTGCCCTATCAACTTTCGATGGTAGGATAGTGGCCTACCATGGTTTCAACGGGTAACGGGGAATAAGGGTTCGATTCCGGAGAGGGAGCCTGAGAAACGGCTACCACATCCAAGGAAGGCAGCAGGCGCGCAAATTACCCAATCCTAATTCAGGGAGGTAGTGACAATAAATAACGATACAGGGCCCATTCGGGTCTTGTAATTGGAATGAGTACAATGTAAATACCTTAACGAGGAACAATTGGAGGGCAAGTCTGGTGCCAGCAGCCGCGGTAATTCCAGCTCCAATAGCGTATATTAAAGTTGTTGCAGTTAAAAAGCTCGTAGTTGAACTTTGGGCCCGGTTGGCCGGTCCGATTTTTTCGTGTACTGGATTTCCAACGGGGCCTTTCCTTCTGGCTAACCTTGAGTCCTTGTGGCTCTTGGCGAACCGGGACTTTTACTTTGAAAAAATTAGAGTGTTCAAAGCAGGCGTATTGCTCGAATATATTAGCATGGAATAATAGAATAGGACGTTTGGTTCTA
>NZ_KQ960133.1:583274-583762 GCF_001553055.1 Olsenella sp. DNF00959 | reverse complement strand
ATTACCAGTCAGAACGACACTGCTCCAAAACCACTCAAGTACGTCCTCGTCGTAGCCAAGGGTTGGATTACCAGTCAGAACGACACTGCTCCAAAACGTGGAGCACGGTGTTCTCGTACACGCGGCGGTTGGATTACCAGTCAGAACGACACTGCTCCAAAACCGAGGGTTACGTTGCGTCCGCGCTCCGACAGTTGGATTACCAGTCAGAACGACACTGCTCCAAAACTGTCTTCAAGCACAAGGAGAATGGCGTGAGGTTGGATTACCAGTCAGAACGACACTGCTCCAAAACAAGAGCGTTGGTTGAAGCAGGCCGACCTATGTTGGATTACCAGTCAGAACGACACTGCTCCAAAACGGGCACCGTGGGCGAGGCAATCACCAAGGAGTTGGATTACCAGTCAGAACGACACTGCTCCAAAACGGCGCGGTTGCCGTAGCAGCGGTTGCCGCTGTTGGATTACCAGTCAGAACGACACTGCTCC
>NZ_KQ960133.1:582951-583174 GCF_001553055.1 Olsenella sp. DNF00959 | reverse complement strand
TTACCAGTCAGAACGACACTGCTCCAAAACGAGCCGAGGGCGGAGCGGTGGCGTGCGGATGTTGGATTACCAGTCAGAACGACACTGCTCCAAAACGAAGAGGCTCATGCCGAAGACGCCCGTGTTGTTGGATTACCAGTCAGAACGACACTGCTCCAAAACACCTCGAGCGCGTCGGAGTTCACCCACTTCGTTGGATTACCAGTCAGAACGACACTGCTCC
>NZ_KQ960133.1:582625-582851 GCF_001553055.1 Olsenella sp. DNF00959 | reverse complement strand
GATTACCAGTCAGAACGACACTGCTCCAAAACACGACGGGGGTTGCGAGATAGTCACTCAACGTTGGATTACCAGTCAGAACGACACTGCTCCAAAACCTTTCATTGCACCACCACCATAATGCAAATGTTGGATTACCAGTCAGAACGACACTGCTCCAAAACAGTGTCCCGCGCCAAAGGCGTATCTCTATCGTTGGATTACCAGTCAGAACGACACTGCTCCA
>NZ_KQ960133.1:468644-582525 GCF_001553055.1 Olsenella sp. DNF00959 | reverse complement strand
GATTACCAGTCAGAACGACACTGCTCCAAAACCTATCCTCTGGCATACTTTCCTCGACGTTCGTTGGATTACCAGTCAGAACGACACTGCTCCAAAACTTAAGGTGCGTCCCACGGCATCGCGAACGAGTTGGATTACCAGTCAGAACGACACTGCTCCAAAACCATTGAAGCAAAATTCTCCTGCAAAGAACGGCCAATCTGACTGTCGCTTGTCACTCAGCGCTCAACAAAGTCCATGTCAATGAGCCTTTTTTGCTCATGTTTGAATGCTGCCGGACTCACATTTTGTTCCAGAAGAAGCACGGGGACATTCGTAAAAAAGACATGCTCAAGGAATGCTTCCAGTCCTTTTTCTGTCAGAAAAGTTCTGAGATTCACGAACGTAATACACTGAGTGACACCCGCATCAAGTACAAATGAAAGGAAATCCATACAGTTTTCAAGGACCGACCGTTGGGGTTCGTGCCCAACCCCAAACCCAAACGTTCTGACGAACCGTTGCATGTCCCATTCTATTTCAAATCCGTACTCGGCATGCATTGTCATCGCCAATGACATGTATGCCGAAACAATGTTGGCAGCCGATTTGTCTATGAAGGCTCGCAGTTCCTCATCCTCAAGCAACGCCATCTGAAACTTCCGCGTCACCGCTCCAAGCAGGTGCTTGTTGTCCCACGGTAGCGACAAAGGGGACTCTACAAGGATAAGGGCGTCCTTTGACGACAGCTCGTTACCCTCGTTATCCCAAAGGGTGTAAGGTTCCAGCGCATCTCTCCCCCGCCCACCGCAAAGCGACAAGCAAATACGGGAGAACAACTCAGCGTTCTCGATTTCCAACGTTGTAGCTCTACCAGGCTTGATTTCCAACGGGCTGTCGAGGCCCGAGAACGACAGTCTCATATGATCAGGAGCTCTTCCATGGTGTCCACCTCGTCATATGCACTTCGGTTGCCTACTATGTACTCCATGGTTGCAAACTGACTCTCGGTCACCTTCAGAACCTGAACAAGGCCGTCGGGCGGGCGATTCTTCCTCAGGCGCATCACTGCCGCCCCCGCCATTCCGTCGTTCGTGACGAGCTTTGCATACACGGACTCTTGCAGCATGAGGTAGCCATCATGCAGAAGGAACTTGCGGAAGATGCGGTAATTCCTGCGCTGAGCAGCCGTGTCTATTGGCAGGTCGAAGAAAACGATCAATCTCATGTAACGAATTCTCGCTTCCATAATCACACGATGTCGAAGGACTCTATCTCGCCTATTGACAGACGTCTGCGCAACGCATTGAGGCAGTCCTGGACATAGAGCGAGATGACCGAGCTAACCCTGTACTTTCCGTCCCGATAGCAGATGCTCACGTTCAGTACGTCCGTGAGGAGCCTTCGCATCTCACGAGTAAAGTCTCCGTCCATGTTGTCGTAGACAAGGCGGTCCACTATAGGACGAAACGGCTCCATGAGGTCGCACGCGAGGTTGAACTGGTTGTACTCGCTCTTGTGACAGATTCCAAGGGGCGTAAGATAACCACGGGATACAATCTCGCGGCTCACAGCCGAGAGGATGATCGCGTAACCGTAGTTCAGCGCAGCATTTACGGGACAATCGGTATCACGAGAGAACCCATCGCCAAAGAGGACTGGAAAATAGAGACGCGCAGCTGCAGCTTCACGATTGGTAGTGTCTCCTGACCTCACTTCGGACGCCATCTCGCCAAGCTGATGAGAGACCTCATCGCAGCTCCGCAACTCGAGAAGCCTCGCCTGGTGAGAAATCTTATCCTTCACCACGCGCTGCCAGACGCGCTTTTTGGATGGCTCGCTCCATTCAAGCTGTTCGGAGATACGCTTACTCGTGTTATGTGCGCCATAGAGCGGTAGATACTGCCCTATGGGATTGCACTTCTCATCTGATATCACGAATGATATCTTTTCCTTTGCCAGCTCGGAAAGCAGATATGCGCTGATAAACGCTTGGGTTGACTGAAGGGTAATGGACGAGATTTCCGAGAGGTGTACCTTGACCACCTCGTCCTCCTTGCGGATGACGAGGTAGCCGCCTTTGTAGCTACATTTGCATGGACTCTCGATGAGGATGTTCCTAAAGCCCAATGCGAGTTCGCCTCTCAAACATGCCCGTCACAGACTGGTCGATAAGAACATAACTTGTAGACTTATCGTTAAGGAGCTTGTTGTGCGTAATTCTTACCTGGCCAACGTTCTTTGAGCCATTGAGGCTTGATAGATCGAGCGTGTTGGTAGCCCCATTTGTAATAGAGATTATCCCAATGATTACCTTTGCTTTATCTCTCAGAGCAGCATCTTCAAACTGCCGCAAGTATTGACCAAGCTTCAGTTGGCCATGGAGTCGCACTCCGATTGTCAGTCCTCGTTCGATGAGAGCCAAGAAGAGGTCGCTTAGCTGGCTAGAAATACTCTGTACATCAGACGCTATCTCAGATGGCACTCCCTCCCTAGCAATCTCAGAACACATAGCAACGAGGGCCGTTTCTTCCAAGGTGAAAGCAAACTCAGTTGCATTACGTACTTCCTTTGCGCCTGTAATGACTAGGCGATCTCCATTGAGTTCAAGCAACTGCTTCTTGAGGATTCTCCGACGGATAATCTTGGTAAATTCAAGCCCTTCCTGGACGGCCAGCCCACTTGCATACTCGTCAAGCTTGGAAGAATCCCTCGCAATGGCTGAAGTAACCCTTACGGGCACCTGCGCAAAGCGCAGGACAGTCTTGCTCTTCTTCGCATCTCTTGCTTCATAGATGAAGAAGTATGCAAATTGTTCCCGTGAATAGCTTCCATATTTATTAGGATCGAGATCATCTTTAAGCGGCAACTCCAGCCTCTTATTACTTCTCGGTGAATAGATGGTCTGATCCCAAAAAGCACCCGTGTCCTCAACAGGCATGCGACTTATGAAGCACTGGCGATAGTTGAGCACTCGCCTGATATCTTCGACCGCTGCCTCGGCATCCCAGAAGATTTCGCCCGTCTCCTTGTCAAATTCAGAGGTCATAAAGCTGTTGACGATGAAGCCCTTCGTATGCGCCATGGAATGCGTTTTGTTGAACTCCCCCGCCTGTTTGCGAGCGTAGTCGCGCATGACGCGCGACAGGCCAATGGGATTGGCGTACACGCTCGGATGTCGCTTCTGAATGAAGAGGCCAACCCTGCAAGCCAGGTATGCGTCATGCGCATGGTGGAAGTCATTTGCCTCACGGCACTTCACCAGATCGGCAGCCTCGCGCAAGTCATGCGAGATGTTTGCCTTGACAGGAACGATCTTAGTGTTGGGATAACGCACCTCGAGCAGCGTCTGCACAAGCTTGACCGACTGGCTCGTCTCGACGAGCTGCCTCGCCACGAAGCCCTTCAGGGTCTTGTCATCGATGCGGTCACGCATGAAGAGGTTATTAAATTTCTTGTCTCCTATAAGCTTCGCTTTATGCAGCATGCGCCAATAGTCACCCATTCGGCGCCTGATGGCAGGGTCAATAAGCATCTCGTTCGTTTTACGCTGGTTTTCTTCACGGCAGACAAGCACTTTGTTTTCGAAGCTGTCATCCTTGATATATGAGCGCGGGATGATGTGGTCGACCTCGTACTTACCCGTATGAAGCTCTTCCAGCTTGATAGGCCGCCCAGAGTACATACACTTGCCTCGCTGCATAAAGTACAAAGACAGACGCTCGTCCAAATCGTTTGGCGCCTTCCCAAGCAGCTCGCTCCAGAGCTCTTGATCCTCCGTCTTGAAGTTCTCAAGGGCATTTTTGATGTCCTCATAGCGCCTGTTCGTGCGTCTACCCTTCTTGCGTGGGTCATCTTCCTCGCGCGTTACCTCGATAAAGACGTTTGATGGCGCCTTCCCAGCAATGGACGCAATCTCGTCCACGATGCGTATGGCCTGGTTGATGCTTCTGCGGATGGCCGGAGATCCAGGGAGGTCATTGACGCTCATGAGGCCTTCGCCCTGCCCTGCAAAGTACGCCTTGTTGAAGTCGTCAATCTTCTTCTGGAAGCCAAGGTCCTCGTCACGCAGCACCTCCATGAGGACCATGGTGCGGGAGCGTTGCCCTTCGTTGGGATTGCCCTCGCGGAGTACATCCATGATTGACACTCTTCCCGTGTCGGCATCAACCTTGATGCCTGTAAGCAGCTTTCGCGAAAGCCTACCCCACCCCGTAAAGCGCTTCTTGCAGATGACTTTTATCTGCTCGTCGGTGAGCTTGCCACCATGGTGTTCGCCATAGGCCTGTTCGATCTTGCGCTTGAGAATTGCACGATCCTCGAACAGGGTGTTCCAGAGGATGATCTGTTCGATCATCGGATAGTCTGCTTCGTCCAGCGCAGCGGTCTTGAAGACGTCCTTACAAAAGAAGATGTACGAGCCGAGTTTCGACTCGAAGCTGTTCTCCCCTTGGCCACCGCGCACGTGGGCGTTTGCCCAATTTTCCTCGCGCTCGAGCCAATCAGCCACCTTATTGTAGGCCACCGAGCGTGTCTTGCGAAACAGGTCGTGAAGAATGCCCTCACGCTGAGCGACGTCGAAGCGCCGCCAGTCATCGCCATCAATCGTCCAGCGTGCTCCATTGAGCTCGTTGAGCACACAGTACTCCTCGTACAAGAGCGAGCACTTGGGCAGGACGGGCTCTCCCTGAAGATAGGTACAATCGCCTGTCATGCGCAGGATGAACTTCTCGGCGCTTTGGTCGCAGTCGATGATCTGATCCCAGTTCCAGGGAGTAATGACTGTGTCTTTCATACCAGGCCTGCGCTCCGACCACGCAAAGCGCTGTTTGCCCTTGTGGTCAAGCGAGGCATTCTTGCTGCTTAGTGGCCCAACGTAGTACGGGATTCGGAACGAGACAAGCGATTCGATCTTCTTTTCTTCCTCTAGAAGGAAGGGATGGTGCTTCCCCTGGTTCTTGAGGATGGCGCGCAGCTCCTCAAGGTGGAGCTGGTAGTAGATGCTTCCGTTATCGCTTGTCTTAAGCCTACGAAGGAACTTCTCTTCGGCAAAGCGCTTCATCATACCCTGATAACGCTTGTCTTGCTCGGCTTGAGTTCCCTTGAACAGCTTCTCTACCGACTTTTTGAAATCGTCATAGGAAGCCTTAGTAGTGCCAAGGTTGTAGCGGGTATAGCCTTGTGCTTTGTCTACGTTGTAGTCATTTGAGTCCTCGTATGTCTGTCCACGGAAGAACGCGTCGTAGTTTTCCCTCGATACATACGTACGAGCAAGATTCTTCAAAAGCTTCAAGTCCTTGCCATACTGGTCATACTTGGCAACCATGTTTGCAGAGATGGTTTGCCCTGGCGCATACGAGAGAAGCTCCTGCAGGACGTAGGCCGAGTACACAGCGCAGAGCACCTGAAAGAGCTCGCCGCTGTCATCTGGAATAGCGTCACGGATGGCCTCGACATCGTCGTCCGACGAGAGATGAATCGCCGTCTTTTCGGCGCAAAACTCGCCGAATACATCCTTCAGCTCGGTCTTGAGGCCGACGACTGCCTTTGCAAGCGCGCTGTTGCATGACTTGCTCTGCTTGGTATCTCCGCAATCGACGCCAAAAAGCTTGGCGAGCTCCTTTGCTTGGTCGGCACGCCTCTCTTTGCTGTTTGTCAAGATATCAAGTATGTGACTGTCGGCCTCTGCAAGATCATCGACACTCGTCCACGCACACACGTAGCCGCGCTCAGCGCACCAATCGTCTAACGCCTGGCGCAGGCTCCGCACAGCCTCGGCGGGGTTTGCATTATGGGAGCTGAGATTCTTGTTGTCCTCACGCAGGAAGTTGCCCCTATGCTTCACGATATTGTGGGCGGCAAGGTAGATGAGTCGAATGTCGGCTTTCTCATCAGTTTCCATGAGCCATTTGCGAAGGTGATAGATGGTGGGAAAGCGCTTGTAGTAATCCTTCTCGGTAAAGTCCGTATCGTTGAAGAGCGGCCACCTATAGCCCGCATGTCCTTCTGCGCGGTCCTCTACATGAAGGCGTGACTGGCGAAGTCTGATGAAAAACTCGGAATCAACCTTATTGACCTCATCTTGGAAAAGCCCTTGCAAGAGGTCGAGGCGCCAGCGCCTGCGCACATAACGACGACGCTGACCGCGATGCTGACGGGCACCAGCTGCAGTTTCTGCGGCATCAAAAAGTCTGCTGCCCAAGGTCGGCTTGCCCTTAAAGTGCGCCATGCTTCCATTGCTGTCCGTAACGGCCCAACCGACGGAGTTGGTGCCCAGGTCGAGACCAATGCTGTAGTCACCCGTAGCATTGCGGAGGTTCATGCGCTTTCCTCTCTCCTAGCAAGGTGCTAGACTGTCCTCGTTCTGAATTGCCAGTCAGAACGACACTGCAAGTCAAAATACGGCTTAGCCATATCTGCCCTTTTGGGCGCCGCGTAGGCGGCTACTTGACTGGCGTGACCACCCTTGGATGTACTCCAAGGGTGGTCTTTGTTTAAAGCTAACACTAGGCACGGACACAAGCGACGTGACATCGCCCGAAATACCCATGCATTCGGCCTCTGTGTGCGACATGAAAGCGTTGCGGACCGCAGCCGCGCGTGAGACGTCTTAACGGCAGCAAAAACCGCGCACAGAACGCCTCGGTTATGGAGAGGATCGGCATTTACCCGGGATTTCATCGACTGAAGGAAATCCAATGCACAGTGCCCTATGCATAGCCGTTGCACGAACGCATGGGCCGTCATTAACAGGACAGACCGCTGGGCAACCACGCTCCACACCCCCGCCTGGAAACGAGGACAATCCAGGCAACCTGCTACCCCAAAGGCCTTGTCCCAAGTACCTCCTCCGCCAAAAAGCGCGGCCCCCGGATGTCCCAGGAGCCGCGCTACGCGTTCTGCCATGTCGTCCCCGCCTTACTCGCGGAACGCGATCTCCCCCGTCTCGGAGTCCATCGACTCCACGATGGCCAGCGAGTCGACGCGGTAGCCCTTGGCCCGCAGACTGTCGCCGCCTGGCTGGAAGCCCTTCTCCACCGCGATGCCAATGCCCTCCACAGTGGCGCCCGCGGCCTCGCATATCTCTACCAGGCCGTCCATGGCGCAGCCGTTGGCCATGAAGTCGTCGATAATCAGCACGTGGTCGTCCTGACCCAGGAACTTGGCGGACACGATCACGTCGTACTCGCGCTTGTGGGTGAAGCTGGTGATGCGCGTGGAGTACACGGTGCCGTCCAGGTTCACGCTCTGGCTCTTCTTGGCGAAGACCACGGGCACGCCGAACTCCTCGGCCACGATGGCGGCGATGGCGATGCCACTCGCCTCGATGGTGAGGACCTTGTTGATGGGCGCGCCGTCGAAGTCGTGCCTCCACTGGCGCGCCATCTGACGGAAGAGCCCGATGTCCATCTGGTGGTTCAGGAACGAGTCGACCTTGAGCACCTGGTCGCTCTTTACTACACCGTCCGCCTTGATGCGCTCTTCCAGCAGCTTCACCTGCGACCCCCCCGCTGCTCGCGAATAGATTTGCAACAGGATACGACATCGCGCACGATGGCGGGTCATCCGGTGCCCAAGCCGACACAAAGCGTCCCAAAGGAGGCGGCACACAGCTTCACGCAACTATTGACCGACTTTGCTCATGACTTCGCATGGCGTCGCAAATCTAGTCGCCGTCTTGCATGTTCGAGAAAATGCATGCAGGTCATTTAGAGACTTTTTTGATGCTTTACCATCTTTCGTGAAAGGCCGTAGCGCCACTCTCACCTGGTAATACACAAATCACGTAACAATCTTGAAATATGTACGGAAACATGTTACAACGAACTTGGTCAGCGGTTGGCTCGCTAGCGGGGAAAGGTGGGTTGCCATGTCGGTCACTGGTGCTCTGGTCTTCGACTCCCTGTTCACGGTCATCGCCGTGCTGCTGCTCACGGCGGTCGTCTCTGGCATCGACGCCATCTGCCACAGGAGGCAGAACCAGTCTGGGCCCGAGGCCAACCACAGCAAGCGCTGCGACAGCTCCGCACAGCGCATCCGCCCCCAGGGGCTATATCCCCTCTAGCGCGTCGCAGGCGCTTCCGCCCAAAAACCTCGCGAGGCCGGCACGATGACCTGGCCGCGCAGACGCCCCGTGGGTCCGGCTGGCCCACGGGGCGGTTTGTTGCGCAGAAAACTGCTCGAGACACTCGCGGCAAAGAACGAAGGCTTCTCTCTTTCGTCTGCCTACTGCCGGTAATACCTCAGGAAGTCGTTGAGCTTCACCATGGCGTCCTCGAGCACCTCGATGCGCGGCAGGTAGACGATACGGAAGTAGCCCGGGGTCTCCCAGTTGAAGCCCTTGCCGTGCACGATCAGGACCTTCTTGTCTCGCAGCAGGTCGAGGGCGAAGCGCTCGTCGTCCTGGATGTTGAACTTCTTGGGATCGAGCCGGGGGAAGATGTAGAAGGCCGCCTTGGGCTTGACCACGCTGACGCCGTCCATGTCGCACAGCGCGTTGTACACGAACTCCCTCTGCTCGTAGATGCGCCCGCCCGGCACGATGTAGTCGTTCACGCTCTGGTGCCCCCACAGCGCCGTCTGCACGATGGACTGCGCCGGCACGTTGGAGCAGAGCCGCATGTTGGACAGCATGTTGATGCCCAGCATGTAGTCCTCCGCCATGTGCTTGTTGCCGCTCAGCACCATCCAGCCGATGCGGTAGCCCGCGATCATGTGGGACTTCGAGAGCCCGCTGAAGGTCACGCAGAAGAGGTCCGGCGCCAGCGAGGCGATGCTCACGTGCTCGCCGCCGTCCATGACCAGGCGGTCGTAGATTTCGTCCGAGAAGATGATCAACTGGTGCTCGCGGGCGATGTCGACGATCTCTTGCAGGACCTCGCGGGGGTACAGAGCGCCCGTGGGGTTGTTGGGGTTGATGATCACGATGGCCTTGGTGCGATCGGTGACCTTGGAGCGGATGTCGGCCATGTCGGGGTACCAGTCGCTCTGCTCGTCGCAGAGGTAGTGCACCACGGTGCCGCCGGCCAGCGTGGCGCAGGCCGTCCACAGGGGGTAGTCGGGACTGGGGATCAGGATCTCGTCGCCGGAGTCGAGCAGCGCCGACATCGAGAGGTTGATCAGCTCGCTCACGCCGTTGCCGGTATAGATGTCGTCCACCGAGACGTTGGGCAGGCCCTTGATCTGCGAGTACTGCATGATGGCCTTGCGAGCCGCAAAGAGGCCACGCGACGCGGAGTAGCCCTCGCAGTCGGTGAGCTGGTGGCGCATGTCGTGGACGACCTCGTCGGGCGTCCTGAAGCCAAAGGGCGCCGGGTTGCCGATGTTGAGCTTGAGGACGTGGGTGCCGCTCTCCTCCATGCGGTTGGCCTCGTCGACCACGGGTCCGCGCACGTCGTAGAGGACGTTGTCAAGCTTGCTGGACTTCTTGAACTGGCGCATCTTGCTTCCCTTCGAAGGCTGCGCACCGGCAGCATGGCTGTGGTCGGTCTGGAGGCTGGAGGTCGCGGGGGACGACGTTGCCGCAGATGCCGCATACGACTCGTGCGTCGTGGATGCCTCTCGCGCCGCGGATGCGTTGGACGCCGCGGATGCGACCTCCGCCGTTTCGGGCCCGAAGGCCCCCGTAGCTCGTCCCTTGCCCCGCGCGAGCCAGTCGACGTCGACGCCGAGGAGCGACGCGAGCAGCGCCATGGAGGCCGAGCGCGGCAGGGTCTTGCCGCTCACGTACTGGCTCAGTTGGCTCTTGCCGAGCTTCTCTCCCCTGTCTTCCGCCGCGCGGATGAGGTCGACTTGCTTGAGCCCGCGCTCTGCCATCGCCTGCTCGAGGCGGGCTGAGAACGCCTGGACGTCGGTCTTTCCTGCCATGTCCCTCCTCTTGTTCAATTCTCTTGTCGTGTGAAGTTCAATTTAGGGGAGAGAATAGCACTCACACAACCGGAATAGTGGCTCAAGTTCAAAATAGTTTTGAACTCCTCGTGGCGCCTATGGATCGCCGGGGCGCGAGCGGACGCGTCGGCCGCACGCCGGCACCACTCGCGTGCGCGTTGAGCACCGGTCACGTAACGACGGCATTCCTGTCAGAATGCTGTCTTTTCTCCCCGGCAACTGGTCAAACGCAAGAATCGACAGCATTCTGCAAGATTTGCTGCCTTTCCCATGCGGGACGGGTGCAATTCCGTCGGCGCGGCCAGCCCCAAGCAAAGGCGCGAACCCCCACCCCGTGCCAGAATCGTCCTTGACCCCCACGTAACGTGAGGCCGTACGCTCGTGCCAAGGAGGTGCCACAGTGGAGAAGTACACGACAAAGCAGCTGGCGGAGCTCGCAGGCACGAGCGTACGGACGCTCCACTACTACGAGGAGGTGGGCCTGCTGCACCCCAAACGCATGCCCAACGGCTACCGCAGCTATGGTCCCGCTGACGTGGAGCGCCTGAGGCAGGTCCTCGTCATGCGGGCATGTCGCATGCCACTCGCCGAGATCAGGCAGTTGCTCGACGGCAGCGACGCCGGCGCGGTCGGACTCCTCGCACGGCACCTCGAGGAACTACGCGCGCAGGAACGCCAGGTCAAGGAGGCCATCGCGCGCACGAGGGCAGCCATGGAGCTGCTGGAGGGAGTGAGCAGGATGGGAACGAAGGAAGGCTTCGAGGAGCTCAAGCAGCGTCGGCTCGAGGAATTCGAGAGCAGCTACGGCAACGAGGCGCGCAAGCGCTATGGGACTGACGTCATCGACCAGACCAACGAGCGCCTGATGGGCCTCTCGCAGGAGGAGTGGAACGAGAAGGACCGGATCGAGAAGCGCATCATCGAGCTCCTGGCGGAGGCCAAGGCAGACGGTGACCCGCGAGGCCCCAAGGCTCAGGAGCTCTGCCTGCTCCACCAGCGCTGGATCAAGATCCACTGGGGAGAGGAGAGCTACAGCACAGAGGCGCACTGCGGACTGGCCAGGCTCTACCTCGCCGACCCGCGCTTCATCGACTACTACGACGGTGCAGCGGGGACGGGGGCGACGGAGTTCCTCGTCGCCGCACTCGAGGCCAACCTCTAGGCCTCACGGCGGCGCGCGAAGTGCCCTTGAGGCTATCTGCGTGCCAAAAAACTGCGCATTGGATTTCTTTCAGGCGAATGCGACCTGGGCAAACGTCCGTCATCTCCACAATTCGGAGCTACCGTGCGCAATTTTTTTCGCGTGACGCCACGAAGACCACGCGACGGACGTAGTCGACGCCCCCGAACGATATCCGCGGGCCCGACGCACCGCCGCTCCCGATGCACTCGCTGCGCCCGACGCACCGCCGCTCCCGATGCACCCGCAGCACAAAAGGGCTGCGACCCCAGACGGAGCCGCAGCCCTTCCCCATCCCAGCCGGCACGAGGGCCGACCAACCTGCGCTACTTGGCGGGCAGGACGTCCTGTCCGTAGGTGTCGGTGAGGTACTGCTTGAAGTCGTCGGAGGTGAGCACGGCGACCAGCTTCGCGATGCACTCGTCGTCCTTCTTCTGGGGCCTGGTCACGATGTAGTTGGCGTACTGCTCGACGGCCTTGCTCTCCGCGGACTCGATGGCCACGGCGTCAGCCACGTGCAGGCCGGCCTCGATGGCGTAGTTGCCGTTGATGACGGCGAAGTCCACGTCCTGGAGCTGACGCGCGACGGCGGCTGCCTCCACCTCGACGAACTTGAGGTTGTGGGGGTTCTGGGCCACGTCGAGAGGCGTCGCGTCGAGCTTCTCGGGGTCGCTCAACGTGAGCAGGCCCTCCTGCTGCAGGAGCAGGAACGCACGACCCTCATTGGTGGGGTCGTTGGGCACGGCGATGGAGGCGCCGTCGGCTATGGCCTTGAGGTCACTCGACTTGCCCGCGTACACGCCGAAGGGCTCGTAGTGGATGGCGGCGACGCCCACGAGGTCGGTGCCGTTCTGCTCGTTGTAGTTGTTGAGGTAGTTGATGTGCTGGAAGTAGTTGCAGTCCACCTCTCCGGAGCTCACCACCTGGTTGGGAATGATGTAGTCAGTGTACTCGCGCACGTCCAGCGTCAGGCCCTGCTCCGCCAGCTTGGGGGCGGCGAAGTCGGTCAGGATCTTGGCGTGAGGCGCGGGGGACGCGGCGACGGAGAGGGTCGAGGCGTCCGCGGCGGCGGAGCCGCTGCCAGGCTTGGAGCCGCAGGCGGCAAGGCCAGCGAGGGCAAGAGCGGCGGCGGAGGCAGAGACGAAGTTCCTACGAGTGATCATCGTTGTTCCTTCCCTTTAGCTAATAATTTATTAATTGATGTGATGGAATTCGGACAGACAAGTGCGTGGCACAAGAGGTCACACTCGGGGCAACCCAGCGCCCCGAAGCCTCCCCTAGCGGTGGTCGATGCGCTTGGCCACGAGGTCGCAGCTGCTCTGGATGGCCTGCACCAGCACCACCAAAAGCACGATGGTCAGGATCATCACGCCGTCCTCGTAGCGGTAGTAGCCGTAGCGGATGGCGATGTCTCCCAGGCCGCCGGCACCCACGGCACCCACGATGGCGGTGTATCCCAGGACCGAGATGAGCGTGACCGCCACGCCGCGCACGATGGAGGGCAGGGCCTCGGGCAAAAGCGCCGAGAAGACCACGCGGGGGACGGTGGCGCCAAAGGACTCGGCCGCCTCGATGGAGTCGCGCGGGACCTCGGCCAGCGACTGCTCGATCATGCGCGCCACGAAGGGCGCGGCCGAGAGCACCAGCGGCGGGATGGTCCCCCGCACGCCCACCACCGTTCCCACCAGCGCCTTGGTCATGGGCATGACCGCGACCAGCAGGATGATGAAGGGGATGGAGCGGGTCATGTTGACGATCCATCCCAGCACGGCGTTGAGCGCGCGATGGGGCCTAAGACCTCCGGGGACCGTCACATAGAGCACGACGCCCAGGAAGGTGCCGATGAGGTAGGCGATCGCGGTGGAGAAGAACAGCATCGCGAGCGAGGCCAAGAAGCCCTGGGCGAGGAGCCCCGAGTACTGGTCGAGAAGCGACTGCAGGCTACTCATGCCAATCACCCCTTCCGAGCAGGGCGCGGGTCGTGGGATCCTGGGGGTTGGAGAAGACCTCGTCCACGGAGCCGGTCTCGACCAGCTTGCCGCGCACCAGCACGGCGACGTCCTTGCAGATGCTCTTGACGACATCCATGGAGTGGGTGATCACCAGCATGGTGACATCGGTCTCCTGGTTGACCTGGCGCAGGGTGTCCAGCACGGAGGCGGTGCTCGCAGGGTCCAGCGCCGAGGTCGCCTCGTCACAGAGGATGTACTCCGGGTCAAGGGCCAGGGCACGCGCGATGGCGACGCGCTGCGCCTGCCCGCCCGAGAGCTGGGACGGGTAGGCCCCGGCCTTGTCTGCCAACCCGACGCGGTCCAGGAGCTCGAGGGCATGTCTGCGGTCCGCCTCGGTGACACGGCCGTTGGCGGCCAGGAAGGGGAAGCAGACGTTCTGCAGCGCCGTCTTCTGCGCCAGGAGGCCGAAGCCCTGGAAGATCATGGCGACGCGGCGACGGTAGCTGCGCAGCGCGGCGCCCTGCAGGTCGGTCACGTCCTGACCGTCCACCACGATGCGACCCGAGGTCGGGCGCTCGAGGAGGTTGACGCAGCGCACGAGCGTGGACTTGCCCGCACCCGAGATGCCTATGATGCCAAAGACGTCGCCGTCGGGAATCGTGAGCGAGACGTCCCTCAGGGCGTGCTCCGCAGGGGCTCGGCCCGGTGCGTCAAAGCTCTTGCTTATGTGTTCCAGAGATATCAAATCGTCACTCCACTCGCGAGATGCATGGAGGGCAGGCCCCCTGCCAGGGACCGCCACGTGGAAAGCCCGGTCCCTATGCGCGAAGGCAAGGGCGCCCGGGCTTGGGCATCCTCATGTCCATCCCAGGGATGGCCGGGAGCGGGGTGGTATGTGAGCTTCTGTCATTCATCAGGTCCTATATCTTAGGCGGGAGGGGTACGAGTCACAAATACCAAGTTCCACTAACTGGTTATCTGCCATTTCGATAACAGGCGAGAGGAGATGGCGGCCGCACTCGAAAGCACGTCTAATCCGGCGGCACACCGTGCCTGGCAGGGCCACCTGCCTTGGCGGCATGCCAGACACGCCGACGCGGGGGGGCAGCGCGCGGCAGCAAGAAAAGCGCGCGAGCTCGACGGTGACCGTCAGCTTTTCCTCCCTCGTTCGTGTTGTTGGTAGATGGAGCCATCGAGGACATGCGGAAACGACACGCGAAGGGAGGTCCCATGAGGCAAGGAGCCAAGGGCGGGCACGAGCGCGCCGTCCAAGCGGAGGCCAGGCGCGTCGTCGATGCCTATTCGGACATGGTCCTGCGCCTGGCCATGAGCTACCTGCACTCGCTGCAGGACGGCGAGGACGTGTGTCAGGGCGTCCTTTTCAAGCTGCTCTGCCACGAGGGCGGCTTCAAGAGCCCGGAGCACGAGAGGGCCTGGGTCATACGCTGCACCGTCAACGCCTGCAAGGACCTGCTCAGAAGTGCGGGGCGCAAGAGACTGGTGCCACTTGACTCCGTGGCGGAGCCCACGGCCGCGCCAGACGAGGAGCCGGGCCGCTACGACGAGCTGCTGGAGGCGGTGCGAGAGCTGCCCGAGGCCTACCGACTGGCAGTGCACCTGCGCTACCTGGAGGGCTATGACATCGCACGAATCGCGGCGATCACGGGCGACAGCACGGCAGCCGTGACCAAGCGTCTGAGCCGCGCCCGCCAGATGCTGAGGACCAGATTGGGGGAGCATGATGAACGAGCTGTTTGACGACTACGCCAAGGGAATGGGCAAGTACTCGCTCTCTGAGGACCAGAAGGACCAGATGGCACGGCGTCTGGCAGATGCGGTGCTGGCAAGGGAGAGGGACAGCGCGAGCGCGGTGGGGACCGCATCCGGCGTCACGCGTCCTGCCACCCGCAGGCACGCCTGGTGGCGCGCCGCCGCGGCGGCCGCGGCGCTGACGGCGGCCCTGGGGCTGGGCGGGGTGGCCTATGCCACCGGCACCCTCACAGACGTCCAGGGGATCTTCGACGACATCTTTGCCGGCGCCCCTGCCGCGACCGAGGTCGTGAACAAGGTGGGACACCCCCTCGACGCAACGAGCTCGGACGGCGGCATCACCGTCACCGCCGACGCGGTCATAGGCGACCGCTCCAACTACGTCGTCGTGCTGAGCCTCGCCAAGGACGACGGCACACCCTTCGAGGGTCTGAGCGCCACCAAAGACGGCAAGCTCAACCTCATGTTCGGCACGGAGGACGTGATGGTGGACGGGGTCCGCGGCGCCTACGGCAGCAGCTACTTCTACGACCGCGACCCCAGTGACAACTCCATCCAGTTCGTGCGCCAGATCTCGCTCGTGGACAGCCAGAGCCTCGTGGGCAAGACCATGCGCGTGAGCCTGGGCGACCTGCGCCTCCTCGACGACTCGGGTTCCGTCAGCACGCTCGCTGACGCCGGCTGGAAGCTCAAGTTCAAGATGGACTACGAGGACAGCAGCATCGACCTGCCCGCAGGCCAGGGCATCGAGGTCGGTGGCATCAAGGGGCAGCTCAGGGAGGCGTCCCTCTCGTCCATCGCACTCAAGCTGGGCTACGAGCTCGACGAGGCGGCCAACGTCCCCGAGGGTCCCAGCGGCAGGATGGGCGACCAGATGTCCGCGCGCATTGACCAGCTCCTCGACCTGGGCACCGTGACGCTCAACATGAGGGACGGCACGACGGTCGAGGTCACCGACAACGGTGGCGGGAGCTTCGACGACAACTCCGCGACGTCGACCACGGTGGAGAAGAGCCTCTTCCTCCCCCAGGCCATAGACCCCACGCAGGTGGAGTCCGTCTCCCTGGCGGGAGCCACCATCCCCGTGGCGTAGGGACATGGGAGGCGGACGGGTGCCGACGTGGCAGCGCGGCAACGGCAGCACGAACGGACCCAGAGGCCAGGCGAGAGGGACCGCGCGTCCCTCTCGCTTTCCCTGTCCCAGATTCGGTGGCCTCTCCCTAGAAGATGACGGCAGAGAGGCTGACCACGCCATCCTTCCAGCCCGCCCGGATGCCGCCCTCGTACTGCTCGCAGATGCGCTGCGCGATGGAGAGGCCGATCCCGTAGCCCTGTTGGTTGCTGTGGGCCTCGTCCGCACGGTAGAAACGCTCGAAGAGGCGCGACCAGTCGTGACCCTCCCCCCGGGCAAAGCTGTTGGAGACCACGATCCTCGCGCCCCGCCTCCTGCGACCCGAGAGCGCGGCGCGCCTCACGGGGGACACCGACACCTGGATGCTGCCGCCCTCGTCGCAGTACTTGCAGGCGTTGTCCACCAGGAGGCGGACGAGCTGCACCACGCGCTCCACGTCCGCGAGGGCCATGACCCCGGGCTCGAGCTCACTCGCCAGGCTCACGCCGCGCCGCTGCGCCACCGACTCGAAGGGCTCCAGCGCCTCGCGTGCGGCGGCGGAGACGTCCACCTCGCAGAGCTCCTGGGAGTCCGCCCACTCGTCGGCGCGTGCGGTGTCAACCAGGTCCCTCACCAGACCGTCCAGGTAGTCGACCTGCCTCAGGGTCGAGCTGGTCCACTCTCCCTCGCCACCCAGGGCCTCGAGTATCTCGGTGTTGGCGCGGATCACGGCAAGCGGCGTCTTGAGCTCGTGGCTCGCATTGGTCACGAACTCGCTCTGGCGACGGGCCGCCTCGAGCTCGGGCTGGATGGCGCGACGCGAGAGGAACCACACGATCACGAACGAGAGCAAAAGCCCCGCCGCCAGGAAGTCCAGGGTGAGCGAGAGGACCTCCCTGCCCTCCCCCAGCTCCACGCTGCCGTCCACGAAGGCCACGACGTGCCCGCCGCCGTCGGCCTCGGCCACCTTGTAGTAGTAGTCGCCAATCGAGCCGGAGCGCAGGAGCGAGGGGATGACCGCCTGGGCGAGCTCCTGGGCTTTCTGGACGTCCATGTCCTCGTCGTAGCCCCCCACCAGCGAGCTCAGCCTGCCGTCGGCGTCAACGGTCACGAGCAAGTAGCGCAGGACACGCTGCGACTCAACGAGCGAGCGGCCGTCCACGGGCTCCTCGATCACGCCTCCGCCCTGGATGATGGCGTCGAGCACGCGGTCCATGCGCGACTGCGCGAGCACGATGTGGGCGCCGTTGACCAGCACGGCGATGAGGAGCATGGCCACGAAGAAGGCGGCGAGCATGATGGCGATGATCTTGATCCTGAGCCGCTGTATGGCACGTGCGCCCATCGATCGCTGCCCCCTCCTACTCCGCGCTGAGCCTGTAAGAGCCGTCCTCGCCGCGCACGATGGTGGCCTTGGACGCCACCGAGGCGAGCTTCGCGCGCAGGTACGAGACATAGAGCGCCAGGGTGTCCTCGTCCGCCTCGTCCTCCCCCTCCCAGACGCGTCCCAGGATGAAGCCGGGTCCCAGCGGTCGGTCGGCATTGAGCACGAGCAGCTGCAGGAGCTCCATCTCCTTCACGGAGAGGCGCACCGTGTTCTCGGCTGACAGCTCGAAGCTGTCAGCCCTGAGGCGCAGGTCGGCGTAGCTGAGGTCACGCGAGGAGTAGTCCGAGCGACGCTTGGTCATGGCGCGCACTCGGGCGAGGAGCTCGCGCATGGCGAAGGGCTTGGGCAGGTAGTCGTCCGCGCCTGCGTCGAGCCCCGCCACGCGGTCGTCCACCTGGGCCTTCGCCGTGAGCAGGAGGACCGGCACCACCACGCCGCGACGGCGCATCTCGGCCAGTGCGGCAAGCCCGTCCATGCGCGGCATCATGATGTCCAGGATGATCGCATCGAAGCTCTGGGACATGACCAGGTCGAGCGCCTCCTGCCCGTCGTAGGCGGGGACCACCTCGTAGCCGTTCTGTTCCAGGATCGCCTGGAGCGCGCGGTTGAGGTCGCGCGTGTCGTCCGCAACCAGGAGCCTCATCGCCCCTCCCCTCCCGCGGCGCGCTCGCCGCGGATCATGTCGCGTATGGCCTGCATCGAGAGGTCCGTCGAGGCGAGCTCGTCGGCGCAGCGCTTGAGCTCGCTGGTTATGAGCCTGAGGTCCCCGTCCAAGTCACGCTTGTACTTGAGCTGGTGCTCCAGCGAGGCCCAGGTGTCCATCGAGACGGTCCTGACCTGGACCTCGGTGAAGAGGCCCGACTCGAGCCTCAGCAGCAGATGGTAGCTGCGGTAGCCGTTGGGCTTGACGTGGCGGATGTAGTCCTTCTCGCCCACGACCTCCGCTTCCGGGAGGCGCGCGATGGCGTCACGCATGAGGTAGACGTCGCTCAGGAAAGCACAGACGACGCGCACGCCGATGATGTCCCTCACGTGGGCGAATGCAGACTCCGCGCTTGGCTCGAGGCCCTTGCGCAGGCACTTCTCGCGTATGCTCTGGGGCGTCTTGACGCGGCCCAGGCAATGCACCACCGGGTCCTCCCCACGGGAGTCCCTGAGCTCCGCGCGCAGGCGGTCGATGCGTTGGATGAGGGAGGCGAGCTCTGACTCCAGCTCGCCCAGGCGACCCCCGTAGATGGGGTCCTCCGCGGTCGTAGCCACGGCGTCGGCTTGCGTCGGGCCCTGGCCCGTGTTGGTCTGCGTCATGAATCAGCCCCCTGCGCTTGAGGTGTGAGAAGAACATACCCAAGGTCCTTGCGCCCGTGTCGGGCCAGCCGGCGAGCGATGCAATCGCCACAAGGGATAGACTGGTTGGACCCGCACCCATAGTCCGTTGGGGTCGCACCAAGAGACCATCAGGAGCCGCACCCAAGAACCGCCGGGTCCCTCACCCAGGACGCCGGGCACGCGGCCCGGCGGCATGCTTCGCAAGGAGACGCGCATGAGAATCACGCTCGCCATAGGACTTCTGCTCGCAGCCATAGGCGCCTACCTGCTGGTCACCGCCAAGAACCCACTCGCCCGCCAACGCGAGGGGGCCCTTGCCCGACAGGACCGCATCGGCGCGCGCACCAGCGGGATCATCGACCTCTCCGCTGCGGCGGGCCTCGTCGTGCTGGGAGTCTTTCCGCACGCGACGATAGCCGCCTCCGCCGTGATAATCGCCGGCTTCGCGGTGGCCTTCGTCTACCAGTCCCAAGCCCGCCGGGGCTAGGCCTCGAGGAACCACTTCCACGCGGGGACCTGTCGTATCCTCCGGTTCCCCTGGACGTAGGACGCCTCGTCGCCCCCCGCGACGACGAGCGTGGCCTCCTCGAGCCCCGTCTCCTCCAGCGCCTCCCAGAGCGCGCGAAGCTCCCTCGTGCGCGTCGTCTCGTCCTCGACGCCCACGCTGACCTGCACGAGCTCCAGCGCATCCTGGAACATCACGTCCCCCACCACGAAATCGACCTCGTAGCCGTGCCCCCTCGTGACGAAGGAGGAGACCGACTCCGCACGCGTGCCCACGTTCCTACGCCTCAGCTCGAGGTACACGGCGTCCTCCAGGCGCTGCCCGAGCTCGTTGGAGTTGGCACGCCCATTGGCGAGCGCCAGGCCCGGGTCGATCGCATAGACCTTGGGGGGCTTCCTCGTGCCCTCGGCCAGGGCATACGAGAACTCCTGAACGCGAAAGACCAGATAGGCCTGCTCGAGGTAGTCCAGCAGGGTGGCGAGGAGGGCACGACTCGTAGGAAGCCCAAGCGCCCTGAGGTCGCCCTCGGCGCGGCGGACCGAGAGCGTCTTGGCATTGGTCCCCAGCACCCGACGCGCGAACACGCTCGCCACGCGCGGACGGGCGAGGGCATGACGGTCGACGACATCCCTCACCACGACGCGCTGCACGTAGCCCTGCAGCAGCGACACGCGCTGCGCCGTGGGCAGCCCCAAGGCGGCCGGGAACCCGCCCTCCTCAAGATAGGCATCGAAGAGCCGCCGCAGGCTCAGCCGCTCGAGAGTCGAATGCGCCGGACCAAGCGAGAGCCCCGGCTCCTTCGCCCCGACGTATTCCCTGAACGAGAGGGGAAGCAGCTCGAAATCGATGGCCCGGCCCCTGAACTCCGTCGATATCTCCTGCGAGAGCATCTTGGACGACGAGCCGCTGACGTAGATGGTCGCCTTGGTCGTATCCACGACGCGTCGCAGCCACGCGCCCCAGCCATCCATCTCCTGCAGCTCGTCCAAGAAGAGGTAGGCCCCCTCCTCCAAGGCCGAGGGGCAGGTCGAATAGAACGTCTCGAGGACCTCGTCGCCTATGGCGGGCGTGACGGGGTCGAGCCTGTCATCCTCGAAGTTGAAGTAGCAGATGCGATCCCATGGCACGCCGGACTCGTGGACCCGAAGCATCTCCTGGAAGAGGCGATAGCTCTTCCCGCTGCATCGCATGCCCACGACGACCTTGACGAGGTTTCCCCTGCGTGGCGGCAGCAGATCGCCCAGGTCGAGCATGCGTTCGTGGATGGGCAGGTAGTCTGCTATGTCGAAGCCCCTGATCTGCTCGGCTATGAGTTCGTTCATGTTCATCCCTCCCTATCTGGCAATATAATCTTACCAGTTAGATTTTAAACTGGTAACTTCATCTTGCCAGTTAGGTATTATTGCAGGTAGAGATGGGCAAAAGCCGGCGTGGCGAGAGTCGCTTCGGCCCACCGCCCGGAACCGCCGCCCACATGCGCCGAGCGCGCGGTCCCTACTCGTCATCCGGGAAGCGCACGCCCGCCTGCCTGCGCGCCTCGTCCATTACGGCAAGCGAGTCCAGGGTCACCCGCTCGAAGCGGGCCACCCGTGCGAGTGCCACCTCCTCGCCCCGCGCTGCCGCGGCAAAGAGCTCCAGCTCACAGACCATGTCGTTCTGGGGCACGTCCGCACGCACCAATTCCTCGCTCCCGCCCACCGTCGAGTAGGCCATGCCCACGTCCTCGTGGTGGACGAGCCTGAGGTCGCGGGGGCAGCTCGTCTCGTCCCAGAGGAGGGTCGCCTCGTCGCCCATGACCTGGGATCCCAGGAGGTCGTCCCCCACCTTGCTGTAGCTGAGCTCTACCACCTTGTCCGCGTACTCCAGGGCAATGCTGCCCGCCAGGTCAACGCGCTGATAGGGGGACTCCGACCCCCAGGGCACGTCGATGGTGACCAGCGAGGCCCGCACCGCCTCCGGGCGACCGAAGAGGGCCACCGCCGGCTCGACGCAGTAGACGCCTATGTCTACGAGGGCGCCCTCGCCGAGCGCCGGGTCGAACTGGTTCACGTGCTCGCCGGCGCGCAGCCTTCCGATGCGCGAGGTGACCTTGCCGAAGCGCAGGCTTGCCTGGGTCACCCTGCCCAGTCGCCCCAGCGCGCCCTCGATGTTGTCGAAGCCCTGGGTGTGCAGGTTGCGCATGGCCTCCAGGCATACCGCGCCGTTGGTATGCGCGGCGTCGAAGAGCTCCTTGGCACGCCGCTGGTTGGGGGCCAGGGACTTCTCCACCAGGACGTGCTTCCCGGCGGAGGCGAGGACGAGTGCCTGCGGGACGTGCAGGCCGTTGGGAGAGGCGACGTAGACGGCGTCCACCTCGTCCGACGCCGCAAGCGCCTCCAGGTCGTCGAAGAAGAGGCGCGCGCCGCGAGGGCGACCGAAGCCCTCGGCCCGCGAGAGCTCGCGGGAAAAGGCAGCGACGTACTCGACGTCCGCCACCTCGCCCACGGCCTCGACGAGCCGCTGAGCGATGGCGGACGTTCCGATGGTGGCTATGCGTAGGGCTGGCATGGTGGCTCCTCTCGCTTGGGTGGATGGGAACGCAGCCGGGACGCGGCGAGTGCCAGCCCGGCCCGTGGCGTCACTACTAGGATGCGCCGCGGGCGGCAGCGACGGCCGCGGCCATCTTTGCCGGGTCGTTGAGACGGTCGGTCTCTATGCCCGTGTTGAGGGCGACGCCCCAGGGCGCAAGCCGGCCGATCGCGCCACCCAGGTTCTGGGACGTGAGGGCGCCGGCCAGGATGTAGGGACGGCACACGCCTCCGGCAAGCTCCCAGTCGAAGGCGACCCCTGCCTGCCATCCGCCATAGAGCACGACCAGGTCGGCCTTGCTCTGGTTGGCGCGCTCCACGTCCTCGGGGCCGGCCATGCGGATGGCCTGCACGATGGGAATGTCCACCAGCTCCCGCAGGAAGGTGATGTAGGGGTTGCCTTCGTTTCCGTGCAGCTGCACCACGTCCAGGACCTCGTCCGCGAGCTCGCTCACGTAGCCCAGGGGCTGGTCGACGAAGATGCCCACGGCGGGGATGGTGGGGTCCAGCTTGCCCACGAGCTCGCGCAGGCGGTCGCGGTCCACGTGTCGGTGGGAGCTAGGGTAGTTGACCACGAAGCCACAGAGGTCGGGCGTGAGCTCGTTGACCGTGCCGACGTCCTCGTCGCGGAAGATACCGCAGAGCTCGACCCTCGTGTAGGGGTCGGGGTTGTAGAGGATGTCGTGCGTGACGATGGTGGTGATCCTGCGGTCCAGCATGCAAAGCCCCTCTCGCCAAGAACGAAGCGTGCGCACCCCTGCATCATCGCACGAGAGGGAGCCCGGACGGGCGAGAGGGACGGGCGGCCTAGGCGCGCGGCTCCCCTCCCCTGGCGAAGAGCGCGATCATCTCGTTGGTGAGGCTCGAGTCGTCGGCGGGATCGAGGGGGACGTCGGCGCGGCGGACCCAGCCACCCAGCTGGAGCTCGTCGTGGTCGACGTGGATGGTGGGGTCTCCGTCGACGTCGCAGAAGAAACCGGCGAGGAGGGTGTCGGTGAAGGACCATGGCTGGCTCTTGTAGTAGCGGACGTTCTTGACCCTGAGACCCACCTCCTCCCTGACCTCACGCGCAACGCACTGCTCCAGAGTCTCGCCCACCTCGACGAAGCCGGCCACCAGCGCGTAGTGGTTGTAGGCGCGGCCGGCGTACTTGGTCATGACCAGCTCGTCGCCGTTGGTGATGCCCACGATCACGGCGGGGCAGATCTTGGGGTAGAGAACGTTGCCGCAGGCGGGACAGGCGAGCTCCCGGCTGGTGGCGACGTGGCCCAGCTCGCTGCCGCAGTGCCCACAGTAGCGGTTGGAATGGTACCAGTTGCGCAGCTGGTAGCCAGTTATGCCGGCGAAGGCCAGACAACGGGGCCGAAGGAAGCGGAACTGGTTCACGGGCTCGAGGCGGAAGCCCTCGGGCAGCTCCTCGCTGCCACGGGGGCGCGGGTCGCGCTCGGCCATGAAGAAGCGACGGTCGTCGATCGAGAAGAGGTAGCGTGGGGCGAGGTCGGGGGCGGAGAAACCCCAGTCGCGCAGGCGCGGGAGCTCGAGCTCGCCCGTGCCGCCATCCAGGCGCACGACCGCCTGGCCGCGACCGTAGGCCAGCACGTAGTCCTCGGGCCGCGCCTCGAGCGGTCGATAGGCGTTGTCGAAGGCGTAGCTGCCGATGTCCTGAATCACAGGTCCTCCCCCGTTGGCCGTCGGGGAAACATGATACGTCTGCCCGCGACCACGGGGGGCAGGTGTGGGAAAGCACAAGCAAATCGACGTCTTGGGGCATCTGGGGAGAGATGGCTGCGGTTTGCTTGTGGGCTGCGGCTTGCTCGTGTTTCTCAACGGTCCAAACACAAGCAAAACGGCGTCTCACGCCCCATAAAGCAGAAACGGCGCAGTTTGCTCGCGTTTCTCTCCCAATGAAACGCGAGCAGACCGCGCCACCAAGCAGTCCGCGCTACCGCAGGCAGACCGCTCCCGCGCCGTGGCCCTACAGCATCTGCCGGTAGATGTCCTTCAGCGCGGGATACATGCTGTGCCAGGTGCTGTAGTGCCCCCGATAGAGCGCGATGATCTCCTTGTTGGGAAAGACCATCTGCTCCTCCACCCGCGCGAGGCGGTGCGCGCACTCAGCCACGTCGGGAAAGGCCCCGCAGCAGACGCTCGCGAGCATGGCCGCGCCGAAGGCCGGGGCCTGGGGCGTCTGGGGAATCTGCAGGGGGATTCCCAGGACGTCGGCACAAATGGCCCTCCAGAGCGGGCTCGTGGCGCCGCCGCCGCAGATGGTCGAGGCCATGACCTCGACCTCCTCCGCACGGGCTATTTGCAGGCAGTCGCGCAGGGCGAAAGCGACGCCCTCCAACACGGCCTGGGTCATGTCGGCGCGGGTGGTGTCCATGCGCAGGCCCACGAAGGCGCCGCGCGCACGCGGGTCGTTGTGGGGGGTCCTCTCGCCCATGAGGTAGGGCAGGAAGTAGACGTCGTTCTGGCCCAGCTTGCCGCCGGCGACCAGCGCCTGCTCCGCGTCGTAGGAATCGGCACCCAGGATGTCGTCCATCCACCACTTGTTGCAGCCGGCGGCGGTGAGGATGCAGCCCATGAGGTTCCAGCCACCGTCGGCCGAGCAGAAGGAGTGCAGGGCGTTATGCTCGTCCACCACGCAGCCGTCGGTGGTCATGAGGATGGTCCCGGCGGTCCCCATCACGATGTTGCAGCGGCCCGGGCCCACGGCGCCCGTGCCGACGGCGGCGGAGGCATTGTCTCCCGCGCCGGCGCAGACCAGCGTCTCCTCGGGCAACCCCAGCTCGCGCGCCACCCCGGGAAGGAGGGTCCCCAGGGGCTCCCAGCTCTGGTGCAGCTGAGGGAGCTGCTGCTCGCGCAGGCCGCAGATAGAGAGCATCTGACGGCTCCAGCAGCGGTTGCGCACATCGAGCAGGAGGGTGCCCGAGGCATCGGAGAAGTCCGTCGCGTGCACGCCCGTGAGGCGGAAGTTGACGTAGTCCTTTGGAAGCATGACCTTGCGGATGCGGGAGAAGTTGACGGGCTCCTCCTCGCGCATCCACAGGAGCTTGGGCGCGGTGAAGCCCGCGTAAGCCACGTTGCCGGTGTAGGAGGCGATGGTCCTGCGGCCCACCTCGCGGTTGAGGTAGTCGACCTGGTAGCGGGTGCGGCTGTCGTTCCAGAGAATGGCCGGGCGGATCACCTCGTCGTCCTTGTCCAGCACGACGAGGCCGTGCATCTGGCCGCAGGCGCCGATGCCGGCCACCTGGTTGGCGTCAAAGCCCCGAAGCAGCTCGGGGATGCCCTGGCGGACGGCGTCCCACCACAGGATCGGGTCCTGCTCGCTCCAGCCCGGCTCGGGGAAGCTGATGGGATAGCTGCGGCTCCTGATGTTGAGGACCTCGCCGTCCTCGTCCATGAGCAGGAGCTTCGTCGCCGAGGTGCCGATGTCCAGTCCGATGAAGTACATGGGACGCCCCCTTAAGGCAGCTGCGGCAGATGAGCGGTGGGGCCGTGGCCTCGCCACGCCGTCCCCCATTCTATGCCTGTCGGAGCCGCGGATGCTTCTTGTGCCACACCGCGTGCGGCACCGACGAGCCCCGGACAATGGAAGACCGCCCATCCCACGCCGGAGACAGGCGGTCCCACATGGCCGCAGGGCGGCCGGAATCGCAGCTGGGAAGAGGTCCAGACTACTGTGCGTAGCTCACGACGGGCTTGCCTGCCTCAATGGCGCCAGGAGCGGTGAGCTCGACGGACGAGAGGTCGTCGGAGTTGGTGATCGCCATGATGACCACGTCGTCGTGCCCGGCCGCCTTGATCTTCTCGCTCGAGAACTTGATGAGGGGCTCGCCGGCGCTCACGTGCGCGCCCTTGCTGCCGAAGACGGTGAAGCCCTCGCCCTTCATCTCGACCGTGTCGACGCCGATGTGGATGAGCACCTCGGCGCCGTCGTCGCACACCATGCCCAGGGCATGGAAGTTGGGTGCGCCAATGGCGCTCAGGGTCCCTGCCGCAGGCGCGTAGACCGTGTCGCCTTCGGGGAGGACCCCGCAACCCTTGCCCATGGCACCGCTGCTGAACACGGGGTCGCTCACCTCGGAGAGGGAGACGGCCTTGCCGGTGACGGGAGCCAGCAGGGTGCCCGCAGGGGCGCTGACGCCCAGGGCGGCCGGCTTCGAAGGCTTCTTGAACATGTCGAACAGACCCATTGAATACCTCCTGACCCGAGGGTCCCCCCTCGTCGCGACCCCGATGGTATGGCCTCTGGCCCGATCGCTATATGGATTATCCCACTAAGTCCCCTCCCGGCGTAAGCCAAAGTGAATAACGCCGCCCATTCGACCTCTTGTGGGCAGACGGTCTTGCCACCAAAAAACTGCGCACGGAATTTGGAATCGAGAGAAGCGACCTGGGCAAACGCCGCTCGTCTCCATAATTCGAGGCTACCGTGCGCAGTTTTTGGCCGGCCCGCACGCATCAGTCGGCATCCACACGTGACAGCAGGAGGCCCGGGGCGCCAGCCCCGGGCCTCCTCGCTCACCTAACATGTCGCCCGGACGCGCTTACTCAGTCGCAGCGCCCTCCTGACCTGCTCCGTCAGCCCCAGACGTGGCAGCGGCGCCGACTGCGTCCGCGACCTTCCGCGCGGCATCCGCGACCTCGCCCAGTCCGCCTGCGTCGATGCTCACCTTGCGGTTCACCTTCGCGTCGTAGGTGTCGGCGCGCATGACGTCGGCCAGGTCGACGCCCGTCACGCTCTTCACCATGTCGAAGGCGGCCTTGATGGACTGCGGCGCCATGGACGTCACGCCCGCGGCCGGGGAGCCCTCCCCTTCGCCGCCGACGGTCGAGTAGATGTTGATGGCGTCGATGCCCTCGATGGGCTTGGAGGCCGCGGCGATGATGTCCGGCAGCACGCCGATGATCTGCTGGGCAAGGGCGGCCTGGCCGTACTTGCGCAGGGCCTCCGCCTTCTTGTCCATGGCCTCTGCCTCGGCGATGCCCTTGGCGCGGGCCGCCTGGGCCTCGGCCTCGCCCTTGGCGCGAATCGCCTCGGCGGCCTTCTGCGCGGAGTAGAGCTCTGCCTCGGCGGCCTTCTGCCTGGTCACGAGGTCCGCCTGCGCGCGCTGCTCGGCGGCGTAGCGGTCGGCGTCCGCCTGCTTGCGGATGGAGGCGTCGAGCTCCTGCTCCTTGACGGCGACCTCCTTCTGCTTCAGCTCGGCCTCGCGGTCGGCCTTGGCGATCTCGGCGTTGACCTGCTCGGTGTTGATGGCCTTCTGCTGGCGCTGCGCCTCGATGCCCTTGGCGGCGTCCGCCTTCGCGGCCGCGGTGTCCGCCTCGGTCTTGAGCGAGGCCTGGCGCAGGGACAGGGCGTTGTTCTGCTCGGCGATGGCCGTCTCGGACGTGATGCGGGCGTCGTTGGCGATCTTGTTGGCCTCGGCACGGGCGACCGCGATCTCCTTCTCGGCGTTCGCCTTCGAGATCTGGGCGTTCTTCTGGATGGCCACGGTGTTGGCGATGCCCAGGTTCTCGATCACGCCGATGCCGTCGTCGTCGATGTTCTGGATGTTGAACGACACGATGTCCAGGCCCATGCGCTGCATGTCGGTCATCGCGTTCTCCTGCACCTTCGCGGCGAAGGTCTTGCGGTCGTTCATGATCTCGGTCAGGCGCATGCCGCCGATGATCTCGCGGAGGTTGCCCTCCAGCACGTTGACCACCATGTCGTTGATGTAGTCGGAGTCGCGGTTGAGGAAGTTCTCCGCCGCCTTAGCCAGGCCGTCCTCGGTGTTCGAGATCTTAACCACGGCGACCGAGTCAACCATGATGTTGATGTAGTCGAGGGTGGGGATGGTCTTCGTGGTCTTGACGTCGACGGAGAGCATGCGCAGAGAGAGGCGGTCGACGCGCTGCAGGAAGGGGATCCTGACGCCGGACTTCCCGATGAGGTAGCGGGGCTTCTTCCCGCCGCCCGAGATGATGTAGGCCTGGTCGGGCGGCGCCTTCACGTACCCGGAGGCGATGATGACGAGCACCGCGATCACGACGATGCCGATGAGGACGAACCTTATGAGCTCCATGACGCACGCTCCCTTTCTGGAGGCAACGCCAGCCCGACGCGGGTGGCGGTCCTGGCCGGCCACGAACAGAGGAGATGTTATCTGATTGGAGAGGGGCAACGTCCCGGCCGGAAGGCCGGACCATCCGGAACCACATCTGCGCCACAGATGCCACGACCCGTCTGACCTGGTCGTTTACAGTTTCAATCGTCCACTCTGGGCCAAAATGGGGAAGGGTCGCGCAACCCGGCGCGAGCGGCCATCGATATCACGAGCCGTAGCAAAACACCATCCAAACACAATAGGAACCTCTCCCCGAAAATTAACGACTTCTTTCTTGAAATCACCCAATAATGTCGAGAAATGCCTGCTTCGTTGCGGTAAGTTAGTACAAAACATAGAAGCTAAACTTTTTGGGGATGGTCAGATGAAGGTAGGGGTACGAGACATCAGCCGCAAGACCGGCTTCTCCCCCGCCACGGTTTCCAACGCGCTCAACCACAAGCGCGGCGTGAGCAAGGAGACCGCCGAGGCCATCCTCAGGGTCGCGCAGGAGCTGGGCTACCAGCGCCCCAGCCGCCTCGACCGCATCCAGTTCGTCGTCGTGCGCAAGAGCGGCAAGGTCCTCGACGAGTCGGACTTCCACCCCGCGGTGGTGGACGGCGTCGAGCGCGAGGCGAAGCTCCACGGCCTCACCACGAGCTACGTCACCATCGACCTCGCCGACCCCGGAGCCCATTCCCAGCTGCGCGAGCTCTGCCAGGACACCACCAGCGGCATCGTCCTCCTGGGCACCGAGATGATGGAGGAGGACTACGAGCCCTTCTACGGCTCCGCCGCCCCCCTGGTCATCGTGGACGGCTGGTGCTACCACAGCTTCATCGAGTCCATCGTCATCTCCAACGAGAGCTCCGCCTACCGAGCCGTCCACTACCTCATCGGCAAGGGCCACACGCGCATCGGCTACGTCAGGGGCAACCCCGTCATCCGCAACTTCCCCCTGCGCGAGCGGGGCTGCCGCCGTGCCCTGGAGGAGGCGGGCCTCAGCTGGAACGACGACTACTGCGTGACCGTGGGCACGAGCCTCTCCACCGCCTACGCCGCCGCCAAGGAGTGGCTCGAGGGCGACCCGGAGCTCCCCACCGCCTTCTTCGCCGAGAACGACGTGATGGCCTGCGGCATGATGCGCGCCCTCCTCGAACGCGGCGTCAAGGTGCCGGAGGAGGTCTCGTTCGTCGGCTTCGACGACCTGCCCGTCGCCACCGTGATGCTCCCCGCCCTCACCACCCTGCACGTTCCCAAACACGACATCGGCGCCATGGCGGTCCAGAAGCTGATTGCGAAGGTCAAGGCCCCGAGGGACTTCACCTGCACCACCCACGTCTCCACCACCTTCGTAGAGCGGGACAGCGTGGCACAGCTGTAGGGTTTGGGCTCCCCCTGGGCTAGAATCGACTCATGCACACGACTGCGCGGACGCCGTCCGCGGGAGGAGGAGCCATGGCAGCAGAGAACACGGACTTCCAGACCTACGCTCCCGAGCCCGAGCTCGAGTTTGGCGACGCCGCGCCCGCGGCGCCCGAGCTGGACCTCGACGGCGCGACCGCGTCCGATCCCGTAACCGCCTCCCTCACCCCCCAGGAGCTGGAGAAGGTCTCGGCCTTCGTCCAGAAGATCGACATCACCGACACCGCCGGCGTCCTCGCCTACGGCGTGGGGTCGCAGCGCAAGGTCTCGGAGTTCTCGGAGCGCGCCCTCGCCGGCGTGCGCGGCCATGACCTGGGCGAGGTGGGCGACCAGATCAACTCGCTGGTGGTGACCCTCAAGAACTTCGACCCCGACCAGAAGGAGGGGGGCCTCCTGGGCCTCTTCCACAAGGCCAAGAACAGCCTCGAGGCCCTGAAGGCGCGCTACAGCGACGTGGAGAAGAACGTGCGCTCAATCTCTGACGCACTCGAGGGCCATCAGGTCACCCTGCTCAAGGACATCTCGATGCTGGACCAGCTCTACGCTCTCAACGAGTCGTACTTCAAGGAGCTGACCATGTACGTGGCGGCCGGCAAGCAGAAGCTCGAGGGGGTGCGCACGGGCGAGCTCGCCGAGCTGCAGGCCAAGGCGGCGAGGACGGGGCTCGCCGAGGACGCCCAGGCCGCCCGCGACCTTTCGCAGAAGTGCGACCGCTTCGAGAAGCGTATCTACGACCTCGAGCTCACCCGCCAGGTTGCGCTCCAGACCGCGCCGCAGATTCGCATGGTCCAGGCCTCGGACGCCGTCATGGCCGAGAAGATCCAGTCCACGGTGGTCAACACCATCCCCCTGTGGAAGAACCAGATGGTCATCGCCCTGGGCATCGAGCACGCCAACCAGGCCGCCCGCGCCCAGCGCGAGGTATCACAGATGACCAACGACCTCCTGAGGAAGAACGCCGACCAGCTCAAGGTGGCCACCGTCGAGGCCGCCAAGGAGGCCGAGCGCGGCGTGGTGGACCTCGAGACCCTGCGCCACACCAACGAGCAGCTCATCTCCACCCTGGATGAGGTCGCGCGCGTCCAGGCCGAAGGGCGCGAGAAGCGCCAGCTTGCCGAGGAGGAGCTCACGAAGATCGAGGGCGAGCTCAAGACGAAGCTCCTGGAGGCCTCGCAGCGCTAGGCTCGCCCAGTCAAGGGGCGAGGACGCAGGCGAGAGTCCCCGCATGCGAGCCCGCAAGTGCAGTCATGAGGGGCGGCGCCACGATCGCTCGTGGCGCTGCCCCTCTCGCCTGTCTCAGGCACGCCTGGTGACGCCGTCGGGCGGGTCGGCCGCCGTCAGGGACGCAGCTCGTCCCCCGTGGAGGTGAGCCCATCCTGCTCGAGCATGGTCCTCATGACCTTGAGGTCGCCCGTGAGGTCCATGCTCTGCTCCTGCAGGAGGTTGTCCAGGGTCCGGGAGAGCCCCTCGTCCACCATCTGCAGGGTCTGGGCCAACTCCGCGCGCACGGACTCGACCCCGGCACCGCCAGAGCCGCTCTGCTCGAGCTCGGCGTAGGACGCGGCGAGCTTCGAGGTCTGCGGCAGGTAGTAGTTGGCGACCCGCCTGAGCTGTGACGCGCACTCGGGATGCGACCTCAGGTACGACGAGAGCTGCTGCGTGCGCACGACGATGGACTCGAGCGAGGACCTGAGGCCCTCGTCCACGATGCGCGCGCGGGACTCCTCGACCATGCGACCGAAGTCGGAGAACACCCCCAGGAGCTCTCGAATCTCGGGAGTCAGCCCGTCGTCCACGGACTTGGCCTTCTCACCCTGGGACCCTTTCTGGCTCTCCTTGCGGCGGTTCCACTCCTTGCGAGCCCTCTTGTAGGAGCCGTCGGTGAGGTAGAGGGTCGTCCCGTCTCCCAGCGAGGCGATGTGCCCCTGCGGGATGAGTCCCCGGGAGATGGCCTCCTGAAGCAGGGGCTGCAGCTCCTTCACGGTGAGCTCGACCCTACCGCCCAGATCCCTCAGGCGCATGCTCGTCTCGTCTCCCACGGCCTTCGAGAGCGCAAGGCAGAGACGTGCGATCTTCCTGCGCCGGGCGCCCTTCGCGAAGGACTTGACCGCCCCCGTGCCCAGACCGACGAGAACCGCCAGACCAACGAGGAACGAGACGAGGCCGTCGAAGGCCATCATGATGGTCGGGACGATCATCATGATGGCCAGGTAGCCCAGGATGATCCCGCCGATCAGGTCCTTGGCGCGGACCTTCTCGTCGCCATGCCGACACACGACGTAGGGAGAAGAATCCACCTCCGCCATGCCCAGCTGCGCGGCGACGGCCGCGGCAGCGCGCTCGATGGAGCTGGCGATGCCATCGAAGTCGACCTTCGACATCAGCTCGCCCGCCTTCTCGGCGGCTGCGGGAATCTCTCTGTTGAGGACGTCACCCACCTGACGGGCGACGTCGGTGCCCTGGCGGACGAAGTCGTCCGCCGAGGTCCGGGGGTCCTTGGGGCCCCTCTCGTCCTGTGCGTCGTTGTCCATGGCGGCCATCCTCTGGGTTTGGCTGAAGTCACATGCGAGAAACCACCCTATGAAGGTACACGATGGCCGTGAATCCCGTGTGCTCGAAATGTCGGCAAGTCGTCACTGCCACGCCATGCAGGACGGCCCTGCGCCTACCGCAAGCGACGCCCGCAAAATGCAGGTCCCTGGCCTATGGCCTGAGCTCGTCCGCATCCTTGGTGAGCCCGTCCTGGGCGAGCATGGTCCTCATGACCTGGATGTCTCCCGCGAGGTCGATGCTCTGGTCCTCGATGAGCTCCTCCTGGAGCCGCGCGAAGCCGTCGTCGACCATGCGGAGGGCCTCCCTGAGCTCGCCCGTCACCTCCCGAGCGCGTTCGCCCTCGGCGCCGCTGCGCTCGAGCTCGAGGTAGGAGGCAACGAGCTTCGCCGTCTGGGGCAGGTAGTAGCCGACCGCACGCCCAAGCTGGCCAGCAAGCTCCGGATGGGCCTCCACGTAGCTCGCGATGAGGCCCGCCCTGCGCGCGATGCCCTCCATGGAGCCGCGCGCCGACTCGTCCGCCGCCTGGCTGGCCCGACCCGCAAGGACCTGGCCGAAGTCCCTGAAGGCGTCGACCACCTCGCGCTGCTCGCGGGCGAGAGGGACATCGGCCGTCGTCGTGGCAACGTCCTCCCCGAGGCCGGTGCCCCGCGGCTCGGAAGCGGAAGCGAGAACGGCGGAGAGGGCCCTCTCGTATGCCTCGCCGCTCAGGTAGAGCGCCTGCGCGGCGTTGGGAAGCGTCTTCACGCGCCCCTGGGGAAGGGAGCCCTGGCGGATGGCCTCCTCGCAGAGGCCGGCAAGATCGTCCTGCCCAATTCCCGTGCGCTCGGCGAGCTCCGCCAGGGGCACGACCTCCCGATCGGCGGCGAAGCGCGAGATCATGGCGAGCATGTCGGCGAGGCGCCTGCGACGGCGGGAGTCGAGGAGGCGCTTCGTGGCGAAGGCGAGGCCCGCCGCGCCCATGCCAAAGAGGAGGACGGAGGCGGGTACGGAGGCGCGGAGCACGGGGAAGCCCAGCACGAGGAGGAGCAATCCCATGTAGCCGAAGAACGCGACGCGGGGAAGCTCCCCGGGCCGCCAGGCAGCGTCTTCCTCGACAAGCAGGACGTAGGGCGACGCCCTCTGCGGCTCCGACGCCGGTGCCGCTTCGGCGGGAGTGCCAGTAGCTGCGTCGGTGATATCGGCAGAGGCAGAGGCGATGGCGGCGCAATGGTCGTCGGCAGGGGCAGCCGGCTCAGGTTCCGCCTCCACAGTCTCGGCGGCGACCTCCTCCGGCGCCTCGGCAGGCGCCGGTTCCGCGGTGACGTCCTCCACGTTCTGGGGAGAGGGGCTCGGCTGCGGGGCCGTGGGCGCATCGCCTTGGCGCGAGCCGAGGACGACGGGGGCCTCGTCACGTCCCGGCACCTCCTGGCGCAGCTCGTCGACGGAGGACGCGAGGCTGGCGAAGTCCACCAGGGCGAGGAGGTCAAACATGCCATGGGCGAACCGCATGCCGTCGGCGCGTGAGCCCTGGCGCGCCATCCTTGCCTCCAGCTCCCGCAAAGCCTTGTTCTCCATGAGAGTACGCCCTCCACGCGACCGGGGGCGATACTCTCGCCCGGAACCAGACGTTTTCCAGTATACGGACAAGTCACGACACCAGCCTTCGCGGGCGAGACGTGCCGCTTGCTTCTCTGCGCTTGCTGGCCCCACTCCTCTCCACCGGCCCAATCTTGTGGTTGTGGACAGAATTGCCGCCGGAGGGCAAGAAAAGTGTCCGCGTTTGCAAGATTGGACGTCGCGCTAGCAGGCAGCCACGGCCCCGACTTGTGCGTAGCGTGCGTGCCGTGGGGCTTGGGCGTGCCGTGGGGGTCCGGCTTCGCAGCCCTACGATCACCCGCTACCTCGCCAGCCAGGCGTAGACGGGGACGTCCCACCCGCATTCCTTCCCCTCCGCCTCCGCGAGGGCGCGCACGGCAAGCTCGTGGTCGAGGCCCTCGTGGAGGCCGCTCACGCAGAGCGTGGCCAGCAGAGCGCCGCGCTCGTCTCGGATGGGGAAGGCCCCGTCCACCGGACAGGCGAACTCGGGCGTGCCAAACTTGTCGGGTGTGCTGCGGTCGACGAGGTCCTGGAAGCTGCCGTCCACCTCGTGTGCCACGTCAGCCCATAGCGAGGAGTGGCCGCAAGCGAGAGACGCCCGACGCTTGCCCTGGGCGAACTCCTGGTTGCGTGGCGCCTTGTCGTCCGCGGCCCACTCGAACATCGCCAGGCCGTCCGGCTCGCGCACGACGCGCACGGTGACGCCGCGGTCGTACTCCCGTGACAGGCGCGCAACGGCGTTGCCCAGCTCGAGTGCGTCGGAACTGGTGAACTCGCCGTGCCAGCGCAGCGCCCCTTCCTGAACCTCGAGGGCGCGCAAGGCGTCCCGACCAAGCGAGAAGCGAGCCTTGACGGCGTCGACGATGCGCACGCAACGCACCGTAGCCTGGAGCGGCATCACGTCGCTCTCTTCTGCTCCGGCGGCTACGAGCTTCGTGAAGTGCAGCGCCTCTCCGTAGAAGTCGTCCACCTCGTAGGGGGCGTCTATCACGCGCGGCTCGCATCCGTCCGCGTACACCGTCGCACGCTGGCAGCGATGCAACTCCTCGATCACGACACGCCCTCTCGTGCCCACCAGCACGGCCTGGCGAGGCTTCGCACGGTCGAAGGCGCACTCGAGCGTGGCGCTCAGCCCTGCGACCTCGAGCGTGGCGCTCGCGTACATGTCGATGCCCTGGTCATTGGCGACGCCCGCGAAGGCAGTCACCTGCGCCTCTCCCGCCGGCAGGAAGTCATCGAGCCAACTCGCGCAATAGATGCCGCAGTCGAGGAGCACCCCTCCCCCCCACGGGATTGCTGTGGTACGTCTTGCCAGATCGGACGAGCTCGCGCATGTCGTTGCAGAGGATGGTCTCGACACGAACCACATCGCCTATCTCGCCTTTGTCCACCAGCTCGCGCACCGTCCGATAACAGGGGGTGAAGCGCGCCTTCATGCCCTCCATGAAGAGCGAGCCACACTCGCGTGCCACCCGCGCCACGTCGGCCGCCTCCTCGACGCCCAGGCAGGCGGGCTTCTCGCAGAGCACGGCCTTGCCGGCACGAAGCGCCCGGATGGCCCAGTCGTGGTGCAGGGCGTGCGGGAGCGAGAGGTAGACCGCGTCCACGCTGGGGTCGGCAAGCAAGGCCTCGTGGGCGGCGCCCGGCCTGCCCAGCGACTCGTCGGACAGGGCACCGGAGGGCGCGATGCCGTGCTCTTTGGCAAAGTCCTGCGCCTTGTCCGCTGAGCGACAGCTCAGCGCCACCAGCTCGGCGGCCTCCACGTTGCTCAGGCTGCTCGCGAAGCGACGCGCGATGTTGCCGGCACCCAGGATGCCCCAGCGAACGACTCCCTCTTCTGCCATGCCCGTCTGCCCCCTCCTACGCCAGCTGGCCCATGCCGTCCTCGAGGATGCGCATCTGCGCCAGGGTCTCCTCGGGGGTCACGAGCTGGGGCGCGCCGTTGGCGACGGTATGGAAGAGCGCGTCGTACCACTGCGAGTAGGAGCTTCGCTCGGAGGGCACGCGCTCCTCGTGCAGCCCGTCCTCGTCCTGGTAGCGCAGGGTCCCCCACTGCTCGGGCGCGTCCAGGCCGAAGTCGGGATGACCCGCGGGCAGGTAGAAGTGCTTGAGGTCCCGCTCCTGCTGGTCCTTCTCGAACTTGACGTACGCCCCCTTGTCACCGTAGATCTCGAAGCTCGGACGCTGGATGGCCATGCGGTAGTTCGCGTGAGCGGTGGCCTTGACGCCCAGCTCGTCGTAGTACAGGTCGTAGTCGAAGTAGTCGCAGACCATGCCCGCGCCCTGGAGCTGCCGCAGGTCGGAGTGGACGCGGTCGGGCATCCCGAACCAAGAGATGATCTGGTCGAGGCAGTGGCTCGCATGTCCGTAGGGGGCGTTGTTGACGGGGTCGTTGGCCATGCCGTCCATCATGGTCGGGCGCCAGTAGTCGTAGCTGGTGACGACTTCGAAGACCTTGCCCAGCTTGCCTGACTCCACGACCTTCCTGGCCGTGAGGTAGTCGGAGTCGAAGCGGCGGTTCTGGTAGCACTGGACCGTGACGCCGTTCTTGGCTGCCAGGTCGAAGAGCTCGGCGGCCTCCTCGTAGGTGGCCGAGAAGGGCTTGTCCACCGTCACATGCTTGCCCGCCTCGAGCGCGCGCTTGGCCATGGAGTAGTGCAGCGCCGAGGGGGTGGTGATCTCCACGACGTCGATCTGGGGGTCGCCCAGGATCGCCTCCGTGTCCGTGACGTACTCGACGCCGGGGATGGCCGCCCAGGCGGAGTGGTCGACATGGCGGGCCTGCATCGTCTTGATGCGGAACTTGTCGCTCCGGTCGAGGACGTACGGGGCATGGTAGCGATTGGCGCTCTTGCCGTTGCCGATGTAGCCGACGATGACCTTGCCGTCCTGCATGGTGAGTCCTCCCTGGGTGACGTGCTACGTACGATTCTCCTGCTTGTTGTTGCCATTGTAGGGTGCGGTCCGGCGACGACGGTCCCTACCCGCGAAGTGGGAACAGAGGTTCACGGCCTCCCGCCCCTGCAGCAAGCTTGCCGCACCTTTTTTCCAAGAGGCGATCGCATCCGAAGGCCTGCTACACCCTCTCGACGTCACCGGTGTAGGAGATGTCGAAGGGACCGTCCATGATGAAGAGCACGTCGACGTCCTCGGCGGCCGTCGCGCCGTGGAACATCGGAGTGCCCGCGTCCCACCAGACGAAACTGCCGGCGGGCAGGTCGCCCTGATCGGTGTGGAGCGTGCCGCGCAGCACGTACATGCCCTTGCCGCTTTCGTGGGTGTGAACCGAGAGCGGCATGCCCTTCTCGTAGCGCGTGAGCTGCACGTTCATACCGGTCTTGGGATCGTCGTGCAGGGTGATGGCCTGGTGCTTGGCACCCGAGCGCGGACTCACGAAGACGTGTTCTGCCGGGTTCAGGTCTTGGGGGAGAAACACCGTGACGCCGTTCTGACTCTTGCCCATTCGTTCCCCTCTCTTGGCGGAGGCGCGGACAAGATCCGTCGTCTCACGCCGATTGACGGCCGCTCAGGGCAACCAGTCGCCTTGTCACCGACAAGCCAGAGGCCCACCGGCAGGAAGCTGTCGGTGGGCCAGGAAGTTGAGCTTGTTCGGACGCTACGCCGTAGCCTTCTCGACTCCGGCCTCGGCCTGCTCCTTGGTCACGCCGAAGAAGTAGTTGATGCCGAGCGAGAGCGCGAAGCCGATGCCGCCCGCGATGGCCGCGAAGACGACGTTCATGGGCTTGTCCGGGGCGATGAAGTTGAGCAGGCTCAGGATCGAGGTGGCGCCCATGTTGTAGAAGTACACGTGCGTTATGCCGATGAACAGGCCCGCGACCGCGTTAGCGATGGAGACGCCCACCAGGCAGCGAGTGTACTTGCTTCCGGCACCTCGGCCTTCCGTGTCTTCCCTCCAGCTAGAAGATAGCCAGCAGCAAGAGGCGATCCGAAACGGTTCGCATTGCTGGACGGCAGGTCCGCAATGGGCTGGGGCAACCGTCCGATGGGCGGACATAATGTCCAGGCGGGACGCGACTCACCCCATCGCGCCTCTCGCGGCGTATTACCAAGTTCGTGCGCACTAACCAGGCGAGAGGGGCGCGCATTCGCCGCGCCGCCGGCGGGTCCTGGCGCGCGGCGGGCACGACGCGCCGGGGGGCGTGCGCATACGGCGAGGGGCCGCCCTCAGCCTGAAGCTGGAAGCGGCCCCCGGAGCGGACGCTGTGTCACTCTCGCCTAGAGGGCGAGCTCGACGAAGTAGGCGCTACTCGTCGTTGTCGCCGCCGGTCGAGGACATGGCAGCGGCACTGTTGTCCTGGTGGCCCACGACGTCACGCCAGACCCACTCGGTGAAGCGCGGGTGGTCGTAGCCGTTGTCGCAGGCGAACTGGAAGGCCTCGTCGCGGAAGGCGCGCCACTCGGCGATCTTCTCGGCGTACTTCTCGGCGTCCACGAGCTCGAGCGCGTGGGACGCGAGCGCCCAGCGGTCCATCTCGTTGAGGCGAAGCATGTCGTAGGGCGTGGTGGTAGAGCCCTCCTCCATGTAGCCGTGCACGTGGAAGTTGTCGTGGCCCGGACGGTCGAAGATCAGGCCGTGGATGGTGTGCGCGTAGGCATGGTAGGCGAAGAGCACGGGAACGTCGGTGCCGAAGAGCTCGGAGAAGCGCTCGTCGCTGATGGCGGCGTCGTTCTCGCCCGCGTTCTGGATGCTCAGCAGCTTGACCACGTTGACGAACTTGACCTTGAGGCCCATGTCCTGCAGGGCGTCGGACGCCGCGAGGAGCTCGAGGGTGGGCACGTCGCCGCAGCAGGCGAGGACGATGTCGGCCTTCTCGCCCTTCTTGACGTTGCCGGCCCACTCCCACTCAGCCACGCCCTCGGCCAGCTCGGCCTTGGCCTCGTCGATGGTCTGGAAGGTCGGCGAGGGCTGCTTGCCCGCGAAGATCGCGTTGATCTTGTTGGTGGACTTGTAGGCCTCCTCGCCCACGGCCAGCAGCATGTTGGCGTCGGCGGGATAGTAGGCCTCGACCACGTGGTCGTTGTGGAAGTTCTTGTTGAGGAGGACGTCCACGAAGCCGGGGTCCTGGTGGGAGAAGCCGTTGTGGTCCTGGCGCCAGACATGGCTAGTGAGCAGGATGTTGAGCGAGGCGATGGGCGCGCGCCAGGGAATGTGGCGCACGGTGGCCTCGAGCCACTTGGCGTGCTGGTTCACCATGGAGTCGACGACATGGATGAAGCTCTCGTAGCTCGACCAGACGCCGTGGCGACCGGTGAGCAGGAAGCCCTCGAGAAGGCCCTCGCACTGGTGCTCGGAGAGCTGCTCGATGACGGAGCCCACGGAGCTCATGTGGACGTCGTTCTCGGGGTCGGCGTTGAAGCCGGCGTCCCACTGCTTGTCGGTCAGCGAGTAGGCGGCCTGCAGGCGGTTCGAGGCCGTCTCGTCGGGGCCGAAGACGCGGAACTTGGTGAGGTTGAGCTTCATGACGTCACGGGTGTAGTCGCCGAAGACACGCGACGCCTCGGTGGTGCCGAAGCCATGGCCCTTCTCCGCCACGGGAATCTCGTAGTCGTGGATGTCGGGGAGCTCGAGCTCCTCGCGCACCAGGCCACCGTTGGCGTTGGGGTTGGCGCCCAGGCGCAGCTCGCCCTCGGGCATGAACTCGGTCACCTCGGGACGCAGGCTGCCGTCCTCGTTCCAGAGCTCCTCGGGCTTGTAGGAGCGCAGCCAGCTGCGCAGCACGCGGAAGTGCTCGTGCGTGTCCTTGGCGGACACCAGGGGCACCTGGTGCGCACGCCAGCTGTCCTGGGTCTTCTTGCCGTCGATGTACTTGGGGCAGGTCCAGCCCTTGGGGGTCTTGAAGACGATCATGGGGTACGCGGGACGCTCGGTCTCGCCGGCGAGGGCACGCCACTTGATGTCGCAGATCTCGTTGAAGACCTGCTCGAGCAGGGCGGCGAAGCGACGGTGAATCGAGATCGGCGGCTCGTCGTCGAAGCCGGCGACGAAGGTGTAGGGGTGGTAGCCCATACCGCGGAAGAACTCGTTGCGCTCCTCGTCAGAGATGCGGGCGAGGATCGTGGGGTTGGCGATCTTGTAGCCGTTGAGGTGCAGGACGGGCAGGACGATGCCGTCGGTGAGGGGGTTGACCAGCTTGTTGGTCTGCCAGGAGGTGGCAAGGGGACCGGTCTCGGCCTCGCCGTCACCCACGACGGCGAAGGCGAGGAGGCTGGGGTTGTTGAGGACCGCACCATAGGCGTGGCTCAGGGTGTAGCCCAGCTCGCCGCCCTCGTGGATGGAGCCAGGGGTCTCGGGCGCGAAGTGGCTGGGGATGCCGCCGGGGTAGCTGAACTGGCGGAAGAAGCGCTGCAGGCCGGCCTCGTCGTCCGTGATCTGGGGGTAGTATTCGCGGTAGGTCCCGTCGAGCAGGGACTGGGAGGTGCCGGCGGGTCCGCCGTGGCCCGGCCCCATGAAGAACACGACGTTCTGGCCGTGGTCGTGGATGAAGCGGTTGACGTGGCCCATCAGGAAGTTGAGACCCGGGGTGGTTCCCCAGTGGCCCACGAGGCGATGCTTGACGTCGGCGCGGCCGAAGTCGCGGGGCTGGCCGCTCTTCTCGTCCACGAAGTCGTCGCGCATGAGGGGGTTGCTGCGCAGGTAGATCTGGCCGACGGACATGTAGTTGGCGGCACGCCAGTACTTGTCGACCCAGGCCACCTCCTCCTCGGCGACGGGGGCATCGAGCTTCTTCCAGGGGGTACCCAAATCTTCTGCCATGCGGACTTCCCTTCATCCGAACGTCCAGGTGACACGTTTGCGCATAAACACGGCGAAAAAGCGAAGAACGCCAATATGCTTCGTCCATTTTAGCCTACGGGTGGATAATCGTCCCCTCATTTTGACCACTGGCCGATTGCTGCTGGCTAAATTTTGCTAAACATGGAATAGCGCGTTTAGTACCAGTGGGCGCGCCTCTCCCCCGCTTCCAAGCGGGTCGCCAGCGGCGAATTTTGCTCTGGCCAAACCATCTAAATAAAAAAGCCGCCGCGGGGCGTGGAGTGCCCGCGGCGGCATGGGGTGGAAAGGGAAGACACCCCGAAGAGAGGGACGTATTCGTTTGCGCTAGTGCTCGGTGACGTCCTGGAAGAACTCCCAGGCCTCGGAGTCGGTGGCGCCCTCGTGCACGATCATGCGGACTGCCTGCGTCATTTCCACGGGATGGGTGCTCTGGAAGATGTTACGACCCATGTCGACTCCGTGGGCGCCCTTCTGGATGACGCTGTAGGCCATGTGCAGTGCGTCGCGCTCGGGGACCTTCTTTCCTCCCGCGACAACAATGGGCACGGGGCACGCGGCGACGACCTCCTCGAAGTCCTCGCAGTCGTAGGTCTTCACGAGCTGGCAGCCCATCTCTGCAATGATGCGCGTGGCGAGCTTGAAGTAGCGACCCGTGCGCTCCATGTCCTTGCCCACGGCGCAGACGCCGAGGGTGGGAACGCTGTAGCGCATGCCGGCGTTGATGACTCGGCTGAGGTTGTCGATGCTGGAGAGCTGCCCGTCCCCGCCAATGAAGACCTGAGTGGCCATGCAGTCGGCGTTCATGCGAATGGCGTCCTCGATGTCGACGGCGACCACCTCATGGCTGAGGTCTGCCTGCAGCATGGAAGAGCCGGAGCTCACGCGCAGGGCGATGCCCTTGGTCGACTCGGGAGCGACGCAGCTGCGGATGGCTCCGCGCGTGCCCATGAACACGTCGACATAGGGAGCGAGCTTGGGCAGGAGGAGGTCAAGACGCTCGAGCCCGGCGGTGGAGCCCATGAAATAGCCGTGGTCGAAGGCGAGCATGACAGTGTTGCCGCTCTTTGCGTCGAAGATGTTGGAGAGGTGCTTCTTCATGCCCCAGTCAAGGTTGTTGGCCCCCTTGACATAGAAGCCCTCGTTGTTCGCGAAGGGCACGTCCACGTGATAGTCCTTAGCGACCTTGAGCCCGTCCAAATCTGCCATGGTTTTCCTTTCTCATAGTGGCGTGGGGCGATGCCGAGCACAGCGCTTCGGCATCGCCCCATCGATTGCCCTTGCCTAGAAGGAGTAGTCGTTCATGTTCTCCTTCGTGAAGACCAGACGCTCCGGGAGCAGCACAACGCCGTTGTTCTTGTCGGCCGTCTTGGCTCCCTCGGCGATGCTGTCGTTGGACTCGACCTCGACCTTTCCGATTCCGGGAATGTCGATGTTGTCCCCCACCTTGGCCTCGTTGCCCGCAGCGAGGTACGCAGCCACATAGCAGCCCATGGCACCCTGGACGCCGCAATCCCAGAGGCCCCAGTTGTAGATGGTCCCGTGCTCGCAGTACGACTTGATGGACATAGGCGATGCGAAGCCCGTGATGGTGATCTTAGACTGGTCGTAGCCCTTGTTCTCGGCGGCCTGAAGCTGGCCAGGAAGCGCGGTGGAGTCGTTGCAGATGATCAGGTCAATCTGGGGGAAGGCATCGAGCACGGCCTCGCCGATGGTGATCGCCTGCTCGGCGTCCTGGTTCGAGTAGTAGTTCTCGTGGACGTTCTTCCAGTTGGGGTACTTCTCCTTGATGGTCTTCTCTGCGGCGACCTGCCAGGAGTTCTGGTCGGTGACGGTGGCCTGCGAGTAGTGCCAGACGTAGGTGATCTCGTCCTTCTCGGGATCCTTGCCACGCTGCTTGAGGCCGTCGACAGACATGTCAATCAGCATCTGCCCCAGAATCTCGGGCGTACCCTGGGAAACCATGAGGGTGCGGTCCTCGGGATTGGCGTCGGAGTCCCAGGTGGTGACGACGATGCCGGCATCCGTCGCCTTCTTGAGGGCGTCGGAGACGCCGCCGGCGTCAACCGTCGAGATGCAGATGGCGTCAACGCCATTTGCGACCGCCTGGTTGATGACAGAGACCTGAGCGGACACCGAGGCGGTCGCGTCGCCGATGTAGTCGACGGTGATCCCCCAGTCCTTTGCCTTCTCCTGGGCGCCGTTGTTCGCGGACTCGAAGAATGCGTTGCCGGTCACCTTGGGGATGAACGCGACGGTCTTGCCCTTGATGTCACCAGTGGTAGCGGCTTCACTCCCTCCCGAGGATGTGTCGGAGCTCTGGCTGCCGCAGCCAGCGAGTCCAAGTCCAGCGACAGTTGCCGAAAAGCCCATTACCTTCAGGAAACTACGACGAGATACGTTCTTCATAGCGCAACCTCCATCTTTCCTGGCCTGCCTAGGCCTTGACCTTGGGGCCATTGCCCACCTTGCTTGAAACCAGCGTCCGTAGCATGGACAGGTAGCCCGTGCTACTAGCCGCAGAACGCCCAACGATGACCGCGACGAGCAAGATTCCAACGGGTATGTTCAGGTACTGGGTGCCCACCTTGAAGCAAAGGGGAAGCCCAAACTTGAGAAACGCGATGGCAAATGAGGCGAGCGCGGTGCCGATGATCGAGCCCTTGCCGCCCGTCGAGAGGGTGCCACCCAACACGACCGCGGTGATGATGTCCATGGTGAGGCTTCCGCCCAGGTCGGACTTGGCCGTGCCGAGATATGCGGTGAGCACGATGCCCGCGATGGCAGCCGCGACGGCGCTCAGGACATAGGTGGACATGATCACAAGCCTGCTGTTGATGCCAGAGAACTCGGCTGCCTGGGCATTGACGCCAGTGAGAATCACCTTGCGACCATACTTGGTCTTATGGAGCAGGATGAAGGCTATTGCGAACATGGCGACATAGATGAGCAGCTGGAAGGGGATGGCTCCAAATACCTGGTAGCTGGCGATGAACTTGAACTCTTCGGGGAAACCACCGATGCCCTGGTAGCTCTCGGTGCTGGAGAGGGTGGAGATGAGAAGTGCGATTCCCGAATAGAGGAAGCTGCCGCCCAGCGTGACCACCATGGCCTGAACCCCGCAGTACGCAATCAGGAAGCCTGAGAATGCGCCGCAGGCAATGCAGATAAGCACTGCCAAGGCGACCGCAGCCCAAATCGAGAAGCCAAAGTCCTGCCAGGCGACGCCGATGGTGATAGACGTAAGTCCCACGAGGGACGCAACCTGGATGTCGATGCCCCCCGTGACCATGACAAGGGTGACGAACAGGGCAATCATGAACACGGGCAGGTTGTCATTGATGCTGGTGAACAGCAGCGCCGGACGCAGGAACTTGGGGTTGGCAGCGCCGAACACAACAAACTCGAGTACGAGCAGGCCAATGAGAATGAGGTTCCAACTTGCCTGGCCCTTGGTGAGAAGCTGCTTGATACGCGTCATCTACGCCTCGCCTCCTTCCTGGGCCTTCTCCATTGCAGCGGCAGCCACTTCAGTGCCAGAGGAGACACGGGCGGCAAGGCGCGCGTGGCGGTTCTTGACGATGGCACGACGCTGCAGGAGGGCGTCAACCACGACGATCACGATGAGGATGATGCCGGTGATGGCGTTGTCGTAGTTGGACGAGAAGCCCATGAAGACCAGCAGGTAGCTGATCGAGGCCATGATGACAGCGCCGATGGCGGACCCCACGACGGACCCCACGCCACCCAGGAGGCTGATGCCGCCGAGCACGCAGGCGGCGATGGCCTTCATCTCGTAGCCGTTGCCGCTGGCGGGGGTGACGAAGCCGATGCGGCTGCAGAAGATGATGCCTCCGATTGCCGCCATGACTCCGCAAATGACATAGGCCAGGATCTTGGTGGTGCGGGTGGGCAGGCCCACGAGCGTGGCGCCCTGGGCGTTGTCGCCCACGGCGTGAAAGTAGCGACCGCGCTTAGTCCTGACAAGAAGGAGCTGAATAACGGCCACCAGCACGATGGTGGCGCAGTAGTAGACCGTCAGATCGCCCACGGCAGTCACGGAAGAGAAGTCCTTGAACCCCTTGGGAAGGTTCTCCACCCAGGCACCATTGGTGTAGACGTAAACGATTCCGCGAAGAACGCCATTCACGCCCAAGGTGAAGATGAGCGACGGAGCCTTCATGACGGCCACGCCCCAGGCATTGATGAGTCCGATCATGGCACCAATCACGACCCCGACGATGATGGCCAGGCCCATGGACTGGCCATCTCGCAACATGCTGCCGACAACAGCGGCGACCAGGCCGAGGTTGGCGCCGACCGAGACATCGATCTCGCCAATGAATAGCGTGAAGGCCATTCCCACGGCAACCAGCGTGTACACCACCGAGGTGTTGAAGCAGGCCGAGATGTTGGAGGGGGTCAGGAACGCCGGGTTGATGAGGCCGACCACCAAGAAGAGGATGACCAGGAACGCGAAGCTGCTCATGCTCCGCGCATGAAGGAGGTTCTTGATGCGTCCCATTAGTCGGTCACCGCCTTTGCGTCAGCCTGATACACGCCAAACGCAGCAGCGGTCAGGTTCTCCTGAACGATCTGGTCCTTGCCGAACTCCTGAACGATGCGTCCCTGGTACATGACCAGCGCGCGATCCGAGAGCTCCACGATCTCTTCCATGTCGGAAGAGATGAGGAGGATGGACACCCCCGTGTCCCTGAGCTCCTGCAGCACCGCATAGACGTCACCACGGGCCGCAGCATCAATGCCGCGGGTGGGCTCGTCGAGGATGACCACCTTGGGCGACGTGGAGAATGCCCGCCCTATGACGGTCTTCTGCTGGTTGCCGCCAGAGAGACCTCCCACCTCCTGGTCGAGTCCGGTCACCTTGGTGCGGAAGCGGTCCACGTAGCTCTGCGAGACCCTCTCCTCTTCCTTGGAGTTGAGAAAGAACCTGCCCATCCGGCTACTGGAGAGTAGGGCGCTGGTCGTGTTTTCGGCAACACCGCGAATGCGGTAGAGACCATCGTTGAAGCGGTCCTCAGGAACGTAGTTAAGTCCCATCGAGATGACCTGGCGCGTCTTGCGGCCGGTAATGTCCTGCCCGTTGAGCGTCACGCTCCCGCCGAGCACCTTGTCCCTGCCGAAGATCGTGGTCGCCATCTCCGTGCGCCCGGCACCAACGACGCCTGCCAAGCCCACGATCTCTCCGGGATAGATGTCGAAGCTGACGTCCGAGAAGCCATAGCCCGAAAAGTCCCGCACCCTAAGAACGGGCTCCTGGGAATAGTCGATCTCGCATGCGCTGTCCCCGGTCGTCGCACCATCCACGCTCGCGTCTTCCGGAAGCAGACCGCGCACCAGGTCGTCCCGGGTGAACTCGAATACGTTTCCCTGTGTGGTCACGATGCCGTCACGCAGAATCGCCACCGTCGTACCGATCTCAAAGACCTCGGAAAGGCGGTGGGTGATATAGATGATGCCAATGCCCTTCTTCTGAAGTTCCTCGACACAGGCAAGGAGGCTTTGGACCTCGTCAAAGGTGAGGGCAGAGGTGGGCTCGTCCAAGATGAGCACCTTGGGATTGCGCATGAGGCCACGCAGGATCTCGACCATGCCCTGCTCGGCGATGGAGAGCGTGGATGCCTTGCAATCAAGGTCAAGAGACCATCCGATTTCCGCCATGACGGACTTCAGACGGCTCTCCAGCTCGGAAGCTCCCTCGTCAAAGCCGATGACGACGTTCTCGCGCACGGTCATGTTGGGAAAGAGCATGGGCTCCTGAGGCACCATGTAGATGCTGTGCTCCAACGCTGCCTTGGGGTTGGAGATGTCGACCTTCTTGCCCGCAATGGTGATTTCTCCGCTGTCAGCAGAGTAAATCCCCATGATGATCTTCATCAGCGTGGACTTGCCCGCTCCGTTGCCTCCAATAAGAGCGAGCACCTGGCTTTCGCAGAGATCGAGGCTGATGCCCTTCAGAACTTCGTTGGAGCCGAAGGACTTGTAGATGTTCTGCACCGAGAGCAGCGTGTTGGGAACCTGGTAGCTAACTCTCGCTTCATCCCGCCCTACGGTGCCGTTCTGACTGTCGGCAGCTTCCACGTGGCCTCCCTTCCCTAGTGGTAAGAGAGACGAGCCCCTGGGGGGGTCCATCCCTTTATCTGGACGATAAAACCCGCTTGGCGCACGGGCCACTGACCGGAACATGAGCGGTAGAAAAGTGCCAATGAATGGCAAATTGTTTCTACTTGTGACGTTTGTTCCAACCTTGAGTACGGTTTGTGAACTAGGTGAGTTACATGTCGCCTCCACTCCGGATGAACTGCCCCAATCTGGTCGAAGTGAATCTAACCATCTTATTAACTGCTTATTTAATCTTTATCTTCGCATCGGTCCCAGCCGACCGATCCCTCCGCTCGAACAAGTCGAAATTGACTTATCGCTAGCATGGCTGTATATCTGTTTTCGAACTCCTGTCTGATATATGGACATTTGTTCTACAGCTCATCGCAAGGAGGCGAATGTCTTGTCGGAAGTCGAGTACTCTCTCACGCTCAAGGCCGCTTGGTACTACTACATGGAGAGCTATACGCAGCAAGAAATCTCGTCCCTCATGGGTATTTCTCGCGCGAAGGTGATTCGCCTTTTGGACGACGCGCGGCAGAACGGCATCATACGGTTCAACTTCCGCGAGGACGACAACGCGCGCATGAGCACCGAGAGAAACCTGGTCAAGACGTTCGGGCTGGACGACGCCATGGTCGTGCCCACGCCGGTAGACCAGTCCGCGCTTCTTGACAGCATCGCGCGTGCCGCGGCCATGTACATCACCTACCACCTCAAGCCAGGCGGCTACCTGAACATCGGCTACGGCGACACGATGGGGCTGACCCTCAGCCACCTCGCAAACAGTGGCCGAAAGGACTTCAGCGTAGTCAGCCTGACGGGAGGCGTAAGCTTCTACCTGCCCAAAGTTCCCCTGGGCTCCCTCAACATGAAGCTCTACCTAACCCCCACGCCTCTCATTCTCTCGTCAGTCGAGCTCAAGGAGGCGCTCATGAGGGAGCCGACCATCCAGGGCATCAGCCGCATGACGGAGCTGGCCGACATGACGGTCATGAGCATGGGCGCCCTCACGGAGAACGCCACCATCATGCGAAATGGGATCATCAACGCAAACGACCTTGCACTCCTGCGGATGGAGGGGTGCGTGGGTGACATCCTCAACCACTTCATTGACAGCAAGGGCGAGGTCATCCCCACCAGCATCGACAGCAGGTCCGTGAGCACGAGCCTGGAAAGCCTCTGTGCCATGAAAAACGTCGTGGGAGTTGCCGGTGGTGCCGAGAAGGTGGCCGTGCTGCGTGCGGCGCTGGCACACGACTACCTCAACGTGCTCATAACGGACGAGAAGACGGCACTGGGACTGCTCGGGAACTGACGGTCGCACGAATTAGGGGATGGTGACAATGGAAAGGTATCTATTGGCGTTGGACGCGGGAACAGGCAGCATACGCGCTGTGTTGTTCTCGACTGCGGGCGAGCAGGTTGCCGTCGCCCAACGAGAGTGGGAGCACCATGAGGACCCCCGCTGGCCAGGTAGCATGGACTTCGACTGGGTTGGGGGCTGGGACCTCGCTCGCAACTGCGTGAAGGGGGTCCTGTCCGACTCCAAGGTCGACCCCAGCAGCATCGCTGCCATTTCAACCACCTGCATGCGCGAGGGGATCGTCCTCTACGACGACCAGGGCCAAGAGATCTGGGCCTGTGCCAACGTCGACGCCCGCAGCAACGACGAGGTGGGCGAGCTCATCAGAATGAACCCCGAGCTCGAGCGCGAGATCTATCGCGAGAGTGGCCAGACCTATGCGCTCGGAGCGCTCCCTCGCCTACTCTGGGTAAAGAACAAGATGCCCGAGGTCTACGAGCGCTGTGCGCGCGTGGGTATGTTCAACGACTGGCTCATATACAAGCTCACTGGAGTCCTCGCGGTGGAGCCCAGCAATGGCAGCACCACGGGAATGATGAGCCTAGAGAGGCGGGACTGGGATCCGTCGATTGCCGAGCGCTGCGGTCTCAAGACTGACATCTTCGGCAAGGTGCTCGAGTGTGGCTCGCGCGCGGGGGAGGTAAGCGCCTGGGGTTCCGAGCAGACTGGCCTCGCCGAGGGGACGCCCGTGATAGTGGGTGGCGGAGACTGCCAGCTAGGCATGATCGGCATAGACGCCTGCGAGCCGGGACAGGCCGGGGTCTTTGGCGGAAGCTTCTGGCAGTACGAGTTCAACACTGCCAGCGCCACGACCGATCCCGACTGTCGCGTGCGCGTCAACTGCCATGCCATCCCAAAGGTATGGCAGTACGAGGCGCTGGCATTCAAGCCCGGCCTGGTGATGCGCTGGTATCGCGATGGCTTCTGCCAGGCGGAGAAGGCTGAGGCGGCGACGCTCGGCAAGGACGCCTACGACCTCATGAACGAGAGGGCCGAGAAGGTTCCTGCGGGTAGCTATGGCATGCTCTGCTGCTTCAGCGACGTAATGAACTTCATCCACTGGACTCATGCCAGCCCTACCTTCACCAACTTCGAGCTCGACCCAGAGCGCTTCGACAAGTACTGCTTCTATCGCGCCATACTCGAGAACACCGCGCTCCTCGTGCGCGGACACATCGACCTGGTGCGCGAGGCAACGGGCAACGAGCCAGACGAGCTCATCTTTGCAGGCGGCGCCTCGAAGAGCCCACTCTGGGCGCAGATCGTGGCTGACGTCTGCAACAAGGTGGTGAAGGTACCTCGGGTGAAGGAGGCAACAGCGCTGGGTGCCGCAGTGCTCGCCGGATATGGCGTGGGCATCTATCCCAGCATCGCCGACGGCGCCCACCAGGTGGTCAAGTGGGATCGGAGCTATACGCCCAACCAAGAGAACCGTACCGTCTATGACGAGCTTTACGCCAATTGGCGCAAGCTCTATGCAGAGCAGCTGCGCCTCAGCGAGCAGGGCATCACCAAGGGAATGTGGAGCGCGCCGGGCATCTAGGGCCAAAGCACGGACTCCATCACATGCCATCACGACGTTTCGGAAGGGACCATGCGCATGTTTATCGTCAACGAGAACGACTTCGAGTATCGCTTCGGCGACTCTGGACCCAAGTACCTCATGAAGGGCCCTCGCATGAACTATGCCCTCGTGCAGTTCCAGCCCGGCCAGGATTTCCAGGCTCACTTCCACAACGTGATGGAAGAGAACTTCTATATCCTCACTGGCAAGGTGGACATCGTGATTGACGGCGTTGTGCACACGCTGTCCGAAGGCGACTTCATCCACATCGAGCCCAGCGAGGTCCACTACGTGCGAAACCCTTATGACCAGGCTGTAAAGATGGTTTCGACCCTTGCTCCCTTCCAGGAATCCGACAAGGTCGAGACAGAGAACCCTGTGTACTAGGGATCAAGTGACGTCAGAATATGACCTCCAGGGGACCTTCCAGACTGAGCGGAGGGCCCCTGGCCTGTGTTTGGTCCCATGCTCTCGTTCGCACGGCCTTGGCGAAGTCCCGTCTCCTCGCCAATTGGAAAGGGACATAGTGTCGGCGGGCGCGCCTCTCCCCCGCCGACAGCCCGTGCTGCCCCGCCGAAAACCCCACCAACCACGGACGCGGACCCTCCCGTTCGCGCTAGCCTACGGGTCAGCGGGCCTACCCGCTCATGCTCATTCCTTGGGGAGAGGAGCTCCTATGCCGGTTGCCACCAGACCGTTTGGCCACTGCGAGGATGGCCGGGAGGTCCACCTGTACGAGCTTCAGAACTCCTCGGGCATGCGCGCCTGCGTCACGGACCTCGGCGCCTGCCTGCAGGCGGTCGTCGTCCCCGACGGGAGGGGCAGCTTCGTCGATGTGACCCTGGGTTACGACGGCGCGCCCGGCTACCTGCACAACGGCGCAGACTTCGGGGCCATCGTGGGCAGAAACGCCAACCGCATCGCCGGCGCGAGCTTCGAGCTGGCCGGCACGACCTACCACCTCGCGGCAAACGACGGCCCCAACAGCCTGCACTCGGGCCCGCGCTTCTGGTTCGAGCGCCTCTGGAAGCTCGCCGACGGCCCGCGCCAGAACGGGGACGGCAGCTGCCAGCTCACGCTCAACCTCCTGAGCAGGCCGGGCGACCAGGGATTCCCCGGTGCGCTCGACGTCTTTCTCACCTACCGCCTCTTCGAGGACGACCGCCTCGAGCTGAGCTTCGAGGCCACGCCCTCAGCCACCACCATCGTCAACCTGACCTGCCATGCCTACTGGAACCTCAACGGCCATGCCGCCGGCTCTGTCCTCTCGCACGAGCTCTGGCTCGACTGCGACCGCTACACCCCCTCCGACGCCCGGCTCATCCCCACCGGAGAGCTCGCCGACGTCACGGGCACCCCGTACGACTTCCGCAGCGCGAAGGCGCTGGGTCGCGACATATGGCTCGTTCCCGGAGGCTATGACACCAACTTCGTCCTGAAGAACGACGAGAGGGTGGAGAGGGTCGCCCGCCTCACGGGTGACCAGAGCGGAATCTGGATGGACGTCTGGACCGATGCCCCGGGCCTGCAGCTCTACACCGCAGGCGGGCTCGACGCCCTGGGCAAGGGCGGCGTGCATCATGGCCGCTTCGACGGCGTCGCCCTCGAGACCCAGTTCTTCCCCGACGCCATCCACCACAAGAACTTCCCCCAGCCGGTCTACGCGCCGGGACACCCCTTCGTCTCGCGCACGGTCTTCGCCTTCGGGCACGCCGAACGCTAGGGCCGCCAGCGCCGCAAGCTCCCTCATCGCATGCGCCACCCGTGCGCATGCCGCGCTCCGCCCGTGCACGAGCGCGTCCGACGCGTCCGCCTCGCGCTCGAAAGCGTCCAACGCGTGCGATACAAACGCGAAAACGTCCAACGCGTCTTTGAGCTCACCGCCAACTGGGCAAACGTGAGGCTCTCAGACGCGTTGGACGTACTCGGCGGAAATTCAGACGCGTTGGACGTACTCGGCGGGCATTCGGACGCATCGGACGTACCCGGCGGGCATTCGGACGCATCGGACGTACTCGGCTGCAGGCTGCACGCGTTGGACGCCATCGCGAGACAAAGCGCACGTGGCGCCAGGCGAGAGTCGCCCGCCTACGCCGTCGCGGGCTGCTGCTCCGCTGCGTCCTCCACGTGGTAGCGCTTGTACACGTAAGCCGTGATGAGCGGTGTCAGGATGGCCGTCACGATGGCGGCTGCCGCCACCTGCGCCGTCGCCGTGGCCAGCACGGCCCCGCCGAAGCGCTCGGCGCTGACGGAGGCCATGGCCGCCGGGGTGGCCACGTTGGCACCCGCGCAGCTCGAGATGGCCGCGCCAGCCACGCCGGTACCGCCCGTCGCACGGTCGGCGGCGACGGTCACGAGCGCGCCGCCCACGGAGCAGATGACGCCCAGCAGGATGCCGGGAAGTCCCGCCTGCACGATCTGGCTCAGGGTCATCGTGGAGCCCATCGCGAAGAAGGTCAGGATGATGATGCCGGGAAGGCCGGCCGAGAGGGTCTTCTTGAGGCTGGGGAAGCAGTTGCCCAGCACGATGCCCAGCAGGATGGGCAGCACGGCACCTAGAAGGCTCCAGCCCAAAGGCGCCTGCCCGGCGGCACCCAGCACGATCATGGTGACGGGAGGGCCGACCACCAGGGTGGTCACGGCGACGGCACCACGCTCGACCTCGGTGCCGTAGTCTCCCATGAGCCCCGCGTAGAGCGAGTTGTTCGCGCCGGAGCAGGCGGCAAGGATGACCATGGACGAGAGTCCCAGCAGGTTGTCGCCCAGAGCGAACTGCACGATGAGCGCCAGCGCCACGCAGAAGACGACCTTGGTCGCGATGATGATCGCGCCACGGACGGCGGCCTTCGGCGCTGACTCGAACGAGATTGTGGTGCCCACCATGACCAGGAAGGCGCCGACGAGCGCGCCCGTACCTCCGGTGGTCATGGCCGTGGTGAAGCTCCCCAGGGCGAAGACCTGTGGGAAGAAGGTGTTGATGGTGCAGGCGAGGAGCAGGGGCACGAGGATGTTGGCCCCGGGGATGCGGCCGAGCATCTTGAAGAAGCCGCCGCCCTTCTCCGCCTTGGTTGTTGCCTCGGACATGTGCGCTTCCCTTCGGTTTGCCTGCGCATGCTTCGGGGCCCTGGCCGAGCCGGGCCCCAATTGGTCGTACGACGTGACGTGCGCGGATGCTTACCCGTCCATCACGATTCCTCCGTCACAGTCCCCCACCTCGCCGTTGACGAAGCTCGCGAGGTCGGACGCGAAGAAGAGCACCATCTGCGCGGGCTCGGAAGGCTCGGCGGCACGGCCCAGCGGGATGATCGAGATGACCTTGTCGTGCTTGACCGGGTCCTCGCTGAGCGCGGTGGTCATGCTGGTCAGGGTGAAGGAGGGGCAGACGGCGTTGCACGAGATGCCGTACTTGCCGCCCTCCTTGGCGATGGCCTTGGTGAGACCGTTCACGCCTGCCTTGGACGAGGCGTAGGCAGCGGTGCCCAGCAGACCCCCGCCGATCTTGCCGGCCACGGACGAGACGTTGACGATACGCCCGCCGCCGTGCTCCTTGAAGTAGGGGAAGATCGCGCTGCACATGGTGAAGGTGCCCGTGAGGTTGACGTCGATGGTGCGCTTCCACTCCGCGTCGTCGACCTCCTCGAAGGGCTTGGCCGAGATGACGCCCGCGTCATTGATCAGGATGTTGATGCCCGGGACCTCATCCAGAATCTGCGCGACGGTCGCGCGCACCGCAGCGGGGTCTCCCACGTCGAGCCGGTAGTAGTGGTTGCCCTCCCCCAGCGACGCCACGAACTCCCTGCCGCGCTGCTCGTTGAGCCCGATGACAACGACGTGGCCGCCACCCTCGACGATGCCCTTGCAGATCTCGGCGCCGATGCCGCGGGTGCCGCCGGTGACGATCGCGGTCTTGCCCGTGAAGTCAAAAGCCATGCCCTGCTCCCTTCCATGTCGCAGCTTGTTTGCCGCAGAGAGCTTGGACCCTTTGGAGGCTGCATTTTATTCAGATTTGTAAACTATCGAATATTGTTCATGCGAAATTTGTATTCAGATTACTGGTCCTTTACTTCGTCCTCAAAGGTCAGCGTCCTTCTCGACAAGCACGATTCGCATGCATTCTTTTATGAGAGCCACTGCATAATTCATTCGTTCACATTTCCTACACAAGACACGCCGGCGACGCGCGACATCATGACGGATGGCTTCGAGCACCCACGACGTCAAACGCGCGTCTCTCAGCAAGAAATACGTCAAACGCGTCCGAAGCACTCACGTTTGCCCAGTTGAGCAGGCGAGAAAAAACGCGTTGGACGTAGTCGGGCATTTTTCGCACGCGTTCGACGTAGTCGAGTGTTCCTTGCACGCGTTGGACGTAGTCGGACAACTCTCGCACGCGTTGGACGTATTCGGTGGAGAGACGCGCGCGTTCGACGTCGTGGGTGGGCATCGTGGGCAACACGAGGCGGGCGCCGACCAACCTGCGGCCGACGCCCGTGCGTCAATCAAATCTTCAAAGTGGTAAGTGGTGAGACGTGGCCTACGCCAGTCGCGCCTCCGCAGCCTTCTCGGCCTCGTTCGCACGCCTGAAGTCGGCAAGCCAGGTCCTATAGCCCGCGACGTCGTCCGCATCGGGCTCGAGCGTCAGCTGCTCCATGCCCGCGAAGACGCGCTCGTCCAGGAAGCTCGGGAGCGACTGTCCCTCTGCCTTGTTGACCATGTACGAGGCGGCCACGGCCTGGCCCCAGGCGCCGCCCTCCCCTGCCGTCGCCATAACGGTGACAGGCGCCTCGAGCGCCGCCGCAAGCAGGCCCTGAGCCACCTTGGGCGTCTTGAAGATGCCCCCGTGCCCGTACAGCTTGTCGATGCGCACGCCCTCCTCGCGCAGGGCCTCGTTGCCTGCAGCCAGCGCGCCGAAGGCCGCCATGATGTGGCAGCGCATGAAGTTGGCGACGTCCAGCCGCGCGTTCTGCCTACGCAGGAAGAGGGGAAAGCCCGTCTGGACGCCCATGACCGTCTCGCCCGAGACGAAGGGCACGGACACCAGGCCACCCGCGTCCTTCTCGCCCTCCAGGGCCGCATTGAACAGGGTGGCGAAGATGCTGGCCTTGTCCGCCTCCTGGCCCATGACGCGCAGGAAGTCGGCGAGGAGGTCGACCCAGGCGTTGATGTCGGAGCTGCAGTTGTTGCAGTGGACCATGGCGACGGGGTCTCCCATAGGGGTGGTGACGAGGTCGATCAGCGGGTTGGAGGGGTCCTTGAGCGCGTGCTCGAGCACGACCATCGAGAAGACGGAGGTCCCAGCCGAGACGTTGCCCGTGCGCGGGGCCACCGCGTTGGTGGCGATCATGCCGGTGCCGGCGTCGCCCTCGGGCGGGCAGACGGGGCAGCCCGCCTCGAGGTCCCCGTCGTGGTCGAGGAAGCGCGCGCCCTCCTCGCTCAGGTGTCCCGCGACCTCCCCGGCAAGCATCACGCGAGGGAGAAGGTCCTCGGCCTTCCACACGACCCCCCTTTGGGCCACGAGCTCGTCGAACTTGGCCAGCATGCCCGCGTCGTAGTCCTTGGTCGCGGAGTCGATGGGGAACATGCCGGAGGCGTCGCCCACCGAGAGCACGTGCTCGCCCGTGAGCCTGCGATGCGCGTAGCCTGCCAGGGTGGTGAGGCTCGCGATGCGTCCCACGTGCTCCTCGTCGTCGAGCACGGCCTGGTAGAGGTGGCTCACGCTCCAGCGCTCGGGGATGTGGAAGCCGAAGAGGCCCGAGAGCTCACGGGCGGCGCGGGTCGTGGTTGTGTTGCGCCAGGTGCGGAAGGGCACCAGGAGCTCGCCTGCGGCGTCGAAGGGCAGGTAGCCGTGCATCATGGCACTCACTCCCAGGCCCGCGACGCGGCGCAGGGTCACGCCGTAGCGTGCGAGCACGTCCGCCTTGAGCGCGGCGTAGGCGGCCGCGATGCCCTCGTCCAGCTCCTCCTGGGCGTAGGTCCAGTAGCCGTCGACCAGGGAGTTCTCCCAGTCGAAGGCGCCGATGGCGACGGGCTGGTCGTCCGCGTCGTCCAGGACGGCCTTGATGCGAGTGGACCCGTACTCGATGCCCAGGGTGCACTTCCCCGCCTCGAGCTCCTGGGCGATCTGCTGTGTGGTCTTCGTCATGTCTCCTCCAAGGGAAGGACCGCAACCCACGAGGGGCTGCGGCCCAGGTCAGCCAGAGATGGGGGCGGTGGCGGGCATGTCGGCCCGCCGTCCGCGGGGCCTAGCGGTAGTACACCTCGCCCAGCTTGAGGTCGCGCTGGAAGTCGCGGAGCCTGGTGTTCTCGTCAATCACCACAGCCTCGATGCCCATGGCCTCGGCCCAGTCGACCATCTGGTCGGCCGAGAGGTCGTAGGACATGGCGGTATGGTGCGCGCCGCCGGCATAAATCCAGGCGGTGGTGCCCACCTTGAGGTCGGGGCGCGGCGTCCAGAAGACGGTGCCGGTGGGCAGGAGCGGCATGGGCTTCTCGACCTTCTTGCAGTCCACGTCCTGGATGATCAGGCGGAAGCGGTTGCCCAGGTCGACGAGGGAGGTGGCGATGGCGGGGCCGGTCTTGGCGGTGAAGATGAGGCGCGCGGGGTCCTCGCGGTCGCCCATCGAGAGCGGGGTCGCGCGGATCGAGACCTTGCCGTCGGCCACGGAGGGGTCGACCTCGGTCATGTGGGACTCGAGTATGCCCTCCTTGCCCTTGACCAGGTTGTAGGTGTAGTCCTCCATGAGCGCGGAGCCCTTGGCGCCCGCCATGCCGGCGGTCATGACCTTCATCAGGCGCACCATGGCAGGGGTCTTCCAGTCGCCCTCGGGGCCGAAGCCGTAGCCCTTCTGCATGAGGCGCTGGATGGCCAGGGACGGCAGCTGCTTGAGGCCGCCCAGGTCGCCGAAGTGGTCAGAGAAGGCGTTGTAGCCGTGCTCGACCAGGAAGCGCTCGATGCCGATCTCCTGGGCCGCCTGGACCTCGACGTGACGGCGGAACTCCTCGGGGTCACGGCCGTCCAGCACCAGGTCGTAGCTGTCGTAGTACTCGTCGGTCAGGGCCTTGGCCTCGGCGTCCGTCACGCCCTCCACGTAGGGGACGAGGTCGTTCACGGGCCAGGCGTCGACGGTCCAGCCAAACTTGACCTCGGCCTCGATCTTGTCGCCGTCGGTCACCGCGACGTTGCGCATGGTGTCGGCGAAGCGGGCCACGCGGATGTTGCGGCTCTCGTTGACGCCCACGGTCACGCGCTGCCAGGCACCGAGCTCGGCCTGGGCCTCGGGGTCCTTCCAGAAGCCGAAGACCACCTTGTGGTTCCAGCGCATGCGGGCGAAGATGTGCCCCAGCTCGCGCTCGCCGTGGGCGGCCTGGTTCTCGTTCATGAAGTCCATGTCGATGGTATCGTAGGGAATCTCTTCGTTGTACTGGGTCGCGAACTGGCAGAGCGGCTTGCGCAGGTCCTGCAGGCCCAGGATGTAGGACTTGGCGGGCGAGAAGGTATGCGCCCAGGTGATGATGCCGGCGCACTCGTCGTCCACGTTCGCGGCGTTGAAGGTGGCGCGGATGACGTCGCTGGTGAGTAGGTTGGGCTTGAGCACGACCTCGAAGGGCACGAGCTTGCTTGCGTTGAGCTCGGCCACGACCTCGGCCGCGTGTTGGGCGACGTGCTCGAGCACCTCGTCGCCATAGAGGTCCTGGGTGCAGGGGCAGAACCAGAACTTGTACTGCTTGATCTTCAGCATGAAGAGCCTCCTTTTGCGAGCCGCGTTTTCGCGGCGATGCCGTTCGGGAGGGGAGGCCCCGGGCGGGACCTCCCCGAGAGAGGGCTACTTGATGACCTGGTTGCCCTCGCGGTCGGAGAAGAGCGCCAGGAAGATGAGGAACACGACGCCCATGATGAGCTGCTTGGGGGCCGCCTCGAAGCCCATCATCGAGAGGCCGCGGTCCAGGATGCAGTAGGTCAGGACGCCCACGACGATGTTGGAGAAGCGCACCTTGGCGCCGCCCGAGATGGGCAGGCCTCCCAGGACGAGGGCGAGCATGATCTGGGTCTCCATCATGTTGCCACCGGTGGCCGTGACCGAGCCGTTGCGGATGGCCAGGATGAAGGCGGCGAATCCCGTGATGCAGCCTGCCGCCACGTAGACCAGGACCTTGGTGCGCTGGACGTCGATGCCCGCGAAGCGCGCCGCCGTCTGCCCCGCGCCGATGGCCTTGAGGTTCGAGCCCAGCGGCGTGAAGGTGAACACGGCATAGAAGACCACAAGGCAGGCGATGGTGATAGCCATGAGCAGCGTGGGGTTATTGAGGTCGGCCTGCAGGTAGCCGGCACCCTGTGCGGGCGAGTTGGTGGTGAGGAAGGCCACCACGCCGCGGAGCAGGAACATGGTGCAGATCGTGACGATGAACGAGGCTATCTGCCTCCGCACGTGGAAGTACGCGTTGACCGCGCCGATCGCGGCGCCCGTGGCGATTCCGCCCAGGACGGCCAGGACCGGGTTGACCTGCGAGAGGTAGCACACCACGATGCAGCAGACGCCAATCATGGAGCCCTGGCTGAAGTCGAGCGAGCCCATGGACATGATCATGAACACGCCGATGGCCGCGATCATGAGCACGTAGGTCGAGTTGAGGATGAGCCTGATGTTCTTGACCTGGACGAGCTTTCCGCCGGTGGCGACGGCAAAGAACAGGAAGATCAGGAGGAAGCCGAGCAGCGGCAGGATGGATCGCACGTTGATCTTGGAGAGAAGTCCAGACTTGGTCTGCTCGTCACTCTCGCCTGCCACGGTGGCAACGCCGTTGGTTTCAGTCATCTTGTTCGCCTCCTAAACCATCAGAGAGATGAGGTCTTGCTCGCTCAGGTCGCGGGAGCGCTTGAGTTCGCCGTTAATCTTGTGGTCCTTCATCACGAGGATGCGGTCGCACATGCCGATGAGCTCCATGATCTCTTCCGAGATGACGAGGATGGCCTTGCCGTCCCTGCGCATCTGGTCCATGAGGGCGTAGATGTCGGCCTTGACCTTGATGTCGATGCCGCGGGTGGGCGAGTCGAGCAGGAGGATGTCGGACTCGGCGCCCAGCCAGCGCGCCAGAACGACCTTCTGCTTGTTGCCGCCCGAGAGCGCGGAGACGAACTGGCTCACGCCGACCATCTTGACCGACATCTCCTTGGCGTAGCGCTCCGCGAACTCGCGCTGCCTCTTGGCCGAGAGGGGCAGCCCCATCTTGCGCAGCGAGGGCAGCGTGACGTTGTCCTGGATGGTGTCGGCGATGAGGAGCGATTCGTTGTCGCGGTCCTTCGAGGCGTAGGCGATGGAGTGGTCGATGGCGCAGTTGATGCTGTCGACGCTCGTGCCGTCCGAGAGCGTGACCTCGCCCGTGCGCTCGTAGGAGGCGCCGAAGAGGGCCTTGCCCACCTCGTGCATGCCGCACTCGGAGAGGCCGCCGATGCCCAGGATCTCTCCCCTGTGAAGCTCGAGCGAGACGTCCTCGAGCTGGCCGGGGACGCTGACGCCCCTCATGGAGAGGGCCACGCCGGCGGCGAGCGACTCGCCGTAGTCCTCGCGGTAGTAGTGACCGCTCATCTGGCGGCCGACCATGAGGGTCTTGAGCTCCTCCTCGGTCACGTCCTTGGCGCTGACGGTCTTGATGAACTCGCCGTCGCGCAGGATGCTGATCGTGTCGGACATCGAGAGGACCTCGGCCATGTCGTGGCTGATGAAGATCACGGTGCGACCGTCGTCGCGGACCTTGTTCATGACGCTGAAGAGCTTGTAGCGGCCGTTCTGGCTGAGGGCCGTGGTGGTCTCGTCCACGACGAGGACCTTGGGCGCGAACCAGGTGGAGCGCACGATCTCGACGAGCTTGCGGTCCTCGAAGTTGTAGTTCTCGATGGGGTCCGAGGCCTTGATGTAGTCCAGGCCGTAGTCCGCGAGGAGCTCCTGCGCCTTCTTGTACATGGCGCGGGTGTTCTTGATCCCGCCGCTGATGAACTGGTCCTCGTCGCCGAGGAACATGTTCTCGGCGACGGTGAGGCCGTCGAGGGTGCCCTGCTCCTGGACGATGACGGCGGCACCGTGGTGGTTGGCGTCGACCTGGTTCCTGGGGGCGATCTTCTGGCCGTCCAGCTCGAACGTGCCCTCGCCGATGGTGATGATGCCGGTGAGCATGTTGGTGAAGGTCGACTTGCCGGAGCCGTTCTCGCCTATGAGGGCGTGCACCTCTCCCTTGTAGAAGTCCAGGGAGACGTGGTCGACCGCGTGCGTGGGCCCGAAGCGCTTGTCGATGCCCACGGCATGGAGCATGATTTCCCTTGCCATCCTGCGTCCTCCCTTCCTACTTGACGACGGCGCCGTTGCGACGCTTGGTGGTGAGCGTGACGATGGCGAGCAGCGTCGCGCCGGTGACGATGTTGTTGACGGTTGTGGGCATGCCCAGGGCGACGAAGCCCGCGAAGATCATGGCCACGATGTACTCGCCGATGAGGATGGACACCACGGGGTGGCCGTACTTCTTGAAGGCCAGGCCGAAGAAGGTGCCCATGAGCGGCTGGAAGTTGAGCGCCTGCGAGAGCATGCCGGTCTGGGGCGTCTGCGCGGTGCCGTAGCCCAGGTAGAGGATGGACATGATGCCCATGAAGGTGCCGCAGAGCATGAAGGCGATGGCCTTGTAGCGGTCGACGTCGACGCCCATGTTCTTTGCCACGAGCTCGTTGGCTCCGATGGCGTTGGTGTAGGTGCCCACCTTGGTGTACTTGAGGATGAACCAGCAGAGCAGGAAGGCGAGCAGCGCCACCACGAGGTTCCAGGGGTAGGAGCCGAAGAGCTTGTAGGAGTCGCTCAGGCGCGTGCCGTTCACGTTGGCGATCCAGACGGAGAAGCTCTCGTAGATGAGCGAGAGGCCCGTGGTCACGATGATCGACGGGATGTGCATCTTGATGTAGGCGATGCCGTTGCAGAAGCCCAGGGCGAGGCCGACCAGGATGGGCACGACGATGACCGAGACCCAGCCGAGCTGGGGCGTCAGGGCGATGGCCGCAAGCTCCGAGACAATCAGGATGGAGCCGATGGAGAAGTCGAAGAGCCCCATGACGCAGATGAAGTACATGCCACAGCCGCCCACCGCGTAGATGAGGGCGGTCTGCAGGTACGAGGTGAGCTTGTCCGACGAGCCGAAGGTGTCGGGAGACGAGACCTTGAACACGGCCCAGATCACCGCGGCGATGAGCAGGAGCAGCCCCACCCCGTACCACTGGCTCTGCCGGGCCTTCTTCAGAAACGATTGCATCAATCGCCCCTTCCTCATGTTGCTGACAGGCGTTTCGCAGTGAATCGGAGGGAATCCGAGGACTCTCGGGCTCCCTCCGATTCGGATGCCGCTATGGTGCCGGCCTGGCCGACGTCAGGCGCTGCCCGGGCGTTGCGGGCCTAGGCGTGACGGGTCTAGGCGTGACGGGTCTAGGCGTGGCGGGTCTAGGCGTGGCGGGTCTTGACGTCCTCGATGCTGAGCGACGTGGCGGCCTTGTTGAGGTCGTCGAAGCTCTTCTCCGCGAGTGCCTTGATCTCGTCGTCGGTGTAGGGGGCGTCGTTCACGAAGTACTTCTCGTAGTCGGCGTACTCATCGGAGCTCGAGACGTAGACGTAGGGGAACTTAATCTCGGCGCCGAACTCGCCCTCCTTGACCTCGAGCTTGCCGGTGCAGGCCTGGTAGGTGAGCATGAAGGCGTACAGGGGGTCGCAGAAGTGGCCGCCGGACTCGGCGAAGATGCCGCCGGAGGTGAGCTGGTCGGCGAGGTCGGAAAGGAAGTCGGTGGAGACGACCGAGATCTTGCCCGTGAGGCCCATGTTGGCGAGCTGACCGATGGAGCCCACCAGCGGGTCGCCACCGCCGCCGGCGACGATCAGGGCGTCGATGTCCGGGTTGGTGTTGACGAACTGCTCGGTGACCTTGGCGCCCTCGGCCGAGGAGGTGTTGGCGTAGACGGGCTCGGTCATGGTCGCCTGGTCGCTGGGGTGAGCGGCGTTCCACTCCTCGAGGCCCTCCTTGTAGCCCTGCCAGCGCAGCTGGAAGGTGGCGTCGCCGACGGTCCATCCCTCGAGGCAGATGTGGCGGGCGCCGGTCTTGTTGGGGCCGCCCTTCTCGAGCAGGAGGCCCATCAGGGTCTTGCCGTTGAGGACCTCGTCCTCGTGGACGGCTCCGACGTAGTACTTGGAGCTCTTGGCCGCGGCGTAGACATCGGGCGAGGCGGTCTCGGAGATGATGCGGTAGAACTGCGTGACGTACATCTCGTTCTCGTTGCAGGTGTTGATGACGGAGGTCATCTCGGAGTCCGCGGAGTTGCAGATGATCATGCCGTTGCAGCCGGCCGCGGCGAGGGTCTCGGCGGAGGCGGTGACCTGCTCGGAGACGTGGCCCTGGTCGACGACGGTGGTCTCGACACCCAGGATGCTCGCGGCCTTCTTCACGATGTCGACCGAGAGGGAACCAAGTGCGTCGGTGGAGCTCCAGATGGAGACGCCGATCTTGACGTCCCTGCCCGACGCGTCGGAGCTGCCGGAGTCGGAGCTGCCGGACCCGCCGCTGCAGGCCGCGAGCACGGATGCCGCGCCCAGGCCCGCGCCGGTGACGCCCGAAAGCTTGAGGAAATCGCGCCTAGAGAGATTGCCCATTCCAAGTACTCCCTTCAAGAACCTTCCCGACCAAACAGTCGCCTTCGTGAGTGCCGCGGCACCCGTCTGCGGACCCTCTTGCCTGTCGTCCCCTGGCCCCTGTTGTTTAGGTCTCTGTTTACTGCCCACAAGAGAGAAAAACGACGGTCCGGACCTCGAAGAACGCCCCCCATGTAAGAAAGTGCCGCAGAACATGCGGGTCAATGTGACGTGTTTCGTTCATCGACCCTTTGCCTAACAACGTTGTAGCCTCTCTGGCACGTTCGCGAAACTCATTTGCCCGCGAACGGTTACAAAACAGTTGTGAACGGAGAAACATCAGTTAAATAGCAGTGTGTGAGGACTATTTTAGTAATTCGAAACTGAACATTTATGGATTTGTTCACCTAACAATTTGGATGGGTGCCAGAGAGTTGGTCTGGCAGGAGGAGCCCGGGAGGAGTCGGGCCCCTCTGCCCCACACGCGGCCCGCCAATACGCAACAATAGCCAGTGCAATAGAGCGCGGAAGAGAGAAGGAGCCCCATGGCAATCACCCCCGAAGAGGTCCGCGAGACCCTCGACATGGTCTCTCGCCAGAACCTCGACCTCAGGACCATCACCATGGGCGTCTCGCTCTTCGGCTGCGCCGACGAGGACATGGCGCGCATGTGCACCAAGATATACGACCGCATCACGACGACGGCCGAGCGCCTGGTGCCCGTCGCCAGCGAGCTCGAGCGCGAGTACGGCATCCCCATCGCCAACAGGCGCGTCTCGGTCACCCCCGTGGCGCAGATCGCTGCCGCCTGCCCCGACCGGGACCTCTCGCCCATCGCGCGGGCGATGAACCGCGCGGCTGAGACCCTGGGCATCGACTTCATGGGCGGCTTCTCGGCGCTCGTCCAGAAGGGCATGGGAGCCACCGACCGCCGCCTCATCGACTCCATCCCGACGGCGCTCGCCTCCACCGAGCGCGTCTGCTCCAGCGTCAACGCGGCCAGCCTGCGCGCCGGCATCAACATGGACGCCGTGCTGCTCTTGGCCCAGAAGATGGTGGAGTGCGCCGAGCTCACCCAGGACATCGACTGCTACGGCGCCGCGAAGCTTGTGGTCTTCTCCAACATGGTAGAGGACTCCCCCTTCATGGCGGGCGCCGTCCATGGCGGCGGCGAGGCCGACGCGGTCATCAACGTGGGCGTCTCGGGCCCGGGCGTGATGGCCGCAGCCCTCGGGGAGCTGCCACCGGACGCGGACCTCACCGAGGTGGCCGAGCGCATCAAGCAGACCGCCTTCAAGATCACCCGCGCCGGGGAGCTCATGTGCCGCGAGGCGGCGCGGCGCCTGGACGCCGAGAGGGGCATCGTGGACCTGAGCCTGGCACCCACCCCGTCGGCGGGCGACTCCGTGGCCCAGATCCTCGAGATCATAGGCGTGGGCGAGTGCGGGGGGCCCGGCACCACCTGCGCCCTCGCCCTGCTCAACGACGCCGTCAAAAAGGGCGGCGTCATGGCCAGCTCCATCGTGGGCGGCCTGTCCGGCGCGTTCATCCCCGTCTCGGAGGACGCGGGCATGATCCGAGCCGCCCAGGACGGGGCCCTCAGCCTCGAGAAGCTCGAGGCCATGACCTGCGTCTGCTCCGTGGGGCTCGACATGATCGCCATCCCCGGTGACACCTCGGTCGAGACCATCGCCGGCATCATCGCCGACGAGATGGCCATCGGCGTGATCAACGCCAAGACCACGGCCGTGAGGCTGATCCCCGCCATAGGCAAGCGAGAGGGCGACGTCCTCGAGTTCGGCGGCCTCTTCGGCTCCGCCCCGGTCATGCCCGTGAACCGCTTCGCGGGAGACGTGCTGGCGCATCGCGGCGGCCGCTTCCCCGCCCCGCTCAACTCGCTCAAGAACTAGCCCGGGGCTGGGATGGAGCCCAGGCCGAGGCCGAGGGGACCCAAGGGTCGCGAGCCCCTGCTCCCCTACAACTTCCTCGAGGTGTCGCTGGTGACCCTCTCCATCGCCGCCCTGAGCCTCGCCTGGCCCCTGGGTCTGGGCGAGCTCGTGGTCGGGACGCACGACGGGACCGAGGCTGCGGTCGCAGACCCCGGCGAGTCGCTGCCCTCGGACGAGTTCCTCTCGCTCGAGCTCCCCGACGCGTCCCTCACGGCTCTGGGGCATCCCCGACCGCAGACCATAGCCTGCATGAGCGCCGTCCAGGAGGAGATCGTCCGCCTCGCCGCGCAGGGGGTGGACGTGGGCTTCTGCCTGCGCGACCTCGACGGCAACGAGTTCGTGGCCTACCAGGCGAACAGGGACTTCTACACCGCGAGCAGCATCAAAGGGCCCTACGTGGCCTCGCTCCTCGAGCGACGCGTGGACGGGGGCGACCTCCCCCTGGGCGACGTCGCCCTCCGCGTGAGGAGCATCGTCCTCTATTCGGACAACGACGCCTACGCGAGCCTGGTGGACCAGTATGGCGAGGAAGGCTTCGCAGGATGGCTCGAGGAGACCGGCGTCGACACCGGCGTCTACGACGACCTCGGCGCGTACGCGGAAACGAAGTACCCCCGAAGCACCCCCTCGCAGCTGGCAGACGAGTGGGAGGGCATCCATGCCTACCTGGGCCACAGGACGAAGGCCTCCGAGCTCCTTGCGGGCCTCTTCGAGGAACGCGAGACGAGCCCCATCAGGGATGCGCTGGGCAGCGACGCGCGCAGCTGGTCGAAGGCGGGCTGGTTCCCCACGCGCGAGAGCGATCTCGTGACCCCGGCGGCCAACGACGCCGGCATCGTGCTCCACAAGAACGGGAGCGGCTACGTGCTGGCCGTCATGTCAACCTCACCAGCTGACCTCGACGCACTCGAGGGCCTCATCCGGGCGCTGGACGAGCTGAGCCTCAGCCTCTGACGGCCTGCCCGCTTCGGTCGCACCCGGAGGCGGCTAACGGCGCCGTTGCTAGCCCAGGAAGAGCACCTCGGGCTCGAGCCTCACCCCGAACTGGCGCAGGACCTCCTCCTGCACGTGCTCGATCACGGCATGGACGTCGGCCGCGGTGGCGTTGTCCACGTTGACCACGAAGCCCGCGTGCTTGGTCGAGACCTCCGCCCCACCCGAGCGCCAGCCCTGCAGGCCCGCGTCCATGATCAGCTTGCCCGCGAAGTGGCCCTCGGGGCGCTTGAAGGTCGAGCCGGCGCTGGGAAGCTCCAGGGGCTGCTTCTCCTCGCGACGGTGGGTGAGGTCGTCCATCGTCGCGCGGATCCGGGCGGGGTCCTGAGGCTCGAGGTCGAAGGTCGCGGACACGACTACCAGGTCGTCGGTGCGGATGCGGCTGGTGCGGTACCCCAGGGCGAGCTCGCCTGCGGGGATGGTGGCCAGGCTGCCGTCGGGCATGACCACGCGCACGCTCGCGAGGACGTCGGACATGCTGCCGCCGTAGGCTCCGGCGTTCATGAAGCAGGCACCGCCGATGGAGCCGGGAATGCCACAGGCGAACTCGAGGCCAGAGAGCCCCAGCTCGCAGGCCATCTCGGCCGCCTCCTTGAGGGTCACGCCTGCCTGGCAGGTCATCTGGGTGCCGTCGACGGACACGTTGACCAGGCCTTCGGCCATGGCCACGATGACGCCGCGGTAGCCCTCGTCAGAGACGAGCAGGTCGCTCCCGCGACCGAGGACGAAGTGGGGCACCCCCGCCTCGCGGCAGGCGGCGAGCACGTCACGCAGCTCCTCGACGTCCTCGGGGATGACATAGAGGTCGGTAGGCCCGCCGATCTGGAAGCTGGTGTGCCGGCTCATGGGCTCGTCTTCCAGGACGTTCTCCTCGCCCACGATGGAGCGCAGCCTCCAGGCGAGTCCCTGCAAGTGGTCGCCGCTCTCTGACATCCCGAATCACTCTCCCCGGCGCGCTCCCCGGCGCGGCTCGTCTGGCACGACGCCCTCGTGGCGCCGCCGTCGCAGCAGATTATAGGTTGCCTGGCGATGGCGGGGGCCGTTTGAGACGACCGTACTCGGACACCCCGCCAAAAACTGCGCACGGAAGCTCCGAATTATGGAGAGACGCATTGTGTACAAAGTCGCTAGCTGGACATATGCAGCAAGACGTCCCTCTTGCGAAAATCCCGTGCGCAGTTTTTCTCGGCACGAGAAGTGCTATAGTCACGCAGACAGTTTCGGGGCGGGGTGAGATTCCCCACTGGCGGTGATGGGCGCGAAGTTCGCCCGAGTCCGCGCGCCGCACAGAAAAGAGCGGCTGACCTGGTGAGATCCCAGGACCAACGGTCAAAGTCCGGATGAGAGAAACGAGGCCACCATGGCACAGGACTCCACCATGCGTCACGACACCCACTCCACCACCGAGCAGCGCGGCTGGTCGACCAAGCGCATCGCCGTCACGGCGCTCTTCTGCGCCGTCGCTGTCATCGCCACCCTCTTCCTGGAGTTCCCCATCCTCCCGGGCGTGTCCTGGCTCAAGTACGACCCCTCCGGCATCGTGGCCCTCATCGCGGGCTTCGCCTTCGGCCCCGCCACCGCTGCCGCGGTCTCCGTCATCCCCTACCTGGTGCATCTGGCGACGGCCAGCGGCATCTACGGCGTGATCATGGCCGTGCTGGCCACCTTCTCGCTCGCGGTGCCCGCTGCCCTCGTGTACCGCCGCGACACCAGCCTGCGCGGCGCCATCCTGGGCATGGTCGTGGGTGCCGTGGTCTGCCTGGTCGCCTGCATCCTGGGCAACGTCATCATCACCCCCTTCTACGCGGGCATGCCCGTCGACGCCGTCGTCGCGCTGATCGTCCCCGCGCTCCTCCCCTTCAACCTAATCAAGATCGCCCTCAACTGCGTGGTGTGCGCGCTGGTCTACAAGCCCGTCACCAAGGCCCTGGGCAACTAGGTCGCGACTTGGAATCTGCCGCCGCAAAGGACGTCACGGGCGACCCCGTGCTGAGACTCTCGCACGTCACCCTCGACTACGAGGGCGGCGTGCGAGCGCTTGACGACGTGTCTCTCAAGGTCGCGCGGGGCGAGCGGCTCTGCGTCCTGGGTGCCAACGGTTCGGGCAAGTCCACGCTCGCGAGCGTCCTCTGTGGCCTGCTCGCCCCAGACGCAGGCGACGTGGAGCTGGTGGGACAACGGGTCCTCGCGGATGGGAGGATCGACTTCCCCGCCTACAGGCAGGCGCGCCGCAGCCTGGGACTGGTCTTCCAGAACCCTGACGACCAGATCGTGACCTCCGTGGTGGCCGAGGACGTCGCCTTCGGGCCCGAGAACCTGGGCGTGCCCTCGGAGCAGATCGAGGCGCGCGTGGGACGAGAGCTCCATCGCGTGGCCCTGGACGACTACGCGCAGGCGGACCCGACCAGGCTCTCGGGCGGGCAGAAGCAGCGCGTGGCCATCGCGGGCGCCCTCGCCATGGAGCCCGAGGTCCTCGTCCTGGACGAGCCCGGCGCCCTCCTCGACGTGCGTGGGCGCCGCTCGATCATGCGCGTCATGGCGCGGCTCGCCGCGGCGGGGACCACCGTGGTCCATGTGACGCACTTCATGGAGGAGGCCCTCGAGGCCGACCGCGTTATCGTGATGTCCCACGGGAGGGTCGCTCTCGAGGGCACGCCAAGCGAGGTATTCTCTCACGCGGGAGAGCTTGCCGAGCTGGGGCTCGAGGAGCCCTTCGCGGCGCGCCTGGCGGAGGCGCTGCGCGAACGCGGGCTCGCCCTGCCCTGGACCTGCGACGGAGAGCAGCTGGCGGGGGACGTACTCAGGCTCTGCGGGCGCGGCGACCGCACGCCGCAGGATGGCGGGCGAGAGGAGCCCCGGCAGGTCTCGCCCGTACCCGCCCAGGTGGCGGACGTCGGGGAGCCGGCCGCCATCGAGCTCTTGCACGTCCGCTACTCGTACCGCGACGAGGACGCCCGCAGCGACGCGCGACCGGCGCTCGACGGGGTGTCGCTGCGCGTCGCGCGTGGCAGCACCTGCGCCATCGTGGGCCAGACCGGCTCGGGGAAGTCCACCCTCCTGCGCATCGTCTGCGGCCTGGAGGCGCCCGACGCGGGCGAGATTCGCGTCGGCGGGAGGGCCATCGCCACGCGCCGCGACCGCCTGCGGCTGCAGGGGGGCATCGGCTACGTGATGCAGCATCCCGAGCGGCAGCTCTTTGCCCAGACCGTCGCCGAGGACGTGGCCTTCGGCCCCCGCAACCTCGGGCTTCGCGGCAGGGCCCTCGACGAGAGGGTCGCGCTTGCACTCGAGATCGTGGGGCTCTCACACAAGGCCGAGGCCTCGCCCTTCGAGCTCTCGGGCGGGCAGCAGCGCATGTGCGCCATCGCGGGCGTGCTCGCCATGCAGCCGGAGGTCCTGGTCCTGGACGAGCCCACCGCAGGCCTCGACCCGAGGGGGCGCAGGAAGCTGAGGCGGCTCCTCGACGAGGTCCACGCACGAGGTGTGACCGTGGTGCAGGTCACCCACTCCATGGAGGACGCCGCCCGCTGCGAGCGGGTCGTGGTGCTCGACCGCTCCCACGTGCTGGCGAGCGGAACGCCGCGCGAGGTGTTCCGCGGCGCCAACGAGGCGCGGCTGCGCGAGGCGGGCCTGGGTCTGCCCCGCGCGCTCGAGTGGGCACGCACGCTCGAGTCGCGGGGCGTCACGGACCTGGGCGAGCCCCTCGTCCTGGACGAGCTCGCCGACCGGCTGGTCGCGCTCCTGCCGACCGGGGGAGGCGAGGCCTGATGGCGCTCAGGATACGCATGGGCCAGTACTACCCCGGAGACTCCCCCATCCATCGCCTGGACCCACGCGCCAAGGTGACCGCCGCGCTGGCCGTCATGGTCTCGGTCTTCGCCATCTCGACGCCGCTCCAACTTGCCTTCGGCTTCGCGTTCGCGCTCGCCCTCCTGGCCCTGGCGCAGGTGCCCGCGCACAAGGTCCTGGAGTCGATCCGTCCCCTGGTGGCGATGCTCCTCGTGCTGGGCCTGGTGAACCTCCTGGTCAACCGGAGCGGAGAGGTCGTGTGGCAGCTGGGCGTTCTGGCAATCACCACCGGCGGCCTGCGCGCGGCCTTCGTCTACAGCCTGCGCCTGGTCATCGCCGTGGTGGCAGCCGCCCTCATGCTGCTCACCACCACGCCCACCCAGCTCACCGACGCCTTCGACGCGGGACTCGCGCCACTCGCGCGCCTGGGGCTGCCCGGCCACGAGCTAGCCATGGTCTTCTCGCTCATGCTGCGCTTCATCCCCACCCTCGCCGACGAGACGCAGTCCATCCTGGACGCGCAGGCGTCGCGTGGCGGACGGCTCCTCGCCGGCAGCCCGGCCCGGCGGCTGCGTGCCGTGGGGGCGGTCCTCGTGGCGCTGCTCGCGAGCTCAATCCACCACGCGGAGGGCCTCTCGCGCGCGCTCGACGCCCGCTGCTACGAGGGCGGGGCCGAGCGCAGCCACTGGCACCCGCTGCGCATGCGTGGCGCGGACTGGCTCGCCGTGGGCGCCACGACGGCATACGTCGCGGTGCTGGTGGCGCTGGGACTCGCGGCGCTGTAGCTCGCGACGCCGTGGCTCGCGGCGCCGAAGCCGCCGGGACAACGCGCCTCGGTCACGCCCCCGCCGCCGGAAGCCGGGGCCGCTCCTTGCCGCTGGGAGCCAGAGTCATGCCCTTGCCGCCGGAAGCCAGATGTGGGTGGTTTTCTCGGAGAAAAAAGCCTTGAACCACCCACTTCTCCCCCTGCGGTGGCGGGAGAACCACCCACATCGGGCTCCTGGCGACAGGACTCCTGGCGGAGGATCGCGTTTGGCGGCAGAACTCCTGGCGGCAAAGCCCGTTGTCGGCGGAGCCCGTGTCGGCAAAGCGCGTGGCTGCGGAGCGCAAGGCGGGCCGTCAAGGTGGCGCGTCCCTCTCTCCCGCCCCTCTCCCCCGCCATCATTCTTTCACCCTCATGACAAGACCTCCGGCATCGCCCTTCCGCCGTCGCGCGGCGCGTATCATTGACTCGCTCGCACCTCATCGCTACAGCGACGAACTGACGGAAGGTAGGACCCATGGTCTCTCGCGTCTATGTGGAGAAGAAGCCCGGATTCGACGTCGAGGCACGGCAGCTCGAACGCGAGCTCAGGGAGATCCTGGGGGTGAGGGGGCTCGAACGCCTGCGAATCGTGAACCGCTATGACGTGGAGGGAATCTCGCGCGAGCTCTTCCGGCAGTGCATCCCCACCGTCTTCAGCGAGCCCCAGTCCGACGTCGCCAGCACGCGCCGTCCCGCCGCCGGCAAGGGCACGGCCGTCTTTGCCGTCGAGTTCCTCCCCGGCCAGTTCGACCAGCGTGCGGACTCCGCAGCGCAGTGCGTGCAGCTCATCAGCCAGGGGGAGCGCCCCCTCGTCGCGTCGGCCAAGCTCTACTACCTCGAGGGCGGCCTCTCCGACGCCGACGTCGCCGCCGTCAAGGACTACGTGATCAACCCCGTCGAGGCCCGCGAGGCCTCGCTCGAGACCCGCAAGACCCTCAGGGGCAGCTATCCCAAGCCGCCCATGGTCCAGACCCTCGACGGCTTCCGCGAGCTGGGACCCGACGGCCTCCAGGCCATGATCGACGACCTCGGCCTGGCCATGGACCTCGCCGACCTCGGCTTCTGCCAGGAGTACTTCGCCGGCGAGAAGCGCGACCCCACGATCACCGAGATACGGATGATCGACACCTACTGGTCGGACCACTGCCGCCACACCACGTTTGGAACCGAGCTTGAGGACGTCCGGATCGACGACGAGGTGGTCCGCGCCGCCTTCGACCGCTACCTGCAGATGCGCCACGAGCTGGGTCGCGACCAGAAGCCCCTCTGCCTCATGGACATGGGCACCATCGGCGCCAAGTGGCTCAAGTCCCGCGGCATCCTGAGGAACCTCGACGAGTCCGAGGAGATAAACGCCTGCACCGTGAAGGTGAAGGTCGACGTGGACGGCAACGACGAGGACTGGCTCTTCCTCTTCAAGAACGAGACCCACAACCACCCGACCGAGATCGAGCCCTTCGGCGGCGCGGCGACCTGCATCGGCGGGGCCATCCGCGACCCGCTGAGCGGCCGCAGCTACGTCTACCAGGCCATGCGCGTGACCGGCGCGGCCGACCCGCTGGTCCCCGTGAGCCAGACGCTCGAGGGGAAGCTCCCCCAGCGCAAGCTCGTGACCACCGCCGCCGCAGGCTACTCCTCCTACGGCAACCAGATCGGCCTCGCCACGGGCCAGGTGAGCGAGCTCTACCACCCCGGCTACGTGGCCAAGCGCATGGAGATCGGCGCCGTGGTGGGCGCAACGCCCGCGAGCCACGTCCGCCGCGAGACGCCCGCGCCCGGCGACAGGATCGTCCTACTGGGCGGACGCACCGGCCGCGACGGCATCGGCGGCGCGACGGGCTCCTCCAAGGCCCACAACGTCGAGTCGCTCGCCAAGGACGGCGCCGAGGTCCAGAAGGGCAACGCGCCCATCGAGCGCAAGCTCCAGCGCCTCTTTCGCCGCGAGGACGCCTGCCGCCTGATCAAGCGCTGCAACGACTTCGGCGCGGGCGGGGTCTCCGTCGCCATCGGCGAGCTCGCGGACGGCCTCCTGATCGACCTCGACGCGGTCCCCAAGAAGTACGAGGGCCTGGACGGCACCGAGCTCGCCATCAGCGAGTCGCAGGAGCGCATGGCCGTGGCGCTGGCCCCCGGCGACGTCGACGAGTTCATGGGCTATGCCGCGGAGGAGAACCTCGAGGCGACCGTGGTCGCCGAGGTAACCGAGGAGCGCAGGCTCCGCATGGGCTGGCAGGGCCAGACCATCGTGGACGTCAGCCGCGACTTCCTAGACTCCAACGGAGCGGCCAAGCACCAGGTCGTGCACGTCGAGCGCCAGGGCAGATGGGCACCGAGCTGGGAGGGGACGACCCCGGAGGAGCGCCTGCGCTCCGTCCTGCGCGACCTCAACGTCGCCTCGAACAAGGGCCTCTCCGAGCGCTTCGACTCGACCATCGGCGCGGCCACGGTGCTCATGCCCTTCGGCGGCCGCACCCAGCTCACCCCCAGCATGGCCATGGTGGCCAAGCTCCCCGTCGACGGGCGGACCACCAGCGTGAGCGGCATGGCCTGGGGCTTCAACCCCTACCTCATGAGCGCCAACCAGTTCGCGGGCGCGTACCTCTCCGTCGTGGAGTCGCTCTGCCGCCTCGTGGCCGCCGGCCTCAGGAGACAGGACGCCTACCTCACCTTCCAGGAGTACTTCGAGCGCCTGCGCGACGTGCCCGAGCGCTGGGGCAAGCCCGTCGCGGCGCTGCTCGGCGCGCTCATGGCCCAGGCGGACCTGGGCGTCGGGGCCATCGGCGGAAAGGACTCCATGTCCGGCTCCTTCGAGGACCTGGACGTTCCCCCGACCCTGGTCTCGTTCGCGACTGCGGTGGGCAAGGTCGACCGCGTGACCAGCCCCGAGCTCAAGCGCGCCGGCTCCAAACTGCTGCTGGTCAGCCCCCGCTACCAGGCCGACGGCGTCACGCCCGAGCCCGGGTCGCTCCTGGCCGCGCTCGACTTCGTCCAGGAGCGCATCGGCTGGGGAGAGGTGCTTGCGGCCTCGACCTCCGGCTACGGCTGCCTTGCCGAGACCCTGTTCAAGATGGCCGTGGGCAACCAGCTGGGCGTCCTGCTGGATGACGGCTTCGCCGCGGACGAGCTCTTCCGTCCCGCCTACGGCAGCTTCGTGCTCGAGCTGGGCGACTCCACCTTCGTGCCTGCGGGCACCGGCGAGTTCGAGCTGCGCCAGATAGGCAGCAGCTGCGAGGACTACGTCCTTGGCATCGAGGGAGGGCGCATAGGGCTCGCACCACTCCAGGAGGAGTGGGAGGCAAGGCTCGAGCCCGTCTTCCCCTACCGCGCCGCGGGCGAGGAGGTCGAGACGCCGAGCTTCGACGTCGCGCGAGCCGGCGTTACGAGGCCGGCGCCTGCCGTGAGGCTGGCGCGCCCGCGTGTGGTGATTCCCGTCTTCCCGGGCAACAACTGTGAGTACGACTCCGCGCAGGCCTTCGAGCGCGCCGGGGCCGAGGTCAGCACCCTGGTGATCCGCAACCTCTCGCCCGAGGACGTCGCCCAGAGCACCGAGGAGCTCGTGAGGCAGATTGGGCAGAGCCAGATCGTCATGATCCCCGGCGGATTCAGCGGCGGAGACGAGCCCGACGGCTCGGCCAAGTTCATCACCGCCTTCTTCCGAGCCCCCGCGGTCACCGAGGCCGTGCGCGACCTGCTGCAGGCGCGCGACGGCCTGATGCTGGGCATATGCAACGGCTTCCAAGCCCTGGTCAAGCTGGGCCTCGTACCCTACGGAGACATCCGCCCCATGGACGAGGACTGCCCCACCCTCACCTTCAACAGGATCGGACGCCACCAGAGCAGGCTCGTCCGCACCCGTGTGGCCTCGAACCTCTCGCCTTGGCTCGCAAACTGCGAGGTGGGAGACGTGCACACCATCGCGATAAGCCACGGAGAGGGACGCTTCGTCGCCTCCGACGAGCTGCTCGCGCAGATGGCTGCGACGGGACAGGTTGCCACGCAGTACGTGGACGAGGCGGGCGTGCCGGGCATGGGGCTCGACGTGAACCCCAACGGCTCGGTGCTGGCCATCGAGGGCATCACCAGCCCGGACGGCCGCATCTTCGGCAAGATGGGCCACAGCGAGCGCTACACGCAGGGCAACTTCGCAAACGTCCCCGGCAACCACTACCAGCCGCTCTTCGAGGGTGGCGTGGAGTACTTCAAGTAGGGCTTGTCTGAGCTGGAGGACATTGGGGCGGGGCACGAGGGGGTAACCTCCCGTGTCCCGCCTCCTTTGTTGCGCAAAAAGTGCGCTCGAGCGACCTATCGGACGACCGCCGGACGAGCTACCGAACAGGCAGGACCTCTGCGCAAGGAGGGCCCGTCGCCAACGCTAGGCAGATGTTCTTTACTGGCGACCTCGGATGGGAACCGACCGAGAGCGGCCCAGTAAGGAACGGATTTCGTGTCGTGCGCCCGACGGGCGTTCTTTACTGACGCCATCGGATGGGAGCCGGCCGAGTGCATCCCAGTAAAGAACAGATTCCGTGCCGCATACCCGGCAGACGTTCTTTACTGGCGGCCTCGGGGTGGATTGGCGCATATACGGGGCAGTAGAGAACAAAATCGTCCGACGCTTACACAAGCTCCCTGGCAGCGAAATCGGATTGGACGCAGAGGGACCGAGGGCCCACATCAACCGTGCGCCTCGGCATTCTTCGTACATGTGTTCCTTTCGTCCTGCGCCGTGGGTAGAATCGAGACAGGCCACGACGAGGGAGGGAGGTGCGCATGGACGACCGGAGCAACGAGGCGGAAGGCAGGCCCCGAGCCGACCTGGACACGCTCGTCCAGGACATCGTCCAGCGCGTCCTCGAGGTCGAGCGCCGCCGCGAGGGAGCGAGCTTCAGCGAGCGTTCGTACTCCGATCAGCCCATCCTCCGAAGGGGCTCCGACTGGCGCCGCGAGCGAGAGGAGCGGCCCGCCGGAGCGGGGCGGCCCACGCCAGCAGGGCAGTCCTCCTCGACAGGGCAGTCCGCCTCGGCAGAGCGGTCCGCGTCATCCGAGCGTCCCGCAAGCGCACGTCCCACCTCGGCGGGACGTCCCCTGCAGGAGCGCTCCATCGCCTCGACCCGAGCCGAGCGGGCGCGCAGGGCCTACCGGTCGCAGGCCCGCTTCGACCAGCAGCCCCTCCCACGCGACGCCCCCCGTCCCCTGCCCCATCCCGCCCTGCCCCCGACGCTCGCGCGACTCCGCTACCTCGAGGGCGGCTGTGACGACCAGGGCGTCCTCCTGCGTGGGGGCAAGCTCTTCGCCGCACAGGCCCGCCTCGCGGCGGACTTCGAGGACGACCAGCCCTACCAGGGCGCCCTCCCCTTCCGCTACCTGCCCACCTATCAGGAGCTCAGCGACCGGGAGCTACGCGGGTACTTCAGCTGGCGCACGCTCTGGCGGCGGGGCGAGGCGTCGGACGCCCCCTCCACCTTTGTGCGGCTCCTCTCCTTCGAGCTCGTCAACGGCGTGGGCGTCGAGCCCGGTACCCCCGTGGCGCTCGAGCTCCGCCGCCTCGTCGACGCCTGCCGGGACCAGGCCGCGAAGCAGCCGGGTGCCGCGGGAGGGGTCGTGCTCGACCTCGAGCGGCTGCTGCACGACTACGTGGTCTGCCACCAGCTCGACCCCGAGCTCGCCACCAGCGAGGAGGAGCGCGCCTTCGCACGGGCGGTCATGACCCTTCGCCTCGCCGAGCGGGCGCGGCTCTGCCAGGAGGGCCTCCGAGGCCTCACGTCCAAGGACCAGGAGGGTCCGACGCCCACGGACGCCGAGCTCTGGGAGGCCCTGGGAAGGGTCTCGTCCTACCCACCTGAGCGCTCGCCCTTCCTCAGGACGCACGCGGACGAGTCGGCCCAGGTGGCGGCCGGCGTCTTTGCCCGGCTGGTCCGCCACTGCGCCAAGCGGCGCAAGACCGACTTCGTCGACAGCCTGGTGGGACCCGTCCAGGAGCACGCCTACTACCCCTTCGCCGGCGTCCCCCTCGAGGACGCCCCCAAACCGGAGGGCCTGCGCGTGCGCCTCACCGCCGCAGAGACGATCACGCACCGCTTTGGCCGCTGGAAGCTGCGCAAGGACTTCTCGACCAGCGGCAGGAGCCGCGAGCTGGGAAGGATCGTCCGCGGCATCGACCGCCAGATGCGCGACGACTGGGACTTCGGCCGCCCCCTCAAGGAGAAGCGGCTTCCCGCCTATGTCGCACGCATGATCCAGAAGGAGAGCGCACTGACGCTCGAGCTCTCACAGGAGGCCGAGCGGCGCCGGATCAGCTTCGACCTCTCCAAGCTGGGCTCGATCCGCTCCGCCGCGGCCCTCACCCGCGAGGCCCTGCTGGTGGACGAGGAGCGCGACGGCTACCTGCCCGACGACCCACCCCGCGAGGCGCCGTCGTCCATCCCCGTGACGACGGTACCCCCCATGCCAGGCGAGAGGGACGCCACGTCCCCCGCCGACACGCCCCGCCCCGCGGCAGCGCCACCCGCCCCGACGGCCCAACCATCGGCCGGCACGCGGGACGGCAGCCCGGAGGGGGGCACGCCGTCCCCCTGTGGCCTCGACCCGGAGGAGCTCGGGCTCCTGCGCGCCCTGCTCGACGGGAGGCCAGGCCCCAGCGGCACCGCGCGCACGACGGAGATGCTCGCCGACTCCGCCAACGAGAAGCTCTTCGACCTCCTGGGTGACACAGCCATAGAGTTCGACGAGGAAGGTCCCCGCCTGGTCGAGGACTACGCAGAAGACCTGAGAGGAATGCTCGAGCCATGACAGAGCCCACAACGCACGTGCCCCGCCGCATCGCCGCCGTCATAGTCAACTCGCTCAAGGGCGGCGTCGTCCCGCGCGTGGGCCTCCCCTACGTCACGGTGGGCCGCGAGCGAGAGATTCAGGCCCTCCTCCACGACCTCGAGCTCGTGGCGGACGGCGGCGCGAGCTTCCGCTTCCTGGTGGGCCGCTACGGCAGCGGCAAGAGCTTCCTGCTCCAGACCATCCGCAACCACGCGATGGGCAGGGGCTTCGTGGTCTGCGACGCCGACCTCTCGCCCGAGAGGCGCTTCCAGGGCGGGAACGGCCAGGGACTCGCCACCTACCGCGAGCTCATCCGCAACCTCAGCACCAAGACGCGCCCCGAGGGAGGGGCGCTCAACCTGATCCTCGACCGCTGGGTCTCGAACGTCCAGGCGCAGGTGCAGGTCGAGGACGGCCTCGTGCCAGAGGACGCGGGATTCTCGCCCGCGATGGAGGCGCGGATCCTCTCCACCGTGCAGTCGCTCCAGGAGCTCGTGCACGGCTACGACTTCGCCCGCCTGCTCACTATGTACTGGCACGCCCACCTCGAGGGCGACGACGACACCAAGGCCAACGTCACCAGGTGGTTCCGCGGGGAGTACCGCAACAAGACCGAGGCGCGCCAGGAGCTCGGCGTCAACATCGCCATCGGCGACGACGACTGGTACGACTACCTCAAGCTCTTCGCCGCCTTCCTCAGGGGGGCCGGCTACCAGGGCCTCGTGGTGCTGGTGGACGAGCTGGTCAACCTCTACAAGATCCCCAACGCCATCAGCCGCCAGTACAACTACGAGAAGATCCTGACCATGTACAACGACACCCTGCAGGGCAAGGCGAGCCACCTGGGCATCATCATGAGCGGCACGCCCCAGACCATCCAGGACCGCCGTCGCGGACTCTACTCCTACGAGGCCCTGCGCTCGCGCCTGACGCAGGGACGCTTCGCCCAGGGCGGCTTCGCCGACCTCCTGGCGCCGGTGATCGAGCTCCAGCCCCTCACTCACGAGGAGCTCCTGGTCCTCGTCGAGAAGCTCGCGGACATCCACGCCGGGCTCTTCGGCTACGAGCGCACGATCGGCCAGGACGACCTCATGGCCTTCCTCCAGGCCGAGTTCGGCCGCGTGGGGGCCGACACCCACCTCACGCCGCGCGAGGTCATCCGCGACTTCGTCGAGCTACTCGACATCCTGTTCCAGAACCCTCAGCTCGATGCGGCGGACCTGCTGGGGAGCGAGCAGTTCCAGACCCCCGTCGCAGCCCCGCGACCAGCGCCGACGCGTCGAGCGAACATGCCGGCGGAGGCAGTGGCGCCGACCTCCCTCGCGGCGGCGGGACAGGGACACGTGTCGCCCGCACAGGCGACACCGCGGCAACAGGACGAGTTCGCAGAGTTCAAGATCTAGGACGGGAGTGCCTTGGACGTCTTCGACCGCTATGCCCCCTTCATACAGGACTTCATCTACCAGCACGACTGGCAGAGACTGAGAGCCGTGCAGGTCGCTGCTGCGGAGGCGATCTTTGGCAGCGACCAGAACGTCCTCCTCACCGCCTCGACGGCCTCGGGCAAGACGGAGGCGGCCTTCTTCCCCATCCTCACCGAGCTCTGGGAGGACCCGCCCGCGTCGGTGGGAGCCATCTACATCGGACCCCTCAAGGCCCTGATAAACGACCAGTTCATCCGCCTCGAGGACCTCTGCGCCGAGGCGCGGATCCCCGTCTGGCACTGGCACGGTGACGTGTCGCAGTCCCACAAGGCCAAGATGCTCAAGCATCCCTCCGGCATCCTCCAGATCACGCCAGAGTCCCTCGAGGCCATGCTCCTGCACCGCCACGCCGCCATCGCGCGCATCTTCTGCGACCTGCGCTACGTGGTCATCGACGAGGTCCACTCGCTCCTGCGCGGCGACCGCGGCAACCAGACCCTCTGCTGCATCGAGCGCCTCTCGCGCATCGCGGGCGTGAACCCCCGTCGCATCGGGCTCTCGGCCACCATCGGCGAGCCCGAGGCCACGGGCGCCTACCTCAGCTCGGGCACCGGGCGCGGCTGCCTCATCCCGCGCATGGACGCCCCACGCGAGAGCTGGCGCCTCAGCATGGAGCACTTCTATGTGAGCGGCCCCCAGGCGCCCGACCGCGGCGCCGACGGCCTGGGACACGGCGGGGCGTCGGTTGCGGAGGGGCCCGAGCCCAGCTACGAGATGCCCCTCTCCCCTGCCCAAGGCGAGAGAGTCCCCGCCCCCTCGGACCGGGCAGAGGACGTGGGTGCGAGGACGCCGCAGGGCCGCGACGCCACGTCCGCCAACGACACGGCACCATCCGCCGCAGAGGCGGACGACCTGCCCCCCACCCCCGAGCAGCCCGACTGGGAGCCCTCCTCCGACGTCGCCCCCGTCTTCGCCGACCCCGGCCTCGCCTACGTCTTCGAGCACACCCGCAACCGCAAGTGCCTGGTCTTCGCCAACTCCCGCGAGGAGTGCGAGGAGGTCACCACCAGCCTGCGCCAGTACTGCGAGGCCAACGGGGAGGGAGACCGCTTCCTCATCCACCATGGCAACCTCTCGTCCAGCCTCAGGCTCTCGGCCGAGGACCTCATGCGCGACGACGACCTGAGCCTCACCACCGTCACTACCTCGACCCTCGAGCTGGGCATCGACATCGGCCGGCTGGAGCGCGCCTTTCAGATCGACGCGCCGTTCACGGTGAGCTCCTTCCTCCAGCGCATGGGCCGCACGGGACGGCGCGGACAGCCCAGCGAGATGTGGTTCGTCATGCGCGAGGACGAGCCCGAGGCGCGAGCCCTCCTGCTCGAGACCATCCCCTGGAAGCTCCTGCAGGGCATCGCCCTGGTGCAGCTCTACCTCGAGGAGCGCTGGGTCGAGCCACCCAAGCTGAACGGCCTGCCCTACAGCCTCCTCTACCACCAGACCATGGCCACGCTCGCCTCCTCCGGCGAGCTGAGTCCCGCCGACCTCGCGCGGCGCGTGCTCACCCTCGCGCCCTTCTGGCGCGTGAGCCTCGACGACTACCGCGTCCTCCTCAGGCACCTCCTCGCGATCGACCACCTGCAGGAGACGGAGTCGGGTGGGCTCATCGTGGGGATCGCGGGCGAGCGCGTGACCAACAACTTCAAGTTCTACGCCACCTTCGCGGAGAACGAGGAGTTCACCGTCCGCAGCGAGTCCCAGGAGCTTGGGACCGTCGTGGCGCCGCCGCCCGTGGGCGAGCGCATCGCCATCGCCGGGGCCGTCTGGGTCATCGAGGAGATCGACTACAAGCGCCACCTCATCGAGTGCAGCCGCGTGAAGGGCAAGGTGCCCGCCTACTTCGGGATGTGCGCGGGAGACGTGCACACCCGCGTGCTCGAGCGCATGCGCCAGGCCCTGGGCGAGGAGGACGAGTACCCCTACCTCAGGCGCAACGCCCACGCGCGCCTGCTCCAGGCCCGTCATGTCGCGGCCAACGCCCACGTGGGCACGGAGCCGCTGGTCAACGTGGGAGGCACCGCCTGGTGCCTCTTCCCCTGGCTGGGGTCCTACGCCTTCCTGGCACTCGAGCGCTTCATCAAGCTGCGCTGCGCCGACGAGCTGGGGCTCAAGGGCCTCGACTCCTCGCGCCCCTACTTCATGCAGTTCACCATGAGGGCCGACGCGAGCTGGTTCTACCAGGTGCTCAAGCGCGAGGCCGCGCGGGGCGTGGACCCCATGGAGCTGGTGTATCCGGGGGAGGTGCCCCGCTTCGACAAGTACGACGAGTTCGTCCCCGACGAGCTGGTGCGCAAGGGCTTCGCCCTGGGCGTCCTGGACGTGCGGGGCATGCTCGAGCGGGTGCTCTCCTGGCCGGATGGCGCGCTCCTCTCGCCTGCGCCCCTCCCCTAGGCCCGAGGCCTCGTTCTCTATGCCGATTGCCGGGCCCCCACCCCCTTCTCTATGCATTCTCCTGAACTCACCCCTTCGCCAACAGGGATTTTGCGACCGCAGTTTCAGAGAATGGCATAGAGAACGTGGGGATGGCGGGCAGGCACGCTAGGGGCGGACGCACGCAGATGGTGGCGCGAGTCGGCAGACGGAACAACGGACGGAAGCGAAGACGCGCGGAGCATGGCAGCGAGAAGGGCTACACTCAGGCTTAGCTGCAGTGTCGCAGCGGTCGCCCCGTCCGGAAGCGCACGGGATGACGTCACCCCAGGACGGGAGGCACCCAGATGTCAGACTTCCTCACGCTCGCTCGCGAACGCTATTCCTGCCGCAAGTTCAGCGACGCCCCGGTGGAGCCCGATAAGGTCGACGCCCTGATCGCCGCTGCGGTCGCCGCCCCCACGGCCGTGGACAAGCAACCCTGGCACGCCTGGATCATCCAGAGCCCCGACGCCCTCGAGACCGTGCGAGAGAACACCCCCTACGGCTTCGGCGCCCCCCTCATCGTGGCCGTCGGTGCCAAGGAGGACGAGGCGTGGGTGCGCTCCTTCGACGGGCGCAACTTCGCCGACGTGGACGCGAGCATCGTGGCGACGCACATCATGCTCGCCGCGTACTCGCTCGACCTGGGCAGCACCTGGGTGGGCAAGTTCGACGCCGGGGCGCTGAAGCAGGCCTTCCCGCAGATGCAGGGCTACGACCTCATCGCGCTGTTCCCCCTGGGGTATCCCGCCGACGATGCCGAGCCCGCCCCGCGCCATACGATGCGCAAGCCTGCCGACGAGCTCGTGAGCCGCATCTAGCGAGCGGCAGGAGACCAGACGACCGACCACCCCCGGCAAGGGCATGGCCGGCGGAGAGGGGCCACATGTCATGAGGTCGTTACTCATCAAGGACACCACGCGCGTGGAGCGCATCCAGATCGTCCACCAGGGGCTGGACTTCTGCGGAGACTCGAGCTGCGAGAGCTGCAGCGGATGCAGCATGGGCGTGGGCTCCATAGACGCCATGTACCAGCCCTACATCGACGGCGAGATGGAACTCAGCGAGGTCAACATGCGCCACGCGGCCACCCGCTACACCCTCGGCTGAGAGCGCAAGGCGAGAGGCAACACGGCCTCAGGGCTTGGCCCAAGCTTGGTCCAAGGGCACCGCACGCGGAGAACGGACGCACCAGAGGGGGCCTTGGCGTAGCATCTTCCACCAGGAAGCGAAGATGGGAGACGCATGGGCATGGGCGAGAGGCGCCAACACGAGGAGCGGGACGGCTGGAACGAGCCTTCGGGACGTAGTGCGCGGGACGACGAGACGGCGGACAGGCGAGGTGCGGACGCCTACCACAGAGGTTCAGTGCTCCTCAGGGGCCAGATGATTCCCGAACGCACCACCACGAGCAGCCTGCTCGCACCAGACGACCCCGCCGACTGGATTCGCATGGACCCATGGCGCGTCATGCGCATAGAGGCGGAGTTCGTCGACGGATTCGACGCCCTCGCCAGGCTGGGACCGGCCGTAAGCGTCTTCGGGTCTGCCCGCACGCCGCGAAGGAGCCCCGGCTACGACGCCGCGCTCGCCATGGGACGCCTCCTCGCCGAGCGGGGCGTGGCCGTCATAACGGGCGGCGGGCCGGGCGTGATGGAGGCGGCGAACCGCGGGGCGTCAGAGGCGGGCGGGACATCCGTGGGGCTGGGCATAGAGCTTCCCCAGGAGCAGGGAATCAACCAGTGGGTCAACCTGGGCATGAGCTTCAGGTACTTCTTCGTGCGGAAGACCATGTTCGTGAAGTACTCGCAGGGCGCGATCATCTGCCCGGGCGGGTTCGGGACCCTCGACGAGGCCTTCGAGCTGCTCACCCTGGTGCAGACCCACAAGGTCGAGCGCACCCCCGTCGTCATGTTCGACCGCGAGTACTGGCAGGGGCTCTTCGAGTGGCTCAGGGGCACCGTCTCTGACTCCGGGAACATCTCGCCCCTCGACCCGTCCCTGGTCAGGCTCACCGACGACCCGGCGGAGGCGGTCGACATCGCCACGAGCGCGCTGCCCGGAAAGGGACGTGACGCGTCATGCGAGGACATCGGCGCCTCGAGTTAGACCACACACCCCCCACGTCGAGAGAACCTCACCCCTCAGCGCCAAGGGCGAAGCAAGCTGGAACATGCCGGGACATGCGTTCTCTATGCCATTCTCTGAAGCCGTCTCCTTGCCAACAGGGCTTTTGTGGGTAGGGTTTCCGAGAAGTGCATAGAGAACCAAGCGGCTTCAGGAAGATGCATAGAGAACGGCGTCCAGTCGCACGCGCGGCGGCCCCCGCCCTGCCTTGCCCTCCCCTGCCCTGCCCTATACTCTTTATGGACGGTTGCGCCCATCGCACGGCAGTAGCCTGCGCCAGGGCACAGCCATTCCAGGAAGAAGCCTGCCGTCCAGTAGACGAGGAGCACCCATGAGCGTCGAAAAGTCACCCCAGGACACCTGCGTCCTCGTCACCGGAGGCGCCGGCTTCATCGGCAGCCACACCGTGGTCGAGCTGCTCCAGGGCGGCTACCAGGTGGTCATCGTGGACGACCTCAGCAACGCCTCCGAGAAGGTGCTCAACCGCATCGACCAGATTGTGGGCGAGGAGGCGTCGGCGAGGCTCTCGTTCTATCGCGCCGACGTGAACGACCGCGACGCCCTCGAGGCGATCTTCGACGACAACGACGTCGACCGGGTGATCCACTTCGCGGGCTTCAAGGCCGTGGGCGAGTCCGTCTCCAAGCCCATCGAGTACTACAGCAACAACCTGGGCAACACCCTGACCCTGGTGGACGTCATGCGCGAGCATGGCTGCAAGTCCATCATCTTCAGCAGCTCCGCCACCGTCTACGGCGACCCCGACAGCCTTCCCATCACCGAGGCGAGCCCCAAGAAGGCCTGCACCAACCCCTATGGCTGGACCAAGTGGATGATCGAGCAGATCCTCTGCGACCTCCACACCGCCGACCCCGAGTGGAACGTCGTCCTGCTGCGCTACTTCAACCCCATCGGCGCGCACCCCTCCGGACTCATGGGAGAGGACCCCAAGGGCATCCCCAACAACCTCCTGCCCTACGTGGCGCAGGTGGCCGTGGGCAAGCGCGAGTTCGTCCACGTCTACGGCAACGACTACGACACGCCAGACGGGACCGGCGTGCGCGACTACATCCACGTGATGGACCTCGCCTCCGGCCACGCCGCCGCCCTGGCCTGGATGGACGGCCGCACGGGCGTCGAGGTCTTCAACCTGGGCACCGGTCGGGGAACCTCCGTGCTCCAGATCATCAGGGCCTTCTCTGCCGCCTGCGGGCGCGAGCTGCCCTACCAGATCGACCCGCGCCGCCCCGGCGACGTCACGGCCAACTACGCCGACTGCGCGAAGGCCAGGGAGCTCATGGGCTGGGAGGCCAAGTACGACACCGACGACATGTGCCGCGACTCGTGGAACTGGCAGTCCCACAACCCCGACGGCTACGAGGGCTAGGCGGCCCCATGCCTGACGGTCAGCTCTTCAGGGACTACCTGGCGCGGGTGCTTCCCCTCGTCGAGGGCTATCTTGCGAAGGTGGAGCCCCACGACCACGATGCGGCGTCGCATGGCCCCGAGCTGGAGCGCTACCTCTACGCTCCCTACGCGCACTTCACGCGGGCGGGCGGCAAGCGTACGCGCCCCGCGCTCTGCCTCCTGGGAGCAGAGGCCGTGGGCGGTAGAGCCGAGGCGGCACTGCCCGTCGCAGCCGCCATCGAGCACTTCCAGAGCGCGGCCCTCATCCACGACGACATCGCGGACGAGGGAGAGACGCGCCGCGGCGAGCCCTGCACCTACCTCAGCGAGGGGACGGGCCCCGCCATCAACATGGGCGACCTGGGCATCGTGACCACCTTCCGCCTCGTCCTGGACGACGGGTCCCTTGGCGCGGACACGAGGCTGCGCCTCCTAGAGGAGCTCTCGCTCATGGAGCTCAGGACCCTCGAGGGCCAGGCCCTCGACCTGGGATGGGTCCGCGACGGCCGCTGGGACGTGAGCTCCACGGACTACCTGCGCATGGCGACGCTCAAGACCGCGCACTACTCCGCCGCCGTCCCCCTGGCCGCGGGCGCCGTCTGCGCCGGAGGCAGCGAGCGGCAGGTGGAGGCCCTGCGCGCCTTCGGCCTGGACGCGGGACTCGCCTTCCAGATCCAGGACGACCTCCTCAACCTGGTGGGAGACTCCGTGGCACAGGGCAAGGACTTCAGGAGCGACGTCACGGAGGGCAAGCGCACCCTCGTGGCGACCTGGGCCCTGGAGCGACTGGAGGGAAGCAGGCGAGAGGAGCTCCAGGGCCTTCTCGACGCCCACGTCACGGACGAGGGGGCACTTGCCCGCGCGGTGCTCCTCATGGACGAGGCCGGCGCCGTCGAGCACGCCCGCTCGGTCGCACGCGAGCTCGTCGCGAGGGCAAAGGGAAGGCTCGAGGGCGTGGGACTCGAGGACGGGCCGCACGAGACGCTCCGCTCTATGGCAGACTTCTTCGTGGAGCGCAGGGGATGACACCACCAGGCCCCGGGGCACCCGTCCCGAGGCCTTCGCAACGGGAGACACGCATGGAAGCAATTCGTGAGGGCGCAAGCGGCGCCGCGGTGGAGGACATCCAGGAGCGCCTGGGAAGACTGGGCTACGAGGTGGAAGCCGCCGAGCTCGACGGCCATGCCTTCGGACCGACCACCGCGACCGCCGTGGCCAAGTTCCGGCTCGACCACCAGCTGCCCCTGGGCGGCGAGGTGGATTCCGCGACCTGGGCGGCCCTCGTCGACGCAGGCTACTCCATGGGCGACCGCACCCTCTACCTCCGCCTCCCCAACTTCCACGGCAGCGACGTGCTGGCCCTGCAGCACTGCCTCAACATCCTGGGCTTCTCGTGCGGCGAACCCGACGGCTGCTTCGGCGTCTACACCGAGAGCGCGGTGAAGCAGTTCCAGGAAAGCCAGGGCATGCTGGCGGACGGCATGGCCTTCCAGGACACCTTCGACGCCATCGAGCGCCTGCACCACGTGTGGGGCGGCAAGCCCGCCTCGGGTCCGCACCCCATGGGCGGCATGGGCTTCGCGCGGGCGGCGGGAGTGCTCGAGAGCACGCAGCTCTCCATCACCGCCGAAGACCCCATCAGCCGCAATGTGGCGGGTCGCATCTGGAACCTGGCAAGTGCCACGAGCGAGAAGAGCGGCCTCGACCTCATCGAGAGCCCCCTTGCCGCGCGCGAGGGGGACCGTGCGGTGCTGGTGCTGGCCTCCACCCCCCTGCCCGAGGGCAGCAAGATGGCCAACCTCTCGACCGACGACGTAGACTCCCTGCCCCAGCGCCTGCGCACCACCTGCGAGAGCGCCCGCGAGGAGGTCCCCGTGGTGCGCCTGGAGCTCCCCCTGGGCCTCGACTACGACGGCACCTTCACCACGGGAGACGCGCAGACCTTCGCGGTCATGCTCCTCGATGCCATCTGCGCCGCCTTCGACCTGTAGGCCGCGGGGCCCAGAGAGCTGGCGGAACACGCGGGGCCGACCTGGCTGGCAGCTGGCGCTAGTCCCAGACGGGGCAGGTCAGCACGAAGGCCTTGGTCAGGCTGCCGTAGGGCTGCTCCAGGCGGATGGCGAAGCCATGCAGCTCCGCGATGCGCCTGACTATGTAGAGCCCCAAGCCGCTCCCCTCGCCGCGCCGCGCCTCGTCCCCGCGCGAGAAGGGCTCGAAGAGGCGGTCGACGTCGCCCGCTATGGGCATCCCGTCGTCCGCCACGACGACCTCGGCGACCCCGGCGCGCCGCACGAGCCGCACGTGGACGGCCGTCCCCCTGGGGCAGTGCCTCACCGCGTTGGCGATCAGGTTGGAGACGACCCTTCCCAGCTGCACGTCGTCCGCCAGCACCTCCAACGGCTGCTCGCTCACGTCCACCTCGAGGCTCATCCCCGCCGCCTCCGCGTCCGAGTAGGCGGCCGCCGCCTCCCTCAGCACGAGCTGGGGGAGGTCGCAAGGCCTGAGGTCCAACCTGAAGCCGTCACTCTCGAGCCGCGTGAAGTCGAAGAGCACGTCAGTGAGCCTCCCCAGCCGCTCCGCCTTCGAGCGGATGGAGGCCAGGTAGCGCCTCTGGTCGGTCGCATCCCTCACCAGCCCGTCGCCCAGGGCCTGTGCAAGCGAGAGGACGCTCATCACCGGGGTCCTGAGGTCATGCGCCATGTCGGTCACCAGGAGGTTGCGTCGCGCATAGAGCCTCTCGCGCTCCTGGTCGCGCTCCTCCTGGACCTGCGCCACCCTACGCTCCACCATCCGCGCGAAGAGCATGGCGCCCACCGCGAGCGGCAGTACGAACAGCACCATTCCCAGGGCGAGCATCGCAAGGCCGAGCAGCGCCCCCAGGACGTCACCAAGGCCGCCGACCACGATTCGCTCCAGCGCCAGGGGCACCAGCGTCCCGAAGGCGAGGGGCTGCAGCAATGCCTCTGCGGCAGCCATGGGCACGGCGACCATGAGGAAGCGACGAACCAGGAAGCCGCCCAACCCAGACGACCCCGCCGACTCGATGCGCTCGCCGTTCTCGCCTTCGCCCATGTCCCCTACCCCTCGAGCCGGTAACCCAGGCCACGCACGGTGCTGATGTAGGCGCCAGGGTCGTCCGAGAGCTTGCCGCGCAGCTTGCTGATGCAGACCATCACGTTGTTGTCTGCCGCGAGGTAGCTCTCCTCCCAACCTGCCTCATAGATCTGTTGCTTGGTGAAGACCCTGCCCGGATGCGACATCATGAGCTCCATGATCCGGTACTCCACGGGGGTGAGCTCGACCGCCTTTCCCGCCCGTGTGAGGCGGCAGGCGTCGACGTCCAGCTCCAGGTCACGCACGACCAGCCTGGGCGAGACGGGCAGGGGCGTCGCAGCCCCCACCATCCCCCCGCTTGAGGGCAGCGGGCGGGCGTCCATGTTGTAGACGCGGCGCATGAGCGAGTTGACCCGCGCCACGGCCTCAAGCGGGTTGAAGGGCTTCACCAGGTAATCGTCGGCCCCGAGGTCGAGACCCAGGACCTTCTCGGCATCCTGGCCCTTGGCGGAGATGAGCACCACCGGCGTGGGTCGCTCCGCGCGCAGCCGCCTCAGCACCTCGTAGCCGTCAGCCTCGGGCATCATGATGTCCAGGAGGCAGATGTCGATGGGCCCCTCGCGCAGCTGCCGTAGGGCCTCGCCGCCGTCCGCCGCTTCGACGACGTGGTAGCCAGCGTTCTGCAGGTAGAGGCGCAGCACCTCGCGTATCTCGTCCTCGTCGTCGGCGACGAGGACCGTGTGGAGTCCGTCCCCGGCCATCCCTGCTCCCTTCGCGCGCGCCGCCCGGACCTCGAGTCCGGGCGGCCTTGGACATTCGATGGTAGCGCTGGCAGGCTAGCCCTGCAGCCCCTCAGGCGCGACGGGTGAAGACTGGTCGGGTGCGACAGGCGCGGCCTCGTCGGACGCCACCGGCAGCACGCGGGAGTCGCTCCCGTAGCGCAGCGCCTCGTAGAGGGCGGCGTAGGTCATCTGCCTGTAGGGCGCCACATAGAAGACGTCCAGAATGCCCAGGGTCGCGAGCGAGAGCAGGTCCCAGCCCAAGAACGAGAGGTCGAGCACGAAGGCCTTCCACTTGTTGCCGTCCATGAGGGCCTTGCTCTGGGCGAAGGCCTCCTCGCGGGTCAGCTTGGGGTCGTCGGCGAGCAGGTACGGGATCATGCGGTACTCGTAGCTCTTGACGATGCCGGGGACCACGAGCAGGAGGCTCCACAGGAAGACGTAGAGCTCGCGGAAGAAGAGGGTCTTCACGTTCTCCGCGTAGTTGCGGTCGAAGCCCCGCCCGCACTCGCCCACCTCGGCGCGCTGGTTGAGGTTCCTCAGGAAGAAGCGGGACGTGCCCACCAGCAGGGGCTGAAGGACCAGGATGTCCAGGGCGATTATGGCCACGACCACCAGCAGCATGAAGAGGCAGAACAGGATCACCAGGGGCAGGAACACCGCCGCCATCTGCGCGGAGCCGAGCTCCTCGCCCGCGTCCTGGCGCTCTGCCACCGGGGTGGAGGAGACGATACCGGAGTCCCTTCCGGCGGACGCCGACGCGTCGTTCCTGCCCGCGGCGGAATCCGTGCCTTCCTCGTGTCCGTGCTCGGCCTCGGTGCTCTCCTCCAGCTCATAGTGCTGCTCCGAGGTCGAGGCGGCGGGCCCGAGCCCCATGAGGGCGGCCATGCCGCTCGCCGCCGAGCTGAACGCGCTGGCTCCCCCGGCGCCGCCGCCGATCACGAAGGTTGCGACGATCGCCACCAGGACGGTCTTCCAATAGTTGGCCTTGAGGCTGGCCTTGCCCTTCTCCTTGAGCTCGCTACGCTCCCACATGTCGTCTCCTTGGACGTGGTCCCTCGATTGCAAGTCCCATGATGGGCTGCGACCCTGAGGGAAACGTGAGTCAAACCATAACGTTGCCTTAAGACACGAGCCCCAAGCGACTACGTAAACGCTTGGGGCTCGCTGATGACACTTCAAGGCAGCCGCCACTACGATCGACAAAGTACCCTTCTGCCCAGTTCCAGACAACCAAGGATTCCCTGGTTGCCACCGCAGCCTGCCTCTATGATGTAGGACTCCATGCTTCCCAGGTCATTCGTCGAGATGTAACCGTTTAAGTTCTTGAGCGCTTTTGCACGGACCAGAGGGAAGAGCTGGGACTGCTTCATTACCCCACCACCCAGCACGATACGCTGGGGAGAGTAGCAAAGCACATAGTTGGCAATTGCTTGAGCAAGATAGTCACTCTCGAGCTCCCATACTTCAACCCTATCTGCAAGTGCGTTGGCGGGCTCCCCCCACCGCGCTTCGATGGCAGGACCAGATGCCAGCCCCTCCAGGCAACTCAAATGGTAGGGGCAGACACTTTGTAACTCATCTTCGGGCTGGCGCGCCACTAACATGTGACCAGCCTCGGGATGCAACAAACCATGCAGGAGCTTTCCGTCGACGAGCACTCCCGCGCCGATTCCCGTGCCAACTGTTATGTAGACCACATGGGTTAGTCCTTGGGCTGCTCCAAACCTAGCCTCACCCAAGCAGGCAACGTTCACGTCAGTATCATAGCCAATGGGGACGTCTAGGCCTTTCTTGAGCTCTCCGTAGAAGTCGTAGCCCTTCCAACCAGGCTTGGGGGTATCCAGCACGTAACCAAAGTCTGCCGCTTCAGGATTTACACGTGTTGGGCCAAAAGCGCCGACTCCCAGTGCATCCACTTTGCGCGCATGGAACCAACCGATCATATGCGGCACGCACTCCTCGGGAAGGGTCGTTGGAATCTCCGCCCTTTCCATGATTTCCCCGTCGGCAGTTCCCACGGCAAGAACCATTTTCGTGCCGCCCGCTTCAAGTGCCCCAATGCGAGGCGCGGAGGCAGACTCTATTCCGCTCTGGATGAGCGCCATATTTAGCCTTCCAATCCCTCATTGATGAGCATGGCAATTGCAGCGGGATCCGCAGACCGCCTCACGGCCTCTCGGAACTCCTCCTTCATCAGTAGAACGGCAGTCTGGGAAAGAAGCTTGAGGTGTGTCGTTCCGGCCTCAATCTCGGGCACGTATAGAGCGATGCAAATATCAACAGGCTGATCATCAAAGGAGGGCCAGTCCATCGGTTCCTTGGTGCGAGCAACAACGACGCCGGCACTTGTGATGACCTTGTCCTTGGCATGGGGAATTGCAAAGCCGTTTGTAAGCCCGGTTGTACCCTCCTCCTCGCGGAACTTGAAGGCTGACAGAGTTTCCTTCACGGAATCCGCCAGACCCAGCTCAACAGCCTTGCGCGAGAGGAACTCAAGCATTTCCTCCCTGCTTTTTATATCCAAATCAAGGAAGACGTTTGCCGCGCTCATGAACTTACTCATGGTCACATCACTCGCTTTCTCTATATAAAAATGGAGCCCCGACGCGCAGGCGAGGAGGCCCCATCAAGCATATGGGAAGCTAGTTCAGCTTCTGCCTCCACTGAGCAATACCCGCCTCACGGTAGAGCGCAGCCTTACCCACGCTGTCAAAAAGCTCCATCTTGTGCTTGAGCACCTGCTTGCCCGCCTCAATGCACTCGGGGAAGAGGTTGTTGGGATCCCAACCTGAATTAGGCTGAGAAAGAATCTCACGCGCCTTGGCAAAGAACGCATGCTTGTAGTCAGAGGAGATGTTGACCTTCTGGATGCCTACGCGCACCGCCTCGGCAATCTCGGCGTCAGGGTTGCTGGAACCGCCATGCAGCACCAGAGGGATGTCAACTACCTCCTTGATCTGCTCGAGGACGTCGATGCGAATCTTTGGAGTAACCCCCTCGGGATAGATGCCATGGCAGGTGCCAATGGCAACAGCCAGTGTGTCGACGCCCGTCTCCGCGATAAAACGCTTCGCATCAGCGGGATCCGTGTATTGCACCTCGGTGACACCGCCCTCGATGGTCACGCCAGTGTTTCCGATGGTGCCCAGCTCACCCTCCACTGACACATCAACCATATGGCAGTAGCGAACTACCTCTGCGGTCTTCGTGATGTTCTCCTCGAGGGGAAGCAGAGAAGCATCAATCATCACGGAGCTGAAGCCCACATGAACAGCACGCATGATGCTCTCAATCGAGTCGCCGTGATCCATATGAATCACGAATGGCACAGGGCTGTTGGAGACGCGGGCGACCATGTACTTCACGAAGTCATCCTTGCAATAGGCAAGCTCCGTAGGATGCACCGCAATGATCGCCGGCGAATCATTCTCCTCGGCTGCCTCCACAACGGTACGGAAGAGGTTGGATTCGGAGACGTTATAGGCCCCCACCGCAAAGTGATTCTGCTTGGCAACCTCAAGCATTTGGCTCATATTCAACAGCATGTGCGTCTTCTTTCTCTTAATTATGTCTAACGTGCCGTCTTTGCGTTCCACAAGCAGGAGCGTCTATACGTGACTTGCAACGGCCTAGGCCTTGTTGGCAGATCCCGCAAGCTCGATATATCGCTTGAGAACCTCCCCGCCCGCCTCTGCAGCTCGCGTAGCAAGGCTCGGATAGTCCAATTCGGGGTCTGCAGCAAGGGCTTGGCGTACGAACTCACGCTGGGCATTCATGTAGTCGGTACCGACGTTGATTTTGTTGATGCCCACCTCAAGCGAGCGCTTTATGTTCTCAGCACCAGCGCCAGAGCCGCCGTGCAGTACCAGCGGGCAACCCGTGGCCTCCTTAATCCTCTCCACTATGTCAAAGTGGAAGGTTGGCACATAACCCTCTGGATAGTTACCGTGCGTCGAACCATACGAGACGGCAAGCGCATCGACACCCGTCTCTTTGATAAAGCTGATGGCAGCTTCTGGTTCGGTATACATGTCCGCGTCGGTAAATCCAGAGCCCTCGCCCACTAGACCCATGTTGCCAACTTCTGCTTCGACGCTTGCCCCATAGGGCTCCGCGAAGCTCACCACATCACGCGTCACGCGGACGTTATCCTCAAAGGGAAGTGCCGAAGCGTCAACCATGACACTGGAAAACCCCTCGTGCACGCAACGCTTGAGATGCCGCACATCGCTTCCGTGATCAAGATTGAGGGCAACGGGAACAGGTGAATCCTGTGCCATACGGATGATGGGATTCGTGATGAGGTTGCAATCGACAATGCTCTTCAGATGATCTTGCAGCAGGTCAATGATGATGGGAGACCTCATTGCCTCTGCAGCCTGGATGATGCCATGAGCGCTCTCGATGTTGAAGGCGTTAATTGCCATCACCGCATATGAGCCTTCATTTGCCTTTCGGAGCATTTCGCGCATGGAAACATACATGAATTTGATGTCCTCTCTATGCTCAATATGCGGACGGTCGGTCTAGTGAGGGCGTGAGGCCACTTACCTCACGCCCCATTGCCACTACTCGAAGCTCAGGCTAGAAAGATCGACTTCCTCTTCCTCCACCAGCTTCTCCTTCTCGGGATCGACACGCTTCTTGAGGAGGATCAGGAGGACGGCGGTTACAGCAGAGCCTGCCGCCAGGGCAACCAGGGCCCAGCCGGGATTAGTCATTGCGGGCACCACGAACATGCCGCCGGAGGGAACGCGGGACTCCACTCCCATGGAGAAGGCAATGGCACCACACGTTGCATCACCAAGAGCAGTAGCAATAACGGTGCGAACCAGATCATTCATGGCGATGGGAATGACGCCTTCGGTAATCATGCAGATTCCCATGGGGAAGGCAACCTTGATGTTCTCTTCTTCCTCCTTGTAAAAGATGGGCTTCTTAATGGCCTTGGAGAGCACGAGCGCGAGTGCCACGCCAAAAGGAGGAACCATGGAGCCAAGGACCTTGACTGCCTCGGGGCCATAAATTCCATCTGCCATCATGCCGTCACAGATGAGGTTGGGAACCTTGGAAATTGCACCGCCGTAGTCAAGGTGCTGAATAAGGCCCAGAATGAAACCGTAGGCAAGCTTCTGGCTCTGGTCAAGCCCCTTGATGAAGGAGGTGAGAGCTGCAGTCAGGGCAGAAATGGGACCTCCCAGCAGGAAGATCATCAACAGGCCCGCGCAGATTGCCGTAAGGGTGGGAACGATCATCATGGGCATGAGTGCCTGGGCCCACTTGGGAGGCTTGATGTAGGTCTCACAGATGAGCGCAATATAACCGGCAAGGATGCCGCCAATCAAACCACCCAGGAAACCGGCGCCCAGAACATTGGCAACCATACCCATGATGAAGCCAGGAGCAATACCGGGGCGGTCCGCAATGGCAAAAGCGGTATAACCCGAGATGAAAGCGGGCAGCAGCCCCATGCCTAGGACGCCCATGGTGGTCAGTGCGCTAGGAACGGTCATCGCTGCCAAGAGGTCAGAGACCGTCTTGATGTTCTCGCCATCAATGGTGAGGTTCTGCCCACCCGCAAGGTTACCAATGGCGATGAGCAGGCCAGAAGCGACGACCAACGGAAGCAGGTATCCAATGGCAGTAAGTATTGCCGCCTTTATGTCGACTTTCTTCAATTCCGAAGCCATTACATATCCTTCCTCTATGTATGAGCAATGCCTGTGAACGACTTCTTTTACATGCGCAGACGTCTAAGCCTGCTTAGAGAGCTCCTCATGAAGCTTCTGGATAATCTGCTTTGGCGCCTTAATCGCGAGGTCCGTTGGAATCTTCATGACCTTCTTGCTGCTGAAGCGCTCCGTGCCCTCAACGTGCACGTCGACACACAGAAGCACGCAATCTGCCTCGGCAATTTGCTCCGCAGTCAGCTCGTTTTCAACGCCAATAGTGCCCTGGGTCTCCATGTGAATCTCGTCGCCAGCTGCCTGCGCGGCACTCACAATTGCCTCTCTCGCCATGTAGGTGTGTGCGATACCACTGCAGCACGCACAGATGCCAACGATCTTCATAATCGTCTCCTCTCCCCTGTACACAATTACCCTCTGAAGCTGAGTGCACGTCGACTATGCAACCCCTGCAAATGGGTTTGTGAAACTGTGTTTCACTATATTTTATTTTTTGGAATATTGTACCATCACGAATATGGGAGATGTCAGCGGTCAACTTTTCCCGACGAGCGGTTTCCGTTGGCAACAGGAACTATGAGAGGCGTTGCCAGCTAGCCAATGGTCACCGGCAAATCCTTGTCGAAACCTAAGCTCTTGTGCTCGATCTGCGTGCGTTCGGAGGCAAACTGTACGCTCGAAAGCGTCAGAGCAAAGATAGTCTCTGCAAGAAAGTCGAAGGGAACATGAGAGGAGAACTGAACGCCAGAGAGCATTTGATCCCCAGACACAGCCTGCAAAACAACGGTGCTTCGCTCCGCAAGCGACGAAGTGGGGTTCGAAGTGATGAAAATGACTGGAGCATTGGCATCCTCTGCATTGTCCACCATAACCTCCAGGCGCTTCGAATAGCCCGAGGAGGAGATTAGGATGAGCACGTCGTCATGCCTTAGTGCCATCGAAGAAAGAATCATCGACTCCGATGTGGCCCCACAGAAGGATCGAATGCCTATCTGCCCAAACTTGAAGGAGAGATTCTCACAGATGGGTATTGAATTTCCTACAGCCCCGAACACCACGTTGTTTGCGTTGAGAATGAGCTGAATTGCTCTCTTCATTTCATCCTCATTGATGGCTGCCACAGTCGAGCGAAGCTCTTGGACTTTTGTCGCAAGGATGAACTCCACCGACCCGCGAATGTCATCTGCGGTGACTTCCTTTGCGACATCTGCAGCAGGGGCCTCCGAAGCGCGAGATGCCTCCGCAGCAAGCGCAAGCCTGAGATCGGCAAAGCTATCGAAACCGAGGCTCTTGACAAAGCGTGACACTGTTGCAGGGGATGACATGCTCTCTCTTGCGATCTCTCGCACAGAGAGATAAGTGGTCTCGACCAGATGTCGCACGATGTAATCGGCCACACGCTGCTCAGTCTCCGTTAGGGCGCCATACATTCCATAGATCTGATCGACGATGCCCAGGTTTCTATTCATAAGAAGGCTTTCCCGTAGAGACTTCTGACGGGACAACCTTATCCCCTTGGCAATAAATTAGTTTGTACGAATAGGATACGCGGGTGGTTTCCTTGGTTGAATCGCAGTAATCCGACATACGGCATTAGGAATGAGCGTCAGACAACAGTAGCCGATTCCATGTCTGCCTTCGAAAGAGCAGTAACGTATTGAATTCGATGCGCCGTATGACACAACGTTGGTCACTCAGTCCGAACCTGTCAGTCGCTTTCCAATAATCCTTGCACGCCGCCAGCCCAAGCGTCCTACTGCAGCAGGGGCGGGTCCCCCGCGCCGGGAACGCGGCAGTAGGTCCGGGTGAGCTCGAGGAGCCGCTCCTCCAGCTCCCGAGTCAGGGCCCCCTCTCGCATGCGCCAGCTCCAGTTGCCGCCCAGGGTCGACGGCACGTTGATGCGTGCCTCGTTGTCCAGGTCGAGGAGGTCCTGCATGGAATAGATGCAGGTGTCGCTCACGGACGCGGCGATGCCGCGGTTCATCGCCGCAGACAGCGGCTCGCCGGGCGCCTGGTGCAGGTAGCGCCGCGCCTGGGCGAGCTGCTCGGCGCTGGCCGCGTCCCGTTCCCAGCCGCGCGCGGTCATGTTGTCGTGCGTGCCAACGTAGGCCACGGTGTTGCTCGCGTAGTGATGCGGGAGGTAGTACGAGTCGTTCCGGCCGTCGAAGCCAAACTGCAGGATCTTCATGCCGGGATAGCCCGTGGCATCGCGCAGGGCCAGGACCTCCGGCGTCAGGAAGCCCAGGTCCTCGGCGATGATGGGGAGCTCCCCCAGCTCCTGCCTGACGCGCTCGAAGAGGGCCATCCTCGGGTCCCTGCGCCAGGAGCCCGCAGCCGAGCTCGCCACCCCGAAGGGCACGCCCCAGTACGACTCGAAGCCCCGGAAGTGGTCGATCCTCACCAGGTCGTAGAGCTCGAGGCTCGACCTGAGGCGCTCCACCCACCACGAGTAGCCGTCCTCCCGCATGCGCTCCCAGTCGTAGATGGGATTGCCCCAGTACTGGCCCGTGGCCGAGAACTGGTCGGGCGGCGTCCCCGCGACCAGCGTGGGCGCGCCCGTCTCGTCCGTCATGAAGAGCTCGGGGGCAGACCACATCTCGGCCGAGTCGCGCGAGACGTAGATGGGGATGTCGCCTATGACACGCACGCCGCGCTCGTTGGCATGGCGCTTGAGCCCCTGCCACTGGGTGAAGAAGAGGTACTGGGTCATCTGGTGGTAGAGGTGGCGCTCGCGTCTCCCGTCACAGAGGGCGCGGACCGCGGACCCCGGGCGGCGGAACTCCTCCGGCCACTCCCAGAAGGGCCTCAGGCCAAACTCCTCCTTTGCCACCATGAACTGGCAGTAGGGGGCGAGCCAGGACTCGTTGCGGCGGGCGAAGCCGTCGAGGCCCTCCGGCGGCCGGGCAGCGAAGCGCGGCAGGACGCGCTCCAGGAGGGCGCGCCGCCCGTGGAAGACGGCGCCGTAGTCTATGCGGCAGGGGTCGTCCCCCAGCTCCGCAGCGGCGAGCTCGCCCTCCTCGAGCCAACCTCGGCACACGAGGTCCTCCAGGTCTATGAGGTTGGGGTTTCCCGCATGGGCCGAGAACGACTGGTAGGGCGAGTCGCCGTAGCCCGTGGTGGTGAGCGGGAGCAGCTGCCAGTAGCGCTGGTCGCTCTGGGCGAGAAAGTCCACGAACTCCCTCGCGGCCCGCCCGAAGCCGCCGATGCCCCCTGGTCCGGGCAGGGAGAACACCGGCATCAGGATTCCGCTCGCACGCTCCATGTCCCAGCTCTTCTCGCCGCCCTGGACCCACGATAGCGGGACGCAGATGACGTCATCGCGTCGGTTTTTTCGAACGGTTTGGTCCCGGCCCGTCCATCCGGGCCGGGACCCTCGAGCCGAGCCGCACAGAGAGTGGCGGCTACGACCTGACGAGATTCTTGCTGCTCTCCTTGTCAAAGAGGTGGATGGCGTTCTGGTCGAACTTGAAGCTGATGCGCTCGCCGTCGGCAAAGCTGCCGCCCTCGCGTTCGAAGTCGACCGTGGGGATGACCAGGACGAGCTCGCTGCCCTCGACCGTCACATGCACGTGGACCGTGGAGCCCATGAGCTCCGAGACCTCCACCGTGCCCGAGATGGCGTCAAGGTCGTCCTCGCGTGCGAGCGAGATCTGCTCCGGGCGCACGCCGGCGACGACCTCGGAGGTGCCGTCGACCCAGGACTCGGAGAGACGGTTGCAGGTCTGGGGAGCGAGCGCTATGTCGTGGTCGCTCGTCTCGAGGTGGTACTCGTTGCCCACATGCACCAGATGGGCGTCGAAGAAGTTCATCTGGGGCATGCCGATGAAGCCGGCCACGAAGAGGTTGGCGGGGTGGTTGAAGACCTCCTGCGGCGTGCCGATCTGCTGGACGTAGCCGTCCTTCATGATCACGATGCGGTCGCCCAGGGTCATGGCCTCGGTCTGGTCGTGCGTGACGTAGATGAAGGTCCCGCTCACCTTGTGGCGCAGCTTGATGAGCTCGGCGCGCATCTGGTTGCGCAGCTTCGCGTCGAGGTTGGAGAGGGGCTCGTCCATGAGGAAGACCTTGGGGTCGCGCACGATGGCACGGCCGATGGCCACGCGCTGGCGCTGACCGCCCGAGAGCGCCTTGGGCTTGCGGTCGAGGTAGGGGGTGATGCCCAGGGTCTCGGCGGCGTCGCGGACCTTGCGGTCTATCTCGGCGGGGTCGACCTTCTTGAGCTTGAGGGTGAAGGCCATGTTCTCGTACACCGTCATGTTGGGATACAGGGCATAGCTCTGGAAGACCATGGCGATGTCGCGGTCCTTGGGGGCCACGTCGTTCACGCGATGGCCGTCGATGAGCAGGTCGCCGGAGCTGATGTCCTCCAGACCGGCGATCATGCGCAGGGTGGTGGACTTGCCGCAGCCCGAGGGGCCCACCAGCACCACGAACTCGCCGTCGCCCACCGTGAGGTCGAGGTCCTGCACGGCCACGACGCCCTCGGAGGTGACCTCCAGGTTGCCCTTGCGCTCCTCCTCGCGACGCCTCCCGAAGAGGCCGCTGCGAGCCCTCTCGTTGGGGTAGACCTTCTTGATGCCCTTGAGGACGATCTGTGCCATCTTCCTTGCCTTTCTGCCCTGCGCCCGCATCCGGGCGCCCGTGGTAGTTGCGAGACTAGCCCTTGACCGCGCCCGAGACCACGCCGCTGATGATGTAGCGCTGGCAGACCAGGTACACCACGACGATGGGGACGATGACCATCATGATGCAGGCCATCATGGGCCCTAGCTCCACGTGGCCGTAGCCGCCGCGGAAGTACTGGATCAGGATGGGTATGGTCTTGTACTTGGTGCTGTCCAGAACCAGGTAGGGCAGGAGGTAGTCGTTCCACACCCACATGGTCTCGAGGATTCCTACCGAGATGTAGGTGGGCTTCATGATGGGGAGCACCACGTGGAAGAAGGTCTGCACGGGGTTGCAGCCGTCGATGGTGGCCGCCTCCTCGATCTCGAGCGGGATCGTCTTGACGAAGCCCGCGAACATGAAGACCGCCAGGCCCGCGCCGAAGCCCAGGTAGATGAAGCAGATGTTGAACGGCGTGTTGAGGCCCATGGAGTCGGCCACGTTGGAGAGGGTGAACATGAGCATCTGGAAGGGCACGACCATCGAGAAGACGAAGAGGTAGTAGAGGCCCTTGCAGAGTCGGCTGTTCACGCGCACCACGTACCAAGCGCACATTGAGCAGCACACGAGGATCAGCGCGACCGAGGTCACGGTGATGACGAGCGAGTAGGCGAAGGCGGAGGCGAAGCCCTGCTTCGAGAGGGCGCTCACGTAGTTCGCAAGCCCCGCCGCGTTCTGGGGTCCCACCAGCTCGAAGGCCGTGCTGGTCCCGATGCTCGACTCGTCCTTGAGCGAGTTCATGAGGATCATGAACATGGGGTACACCCACGCCAGGCTCAGCACGGTGAAGAAGGCCGAGAGCACGCGGTTGATGGTTCTCTCCCTTTGCATTACTGCTGCACCTCCTTGGACTTGGTGAGCCTGAGCTGGACGAGCGAGATGGCGATGACCAGAAGGCAGAAGATGACGGCCTTGGCCTGCCCGATGCCCATCCACTTGGCTCCTGCCCTCGAGTAGAAGGTGCTGTAGATGTTCAGGGCGAGGAGCTCGCTCAAGCGGCTCGGCTCTCCGCCCGTGAGCGCGAGGTTCTGGTCGAAGAGCTTGAAGCCGTTGGTGATGGTGAGGAAGAGGCAGATGGTGATGGTGGGCATGAGGTTGGGGATCTTGACCTTCCACAGCGTCTGCCAGGCGTTGGCCCCGTCCACCTTGGCCGCCTCGAGGTAGTCGCTGGGGATGGACTGCAGGCCGGCGATGTAGATGATCATCATGTAGCCGATCTGCTGCCAGAGGGTGAGGATCACCAGGCCCCAGAAGCCAGCGTGGGTATTGAGGGCCAGGAGCTGCTGGCCCACGTTAGCCAGGACGCAGTTGATGAGGATCTGCCAGATGTAGCCCAACACGATGCCGCCGATGAGGTTGGGCATGAAGAACACCGTGCGGAAGACGTTGGTGCCCCTGAGGTGGCTGCGCGTGAAGGCCAGCGCGATGGCAAGGGCGATGACGTTGACCAGCACGGTGACCGTCACGGTGAAGAGCGCCGTGAGCCAGAAGGCGTGGGCGAACTGCGGGTCCGAGAGCGCCGCCACGTAGTTGCCCACGCCGACGAAGGTCGGGTTCGAGATGCTGATGAACTGGCAGAACGAGAGGTAGGCGCCCTCGGCGAACGGGATGACGAAGCCGAAGACGAACGAGAGCGCCGTGGGCAGCACGAAGAGCGGCCACCACTTCCTGAGTGACTTAACCATGCGCGCGTTCCCTTCGCAGGTCGCAGGGGGCGGACGGCGCGCGGGCCGCCCGTCCCGGGAATGACGTCGTCAGCAGAGAGGGGACGGCCTAGGCGGTCGCGGCCTTCTCCCTTGCCCAGCCGTCGACGAAGGCTGCCTGGACGCCGTCCCAGCCGGCGGTTCCGGCGGCGTAGGCGGTCAGCGCGCTGGAGAGGCCCTTCTTCCACTCCTCCGAGGGGATGTGGACGAAGGCCCAGGTGACGGGCTCCTTGCCGTCCTCGACGGCCTTCTTGGCAATCTTGGCGAAGGGGTTGGCGGTCTCCTTGGCGGAATTGAAGGGGCAGGTGAAGCCCATGCCGTCGGCGAGGGCGGTGGTGCCCTTGTCGGAGGTGACGACCCAGTAGAGGAAGTCGAAGGTAGCCTGCTGGTCGTCGGCGGAGGCCTGGCTGTTCACGCACCAGTAGTTCTCGCCGCCGGAGCACATGCCCTGCTTCTCCTCGCCCGCAGCGCCGATGTAGAGGGGCAGCATGCCCAGCTTGTCGTCGCCCAGGGACTTGACGTCCTTGTAGGACCAGGTGCCGTTCTGGTAGAAGACGGCCTCGCCATTCACGAACTCGTTGACCGCGTCGTCGCCGGTCTTGGAGGCGAGCTGAGCGGGGTCGACGGTGCTATCGGTGATGTAGAGGTCGAAGATGTCCTTGTAGTTGGGCAGGTAGGTGCCCTTGATGGCGTCGGTGTCCTCCTCGCCGTCGGCCTTGAGCTCGTAGTAGATGGGCATGTTGGCGAGGTGGGTGGTGTAGCGCCAGTTGGAGCTGGAGTCCATGCCCGCGCTGGTGAAGGCGCCCTTCACGCCCAGCTCGTCCCTGCGGGCCTGGATGTCGTCGGCAATCTTCTTCAGGCTCGCGAAGCTGGTGATGTCGGCCTCGGAGTAGCCTGCCTTCTGGAGCAGCTCCTTGTTGTAGATGATGCCGTAGTCCTCCTCGACGTAGTCGATGCCGTAGACCTTGCCGTCCGCCTTGAGCGCGAGGGCCGGGTTAGAGAGCTCGCCGTAGACCTGGCTGCCGCTGAGGTCTATGCAGTAGTCCTTCCAGTTCTGCAGGCCCACGGGACCGTTGACCTGGAAGAGGGTGGGGGCGGAGCTCTTGGACATCTCGCTCTGGAGCTTCTCCTCGTAGGTGTCGGACGCGGCGGTCACGACGGACACGGGAATTCCCGTCTCCTCCGTGTATGCCTTGGCCAGGGCCTGCCACTGCTCGTCCGCCTCGGGCTTGAAGTTGAGGTAGTAGACCGAGCCCTTCTTGGCGTCGCCACTGCCGGAGCTTGCGCTGCCGGCGTCGCCCGACTTGCCACAGCCCGCGAGCGCGAGGCCAAGGAGCCCCGTCGCGCCCATGCCGATGAAGCCACGCCTGCTGATGTCGTTCGCCTTCATGTCTCTCTCCTCTTCAGCACCCGCACCGGCACGCCCTGGCACCGGCATCCGCACGTCCTGGGACGCCTTGCGTCCCTCTTGCCTAAGGACGCCTCGCGTCCCTCTTGACTGCAAATATAGCTAGCCTGTACTACTTGTTTGAACAACTTAGACCTGAACGGTCGATTCTGCCGATAAACGGACTAAACGAGCTTTAGTGGACGTCTAGCCTAGGCGGGGGCGGACCCTGTCGCGCTACCATCTTCTGCAGTTTTGGAAGCCCTGGGTTGGATGTGCGCGGCGTCCGTCGCCGCAGAGTTAGGCTAGGGTGCGCGACGCGGACGGCGAGACGAGCAGGGAGAGTGGCATGCCAAGGGCGATCTTCGAGGGGATCTACCGTGACCTCAAGGGCAAGATCCAGGAGGGGAGCTATGCCTACCAGGAGTTTCTTCCCCCCGAGAGCACCCTCACCGAGGAGTACGGCTGCTCCCGCAACGCCCTGAGGCGCGCCCTCTCGATGCTCGCGGACGACGCCTACGTGCAGCCCATGCACGGCCGTGGTGTGCGCGTCATCTGGCAGCGCAAGGACCACAGCACCCAGGGCGTGCTCGAGGGCGTGGAGTCCTTCGGCGAGTACGCACGACGCAACGGTCTCGAGCCCAGCACCTCGGTCAAGTCATTTGAACATGTTGTCTGCAGCGCGGGGCTCGCGCATCGCACGGGCTTCGCCGAAGGCACGGAGCTCCTGCGCGTCGTCCGCGTGAGGTCGCTCGACGGGGTGGCACGACAGGTGGACCACGACTACTTCCTGGCCTCCGCCGCCCCCGGCCTCACCGCAGAGGTGGCCGAGGAATCGGTCTACTCCTTCCTGGAGGAGCGACTGGGCATGCGCATCCTCACCAGCAGACGCAGCATCACGGTGCAGCTCGCCACGGACGAGGACTGCAGCTACCTCGAGCTCGGCCCCTACAACTGCGTGGCGGTGGTGGAGAGCCAGTCGTACAACTCCGACGGCGTGATGTTCGAGTACACGCAGGTCAGGCACCATCCGGACGCCTTCTGCTTCAACACGGTCTCGAGGCGCTAGGGGCAGGTCCGAGGGCGCGGGGGCGGAATCGGCGAAATCGGCGAAACTCCCCGCGCGGGAGGGTGGCGGCGTCCCCGCGAAACTTCCCGCGCGAGAGGGCCGAAGTGGGTGGCTTGCGGAGGAGAGAAGCGCCCACAACGGGCTTGCGGCGGTTACTCTCACCCACATCGCCCCTGTGGCGGCAGGGAGGTCCACCCACATCATGTCTCCCGCGGCATGGCACATGAGCGAGAGGCGCGCGCAACCCCCGTATCGACGTCAGCCCTCGATGAGGTCGCAGAGGCGTTCGAGCACCGTCGCCACGGAGAGCCCCACCACGACCTGCAGCGCCTGTCCGCGGCGCATGACGCCGACGGCCCCGGCACGCACGAACTCATCGTCCGCGGCGACGAGCGCAGGGTCTGCCACGCTCACGCGCAGGCGGGTGGCGCAGCAGCTCACGTCCTCCACGTTCTGCGGCCCTCCCAGGAGCTCGAGGAGGCGCGCCGCCAGCTCGTCTCGGTCGTCAGAGGGGACCGCCGGCTGCTCCATGCCGTGGAGCGAGCGGAAGGCGCCCTTGCTTCCAAGCTCGAACTCGGGCCCCACTCCCCTGCCGGGAGTCAGGAAGTCGAAGTGCAGGATGAGCGCACGGAACGTGACGAAGTACAGCAGGGCGAAGCAGACACCCACGCCAAGGGCCGCGAGGTAGGAGCCTCCGTGGGTGGCGGCGAGGGGGACGAAGTTGAAGGACGACATCTCTATCAGGCCACCCGAGAAGACTCCGACGACCCCCAACAGGTTGATCGCCATCGAGAGCAGGGCCGCGAGGGCGGCGTGCATCACGAAGAGCGGCGGGGCCACGAAGAGGAAGGTGAACTCTAGCGGCTCCGTCACGCCGCAGAGCACGGCCGTGAGCGTGGCAGGCACGAGGAGCGCCAGGAGGCGTCGGCGGTTCTGGGGCCGGGCGGTGACGTACATGGCGGCGGCGATGCCCGGCGTCCCGAAGAGCTTGGACCAGCCCGTGGCCGTGATGGCGGCCCAGGGCGCGAGCTCCTTGAGCGGGGCCGTGCTGGCCGCGAGCTGGGGAAGGGCGTTGGCCCAGGCGGCATAGATGCCCCCGCCCACCACTACGTTGTCGTAGTATGCCGGCGCATAGAGGAGATGGTGCAGCCCAAAGGGGATGAGCACCCTCTCGAGGAAGACGAAGGCCCCCACCCCCAGCGTGCCCGCGCCAACGATGGCCGCCTGCAGCAGGCACATTCCTGCCTGGATGCGCGGCCAGACGAGCACCGCCACGTCGGCCAGGGGCAGCATGGCGCAGAACGAGAGCATGTACACGAAGGTCGAGCCCGAGAAGACGCCCAACCACTCCGGCAGACGGGTGTCGAAGAAGCGGTCGTGCAGGGCTATGACGATGCCCGAGACCACGAGGGCACCCACCATGCCCATGTCGAGGGTCTTGATTCCCGCCACGAGCGCGAGGCCGGAGGCGCCGCCCGGCTCGGCGGCGAAGTCGACGCCCAGCTCCGGACCCCAGGCGCCTAGGATCGCACTGACGAAGTAGTTGAAGCTGAGGTAGCCGACGAGCGCCTCCATGCAGCAGCGGCTCGCCTGCTTGCGGGCGAGCCCTATGGGCAGCGATGCCGCAAAGAGCAGGGGGAGCTGGTTGAAGACGGTCCAGCCGCCGGCGAGGACGACCCGTCAGAACTGTCCCCAGGCACTGGACTCCGCGGCGAGGGGACCCATGAGGCTGGACGTGGTGAAGAGCGTGCCAAGGCCTATGACCACCCCCGCGAAGGTGAAGAGCATCACGGGAACGAACATGGTGCCGCCGAAGCGCTGGATCGCCTTCATCATGAGCCACCGGCCCCCTGCCCCTGGCGCGTCCGACCCCTGTGCCCGGACGTCCACACCTCGAACATAGCATGGGGAGAGGCCCGTCGGCACGAACTCGCGAATCGCAACGACGACGCGCGGCGAGCGGACCGGTCGGCACGTCCTGGCACGTCCTGGCACGTCCAGGCAGGAGCGCCCATGCCCGTCTGGCGGACCGTCTGCCCAGCTGCTACAATCTGCCTGCTACACCTTGCTTGCGTGACTGGGGCGAAGCAAGCCCAGCGCGGCGAGCGCACTGGGGTATCGTCCAACGGTTAGGACACGGGTTTTTGGTGCCTGGAATGTGGGTTCGAATCCTACTACCCCAGCCAACGCGGCATCGGCGGCGGAGGGAAGGCCTCTCTCCGCCGCCTTTTTTGTTTCCTTTTGCCCCCCCCGCCCGTCCGCACGATGTGCCCCTGCCCGCACGCACGGTGCCACCATGGACGGGACGAAACGGCAAGGCGAGAGGAGCGCGGCATGCGCATGTTCAAGAACGACTACTCCGAGGGCGCGGCACCCCAGATCCTGGACGCCCTCGTTCGCAGCAACGACGAGCAGTGCGTGGGATACACCGAGGGAGACCCTCACTGCGAGCGGGCCCGCGAGCTCATTCGCGCCGAGGTGGGCCGCGACGACGTGAATGTGGAGTTCTGCATCGGCGGCACCTCGGCTAACGTTGTGGGCGTGACCGGCATGCTGCACGACTGGGAGGGCGTCATCTGCACCAAGGACGCCCACATCAACGTGCACGAAACCGGCGCCATCGCCGCCTGTGGACGCACCGTGCTACCCACCCAGGACGCAGACGGCTTCCTCTCGGTAGAGCAGGCCGAGCAGGTGTACGCGCGACAGACCCTCACCGGGCGGCACATGACCCTTCCCAAGTTGGTCTACATCACCAACTCGACCGAGTTCGGGGGCGTGTGGAGTCGCGAGCGCTTCGACGCCATCTGCGACTGGGCCCAGGGACACGAGCTCAAGGTCTTCGTCGACGGGGCGCGGCTGGGCAGCGCCCTCACCAGCAAGGGCAACGACCTCAGCCTGACGCACATCGCCGAGTGCGCGAGTGCCTTCTACATCGGAGGAACCAAGAACGGCATGCTCTTCGGCGAGGCGATGGTCATCGCCGACCCCGAGCTCAAGCGGAGCTTCCCCTATCTGGTGAAGGAGAGGGGCGGCCTCATGGCCAAGGGACGCCTCCTGGGCGTTCAGTTCGAGGCAGCCTTCGAGCGCGACGGGAGCGGGGAGGCCCTCTACTGGAGGCTGGCGCGGCAGGCCAACACGTGCGCGGCGCGCCTCAGGGAGGGCATGGCCGGGCTGGGCTTCAGGAGCTACCTGGACTCCCCCACCAACCAGCAGTTCTTCGTGGTCTCGCCCGAGCAGGCGCGCGCCTTCGACGAGGCCGTCGGCTCCGAGACCTTCGCCGTCCTGCCCACGGGCGAAGAGGTCATCCGCTTCGTCTGCTCCTGGGCCACGCGACAGGAGGACGTGGACGAGCTGTTGGGGTTTGCTGCGACCCTGGCGTAGCTGTTGGGCGCAGCGGCCGCGAGGGCGTGCTCTTCTCCGCAGCGATGGCGTCTCGCACGTGCGAGGCTCGCAGCGATAGCGCCCGGCGCGCGTCTCTCGGCGCCGGCGGCGTCACGCGCACGTCTCTCGGCGCCGTGCACGCCGAGCGCGTGCGACGGCAGCTCGACGACGTCAAATGCGTCTCTCTCCGCATCGAGAGCGTCGAACACGTCTCCGTTTGCACCGAGAGCGCCCAACGCGCGCGGCGGCGTCGCGCCAACTGGGGCGATGCGGAGCGACAAGACGCGTTGGACGTTTTCGCGCTAATTCGAGACGCGCTGGACGTTGTCGAACAGGAGAGAGACGCATTAGACGTTTTCGGGCGCGCCAGAGACGCATTAGACGTTTTCGGGCGCGCCAGGGACGCGCCGGACGTTGTCGAACAGGCGCGAGACGCATCCGGCGACGTCAACGCTGGACGCGAGGCGCGTCATGCACGCTCAACGCCGCAAGATCCTGGGGGCGGGAGCCCGTTCGGGCCCAGTCCGAAGCCTAGCCCAATCGCCAGCCCTCGGCCTGGGCACGTGCCTCCACGAAGTCGCGGTAGAGCCCCTCTCGCTCCAGAAGCTCCCGGTGCGTGCCCCGCTGCACTATGCGACCCTGGTCCATGACCAGGATCTGGTCGGCCTGCTCCACCGTGGGCAGGCGGTGCGCGATGACCACGACAGTCTTGTCGCGCGTCAGCTCCGTGAGCGCGAGCTGCACCAGCCTCTCGTTCTCGGGGTCCATGCTGGCGGTCGCCTCGTCGAGGATGACGATGGGAGCGTCCTTGAGCAGGGCTCGCGCGATGGAGACGCGCTGGCGCTCGCCGCCCGAGAGGGCACTCCCACCCTCTCCCACCACCGTGTCGTAGCCCTGCGGCAGCTGGCTCACGAACTCGTCGCACCGCGCGCGCCGCGCCGCCTTGACCACCTGCTCGTGCGTGGCCCCCTCGCACCCGAAGGCGATGTTCGCCTCTATCGTGTCGTCGAAGAGGTAGACGTCCTGGAACACCATCGAGAAGTTCTGCAGAAGGCTGTCGCAGGTGAACTCGCGCACGTCGTGTCCGCCCACGCACACCCTGCCGGAGTCGACGTCCCAGAAGCGCGCCATGAGGCTCGAGACGGTGGTCTTGCCCGAGCCGCTCGGCCCCACAATCGCGCAGGTCGATCCCTCCGGGACGTCCAGGCTCACGTCGTGCAGCACCTCTCGCCTGACGCCGTCGCGTCCCTCGTACGAGAAGCTCACGTGCTCGAGGCGTATGTCGTGGCGCTCCGGCACCACGTCCCGCCCGTCCCCGTCGATGAACGGGGCCTTCTCTATGCGCTCCAGGCGGTCGAGCACGTCATCGAGGTCGGCGAACATGTGGGCGGCGTCGGTCAGCCGTCCGATGGCACCGAAGATGGTGGTCGAGAAGAGCGCTATGCCCACGAAGCTCCAGAGCGGCACCTCCCCCGCCAGCGCCCCTGCGGCGGCGACCCCCAGCAGCGCCACCGAGGCGACTTCCAGGATGCCCTTGTGCAGCGCGTTGATGGGCGTGAAGGCCTTCTCTATGGAGACGCGCGTGTCGCTCAGTGCGTCGACGTCGTCCGAGAAGGGCCTCAGCACGGCACCCGCATGTCCGTAGGACTTCGCCATGCCCAGCCCCCTGAAGAGCTCCACGACCGAGCCGGACAGGCGCTCCTGGTCGGCATGCGCCCGGGCGGCGAGGCGGGCGCTCGCGCGGTTGACCGCCCTCAGGGTGGGGAGGGTAGCCAGGACGGCGCACACCGACACCATGCCGCACCAGGGGCTCACCGAGAAGAGCCACGCCGTGATGACCGCGGCAGAGAGGTAGCCGCCCACTGCGGCGTCGGCCTGGCGCACGCCCTCCAGCTCGAGGGTCGAGAGGTTGGTGGTCACGGTCGAGAGTATGTCACCTGTGCTCACCCGCGAGAAGTATCCCAGGGGCACGCGCTTGAGCACGTCGCCGACCTCTATGCGGACCTCCGGCGCGCGCTCGTAGCCCACGCTCTCCTGGATGCGGTTCTTCGCGTAGGAGACCGCGAAGCGCAGGAGCACGCAGGCCAGGATCGCGAGCGCGCTCTGCCACACCAGGGAGGGGTCGGGCGGGGCTCCTCCCTGGGCGTCCTCGACCACACGCCCCATGGTAAGCGCCGCCACGAAGGCGGGCGACGCGATGGCAATCGCGCTCAGGACAGAGATGGCCATGCCCAGGTAGACGCGCCAGCCATACGAGCCACACCACGCGACGATCCTCCTGATGACCCTCAGCATGACCGGTCATCCCCCTTCTTGTCCGACGCTTCCGAGGCACCCGCTGCACCGCGCGACCCCGCCGCCCAGGAGCTGGCCCCCACGTGCGCCTGCCACATGCCCCGATACAGCTCGCAACCCTCCAGGAGCTGCTCGTGGGTGCCACGCGCAACTATCGCCCCCTCGCTCACCACGGCGATCTGGTCCGCCCCCGTGATGGTCGAGAGGCGGTGCGCGATGACCACCAGGGTCTTTCCCCTGGCCAGACGGGCCACCGAGGCCTGAATGCGCGCCTCGTTCTGGGGGTCGGCGAAGGCAGTCGCCTCGTCGAAGACGACGATCGGCGCGTCCTTGAGAATCGCCCGCGCGATGCAGATGCGCTGCCGCTCCCCGCCCGAGAGGGCATGGCCCGCCTCGCCCGCCGGCGTCTGCCACCCCTGGGGCAGGCGAGAGACGAACTCCTCGCAGCTCGCGGCCCGTGCGGCAGCCAGGACCTCCTCGTCCGTGGCGCCCGGCCTCCCCAGGCGCACGTTGTCGAGCAGGGTCCCTGCCAGCAGGTAGTCGTCCTGCGACACGTAGCTCACCAGCTCCGAGAGCTGGTCGAGCGGCATGTCGCGCACGTCTCGCCCACCTATGCGCACCGAGCCCGCAATGACGTCCCAGTGGCGGGCGACGAGCCGCGCGATGGTCGACTTGCCCGAGCCGGAGGGGCCAACCAGGGCCAGGAACTCGCCCTCCCCCACCTCCAGGTCGACGCCGTGCAGCACCTCGTCGCGACCTTCCCCGTACGAGAAGCGCACGCCCTCGAGGACGAGTCCCCGCCCCCGCACGTCCGCACGGGCGCTGGGCTGGGGGAGCTCGGGAAGGTCGAGGAACTCCCTCGCGTCCGCGATGGCGTAGGAGACGTTGTTGGCGACGTTGAAGCTGGCGCCCAGGTAGGTGACGGGCATGACCACGGCCAGGGCGAGCACGCAACAGAGGGCGAACTGGGCGGCGTCGAGACTGCCTTCGAGGTAGAGCGCAAGGCCGGCGGGCACCACGCCCAGGAGCGTGGTGGGAATGACCGCCAGGGCGAGGTTCTGCGTGACCCAGGTCGCCTTGAACCATCCCAGCGTGTAGTCGCGAAACGCCCGCACGGCGTCCGCATAGCGCCTGTAGGACCCCGAGGTCTGGTTGAAGGCCTTCACCACGCGGATGCCCTCTATGTACTCGACCATCACGCTGTTGACGTGGTCGCTCGCCTCCATGTAGCCGGCGTACATCCTGTTGTAGCTGGCAAAGCCGCTCGCGAACACGAGGAAGCCCACGGGGACGGTCGCCGCGCAGGCCAGGGCCATGCGCCAGTCCACCGCCCACAGCCACGCGAGGATGCCCAGCGAGAGCAGCAGGTTGCCCGTGAGCTCGGGGATCATGTGGGCGAGAGGCACCTCGATGGACTCGATGCGGTCCACGAGCAGGTTTTTGAGCGATCCCACGCCCTTGGAGGTGGCGGTGCCCAGCGACGCGCGCATGAGCTTCCTCGCCACGTCATAGCGCAGGTCGGCCAGGATGGTGTAGGCGGAGATGTGCGAGAGGAGCGTGGAGCCCGCGAAGAGCAGGCGTGTGGCGACGTGGGCCACGACCGCCACGACGAGCCAGGGCACGACCCCGTCCCAGCCGCCCCCCAAGAGCACCACGTCGAGCACGCGATAGATCGCATAGTAGGGCACCAGTCCCGCCCCCACGCTCAGGAGCGAGAGCAGCACCGAGGCCGCCATCTTGCCCCGACAGCGTCCAGCGTACGAGAGGAGCGTGGAGACCCAGCCACGCGTGTCCCTTCTCCGTCCCTTTCCGCCCCCACCGTCAGGGACGCCAATCCTGCCACCGCTTCCGCTGGCCTCTGCCATACAGGCACCTCCATCGCCTCAGGAAGCCCGCCGACGTCTGCGGCGGGACAAGGAATCCGTCCTGACAGGGAACTCTATGTGCTTGGAGCTGGCACTTCCGCCCCATGTGGCCTCGAATGGCCCGTCCGGACAGGAAAGTTCCCGGGCCTGTGCCGCGACACGTGCCCTACTGCCCCCGGCGGTAGGACGTGGGGGTGAGCCCCATGACCGCCTTGAAGGCCGCGGTGAACTTGGACGGGCTGTCGTAGCCCACCTGGGCGCCGATGGCCGCGACGGACAGCTTGCCCGACCGCAGCAACGCGGCCGCCCGCTCCATGCGATACGAGCGCAGGTAGGCATAGGGCGGCAGGCCGAAGACGCCCTTGAAGCAGGCCTTGAAGGCCGTCGTCGGCATGCCGACGCAAGCCGCCAGCTCTCCCACGGTATGGATGCTCATGAGGTCCGCCACCATGATGCGGCGGGCCTCCTTGACCTTCTGCACCTGCGCGCACGTGAAGTACTCGACGGCATGGCAGGACTCGTCGTACTCCAGCTGCGAGAGCAGGAGCAGCAGCTCGAGCGCCCGGAGGCGGGCGAAGGGCCTGCGGATGGCCGGGCGCACGTGGTAGAGACCCGCGAAGACCTCCTCCGCCTCCGTGAAGTCATGCAGCACGTAGGGGCTCCCCCCGCGGCAGAATCGGCGGCGGAGCTCCGAGACGTCCGGGGCCTGGTTCCCGAGAGCCTCCCTCACGCCGTCGCTGCAGGCCGCGACGTCGAAGCCGATGCTGATGCCGTGGTAGTGCTCGACGGGGAAGACGTAGTTCCCCGCATGGTGCGAGATGTCGTCGAGCTTGAGGTCACCCGCCGAGGTGTAGGAGTAGGTCCCGCCGGGCATGAGCTGCTCGAGGCGCCCCTCGCGGCAGTGGTTGACGCTCAGGTAGTCGGAGCTCCGCGAGAACCCCGAGTAGCACTCGGCCATGTGGAAGTCGTTGTAGGTGAGAATGACGCCGGGCATGACCTCGTAGAAGAGCATCGACCCCGTGCCGGAATCGCTCTTCACCGTGATGCGGCAGCCCTCCCCCTCCCTGCTCACGCTCATGTTGTCGGCCTGGTCGAGCTCGTCCATCAGGAGCCGCATCGCGTCGTCCCCGTCACCCCGCCATTCCATCGCCCCGTCCCTCCAGCCTGAAGACCCGGTCGCAGCACCTGTCAAGAAGCTCCCAGTCGTGCGTCGCCACGAGCACGGCCGTCCCCGCGTCAGCGAGCCTCCTCATGAGGGCGCTCACCTCGATCATGTGACCGAGGTCCAGGCCGCTCGTCGGCTCGTCGAAGAGTGCGACGGGCCTGCCCGAGAGCATCGCGCAGGCTATTGCCAGGCGCTGCTTCTGACCGCCGGAGAGCGACATGGGGTGTCGCTCGGCGAGGTCCGTGAGGTCCAGCGACCGGAGCACGGCGTCGACGCCACCGTACTCCCCACGGTCGTCCAGGTCCCCGCGCGCCCGGCAGGAGAGCTCGCACTCCCCGCGCACGCTGTCGCTGAACAGCTGGTGGTTGACGTCCTGCATGACCATGGAGCAGCGCCTGCGCCGCCTGCGCCCCGACTGCGGGACGCCGTCGAGCGTCACGCGGCCCTGGGTCCGTCGCTCGAGGCCGGCCAGGGCGCGCAGGAGGGTGGACTTGCCGGCGCCGTTGGCACCCACGATTCCCGTGACCATGCCACGGGGAGCGTCGAGGCTCAGGGGAGAGAAGACCTGCCTGCCATGACGCAGCACGGAGAGGCCGCGAAGGGAGAGGCCCTCTCCCAGCGCCGGGGCGTCCTCGGACGGCACCGGGGCCACGTGGGGCGCGGGGACCTGGCTCGGCAGCGTCGCCCTCAGCCCCAGGGCCAGCCTCTCTCCCTCGGTGAGGGAGGCGAGCTCGCCCGCGCCCATCTCTCGCACGATGCGTCCGTCCTCGACCAGGAGCGCCCTGGTGACGAGGTCAGAGAGGAAGGCCAGGCGATGCTCGGCCACCACGACGGTCTTGCCCCGCGCGAGGACGGCGGCGATCTGGTCGTGGAGCACCGACGTCGCCCGTTCGTCCAGGTTGGCGGTGGGCTCGTCCAGGACGTAGAGCTCCGGGTCGGCCACGGCGACGGAGGCGAACACGAGCGCCTGCCTCTCTCCCCCGCTCATGCGGGACACGTCGCGGTCCAGGAGGCGTTCCAGACCCATGTCCGACACCACCTCGCGCACGCGCGCGGCGATGCGGGCCGCGTCGGTCCCGCGGTTCTCGAGGCCGAAGGCGAGCTCGTCGGTCGACGTGAGGTGGTAGAACTGGGACCTCGGGTTCTGGAAGACGGATCCGACCACGCGCGCGAGCTCCCAGGTCTCGCACGACAGGGGCTCCATGCCCAGGACGCGTAGCTCGCCCGTGCGCTCGAGCCCCGGCTCGAGCGCGGGGACGAGGCCGTTCATGCACTTGGTGAGGGTGGTCTTGCCGGAGCCGGAGCGCCCGCAGAGCAGGACGCACTCGCCGGGCCCGACGTCGAGGCACACGTCCGCCAGGAGGGCCCTCTTTCCTGCGAGGCAGCCGACGTCCCGCAGCGACGCCACGGGGACCGGCGCGCTCACAGGAGCACCCCGCTGCGCACCACGGCCACCGCGAGCGCCGCCGATGCGAGCGCAGCCCAGTCGGCCATGCGCATGCGCAGGCCATCGGTGTCCGTCACGCGCGAGGGGTCCTCGATGCCCCGGCACACCGCCGCACGCGAGAGGTCGTCGGCCGTGTTGGTGGCGCAGACCATGAGGGGCACCACGAAGGCCTCGAGGCGCTCGAGAGGAGGGATGTCGCGCAGGGCCATGGCGTCGCGGATGTGGCCGGCGTCCCGCACGAGAGTCGGGAAGTAGCGCAGGGTGGTGGAGAACGGAATGATGAGGGGCTCGGGCGCATGCAGGGCACGCAGCGCTGCTGCGGCGCGATGCACGCTGCACTCCGCGACGATGAGGGCGCAGCACATGCCGCACAGGAAGACGGAGCGTGCAAGCGAGAGGGAGTAGGTGAACGCCGAGACGAACACGATGCCCAGCCGGGCCAGCACGAGGTCGAGCGTAGCGACCACGACGACATACGTCACGACGGAGCGCACGGCGAGCGCCGCATGTCCGCAGGCCGCCTGGAGGAGGGCAAGCACAAGGACGAGGGTCGCCTCGAGCCACAGGGGAAGCCCGAGGAACGAGAGCAGCGTCGAAGCCACGAGGAGCCCCAGGAGCGTGCGCGGGTCGAGCCTCAGGAGCCCGCCGCGCCCCTCTCCCCCATGCCCCTGCCGCGAACGCGAGGTGGCAGGGAGTCCCACTATACGAGCCCCGCCCTCTCGAAGTGCTTCCTGAACAGCGCGCGCGTGAGCAGGGAGCCAAGGCACGCGCACGCGACGGTCGCCCCTATGCAGGCCGCCATCCAGATGGGGTCGGAGACCGAGACGAGCTGCGCGACGTACTCGGCCGGCATGCCCGCCTGCGCGATGTGGGCCGCGAAGGCGTCGTGGAAGAGCCAGATGGGCAGGGGCGACCCCAGCCAGCCCAGGGAGAAGAACGCGAAGGCGACGGCGTTGCCCAGGTAGCGCTCGTAGTGGGTCAGGTAGCGCGCGAGCTCCGCCAGGAGAGCGCCGCCCACGAAGAGCCCCACGATGAGGGGCGTGAAGCTGCCTGTGAGGGTGATGAGGCACATCACCGAGCCCATGATGAGGATGGCGAAGGGCTTCCGCACGCGCGAACACAGCAGCATGAAGGGAACGGACCCCAGGATGGCTGCCATGGCGGGGAAGAACGCCCAGACCATGGGGTGGATGCCCGAGACGAACATGGGAATCATGGTCAGCGCGAAGTAGAGGGCCGTGAAGATGCCGATGGTTATGAGGTCGCGCCCCTTGAGGCCCAGGTCTGTGGAGGGGGTGGTGGAGGCGGCGCCGGCGTTTGCGTCGCCGTTTGCGGGTATGCGTGCGCTCATGAGTCTTCCTTTCCGAGAAGCCCTGCGAGCCAGCCCGATGGGACTCGCAAGGAGTTAGCTTAGGGTTACTGTTGGAAGAGCTTAGCATCTTGCCTCGCACCTCCCTAGTCCGTTAGGACGCGAATGGTCCATTTGGACAGGAAGCGCGAGTAGCTCGCACGCGGAGGCGCTACGAGTTGCTTCCTCGTTCTCCGCCGCGGGGCCTGTCGCGGGGCGTCCGACGCGTGCGGAGGCTGTCGCGGGGGCGCCCGACGCGCGCCACTCGACGCCGGCGGCGTTTCGTGCGCGCCACTCGACGCCGTGCACGCCGAACGCGTGCGATGGCGCCTCTGCGACGTCCAATGCGCCTCTCTCCGCGTCGAGAGCGCCGAACGCGTCTCCGCTTGCGCCGAAAGCGCCCAACGCGCGCGACTGTCGCGCGCCAACTGGGGCGATGCGGAGCGACAAGACG
>NZ_KQ960133.1:343867-468544 GCF_001553055.1 Olsenella sp. DNF00959 | reverse complement strand
GGGCGATGCGGAGCGACAAGACGCGTTGGACGTTGTCGCGCTAATTCGAGACGCGCCGGACGTTGTCGCGCGAACTCGAGACGCGTTGGACGTTGTCGAGCAGGCGAGAGACGCGTTAGACGTTGTCGGGCGCGCCAGGGACGCGCTGGGCGTTGTCGGACGTTGTCGAACAGGCGAGAGACGCGCCGGACTTTGTCGCGCGAACGCGAAGACGCGCCGGGCGTTGTCGACGCTGGACGAGAAACGCGTCGGACGCTGTCGAGCGAGCGGCCGCAGGCCCGAAGCCGAGCCCCTCTCGCCCAGCCCCTGCCCTGCCTGCCCTACGCGCTCTTCATGATCACGGAGCGCACGACGCCCGCCGCGGCGTCGCAGGCGTCCAGGCAGCCCTCCATGCGGTCGAAGACGCGCATCCAGCCCACCACGTGGCCGCGACGCGCCTCGTCCAGGGTGTCGTCATGGAAGAGGTTGCGCAGGCCCTGCTCGTAGACGTTGTCGCCCTCGTCCTCGATGTTGCCCACGGCGATGGCCTTCTCCATGACCACGGGGTCGCTCTTGTAGTCGGACAGGTGGTCGAACATCACGCAGAGCTCCTTGACGGCCTGCAGGGTGAGCTCGGCCATCTGCCGCGCCTCGACGCGGGTGCCACTCATGTTGAAGAGGTCCAGGCCCGTGCAGACGCCCTCGATGTAGTCCACGATGTCATCCATCTTGAGGGCCAGTTCAGAGATGTCGTTGCGGTCGAAGGGGGTGATGAAGGAGGCATAGAGCTCCTTCATGATCTTGCGCACGTGCTCGTCCGAGCGCCCCTCGTGGAGCTTCATGGCGGGAATCATGGTGATGGAGTCGGGGTAGCCCTCGACGAACTTCACGTAGTCCTCGGCGGTGGCAAGGATCTCGGTCGAGAAGTCTCTCAGCAGAGTGTAGAACGGGTCTTCCTTCTTGATGCGAGCCATGTCCCTCTCTTTTCTGCGCGTGGTCCGTTGGTCGTTGGAGGCCCGGCTGCCGCTCGGGCCACCGGTCAATGCGTGCCCCTAGAAGAGCACGAGGAAGAGCCGGGCGAGGAGGTACCCGATGAGCCCGCAGCCCGGAAAGGTGAATACCCAGGTCAGGACCATGTCCTTGGCGATCGCCCAGTTGACGGAGCGGACGTTCTCGGCCGCTCCGGCACCCATGATGGCCGCCGTCTTGGTGTGCGTGGTCGAGACGGGAAGGCCTGTGAGCGTGGCGACGAGCAGTGACGCCGTGGCGCTGATGGACGCGGCGAATCCCTGGTACTTGTCCAGCTGCACCATGCTCATGCCCACGGTCTTGATGATCTTCTTGCCACCCACGGCGGTGCCCAGGGCCATCACGCCGGCGCAGAGCACCTCGATCCACAGGGGGAAGCCGCCCACGTCCGAGACGCCCATGTTCGCGGCGAGCGCGATCGCCACCATGGCGGTGGACATGAACTTCTGGCCGTCCTGGGCACCGTGCATGAGGGCCACGCCCGCGGCGCCGACCACCTGCATGCGGCCGAAGAAGTCGTTGGCGCGACGGCGGTCGGCGTTCCTGCAGGCAACGGGGATGACCTTCGCTATGCCCCAGCCTGCCAGGTAGCCCAGGACGGTGGAGAGGACCAGGCCATAGATGACCTTGGCCCACTCGCCCATGTTGACGCCTCCCAGGCCCCCGTGCACGGCGAGCGCCGCACCGGTGAGGCCGGCGATGAGGGCGTGGCTCTCTGAGGTGGGGATGCCGAAGATCCACGCGCCGACGCCCCAGGCCACGATGCCCACCGTCGCGGCGGCGAGCGCTATGAGGGCGGCGTGGGTGTCTCCGCCGAAGTCGACCATGCCGCTCATGGTGTCTGCCACGGCGGTGGAGATGAACGACATCGCCACCAGGCCCACGAAGTTGCAGACGACGCTCATGGCGATGGCCTCGTTGACGCCGATCGACCGCGTGCCCACGGGCTCGGCGATGGCGTTTGCGGCGTCCGTCGACCCGTTGACGAAGATGGTGCCCAGGATGAGCACCATCACGACCGCCAGGAAGGGGTTCGAGGCGAGTATCTGCAGGAATTGGGGGAAGCTGATCATGGGTCACCCTTCTGTCGGGTCAGGCAGACGCAGGCGGCGCAAGGCGGCCAGCTCAACCGCCCTGGTGACCTGGAGGTGTAACCATGCCCCAGCGGCACCAGGTCAGATTATATAGCCTCGGGACGGACCGTCGCGCCAAGGACCGCAAATGCAGGGACGTCCCCGAGGACGGCTAGAGTGAGCAGGACCAACGCAGGTTCTCGTCGTCCGCCTGGGCCACCACATCGGGGACGAGCGAGAGGCGCCCGGCCTCCCAGCAGCGGTGCTCGCGCACGACGGAGGCGGGGACGCCGGCCACGGTCACGTCGTCGGGCACGTCGTGGAGCACCACGGCGCCGGCCCCGACCTTGGAGCCGTTGCCTATGCGAATGTCGCCCAGGATGGTGGCGCGCGCTCCGACCATGACGTTGTTGCCCAGGGTGGGATGCCGCTTGCCCGCATGCTTGCCCGTCATGCCCAGGGTGACGCCCTGGTAGAGCATCACGTCGTCGCCTATCACCGCCGTGGCGCCGATAACCACGCCCATGCCGTGGTCTATGACGAAGCGGCGGCCTATTGTCGCAGCGGGGTGGATCTCGACCCCGAGGCGACGGCGCGTGCGCTGCGAGAGGTAGGTGGCAAGCCTGCGCGCACCGTGCTCCCAGAGCCAGTGGTTGCGCCGGTACGACCACACAGCATGCAGGCCCGTGGCAAAGAGGACGACGTCGCGGGCGGAGGTCGCACTGGGGTCGCGGTCGAGCACCGCCTGGACGTCCTCGCGCAGACGCTCGCGCAGGGTCAGGCGCGGCCGGTCCTGCGCGGCGGCGCCAGACGCCACGGACCCGCGGGTACCGGCGAGCTGGTGGCCTGCCTCTATAAGTTCCATGATGTCCCTCTCCCCCGACCTTGCCTTGCGCGCTCCCACGTGCCTCGGTCCCCGTCGCGCTGGGCCTCCCCCGAGGCCCGTTCACGTGCCTGGTAGGACGCCAGGCGCCGGAGTCGCAGGCGCGGCTCCGGCAACCACCCCCTAGAGCTCCATCGAGAGGTAGCGCTCGCCCGTGTCGGGCAGGATGGCGACGATGACCTTGCCCGCGTACTCGGCGCGACCGGCGAGCTCGACTGCCGCCGCGACCGCCGCGCCGGACGAGATGCCCACCAGGAGCCCCAGCTCGTCCGCAAGGCGCTTCTTTGTCTGGATGGCGTCGTCAGAGCTCACGGGAAGGACCTCGTCCACCACGGAGGCGTCGTAGTTCTTGGGGACGAAGCCCGCCCCGATCCCCTGGATGCGATGACCGCCGGCCGGCTTGCCCGCCAGCACCTGCGACTCCTCGGGCTCGACGGCGATGGCGCGGACGTCGGCCCTCCGCTCCTTCAGGTAGCGCGCGGTGCCCGAGATGGTCCCGCCGGTGCCCACGCCCGCGACGATAGCGTCCACCTTTCCGTCGGTGTCGGCCCAGACCTCGGGGCCGGTGGTCTGGTAGTGGGCACGGGGGTTTGCCGGATTCTCGAACTGACCGGCGATGATGGAGCCGGGGATGCTGGCGCGCAGCTCCTCGGCACGGGCGATGGCGCCCCTCATGCCCAGTTTGCCGGGGGTGAGCTCGATGCGCGCACCGTAGCTCGCGGCGAGCTTGCGGCGCTCGACGGACATTGTCTCGGGCATGACCAGGATCATGTGGTAGCCGCGCGCGGCGCTGAGCATGGCCAGGCCGACGCCGGTGTTGCCGCTGGTGGGCTCGATCACGGTGCCGCCGGGGCGCAGGCTGCCGTCGGCCTCGGCCGCGTCGAGCATGACTCGGGCGACGCGGTCCTTCACGGAGCCGCCGGGGTTGGTGGCCTCGTACTTGCCCAGGATGGTGGCCTTGCCGCCGGCAAGCACCGACAGGTCGACGAGCGGGGTGCCGCCGATGAGGGCGTCGATCTTCTCTGCGTAGTTCATGGTTGTTCCTCTCGGATCGAAGGGCGCTTGGTGCCCTTGGTGGTGTGGCTTGGGTTGGGTCCGTGGTAGGAGCTGGGTTGGGTCGCGACCCTCATGGCGCGTGATGCGTTCGCATCTGCCACGCCCCGCGTCCTGCCGACATAAAAAAGCGGGGACGCAGCACGTCTCCGCTCGATTCGCGATCTGTCGCCGAAGTCCTGCTCCGGCAGTTGGGTCGTTCCGGACTATGCGCGGGCGACCCGACATCGACGTCGAGGGAGACGTGGGATGGAACGACAACAGGCGCAGGTAATGATGTGAAGGCTCTGGCTCACGCTCGCTCCCCTCCCGCCCGCTCGGACACGTCGCTGCGGCATTTTGCTGCGGTACCTAATTCCTAGTATGACAGTAGGTATTAAAGGACTCGACAGGAGCTTCGTCAAGCGAGAACAACGTTTTCCCATCGCGCGCAATACATTCGTAACACGCGGGGCTGGGCGAGCGGGCGGAATCCACGATGGGGGCTCGCCGGGGTACTGTCGGCGCGGGCTGGCGTGCAGTGCCGGCTGGCATGCAGCGCGGGCTGAAGTACGGCGCAAGCTGGCGTGCGACGCGAGCGAGCCTGCAGGCACAATGGCGCTGGAGGTACGGACGGGCATGGGATGGTGACAGCATTCTGTGAGATTTGCTGTCTCCTCTCCCCGAATCCTGGGCAAACGCGAAAATCGCCCGCATTCTGCGCAAAATGCTGTCGTCCAACCCGCCACGCGACCTGCCGGCCGGTCCGTCGTCAACCCGCCATGTGACCTGCCGGCCGGCCCGACACCCACGCCAGCGCCATCATCTAGACTCAAGCGAGAAGTGACACGACCTCGGGAGGAAAGATGCTCGCCAAGCCCCGGCTCCTCGCGCTCGACATGGACGGCACCTTGCTCAACTCGCAGAAGCGCGTCTCGCCTCGAACGCTCTCTGCCGTGCGAGAGCTGGCGGACTCCGGCGTCGTGGTCGCCCTCTCGACCGGACGGGGCCTGGCAGAGATCGCGGACTACTCCCGCGAGCTGGCCTTCCTGACCCATGCCTCGCTCGACAGCGGCGGCCTCGTCTATGACCTGCGGGCGAGGCGACAGATCCACCTCTCCCCCATCCCTCGGGAGGAGCTCGTGGCCTGCCTCGACGCAGCCGCCGCGCAGGACGCCATGGTCCACCTGGCGACCTGCGCGCTCTCCGTCGTGCAGCGGGGACTCATCGCCCGCTGCGCCGAGTTCAACGTGGGGGTCTACCGCCCCATGTTCGAGCGCAACTACACGGAAGTGGACGACCTGCGCTCCTACGCGCTCGCGCACGCGGACGAGGTGGTGAAGGTGGACATCCACCACCACGACGCCGCGGCACGCGATCGCAGCCGAGCCACCCTCGAGGCGACCACCACCCTTGCCCTGGCAGACGCGGAGGTCGGCTCCCTCGAGTGCACGCCGCGGGGCGTGAACAAGGCATCGGGGCTCAGGCGCCTCTGCAAGCTCGTTGGCGTGCCCATGGAGCTCGCCGTGGCCGTGGGCGACGACGATAACGACCTCGCCGTGCTTCGCGCCGCCGGCACGGGCGTCGCCATGGGCAACGCCAACGAGCGCGTCCGCACGGCCTGCGACCTGGTCGTGGCGGACTGCGACCACGACGGCATCGTCGAGGTCATCGAGCGACTCTTCTGAGGGACGCGACCCCCTACCAGATGCCCAGCAGGTGCTGGGACACGAGACTCATGGCTATGATGCCGACCCAGCAGCAGAAGCCCAGGGCGATGGGCTTGCCCCCAGTGCGCACCAGCTTGACCACGTCGGTGTTGAGGCCGATGGCGGCCATGGCCATGACGATGAGGAACTTGCTCAGGGTCTTGAGCGGCGCGAAGGCACTGGCGGGGACCCCGGCGGTCGCGGCGACGGTGGTGACGAGCGACGCCACGACGAACCACAGCAGGAACATGGGGAAGGCGCGCCTGAGGCTGAAGGAGCTGCCTTCGCCACCCCGCTCCCTACGGGTGCGCAGCAGCGCCAGCACAAGGGTGATGGGGATGATGGCCAGGGTGCGCGTGAGCTTGACGGTCACCGCCTTGTCCAGCGTGGCAGTGCCCAGCCCATAGAGCGAGTCCCAGGTCGAGGCGGTGGCGGTGACGGAAGAGGTGTCGTTCACGGCCGTGCCGGCAAAGATGCCGAATGCCTCGCCGCTCGTGGTGCTGAAGCCCAGCGCCGCCCCGATGGCAGGAAACACCAGAGCCGCGATCAGGTTGAAGAGGAAGATGACCGACATCGCCTGCGCGACCTCGGCGTCATCCGCGTCCACGACGGGCGCGGTGGCGGCGATGGCCGACCCGCCGCAGATGGAGGAGCCCACGCCGACGAGGGTCGAGATCTTGCTCGGCACGTCCAGGAGGCGGTGCATCGCATAGGCCACGACGAGCGAGGTGCCGATGGTCAGCACGATGATGGGCAGCGACTGGGCGCCCGTCTGGAGCACGACGCGCAGGTCGAGGCCGAAGCCCAGGAGCACGACGGCGGCCTGGAGCAGCTTCTTCGAGGTGAACGAGACGCCCGCGTCAAGGCTGCCGCGCTCCTTCAGGAAGAGTGCCACGACCATGCCCGCGACGATGGAGAGCACGGGCCCTCCCACGACGGGGACGGCCGTCCCCACGATCCAACAGGGAATGGCTATGGCCAGGCAGAGGAGGATGCCCCTGCCGTTCTCTCTGGCGAACTGAGTCATGCTCGTGCCTCTCTGACTGCGGGCGCCACGGAGGCGGGTGCCACGGGACCGTACCCCACGACGCCATGCCCGCTCGGCTACAAAACCTCGGTAGCGTACACCCAAGCCGAGCCCGGACGACGTGCGCCAGCACAAACCCCATCCAAAAAGGGAGAGGGGCGACCGCCACGGCAGCGCGCCCCTCTCGTCCGCTTGGCCCCCATGGCCGCCTATGGTCGAAGCCCCCTTGAGAGGCCCTACTCCGCACCCTCCAGAAAGCCGCCGGTCTGGCGGTTCCAGAGGCCAGCGTACTCGCCGTCCGCCTCGACCAGCTCGTGGTGGGTGCCGTCCTCCACGATCCTGCCATCCGAGAGCACGACGATGCGGTCCAGCGACGCCACGGTCGAGAGGCGATGCGCGACGACGATGGCGGTGCGCCCGCGCATCAGATTCTCGAGCGCGCCCTGGACCAGCGCCTCCGACTCGGAGTCGAGCGCACTCGTCGCCTCGTCCAGGACCAGGATGGGCGCGTCCACCAAGATGGCGCGGGCTATGGCCACGCGCTGGCGCTGTCCGCCGCTGAGCTTGACGCCCCTCTCGCCCACCATGGTGTCCATGCCCTGTGGCAGGCGGTCTATGAACTCGAGGGCGTTCGCCTCGGCGGCCGCGGCGCGAATCTGCCCCTCGGTGGCGTCAGGCCGGCCGTAGGCGATGTTCTCCCTGATGCTGCGGTGGAAGAGCAGGGCCTCCTGGGGAACGTAGGCGACCTGCTGGCGCAGGGACTGCTGGGTGCAGCGGCTCACGTCCTGGCCGTCCACGAGCACGCGGCCCTCCTGAACGTCGTCCAGGCGCAGGAGCAGCTTGGTGAGGGTCGTCTTGCCGGAACCCGAGCGACCCACGAGCCCGACGCGCTGGCCAGCGGGGATGTGCAGGTTGAGGTCGCGGAAGACCTTGTCGTCCTCCTGTGCGTCGGCGTAGCGGAAGCCGATGTGCTCGAAGTCGATGTCACCCTCGCCCACCACGAGCGCGCCCGCGCCCTCGTCGTCCGCCACGAGGGTGGGCTCGTCCAGGACGCGCGTCATCTCGGCCGCGTCACCCAGGGCGCGGTTGATGCGCTGCATCATGGAGTTGAAGTAGTTGAAGCGCATGGTCAGGTTGTAGGTATAGGTGAACATCATGACCAGGGTGCCCGCGCTGATGCCAAACCAGGCATTGCCGCCCGACACGAAGATCGAGACCACGAACATGATCACCGTGATGAGCGCCGAGGTCGTGAAGCCGCGACGCATGGTGGCGCGCATGTTGGCGTTCTCGGCCGCCATGGCCTCGCGGTCGGCCGTGGTGAAGGTCTGGCGCTCGAAGTCCTCGCGACCGTAGGTCTTGACGGCCAGGATGTTGGTCACGGCGTCCGAGAGCACGCCCGAGAGGCGGTTCTGGGCGGTCGACGCCTGCGCGGCGAGGGGAAGGATGCGCTTGTACATGCGATACGCCAGGACCACGTAGACCACGAGCATGACCATGAGGATGGCCACGAAGCTGGGGGCCACCGGCGCGAGCATGCCCACGGTGAGCACGATCGAGGCCAGCGTGGGGTACAGGCTGTAGGTCACCACGTCGACGAGGCCCGAGTAGCCCGAGACGAAGCGTGAGGTCTGGCTCACCAGGCTACCCCCGAAGCGGCTGTTGTGGAAGGTCATCGACTGGTTGGAGAGGGTGTCAAAGCAGAGGCGCGAGAGCTGGTAGTTGCCGTTTATCTCGAGCTGGTAGACCGAGAGGTCCTGCAGCTTGGAGAGGGTCTGGCCCAGGGCGTTGACCAGGAGGAGGGCCAGGATGTACGGGCCGAATACCGAAAGGACCTGGTCGGGCGCGACGGGCGAGGCCTGAACGCGGTCCACTATGAGGCCCATCACGTAGGTGTTGGCAAAGGTGAGAAGGGCGGTGTACCCCACCGAGCTGACCACCGAGAGCGCGAAGGCACCGGGACGCTGGCGGGTGACCCACCAGAAGTAGTGGAGCGTGCGCCTGATGGTGCCGCGGTCATTGGAGTTGGTGGTGCTGCGAAGGCCCATGTGCTGCTCCTGCTTGCGTCGGTCGGGAAGGCTCGCGCACGAGCCTTCTGGCAGGATGCCCATTCGGGCGGGTGCTTATGCCCAGGACGAAATCTCTAGATGACCGTGCGGCGCGCCTGGGGCGGCCGCAGGGAGCGTCAAGCCGGCACGCTGGCATCCCAGCTGCCGCTTGCGGCGAAGCTCCGCCCGCATCGGAGTGCTGCCCACATCGGAGCGCTACCTGCATCGGAGCGCTTCTTGCGGCGGAGTTGTATGCGGTTTTCTCGCCTGAAAAACTACCGCAATCGGATGGGGCTTTCTATTTGCGCAGGTAGATGAGTCACTTGCATATTTCATTGTTTGTGAGAACCGCATACTTTGTGAGAACCGCATACAACTCCAAAACCGCACGCAGCTTCCGGCTGCGGTGTCCGGCTGCGACGCGTGCCCAACGCGATGGACATCCCCGTAGACCATCCGTGGACTAAGCCGGAAAACGGCTTGGAAAAGGAAAGCAGGCCGGAGCGGAAACGACCCCTCCGACCTGCGACTTTACATGGAGCCAGCAATCAGACTCGAACTGATGACCCCCGCTTTACGAGAGCGGTGCTCTACCAACTGAGCTATGCTGGCAACCCTATGGCTGCCTTGCAGCAGATAGGATACTACATGGAATCCCTCGCCCTTTTCAAGCGCGAATCCCGCATTCTCTCGCTCCGGCACGCGAATCCCACCCAAGGCAGGCGCGACCTGCGCTAGAGCAGGCGCAGCACCCCGCGCACCAGGCGCTCGAAGTCGTCAGCGTGCCTCTCCGCCGCCTCGAGCACGCTCTGGTGGGACATCTTGGGGTCGCCGCTCTCGTTGGACGCCAGCGTCATGCCCAGGACGTTCATCCCCAGGGCGTGCGCCAGGATCACCTCGAGCGCCGTGGAAAAGCCGGTGTACGAGACATCCATCCCTCTCAGCATGGCGACCTCGGCAGGGGTCTCGAAGCAGGGCCCCATGACGCCGGCAAAGACGCCCTCCTCGACAGTGATGCCCAGGTCGTCCGCCACGCCCCGTGCCAACGTGCGCAGGTAGGGCGTGTAGGCGTCGGTCATGCCCACGAAGGGGGTCTCCACGTCGCGCAGGTTGGAGCCAGCCAGGGGGTTCTGCCCCGTGAGGTTGACCTGGTCGGTCAGGATGCCCAGACCCACATGGGCGTTGCCGGGCACGGCACCCGTGGCGCAGGCGAAGAAGATGTCACGGCAGCCCAGGCGGTGCGCATGGCGCACCAGGACGGTGACCTCCTCGGCGCTGTAGCCTTGGTAGAGGTGGATGCGTCCGGGATACACGACCACGGGGACCCCGTCGATGGTGCCGATGGTGGCCTCGAAGCTGTGCCCCCTCACGGGCCGGGCGTCCCTGGGGAAGCCCTCGATGTCGTGATAGTCAATCCTGCGCACGGGCTTGACCAATGCGGCAAGGTGGCCCAGGCCGGTGCCCAGGACGATCGCGACGGGATGCTCCACGGAGGGCTTGCAGCTCTCCACCATGTCCTCGCTAACCACGCAGACTCCCTCCCTCCGGAGGAGACGGGCAAACACGCCGTCGCCCTCGGCCAACGTATGGGTGTGTGTTCCATCGTAGATTACGCCGGAGCCGCAGGAGGGGCTCTTTGCCTTCAGTATGGCGAGCGGCGGCAATCCCCCGCGGGCGTCCCAGGGCGCGCTGGCGTCGCAGCGAGCCGACGAGAGGCAGGACGCGGCACCATGCTCGAACTCCTCCGTCACGTCGGTCCCGTCCGAGAGGAGCACGCGCTCCCCCAGCAGCTCGGCCGGAAGCCGCGGGACAGGAAGCCCCGCCGCTCGCTCGGGGCACACGCCGACGGGCTCGACGCCCGGCCTGGAGCAGAGCTCGCACACCGCGGCATCGAGCTTCGACCCACCGTCGAATCGGCAGGGCACGCCCCGCAGGCACTCGCTCACGACCACGCGCATGAGGGCCCCTCGTCCGTAAGGGGCGGGCGAGGCCCGAAGGCCCCGCCCGCAGCGTCAAATCCTTGCAAAGTCCGCGCCCGACGCGCCCCTCGCGCTACGCGTTCAGCCCGGAGATGCTGATGCTCGCGTTGCTGAGCAGACCGTTCACGAAGTCGGTCCACTGCGAGGCGCCCTCGGAGGCGGCTGCGGAGTACTTCTGGTAGGCCACGTAGTAGGCCGCCCGCGCGGCCTCGTAGGTTGCGGAGTCGTTGGTCACCGTGTAGTCGGCGAGCGCGGTGGCGTAGGCGCCGTCAGAGGACTTCCAGGCGTTGGCGTCGCTGTCCCACTCGTCGCCGGCGAGGCCGATGACGTACTGGGCGTAGGCCGCGGTGGCGTCCTCCTCCTTGCCCGCCTCGGGCTTGTCGGGGGCCGTGGGCTGAGTGCCGGCGTCGGAGGTCACGACCTGGCTGCGGAGCTTGGCGAGGCCTGCGGACTGCGTGACCATCTGCTTCACGGAGTCGGCGTCCATGCCGTAGCTCGAGGCGATGCTGTCGTAGTCCGTGGAGCCGATGTACTGCGTGGCGAAGGCGTCACGGTCCTCGTCGCTCACCTCTATGCCGCGCTTCTTGACCTCATCGGCAAGAATCTGCGAGCGGGCTGCGGCCAGGACGTTGTCGGCGGTGGGCATCGCGTAGCTGCCGTCGTCCTTCTTAGCGGAGTCGAGCGAGGTCTGCGACGTGAGGACGTCGCGGGCGCTCAGGTCGTGGCTCTTGCCGTCGTAGACGTAGGTGGCGACGGTGGTGTCGAGCTCGGACTCCTGGAGGGTCTTCTTGCCCAGGGCGCTGCCGGAGCCCCCGCCCAGGAGGAACTTGCCCACCAGGATGCCCAGCACGACGCAGGCAACGGCGACGGCGATCCAGGCCGGGACGCCGAGGGTCGCCAGCGCCGCGGCGGGACCTGCCTGCCCCTCCGCGGCACCCGACGCGACCTTGGCGTCCTTGGCGTCCTTGGCGACCTTGGCGTCCTTGGCGTCCTTGGCGTCCTTGCCCTGCGTCTCGACGTCCTTCTCCTCGTTCTTGTTCGCCATACGCGAACCTCCTTGAATCCTGCGGCCGCCCTCGGGGCTGCCGTCCGTTTGCACGTCGCCCGACGCCGCCTACCTGGCCAGCGCCGCCGCGATCTGCTCCGAGAAGCTCCTGATGTAGCCCCTGCCGTTCTCCGCGTCGAAGCCCACGCGGGCGGCGAGCGCGTGGCTGGTGGCCTCCGAGAGCTCGCCGTGCGCGAAGTCCAGGAGGCAGGCCAGCATGTCACGGTACTCGGGGTCGCCGTGGTAGCACTGCACCGCCTCGTCCAGGAGCGGCCACGCCTCGTCGGACATGCGCGCGCCGGTGGCCCCGAGGCGCGCGAGGAAGCGGAAGGCCGCAAGACGTACGGTAGCCGAACCCTCGTCGAAGAGGGACGACTCCGCCCCCTCGAAGGCGTCCGCCACCGCATTGGCATCTACCTGCACCATCTCTGAGAGTGCCGAGAGCACCTCCCAGCGCGTCTGCGCCTCGGGACGCCCAAGAGCCTCGATGAGCTTGCCCACATGGGGTGTCAGGCGCTCGGGGCTCACCCTGGCAATGGACTCGATGTCGTGGGCCGCGTCCTGTCGGCTGCGACGGCTCGCCGCCGACAGCTGGTCGACGAGAACCGCCAGGGCCGCCGCGGCCTTCTCTTCCTCAGTGGATTCGGACATGCGCACTTCCCTTCTGCTACTCGGCAAAGCCGTCCACCATGACGGTGCCGCTCTTCGTATCCTGGTGAATCTCGATGAATCCCAGCTTGGAGGCCTCGCGCAGGAGATTGCTGAACGAACGGTAGCCGTAACTGCGCTCGCTGAACTGGGGGCGCTTGCGCTTCATGGTGTCCTTGAGGCGCGAGGCGAGGACGGCGCTGTCGCTCTCGCCCTGGAGGGCGTCGATGGTCTCGAAGAGGAGCTGGTAGGCCTCGTGCCTCTCCTTGGGGACCTTCTGCGAGTAGTCGGGGACGCCTCCCTGGCTCACGATGTCCTCGTAGAAGATGAACTCGTCGCAGACCTCGGCCAGGAGACTGCTCGTGGACTCCTTCATGCCCACGCCGATCACCGTCTTGCCGAACTCCTTGAGCTTCGAGACCAGGGGCGAGAAGTCGGAGTCGCCCGAGAGGATGGCAAAGGTGTCGATGTGGTCCTTGGTGAGGCACATCTCGACCGCGTCCACGGCCAGACGGATGTCCGCCGAGTTCTTGCCGGTGTAGGCGCGGTCGGGGATCTCTATGAGTTCGATGCCCAGCTCGTGCAGGGGCGTGATGGCGTCGTCGAAGCGCTGCCAGTCGCAGTAGGCGCGCTTGGCCGTGATGCGGCCCTTGTCCACCAGGCGCTCGAGGATGCGCTTGACGTCGGGACGGGGGCCGGGATCCTGGTGGCCGTTGCGACGCCTCTTGCCCGTGCCAAGGGCAAGGTTCTCGTAGTCGATGAGGACCGCCATCGACCTCTGGGTCAGTTCGTTCATGTGGGGGACCTGTTCCTTTCTGCGCGATGCGGGCAGGTCTTGGGCCCGGCACGCGTGCGTGTTGGCACTAGGGGTGGGAATGCGACGCCGTCGAACGGCGCAACCCGGCCCCAACTGCCCTTTTATACCCAAAAGTCAGGCGAGAGTAACCCGGGGCGTGGCTGGCGCCCCGTCCCAGTCGCGGCAGGGCCTTCTCCCGGGCTCCCCTACTCGTGGTGATGGTGCCCGTGGCCGTCGCCGTGACCGCAGCCGCACTCCCCGTCGCCATGGTCGTGGCCGCAGGAGCACCCGCCGTCCTCGCAGTCGCAGCCGTCCTCGTCGTGGGCGGGCTGCGCCCGGGACCAGTCGAGGCCCGCCGCCGCGCCCGCCTCCTCCTCGGCATAGAGGAGCGAGAGCGCCTGGGTGCCCAGACGCGAGCCGTCCACCTGGCAGAGGAGGTCGAAGAGGTTGAAGGCGGTGTCGGTCGAAGGAAGCGAGATGCCCATCTGCTCGGCCTCGTAGAGGGACAGCCTGAGGTCCTTGAGCAGGTGCTCGGCCATGAAGCCGGGCTTCCAGTCGCCCGCGAGGGCCTTGGGCGCCAGCATGTCCATGGCAACCGAGCCGCCCATGCCCGAGCCCACGGCCTCCAGCATGGTCCGCTCGTCCAGGCCTGCCGCCTCGGCGAGGGCCATGGCCTCGGCATAGCCCATCATGCAGGACGCGAGCGAGACCTGGTTGCAGTGCTTCGCCGTCTGGCCCATGCCGGCCCGGCCGAAGTAGAAGACCTTGTCAGAGAAGCACTGGAGGAGCGGCAGCACGGGAGCCGCGGTCCCCTCGTCCGCGCCCACGAAGAGCGTGAGCGTGCCGGCCTCGGCCCCCGCCTGGCCTCCCGTGACGGGGCAGTCGAAGGCGTGCTTGTCCTCGACCTCGGAGGCGTCGTGGATGTCGCGGGCGAGCTCGGCCGCGCTGGTGCTGAGGTCGATCAGGTAGGCGCCCTTCCTGCTGGCGCGGATGATGCCGTCGCTTGCCAGGTAGACGTCCTCCACGTCGGAGGGATAGCCCACCATGGTCAGGACCACGTCGGCGTCCCTTGCGGCCTCGGCGGGGCTCGAAGCCCAGTGGGCGCCCCTCTCAACCAGCGCCCTCGCCTTCTCGGGCGTGCGGTTGTGGACGGTGAGGTCAAAGCCCGCGTCCAGGACGTGCCCCGCGATGGGAGCCCCCATGATGCCGGTGCCGATGAGGGCGACCCTCTTGATCTTGTTCGTCATGCGTTCGTGCCTTTCTGGCATGGGCATGCCACCAGGCACCTCGGGCACCCGGTGGCAGCGAACCCTGCGATCGTGCGCTAGCCCTCCTCGGGGCCGCGCGCACCTTTCTTCACCTTGCGGGCGATGCGGTCGGTGAGGGAGATCTTCTCCCTCCGGTCCTTGCCCCAGAAGACCAGCGCCACCATGCCGGGCCCCACGTGCGCGCCCAGGATGGGCGACACCGTGCTATGGATGATGGTCAGGTCCTCGCAGCCCTTCTCCTTGCGAATCTGGGCCTCGAGCCAGTCGGCGTCCTTCTGGGCGTCGGTCGACACGATGCCCACCGGGAGCGACGTGTCGTGGGCGTAGTTCTCCCTGAAGTCCTGGACTATGGCGCGCAGGGCCTTCTTGCGGCCGCGGCACATGCCGCGCAGGGAGAGGGCGCCGTTGAGGTCGTACGAGAGCTCCGGCTTGATGTCCAGCTTGCCACCCACGTTGGCCGCCGCGGGCGGGATGCGCCCACCTGCGGCAAGCGTGTCGAAGCTGTCCAGCGTGAAGTAGCCATGGATGAAGTAGCGCGCGTCCCGGGCCCACTCGTAGAGCTCCTCCGCCGTGAGGCCCAGGGACGCCTGGCGCACCACCTCGATGGCCAGAAGCTGGCCTGCCGCGGAGTCGCAGCGCCTGTCCAGCACGTAGAGCTCGAAGTCGGGATACCTCTCGCGGATCATCTGAGCCGCCTGGCGGGCGGAGTCGATGGAGCTCGAGAGCCCGGCCGGAAGCCCCATGTAGATGGTGGGCAGCCCCTCCTGTGCGGCGCACTCGAAGACCTCGAAGTAGCGTCCCGGCGTGACCGCCGCGGTGTGGAAGCGCGCGTCCGGGTTCTTGCGCATGTGCTCGTAGAACTCGTGCGGGTCCTGCTCCTGCCAGCGGTCGTCCTGGTGCTCGACGCCGTCGGCGTCCACGTAGCTGAAGGGGATCACCTCGACGCCCAGCCGCTCGGCGACGCCGGTGGCGAAGTCCGCGGTGGAGTCCATGATGATCTTGACGTTGCGCTTCTGATGGTAGGCCCTGCCCACGTTCCTCACGTCGGCCGGCGCCTCCGCCGTCTTCCCGTCCTTGGGTGAGCTCTGATCGCCCTGGCTCATGCGAACCTCGCTATGCCTCGCCGTCTTCGGTCTCGATCTTCGGCTTGATGATGCCGTACCCACCATTATGGCGGTGGTAGATGACGTTCACGAGGCCGGTCGTGGCATTCTCGAAAACATAGAAGTCGTGGCCCAGGAGGTCAGTCTGGACGAGCGCCTCCTCCTCGGTCATGGGCGTGAGGTCGACGTACTTCTCGCGCACCAGCTGGTCGTCGAGCTCCTCCCCCTCGATGAGGTCGTCCAGGTCGCCCAGGGGCACGCCCTCGCGGATGGTCTGCTGCGAGCGCTGCTTGCGGTCGATGACGCGCGTCTTGTACTTGCGCAGCTGGCGGGTGACCTTGTCCGCCGCGTCGTCGATGGCGGCGTACATGTCCTGGTTGCTGGCCTCCACGCGCACCACGTTGTCACGGACGAACACCGTGATCTCGCAGGTGCGGCGGTCGGGGTTGGAGGGGTTCTTGTCGACGCGCAGGACCACGTCGCAGCTCATCGGCTGGATGTCAAACACCTTGAGGGACTCGCCCACCTTGTCAAGAACGTGGTCGCGCATGCCATCAGAAACGGAGACCTTGCGTCCCGAGATCTTGATGTCGACCATCAGTACCTCCTCGCTTCGCGTGACTTGCGTGGGCCCTCTCCGAGAGCCCACCGTGACTCATAGATACCCCAGGAGGGGGCTCTTTGGCAGTCGCTTTCGCCAAGCGGCGGGCGCAGGCCGCGACGCCTGCGGCATCCGTCCCTACACGCTGGCCGCGTTGGAGCCGGCCTCGGCGGGAGCGGCCTCCTCGGCCGGCTCCTCCTGGACGGGGGCGGGGACTTCCCTCACCTGGCTGGTGTCACCCAGCTGGGGCATGCCGCCCAGCCAGCGCGAGCGGATGCCGTCCTCGATGCCGTTGGACTGCAGCGTGTCGAAGGCGGACTTGACGCCGCCCTGCAGCTCCGTGTTGGTGGGGAGCACGCCGATCCCCTGTGTGACGGGCGCGTCCAGCGTGCCCGCGAAGGCGATGTCCTTGCAGCCCATGGAGAGGAAGGCTCCCGAGTAGGCGTCGCAGAGCACGTAGTCGACGCCTCCCGCGTCGAGCGCGGCAAAGGCCTCGTTGAGGTTGGCGAAGGTCTTCTCCTCCATCACCAGGCCCGTCGAGCGGAGCGCCTTCTGCGACACGGAGCCGTCCTGCAGGCCCACCGTCTTGGACGAGAGGTCCTCGACCTTTGCCACGCCCGTCTGGCCCTTGTGGAAGAAGGCCGTGGCGGACTGCGCATAACCGCCCACCGCGGCTGCGGAGCTCGAGTCGCCGGCACGGGTGTCCATGACCACGTCGCAGCTCTTGCCCAAGGCACCGCTCGCGCTGGGGACGCTCACGAAGCTCACCTTGAGGCCGAGCTCGTCGGCTACGGCGGAGGCGAGGTCGACGTCAAGCCCGACGAACTCCCCGCCCTCGAGTTGCGCACAGAAGGGGATGCCCACCGACGAGGACTTGAGGCCCACGGTGAGGGTGCCGGGCGTCACGAGCGCCGCGTCCGAGACCTGGGGCGACTTGGTGGCCCGGGCGGCGAGCGCCTCCTCCACGCCGGTCTTCGCCAAGGGGTCGGGAATGCCCTGGGCGAGCCCCGCCAGGCGGTCGGGCACGGAGGCGAGCTGAGACACGTCAGGCGCGTCGCAGCCCCCCAGGGCAAGCGAGAGGAGCAGCCCGGCCATAATTGGAGCGACCACCTTTGACGTCTGGGACCTCATCTTGCACCTCTCGTCTTCTTCGAGCCCCTGCCTGAACTTGCCGACGCACGCTGCCGAGACCTCGTCCCTTGTCCCGGTCCTGGTGACGCAGCTCCGCCTTACCCAGCTGACCTGGTATTTGACCCCACACTCGCGCACTGGGGCTTTTGCCGTGACCGCCGCGGCGGCCCTGACTGGAGGCCCTCTCGCCCGCGAGGCCGTATGCCTCTGAGTATGACGGGCGGTGCGACTTACCTCTAGGACGAGCCATGCTCGCCCGGACGCGCACGCCCGGACTTACGTGGATCCCTTTGGCCTCGTCTGCCATGGACTAGGGCGCTGGCGCCCGCAACCACAGACCTGGGTAAGGCTTCGCACAGTATACCAGCATGTTTGCCCGCTTAAGGCCAGCTGGACGACGGTCCAGCTGACGGACGGGGATGCGCCGCCAGCGTGACGGGCGGGCGGGGCCTGACGGCCTTCCGCCCCATCGGGCGGCGCGTCGGGCGTCGCGACGTCCGACGCGACGGCGCTGACGCCCCTCACCAGACGCGGGCGACGGAGCAGGCGGTGACGCTCCTCGCGCCCCGCCCGAGGAGGGCCCGGGCGCACTCGCGCACGCTCGCCCCCGTGGTGATCACGTCGTCGGCGAGCAGGAACGAGAGGCCGTCCACCCTCTCCAGCACGTCAATGCTCCCCGCCAGGTTGGAGGCGCGCGCCTCTCGCCCGAGGCCTCTCTGGTCGCTTGACGAGCTGCGGCTGAGGACGTCAGCCAGCGGAAGCCCCAGCTGCGCCGCAAGCGAGCGCGACACCAGCTCCATGTGGTCGAAGCCACGCCGGAGGAAGGCCTGCGGCGTGGCGGGGACGAAGCAGACGGCATCCAGGTCGGCGCGGTCGAAGCGGGGACGTCCGTCCGCCGCGGGCCAGGACGCGGCCTCGTCGAGCGAGCAGAGCATGAGCGCCGCGAGCACGGGGGCAAGCCGCAGCTCGTGGGCGTCCTTGAGGCCCGTGACGAGACGAGAGGCGACGCCGCCAAAGGGCAGCGAGCTCACGCAGGCGCGGGTCTCCCACGCCTCGTCGCACTCGGTGCAGGTCATGAAGCCATGAGACGCCCCGCAGTTGGGGCAGGCCCAGGCCTGGGCGACCCAGGGAAGGGACGCCCGACAGTCGGGACAGAGGAGCTCTCCACCCAGGTCGCAGCCCAGGCAGCGGGTGGGCCAGAGAAGCTCCTGGGCGCCCTCCGCAAGGACGTGCGCGGCATGGGAGAGGAGCGGGCCATCGGCCCTGACGGTCGGGATGACGTGCGGGAGGCGGTCGATGCGCATGGCAGGCCTTACGCCGGGGCGCACGAGGGGTCGTTGGCTTGTGGGGCGATGGTAGCACGCCTGGGATGGGACGCGGGTGCGGAGGGTGCCGCCCTCCGTCAGGCGCGGTACCGCGCGGATGGCACGAGGAGCCCGAAGGCGTTGCGGAGCATCGCTTCGTAGCTGCGGGCGCGCGGGGCGACGCCGGCCTCCTCGCGCACGCGGGCCACGCAGTCGGCGCTGAAGGCGACCATCGCAGGTTCGCAGCGAAGGCCGCGCAGGGGGACCGGTGCCATGTAGGGGGCGTCCGTCTCGCTGAGCAGGAGCCCCTCGGGACAGGACGTCGCGGCGGTGCGGATGTCGTCCGAGCGGCCGAAGGTCACCGCCCCACCGAAGGCGACGTGGCAGCCCAGCTCCACGAAGGGAGCCATGACCTCGGGACCCTGCGTGAAGCAGTGGAGGTCGCAGCCAACGGCGGGAAGGCCGCGCTCGGCCAGGACGCGTGCGGCGAGCTCGTGGGCGAGCGTGTCCTGGGCACCGTCCCGGATGTGGAGCTCCACGGGCAGCTCGCGCTCGCGGGCAAGTTCGAGCTGGAGGCGGAAGGCGCGCTCCTGGACGTCGACGGGCAGCTCGTTGTAGGGACCGAGGTCGAAGCCGATCTCTCCCACGCCCACGGCACGCGGGCTCGCAAGGAGCTCGTCCAAGCGCGCGAGGGCCACGCCGTCCAGCTCCGCCGCGCCATAGGGATGTGCCCCGGCGATGATGCGCAGGTTGTCGAGGAGGGACGGGAGCCCCTCGTAGCCCAAGGCGTCGGGTGGCAGGATGCCGCGCGCTGCGCAGGCGTCGAGCAGCTCGCGCGCCTCGTCCACCTGGGCGTCGATCCAGCCCAGCAGCTCGCTGGCACTCCCCCACCTGCGAGGGATCTCGTCCACCGGGTCGACGGGAACCACGAGGAGCCGCAGCCCCGCAAGCGCGGCCCGCACGAGGACGGCAGGCGCGTCATGGCCGAGGAAGCCGGTCAGGTGTCCGTGGCTGTCCGCGAGGGGCGCGGGCGCGGAGGGAAGCGCCACGGGACGGCCCTTCTTGTCGTGGAAGAGGGTCCCGTCCTCGTCGACGCCCAGCCTCTGGAGCAACTCGTCTACCGCCATGCGCGTGTCTCTCTCTTGTGGTCGTTCACGGTCGTTGCGGCCGTCCGCAAGGTGCTCGGCCACCTATGCGAAAGACAGCATTCTGTGCGAAATGCTGTCGAATTTGACGTTTTCCCAGTTGAGGCGAGAAAAAGTCAGCAAATCTCACAGAATGCCGTCTCGGCGTTGCCACCGCAGCATCGCCAGAGCCGTGGAGCCTGCCGCTGCGACCCCCAACGCTACCAGCCCAGCGCTTCCGCCAGGCGCACGAAGTCGGCGGTCGCAAGCCGCTCCGCGCGAGTGGTGGGAGCGATGCCCGTGGCGGAGAAGGCGGCGTCCAGGCGCTCCCGGTCGAAGCCCGAGGCGCCCATGGAGTTGCGTATGGTCTTCCGGCGCTGCGTGAAGGCGGCGTCGATCACGGCCGCGCACGCCGCGACGTGCTCGGACGAGAGGGGCGTGCCGTCCGGTCCCAGGCAGGGACGGCGGTCGATGCGCACGACGGCGCTCTGGACGTGGGGCGGCGGCATGAAGTTGCCGGGACCCACCTCGAAGCGCCCCGTGACCTGGGCATAGAGTCCCAGCTTGGCCGTGTACGCCCCGTAGTCCCTGCCGCCCGGCGTGGCCGCGATGCGGTCGGCGACCTCGGCCTGGACCATCACGACCTCGCGGCGGACGCGGGGCATGTGCTCGAGCGTGCGCAGGATCACGGTGGCCGCGACCTGGTAAGGCAGGTTGCTCACCAGGAGGCGCGGCTCGGGGTCGATGCCCGCGAGGCCAAGCGCGGCGACGACGGACGAGAGGCCCTCCGCGTCCACGCGCAGGGCGTCCCCCATCACCAGGGCGAAACGCTCGGAGTCCCTCTCGCAGGTCTGGGCGAGCACGGGCTCGAGCGCGCGGTCGGCCTCGACCGAGACCACGGCTCCCGCCTGTCGCAGGAGCGCCACGGTGAGCGTCCCGATGCCGGGTCCGACCTCGAAGACGACGTCATCGGGACCCAGCTCGGCGAGCCGTAGGATCTTCGCGACGACCCCGTCGCTCACCAGGAAGTTCTGTCCCAGACGGTGCTTGGCGAAAAGGCCGAAGGCGTCCAGGACCTCGCGGGTCGAGCGGGGGTTGGCCAGCCAGGAGCTGGGCGTGGGATCAGACGTCGCGCCACACGACCCAGCCGCCTGGCTCGAGCCGGGCGCGCCTCCGTCCGGCAAGGCGCCACCGGAAAGGCCGACGCCCCTCTCGCCTGGCTCGATGCCCACGTCGCCCCCTTACTTCTTCGCGGCGAGGCGCGGGAAGAGGGCGTCGCCCTTGGTTACCTCGACGCCACCGACGAGCCCTCCCCAGGCGCAGGCGGCCGCGAGGTCGTCGCAGGAGGCCTCGTCTCCCAGCGCCATGCGACGCAGGACCTCGGCCGAGGTCTGGGGCATGAAGGGCGCCAGCAGGTGGGCGCAGATTCGGATGGACTCGAGAAGGTTGGTGATGATGTCGGCGAGCTCCTGGGCGCGGGCGGGGTCCTTCGCAACCGTCCAGGGGGCGGAATCCTCGACGTAGTGGTTGGCGGCGTGGACGAGCTCCATCACGACGTCCTTGGCCCCCACGTAGTCCAGGCGGTCCATGCGCTCGGAGTAGCGCCCCTCGATGCCCAGGGCGATGTCGCGCAGGGGGTTCTGGCGCTCGGCCCAGCCGTCAGCGAGCTCCGGCGTCCTGCCGTCGAAGTACTTGGCACTCATGTTGAGCGCGCGGCTCACCAGGTTGCCCCAGCTGTTGGCCAGGTCGGCGTTGTAGACCTGCTCCATGCGGCTGAAGCTGATGGCGCCGTCCTCGCCGGGGTTCACGTCGGTCATGAAGTAGTAGCGGTAGCCCTCCACGCCCAGCATGTCGATAACGTCCTGGGGCGCGATGGCGTTACCGCGGCTCTTGGACATCTTCTCTCCCTTGCCGGTCTCCTCGTTGCGCACCATGAGGAAGCCGTGGGCGAAGACGTGCTCGGGCAGGGCCTCGCCCACGGCCATGAGCATGGCGGGCCAGATAACGCAGTGGAAGCGGATGATGTCCTTGCCCACCACGTGGAACTGGGCGGGCCAGCGACGAGCCAGTTCGGCGGCCGCCTCGTCACCACCCTGGCCGTAGCCCACGGCGGTCATGTAGTTGAGGAGGGCGTCGAACCACACGTAGGTGACGTGCCTCTCGTCGAAGGGCAGGCGGATGCCCCAGTCGAAGCTCGTGCGGCTCACGGAGAGGTCCTGGAGCCCGCCCTCGACGAAGGTCCTTACCTCGCGCATGCGGAAGTCGGGCTCGACGAAGTCGGGATGCTCGTCGTACAGCCTGAGCAGGCGGTCCTGGAAGGCACTGAGCTTGAAGAACCAGGACTCCTCCTGGACGCGCTGCAGGGGACGGCCGCAGTCGGGGCAGAGGTGCTGGCCCTCGGTGTGGTTGGCCTCGTCGGACTTGCTCACCTGGGTCTCGGTGAAGTAGGTCTCCTCCGGCACGCAGTACCAGCCGTCGTAGGAGCCCTTGTAGATGTAGCCAGACTCGCGCATGCGCTCCCACAGGTACTGCACGGCCTTGACCTGGCGCGGCTCGGTGGTGCGGATGAAGTCGTCGTTGGAGATCTCGAGGGTCTTCCACAGTCCCTCGAAGAGGGGGGCCTGGGAGTCGCACCACTCCTGGGGGCTCACGCCGTGCTCGGACGCCGCCTCCTCGACCTTCTGACCGTGCTCGTCCATGCCCGTGAGGAACTTCACGTCATAGCCCTTTGAGCGGCGATAGCGCGCCTGGACGTCGCAGAGGACGGTGGAGTATGCGGTGCCCAGGTGGGGGGCGGCGTTGACGTAGTAGATGGGCGTGGTGATGAAGAAGGACGGCTTGTCCATGCGATCTCTCCTGACGACGGTCCTGATGGCGGACGCCCATCTCGATGGCGAATGCCAAAATGAGCAACTAGGCATTGTACATCAGGCGAGAGGGGCGCCCTTCGCGGCCGGACGCGACGACCGGGTCGAGGCCTGGTGGCGGCCGGGACTAGGCGGCAGCAGCGGGACAACCGCGACAGCTGCCCCCGACGGACAGGCTCGCGACACACGGGCGCGACGGCCTCGCGGCCCACCTCCCTAGCGGCGCTTCAGCGAGTTGAAGAGACCGCGGGTGAGCTGGCGCGTCGCCTCGCGGCCGAAGGTGCCCAGAATGGAGTTGGCGAAGCGACCCACCTGCTTGGCCATCTGCTCCTGCTTCCTCTGGGCCTCCCGCTCGGCGCGCGCCTGCTCCGCCACCTCGCGCTTTGCGGCGGCCTCCGCCTCGCGCTCGAGCTGCCTCTGCTGACGTTCCTGCTCCCTCTGTGCGGCCTGGGCGGCCTTCTCCTCCGCCTTCTGGCGCTCCCTCTCCGCCTTCTGCGCCTCCTTCTGTCGCTGGGCCTCGAACTCGGCCTTCTCCTTCTCGAAGGCGGCACGCTCCGCGGCGAGCTTGGCGTTGGCCTCTGCCTCCGCGTTCTGGCCCTCGATGGTCTCGTAGGCGCTCAGGCGGTCCACCGCGGTGCCGTACTTATCCATCAGGTCGCCCTGGCCGGCAAGGACGGACTGCATCACGTCGGCGTCCGCCGCGGCCATGCGGCACTGGGGGAAGAGCACCTTGGCGCGCTGCACCACGCTGGGCTTTCCCCCCTCGTCAAGGAGCGAGACCAGCGCCTCGCCGGTCCCCAGGTCCTGCAGGGCCTGGGCGGAGTCGAAGGCGGGGTTGGCGCGGAAGGAGTCCGCGGCGGCGCGCACGGCCTTCTGCTCCGCGGGGGTGTAGGCGCGCAGGCCGTGCTGGATGCGGTTGGAAAGCTGGGCCAGGACCTCGTCGGGAATGTCCGACGGGGACTGGGTGATGAAGTACACGCCCACGCCCTTGGAGCGGATGAGCTTCACGACCTGCACGATCTTGTCGCGCAGCCCCTTGGGCATGCCATCGAAGAGCAGGTGCGCCTCGTCGAAGAAGAAGACGAAGCGGGGCTTGTCGGGGTCGCCCACCTCGGGCAGCCCCTCGAAGAGGGACGAGAGCATCCACAGCAGGAACATGGCATAGACCTGCGGGCTCTGGATGAGGCGGGAGGCATTGAGCAGGTTGACGTAGCCACGGCCGTCGGGCGCGCAGGCAAACCAGTCATCGAGCTCCAGGCTGGGCTCGCCGAAGAAGACGTCGCCTCCCTGGTCCTCGACGGCGATGAGCGAGCGCTGTATGGCGCCCACCGACTGGGCGGACACGTTGCCGTACGTCGCCTGGTATTCCTTGGCGTGCTCCAGGACATAGGCGAGCATCGCGCGCAGGTCCTTGAGGTCGATGAGGAGGAGTCCCTGGTCGTCGGCCACGCGGAAGACGATGTTGAGCACGCCCTCCTGCACGTCCGAAAGGCCCAGGAGGCGGCTGAGCAGGGTGGGGCCCATGTCAGAGACGGTGATGCGCACGGGGACGCCGTCGCCGCCGAGCATGTCCCAGACGCGCATGGGACAGCCTTGGAAGGAGAACTCGTCCTCCTTGATGCCAAAGAAGTCCATGCGCTGGCGCAAGTTGTCAGAGATGGCACCGCCCTGGGCCATGCCCGTGACGTCACCCTTCACGTCTGCCATGAACACGGGGACGCCCGCGTTGGAGAAGCCCTCGGCCAGGACCTTGAGGGTCACCGTCTTGCCCGTGCCCGACGCGCCGGCGATGAGCCCGTGGCGGTTGGCCTGGTTGAGGAGCAGACAGCAGGGCACGTCCCCCTGAGCGACCCAGATTTTGTCGTTCACGAGCATGGGCATCCTCCGATCGGTGCGGGCTGGTCATGGGCCAATTGTACGACGGGGGTGGGACGCGAGTCCGGCCGGGGTCGCTGGCGTAGCTTTGACGGGTGGGATGGATGAGACGCCTGGGCAGCCGCGACTCTCGCAAAAAACTTTGTTCGTGCGAGAAGAGCCCATCTCCAACTGGACAAACGTCGGCGATGCTCACATCTTTGCGGGGATGTGCGAACGGCACGGCTGGGGGCACGGAACGGCCGCACCTCTCGCCTGGCAGACCAGCCGTCGCACCGAGTCGTTATTGCTCCAATCGATAACCAGGTGTCCCAAAAGCGATGTGCCACCATGTCTCTTGAGCTGCCACAATGTGCAGTCGAGAAGAACCGTGCGCCTGCGCGGCAGGCCCGGGCGCAAAGACGAGGAGGCACGAGCGATGGCAATTCCGTATGACAAGAGGACCCCACACCGCTTCGACGTGGTGGGCAGCTTCCTGAGGCCGGCGGAGCTCCGCCAGGCACGTGCTGCCTTCGAGGAGGGCCACCTGGGGCAAGATGAGCTCACCCACATCGAGGACGCGGCGATCCGCGAGCTGGTGGCCAAGGAGCAGGCGGCGGGCCTCGGCACCATCACCGACGGGGAGTTCAGGCGCCTGACCTGGCACCTCGACTTCATGTGGGGCTTTGCGGGCATCGGCCACAGCAAGACCAAGGACGGCCTGCCCTTCCATGGCGAGGCAGCCAAGATCGACGACACCTACCTCACCGGCAGCCTCGCCTACAAGGGGCACCACCCCTTCGTGGACCACTTCCGCTTCGTGCAGGACCTGGAGGACGCCAACACGGTGTCCAAGCTCACCATCCCCGCACCCGCCCAGTTCCTGGAGCAGCTGGCCATGCCCTTCGCGCTCCAGAACACCCGCCGCTACTACGCCGACGACCAGCGCCTCGAGGACGACCTCGTGGCCTGCTACCAGGCCTTCATCCAGGACGTATACGACGCCGGCTGCCGCAACCTCCAGTTCGACGACTGCTCGTGGGGCCTGTTGGTCGACCCCCACGCGGAGCAGTTCTTCGGCACCGACGCGGCGGGAATCGAGCGCACCAAGGAGCGCTTCCTGCAGGTCAACAACCGCGTGCTGGACGCCCGCCCCGAGGGCCTCACCATCAACACCCATGTCTGCCGCGGCAACTTCCACTCCACCTGGGCCTGCGAGGGTGGTTACGACGACGTGGCGGGCACGCTCTTCGCCCGCGAGCACGTGGACAACTTCTTCCTGGAGTTCGACGACGACCGCTCAGGAGGCTTCGAGCCCCTGGCGCAGGTCGCAGATGGCAAGAAGGTCGTCCTGGGCCTCGTCACCACGAAGTCGGCGCAGCTCGAGGACTGCGGGCAGGTCGTGGCGCGCATCCACGAGGCGGAGCGCTACCTCCCGCTCGAAAGGCTCTGCCTGTCCCCGCAGTGCGGATTCGCCTCGTGCGAGATTGGCAACAAGCTGAGCGAGGAGCAGCAGTGGGCCAAGGTCGCCCTGGTGAGGAGCATCGCCGAGGAGGTCTGGGGCTAGGCGAGACCAACGACAGGGTCGCGCGGCACTTCGTCGACGCGGGCGAGAGAGGCGGGCTCCGCTATTGTTCGGCCGTCCTCAGCACCAGATCGTAGACCTCGGAGCGGGGGCGGCCGAACTCCTTGGCGAGCCGCTTGGCAAGGCCGCTCTTGGGCTCGTCGGCCGCAAGCGCCGCCGCGATGGCGTCCTCCAGCGTCGCCGGCCCGGAGCCCGCCGCGTGAGCGCGCTCGAGGAGCTCGTCCTCGCTGGGGGCGCCTATGACCACCACGCACTCCCCCCTCAGGCCCTCGCGGTCGGCGACCTCCTCCGCGACCTGGGCAGCTGGCCCGCGCACGACCTCCTCGTGCAGCTTGGTGAGCTCACGCACCAGCACCACCTGCCGCGTCGGAAGGACCCGGGCCACCACGGCGAGCGTGGATGCAACGCGATGCGGCGACTCATACACCACGAGCGCGCCCGGCACCTGTGCCAAGGCCTCGAGACGCGCCGCCATGGCCCCCTCCCGCCGAGGCAGGAAGCCCTCGAAGAAGAAGTGCTCCATGGGAAGTCCCGAGGCCACCAGGGCACAGGTCACGGCAGAGGGACCGGGGATGACCTCGACGCGCAACCCACGGTCGAGCGCCGCGTCCACCAGCTGCTGGCCGGGGTCCGACACGCCGGGCATGCCCGCGTCGGACACGAAGGCCACGCGTTCGCCTCCCTCGACGCGCGTGAGGATGCCCTCGACGCGCTGGGCGAGGACGTTCTGGTCGGCCCTCTGCAGGGGGACGCGTATGCCAAAGTGGGCCAGGAGCTTGCTGGTCACGCGGGTGTCCTCGCAGAGCAGGAGGTCAGCCTCGGCCAGGGTGCGCACGACGCGCGGCGAGGCGTCCTCGAGGTTGCCGATGGGCGTTCCCACGACGGAGAGAAGCCCCTCTCCCCCGCCCTCGCAGCCTGTCGTGCCCGCACTCGTGCCCGCACCTGCCCCCACGCCGGGACGCGCCCCCTTGGGCGATCGGTCAGTTGCCCGGTCGTTTGGTTGGCCACCCGGCTGGCGGGACGGCCGCAAATCGAAATCCATCACACGAGCATCCTTCGCTCGAAGGTTGCCAGGGACACGCGGGCGTCCCAGCCCGAGAGGCGACCCTCCGTCTTCCAGGTCTGGAAGAACCAGGCGGGGCAGCCCTTGAACGCCGCGATCTGCTCGGACACGAAGACGCGCTCTAGGGCGATCCGGCCTTCGGGCGTGGTGGCGGAGTCCGAGAAGGGCAGCGACCCCGACCACTTGCCCACCATGACGGGAAGCCCGCTCCTGCCCGCGAGCTCCAGCGCCTTCTGCGAGCTCAGGGCGAGCTTGCGGATGCCGGAGGGCCCGGCACTCTCCACCTTGTCGAAGTAGTGGTAGAGGTGGCAGTCGAGCCAGACGTTGTGGTAGCGGCGCGGGGCCATGAAGCGACTCCAGGCGCCGTGACGACCTGCGTCCGGCACGATCACGGCGACGTCGTCGCCCGCGTTCTGACGCACGGCCTCGTATGCCTCGCGGTAGTAGTTGCGCAGGGTGTGCAGGGGGACGCCGTCCGTGAGGCTGAGGCCATGGCGCTGCTGCGCCACCGGGTCGTCCGCCACCTCGATGCCGGCGAAGGCGACGCGCAGGGCGTAGCGACGGGAGAGCGCGGCTACGACGCGCAGCATGTCGTCCTTGTAGCGCGAGAAGTCGCCCCGGTTGCGCAGCATGTCCGCCTCGGCGCTGGGCACGCCGGGAGAGATGGCCAGCGCGAGGACGATCTTGAGGTCAATCTCCTCCGCCCACTCGAAGGCCTTGTCCACGTAGTCGACGCACGAGACGAAGGGCCCCGGCTCGGGGCCGGCGTGCCCGAAGGCGTACCAGGGCACGGGCAGGCGCACGGCGTTGAAGCCGCGTGCGGCGATCTGGACGAAGTCGGCCTGCGACATGAAGCCCTCGCGGTGACGGAGCACCAGCTCCCGGTAGCACTCGCGGCCGAGGGACGAGACGAGCCGCTCCTCCTCGAGGACACCGGAGTCGGCGAAGAGGGACGGCGTGACCCAGGGCTCGAGGACGAGCCAGCCGGTGAGGTTCACACCGTGTAGGGCACGCTCTGCCATGGGACGCTCCGATTCGCAGGTAAAGGGGGCAAAATCACTTGCTGGTCACTTGCTGGTTCGAGTATAGCCCGAGGATGGGACACATTTGCCAGCGTCGTAACCACCCACTTCTCGCCTGGCGCGCGAAAGGGGCGATGTGGGTCGTTGCAAGCGCCCCTCTCGCCCAGGGGCCACCCACTTCGGACGCCTCGTGACGTCATAACCGCCCACTTCTCGCCTGCCGCGCGCGAGGCGAGAAGTGGGCGTACCAGCCCTGCGGCGCAAGCAGCCCAGCACGTCAATCCCGCGGCGCAGCTTCGCCCGCGCATCACATGGCGTGGTCGGACGAGAGATAACAGCTCTTCTCCACTCCCCGTCTTCGATTACATGGGATACTCTCCACATACGAAGCGGTGGCGGTGGCATATGCCGGCCGACCCAAGAAACCACGCCAGCCAGGGGGGGAGGGCGCATGACGCGGCACGGATGCACGCGTGGGTTCGTCCCGCGTCCAGGCTCCACGGGCGGGCAGGTGGCCCGATGAGCCCCCGCAAGCCCACCAGGCGCGATGGTGGCAGGTCCGGCTCCCGCCCGTCCAACTCCAAGCAACCCGCCAGGCGCGGCGCGAGCGGGCGGGACGGTGGGTCTCGCCGCCGGGGTTCCGGCAGTCCTAGCTCCGCCAGCGGATTTCCGCGCCAGGTCCGCGGCACCACCTCGACGCGCCATGGCTCCGCCCGCACGGAGGCCGCCCGCACGGGACTTTCCTCCCGCCGCGGCGCCACGACCCGGACCGCAAGCTCGCGGGGCATCACCACTCGCGCCGCAGGCAACCACGGACAGGTTGGCCGCGGGGGCACCAACGTCGGCCGCGGGGGCACCAGCCGGACCGACGGCCCTTCCATCACGCGCACCGGCTCCCCGCGTCGCGGCATGTCGCCCATGGCGCCGCCCACGCCCTCCGACCCGTCGGACTCCCGCCGAAGGATCAACAAGGCACGCCGGGACGCCCAGGCGAAGCGGCGCGAGGCGTCGGGGAAGAAGGAACGGCGCAAGCCGCCCAAAGAGAAGATCATGACCGCCTCGGCCATCGTCGTGGTGGCCGCCGCGCTCGTGGCGTCAATCGCCTACTACGTGACACACCCCACAAATTCGGCAAGCCCCACCGAGAGCTACGCCGAGCCCAAGGTCGAGGTCGTGAACCACGCGCCAAACGCCGTGGACACTTCCGCGGGAGACGCCTCGCTCGCGCGCGACAACAGCGTCTTCGACTGGTCAAGGCTCGACAGCTCCGACCCCAACCACTACGCCTACAAGTTGGACGGGACCACGGTGTCCAAGCTGGGCGTAGACGTATCCGAACACCAAGAGGAGATCGATTGGGAGAAGGTCCGGGCAGACGGGGTCTCGTTTGCCTACCTGCGCCTGGGCTATCGCGGGACCGTGGCGGGCAACATCGTGGTGGACTCTCTCTTCCGCAAGAACCTGCGCGACGCAAAGGCCGCCGGGCTCAAGGTGGGAGCCTACTTCTACTCCCAGGCAACGACCGCCGCAGAGGCCGAGGAGGAGGCCGACTTCGTCCTCAAGCGGCTGGACGGCAACGAGCTGGACTATCCCGTGGCGTTTGACCTGGAGCCGTCCGACGTCATGGCCGGGCGCTCCTCTCAGATGAGCGCCCAGGAGCTTGCCCAGGTTGCGCTGGCGTTCTGCAAGCGCATCGAGCAGGGCGGATACACGGCGATCGTCTATGGCAACCAGATCGACCTAGGCTATTACGACCTGGAGGAGCTCGCGTCCTACGGCTACTGGTACGCGGAGTATGGCTCCACGCCCAGCATGAGGCTGCGCTTCGCGCTGTGGCAGTACAGCAACGCGGGCACCATCGACGGCATCAACGGGCCGGTGGACGTCGACCTGGACCTCACGTCACTGCTGCACGACGGGGCGGAGGGATAGGACCGGGCCGGCGCGCAACGGGCGGCCGCGGCGGGTCGAGGACGAGCGCCTCTCTCGCCTGGCACACGCACCGTCACGCATACGTCCGCTCACGCGCGTGCTCGCACTCGCCGCGCACGCTCCCGGTCGCCGCGCACGCCGTTGTGCGCGTGACATTCATCGCGCGCGCCATTACGCACAAGACATTCATCGCGCACGCCGTTGCGCACAACGACGAGGCTTGCCAACTGGGCAAACGTCGAACGCCATGTGCGTTATGGCGTGCAAGGCGAGAGGGGCGTGCGTTCATGCTTGGAGGACGTGCCGCTCCGGACGGCAGCACGCCGGCCGTGCCCCAGTCACCCCGCACCCCCATGCGCCCCAGCCGCCCGCAGCCGCCGCCATGCACCGCCCATCCCGCAGCCGCACTCACCATGCGTTCCGGCCCCTCCATGCATCCGACGCAATTCACCCTTGACTCCCCTTTCCAAGCTCCCTACAATCCAACTCAAGTTATGAGTGATTGCTCATATACGCATCATCTAGGGAGCGCACCATGGAAGAGAAGGAAAACAGGGTCAAGCTCGCACGCATCCTGACGTCTGCGGGGCTCCTCGTGGCAGCGGCGATAGCCAGCCGCCTCGCGAGCCTCAGTCTCTGGCAGCAGCTGTTCCTATACCTGCCTGCCTACCTCGTGGCGGGCTACGACGTGGTGCTCGAGGCGCTGGAGTGCGTCGCGCACGGCGAGCCCTTCGACGAGGACCTGCTCATGACCATCGCCACCGTGGGCGCCCTCCTCATCGGCTTCCTCCCCAACGGAGAGCCCGAGTTCGCCGAGGCAGTCTTCGTGATGCTCTTCTTCCAGGTAGGCGAGCTCTTCGAAGACCTGGCCGAGGGCCGTGCACGAGACTCCATCAGCGAGCTCATGGACATCCGACCCGACGTGGCAAACCTCGAGCGCGACGGCGAGCTCGTCTCGCTCGACCCCACGGAGGTGCACGTGGGCGACGTGGTGCTGGTTCGCCCAGGCGAGAAGGTCCCCCTGGACGGCATCGTCCTGGACGGTCGCTCGAGCCTCAACACCGTAGCCCTGACCGGCGAGAGCCTGCCCCGCGACGTGGCGCCCGGCGACGACGTGGCCAGCGGCGTGGTCAACGTGAGCGGCGCCCTGCGCGTGCGCGTGAGCAAGGAGTTCGACGAGTCCACCGCCTCGCGGATCCTGGACCTGGTGCAGAACGCAAGCGAGGGCAAGTCACGGAGCGAGAGCTTCATCAGCCGCTTCGCCCGCGTGTACACCCCCATCGTGGTCTTTGCCGCCATCGCGCTGGCCATCGTCCCACCCCTACTGTCGGGCGACTTCGCGGCGAGCCTCTCGGTCTGGCTGCTGCGCGCGCTCACCTTCCTGGTGGTCTCGTGCCCCTGCGCGCTGGTGATCAGCATCCCGCTGACCTTCTTCGGCGGCATCGGCGGGGCGGGCCGGCGCGGCATCCTGATCAAGGGCTCCAACTACATGGAGGCGCTGGCCAAGGCCCAGACCGTGGCGTTTGACAAGACAGGCACCCTGACCCAGGGCAGCTTCGAGGTGGAGGCCGTGCACCCCGACGCCATCGACGCCAACAGCCTGCTGCACCTCGCGGCCCACGTGGAGCGCTACTCCATGCATCCCGTCGCCGTGACGCTGCGCAACGCCTACCCCAACGAGCATGATGACTGCGACGTGAGCGACGTGGAGGAGGTTCCCGGCCAGGGCGTGCGTGCCATGGTGAACGGCAGGCAGGTCGTGGCGGGCAGCTCTCGCCTCATGGAGAGCGTCGGCGCCCAGTGGAGGCCCTGCGACCATAAGGGCGCCATCATCCACGTGGCCGTGGACGGCGTCTATGTGGGTCACATCGTGGTGGCCGACCAGGTCAAGGCAGGTGCGAGGGAGTCGTTGGCCCGTATGAGGGCCGAGGGGGTCCAGCGCCTGGTGATGCTCACGGGGGATGGTGGCGAGGTGGCCGAGCAGATCGGCGGCTCGCTGGGCATCGACGACGTGAGGGCAAACCTCCTGCCAGGCGACAAGGTGGCCGCCGTCGAAGGACTCATCGCGAGCAAGCCCGAGGGCACGACCGTGGCCTTCGTGGGCGACGGCATCAACGACGCACCGGTCCTGGCGCGCGCGGACGTGGGCATCGCCATGGGAGCCATGGGTTCCGACGCTGCCATCGAGGCTGCGGACGTGGTGCTCATGAACGACGGCCTGGACAAGATAGCCGAGGCCATTCGCATCGCCCGGAAGACCCTGGCGATCGCGCGGCAAAACATCGCCTTCGCCATCGGCGTGAAGCTGGCGATCCTGGTGCTGGCAGCGCTGGGGCTGGCCCCCATGTGGCTCGCGGTGTTTGGTGATGTGGGCGTCATGGTGCTGGCGGTACTCAACGCGAGTCGGATGCTTCGGATCTGAGGGGCGATGACGCACTCGCGCGTGAGTCCAACAGAAGGGGCCAACTGACAGGAACCGCAGGTGAACCGGATGGGTTGCCTGCGGTTTTCTCACTTATGCCGCAGCAGCCGCCCTCGCTTGTCTACCTTTGTCTGTCCCCGCTACCGTTCTCTATGCCGATTCTTGATTCCGACATCGGTGACGACCATTCTCTATGCCATCTCCTGACCCTAGTCGCATTCTCTATGCATTTCCCTGAAGCCGTCCGACAAAAGCCCAGGTAGATTTCCGTCGGGTTCAGGAATCGGCATAGAGAAGAGGATGGAATCAGAGAGATGCATAGAGAACAAACGAACGGGGGGAGAAAGGGACGGGGGGCGGGGGGATGACTCCGGAAAGGCGAGAGATGCCAGCGGAGAGAAGCCTCCCTACCGGCGCCTGTCGCGCCGTCCGCGCAAGCCCACGACCAGCGCGACCACGCCCACGACGCAGATGGCAGCGCTCAGCTTGATCATGCCCCAGCTGGCGTCGCCGGTCTTGGGCAGCCTGAGCCCCAGGACGGTCGGACCCTCGGGCTCCTTCTCCCCCGGCCGGCCCGGCTGGCCTGGCTCCACCGCCCCCGCAAAGCTGTGACGATAGGCGATGGCGTCGGTCTTCTCTCCCTTGGAGTCCTTGACCTCGACCCAGCCGATGCGCAGACCCGAGGCGGAACCGGGGTCGCTCTGGACGCTCACGCGGACGTCGTACGTGCCATTGTCCACGCTCAGGCCCTCGGCGGGACTGGAACCGGCGACGCCCAGACAGCTCAGCCTGTAGGAGTACTCGCCCACGTGGTCGAAGGCAATCCTTCCCGGAGCGGCGGAGCCCGTGGCAGAAAGCGCGATCGACTGGGTCGCGTCGCCCGTGAGCGCGAAGCCGTACCTTCCGCCGTCCGCATCCGCGGGCAGGGGCGCGCCGTCGACGGCAGCCAGCTCGTACTCGAACGTCCCGTCGACGCCTTCGGGTACCCGGCCCGTCACCACGAAGCTCTGCGCCACGTCAATCGAAAGCGGCCCCTTGGCCAAGGCCACACGCACGGGCAGCAGGGAGACCACGAGCGCCAGCAGGCAGGAGGCAAGCGCAGGCATGGAGCGAGAGAGGCCCCGCGTCGGGTCCGTAGCGTTCTTCCTCACGAGCGATCACCCTTCCTTGCGCCTCGGCTCCCCTTGCGTCCCCGCGAGGGAGCGCCAACCACCCAGGCCAGCAGCAGGAACACCAAAAGTCCCAGGCCGATCTTCGCCCAGAGCGCGAGCCCCTTGCCCACCGTGCCCGCGAGCGTGCGGTCGACGGACTCCTCCGTGAAGTCGTTCTGGAAGGTCTGGTCGATGACCTTCGCCACCACGATGTGCCGGTCGTTGGTACCAGACCCGCAGGTGGAGAGGACGAGCATGTGGTCGTCCGGAGTCAGCGCCCCATCCACCCACTGACCCGCATGGGACTTGAGGTAGGCAAGGAACTCCTCCGTCGAGGGAGAGCTCCCCACCGATGTGCTGTACACGACCTCGTCGTACGCGTCTACGAGCAGGTAGGCGCATACCTCGACGCCGTGGTTGGCACCCCCGTAGTAGATGTTGCCACGGCGGTGCCGGTTGAAGTACTCGCCGTCCCCGAAGCGGTCCAGGTCGCCAAACATGAGGGAGTTCTCCATGTGGTGTCCAAAGACGATGGTGCTGGGCGCGGAGAAGTCCTTTGGGCTGCGATAGTCCAGGAAGAGCGAGCCCGAGAGGGCAAACTCCCCCATGGGGTTGACGTTGAGGTACTGGTCGTTGTCCTTGCCCTGCACCAGGGGGTAGTCGATCCCCGTGCCATAGAGCGTGAGCCAGCCCAGCACGTCGGGGTTCCTAGCCTCGAGCTCCTCGAAGCTGGGGTCGTCGTTGGAGCTGGGGCGGTAGGACTCGAACTGCTCGCGGTCCGCCTGCTCGACCACGCGGTTGTTGTCGAGCACCGCGTAGGCCGTGAAGCAGACGATGAGCATCAGTACGGAGAGAACCACCCCGTCGACCAGCCAGTTTGTGAGTCGGATGGCACCAAGGGCCAGCCGACGGGGCAGTTGGCGATTCATCTAGCGCTCGAGCTTCCTCTTGGCTGCGCCATAGAGCACGACGCCGGCCACGGCCACGCCGCCCATCAGGACGAAGGGCAGGTTGTTGAGGACGATGCCCGTGGGGGTGACGGACTCCTTGTTGTTGGTGACGGTGGCGCCGTTGGCAGCGTCATCGGCAACAGCCTTCGCCTCTGCGAAGACGCCCGTGGTAGTGTAGCCGTCCTTGTTGGCCTCGGACTCCTCCACGCTGTACTTGGTGCCGATGACCACGTTGTCAAAGGTGACGGTCTGGCCATGCTTCAACTTGAAGGTGACGGTGCCGTCGGCGTTCTGGATGCCCTCGACGCCACTGGCGGTGATCTGACCCACGCTCCAGCCGGCAGGAACGTTCGTGGGCGCGGTGAACTTGACCGTGAAGTTCCAATCCTTGTTGTGGTCGCCAGAGCCGCCCGTGACGTTCTTGGTGACCTTTACGGCATTCTTGGAAGGTTGGCCCGGAGTGTCTGGGGTGGTCTTCTCAGTGAAGGTGTTTTCGAACTTGACATCGCCCTGGGCAACCTTCGTGCCAACCGCGCTGGTGGTGGGATTCTTCTCGAAGGTCACGCTCTTGACGGCGACACCAGAGCCCCCGTTCTCCACGTAGACGCGCATGAGGTACTTGTCGGTGCTGTCCACCATCGTGCCACTGGCGCCGTCGGTGTTGGTGATGTCTTCCGCCTTGGTGGCGTTCTCGCTGATCAGGTAGGCATAGACGCCAGCGTGGGTGTAAGTCGGAAGGGTGACGGCCTGCGCCTGGGACTTGTCTGCGCCATCACCAGTGGCCTCGAGCGTGATGTCGCCGATCGTGGGGATGAGCCCGTCGGTCGACTCCGAGCTGCCGCCGTTGCCCGTGTCCACCGTAACGCCCTCGACCTTGAAGGTGAACTTGGCCTTGACGTGCGACCCCTCGTTGGTCTTCAGCACCTTGGTGATAGAGACGTTCCCGCCGCTGATGACCTTGCCCGCCGCATCCCCGCCGACGCCATAGCCAGGCTCCGCCGCCAGCGCGGGCGTGATCCCTCCGAGCGCGAGAGCGGCCGTCAGGGCCACTGCCGCAAGCTTGCTCTGCATCCTCATGTTCAAATCCCTTCTGTTTGCGCCTGCTAGACGCATCCTACCCTTGCTATGTACGCGGCCGCTAGAAGTTCCTCCTCCTGACGACCGTCATTACCTCGCCCTCGGTGCCCGTGTCGATGTCCACCAGGCCGTAGATCCTGCTGTCCTTCGACTCGGGGCGGTTGTCTCCCATGACGAAGACCTGTCCCTCGCCCACCGTCACCGGGTACGTGATTCCGGCCGAGAACGGCAGCGTCTGGGTGTAGATGCCGTCCTCCGCCTGGCGGTACCCGTTGAGGACCAGCCCGTCCTCAGAGAACTCGACCTTGTCACCGGCCACGGCTATGACACGGCGGACCTCCTTCTTGCCCTCGTCGTTGACCACTATGAGGTCGCCTGCGGAGTAGTCCTTCTGCAGGCGGTAGTACACGATCAGGTCACCCTCCTTGAGGGCTGGGCTCATGCTCTGGTCCGGGGCCTGGAACAGGCCAAAGAGGAAGAGGAACACCATGGCCACGAAGCCCAGGACGAAGGCCAGCTTGAGCACCAGGAGGACGAGCTCTGCGACCAGGGGCGCCTGAGGCTCGGACCCGGCGTCGGACGTGGAGGCATCGGCACCTTCCACGGGCTGCGCGGCAACGGTGACAGCCGCGCCCTGCGTCGTGGGCTCGCGTCGCAGGTGCGCCTCCTCGCCTGGGAGGGGACTCTGTGCGTAGTGCCTCGGCATCACGCACCCCACCCGGCATTCCTGCGACGGGTGACGATCACTCCGGCGATGGCGATCGCCCCGCCAACGCCAAGTGCCAGGGGGAGAGAGGCCCGGCCCAGCGTCGCCGCAGCGATGCCGGTGACGGGAATCGGATTCTTGGTGTTGGTGAAAGTGACCTTCGAGGTAATTGTGTTATCCGAAGTGTTGTTCACCGTTACATTAGATTCCGTCAACTTGTAACTGCAGATTATTCCGTCTCCAGCAGTGACATCCTGGATAGTCCACCTAGCCGTATAGCCAGGCGCCTCCGCTTCCTTAACAGTCACCTCGTCTCCGTAATGGAGGTCATAGGTAAGCCCATTCGAATCAGCAAGCTTTGCGAACTTGCCGGCTTCGCCATTGCTCAGTTGTGCATTGGCAGAATATGTCTTGCCGTCGTGGGTAACGCTGACCACAAAGTCGAACTTCTTGGTGAGGTCAGCCTGCTTGCCCTCAATCTCCTTTTGAACAATTAACTCGACCGGCCTTGGCTCCCACACTGCATAGAGAACGTTGGCATCCTGCCCCGCGTCCCACGCCAGACCAGAGAGATTATCAGCGGCATAGCCCTTTTCGGATGCGAGCTTGGGATCGGACGCAACCGCGAAAGCAGTCGAATCGGCAGAGGCGCCCCAGCCTACGAAGTCGTAGCCCGTACGCGTCGGGGCGGCGGGGACGGTAATTCTGTCGTTGAGGTTGGTCACACCCTTGATTTTGGTTCCCTCGCTGAAGCTTCCGCCGTTGGCGTCAAAGATGGTCTTTACCGTCGAAGGACTGCCCTTGTCGCCGTACTCAGCACGCAGCTGCACGGTATAGGTGTAGCTGGGATGCTCTGGGGTGTTGTCATCGTTTTCAGTGACTCTCGCGTTGTCCTTGAGCACCGTGAACGTGTCGCCGGGGAACACCGTCTGCTTTGTGCCAGACACGTCCGTCACGTCGACATACCTACCCTGGCCCTCGTCCCACGTCTGGATGACCCAGTACATGAACAGCTTGCCGGCGGGTGCCGTCGACGCTGCACCGGCGACGGCCATGGAATTATCAAGGTAGAGCATGGTGTCGCTGGGAGCATTCTCGCCGCCGTTGCTGTCGTATGTGACCCCGATGCCGTTGGCGCCCGTCAAAGTCTTGCGCCACTTGGCATACAGGTCGAGCTTGCGCATGACCCAGGGACTGTCGACGTCCTCGTTGGTCGTCGCGCCATTGCCCCACTTGTCCATGGGGTCGGTCATGTCGACGTTCTTGTCGTAGGGGATGGTCACGGCATCGCTGAGCAACGTATCCGCACTGAACACCTGGGTGCAGCCGGGGTCCGTATACCAGCCCACGAAGTCGTAGCCCTCGCGGATGCCCGTAGGCAGCGACACCTTTTCACCGTATGTGATGAGCGAGGTCATGGGGACGTCAGAACCCCAGTCGAGCGTGTTGTCCGTTCCCGCGTTGGGATGAAGGAAGACACGATAGCGGTTCCTGACCCACTTGGCATAGACGGTAACGCCGTTCTCAGGCATCGTGCTGAAGGTGTAGGGGCGCGTGCACCGCTCGTCCAGGTACCACCCAGCAAACGAGTAGCCCGCATGGGCAGGAGTGGGCTGGTAATAGTTGCTTCCACCCGCGTTGTAGGAGCTGAGGTCGTCACCGTAAGACATGGAGTCCGTGACTCTCAGCAACGTGTGACTGATGTTCTCGAGCACGATGTTGTTACTATCCACGTACACGCCATCCATGTACTGGACGTTGTAGGTGTCACGGGAGTAGTAGAAGCGTATCGAGTAGCCGTTCGACACGTTGAGGGACACTTTATCGCTGCTGCCGAAGGACGGGTCGGACGTGAGTTGGGTGAATCCAGCAATGTCGTGGAAGTCCTCCGACTTTGTGGAGTTCAAGGTCACTCGGCTCGCAATCTGCAGGTGCAGGTGCTGGTTGTACTGCTTGCCCCGATAGGTAACGTCGCCCGTCTCGCCGGGAGCCACCTCGGTGTAGTAGTACAGGTGATTCATGTGGCCCGCACCGTAGCCACGGAGCCTTAAGGTCGTGTTCTCGGCCGGCATGATTTCGAGCGAGTGAACGTCGCCCGTCGTGAACACCTGACTGTTCCGTGGCGTCCAAACGTATCCGTCATAGCTCGTCCCGTCATTCCCAACAATGGGGAAGTTCTGCGAGATGTCCTGCCCGTACAGGGCCGTGATGGTCTTGACCGTCTGGATGCTCTTCTGGCGGACATAGCGCTGGCCGGTGTAGCGGTAGGTGTTGCCACCTTCCGTGTATGTCCAGATATAGCCGTAGTAGGGGTAATAATCGTAGGTCAGAGGGACATAGCTGCCGTTCACATAGCCGTACTGCTCGCCGTAGGCGCCGAAGGTCGGACTGTAGGTGTCGACGGGAGCTTGGAACGACAGGGTGTACTCCGTGCGGTCGTAGTACACGTTGAGAACCGCGGTGCCCTCGGGCGTTATCCTGACGCCCTGGTCGAAGTGGTCCAAATGAAAGCCGGCATAGGTTTCGGGGTTGCCATCGATTGTCGCGTATGCCGCGTTGCCGCTACCCCTCTGCACGACCGTGTCGATGACACTGCCCACGCTTCCGTTGAGCATGACGTACTTACTGAAGTCATAGCCATTTCCCGCCACGTTCTGCTTCCACACGACCACGGTGTAGTCGGCCGTGTCGCTGTGGTCCCACTTGGCATAGATGGTCGTGTTGTCCTCGATGGAGCTACCGAAGTGGAACTCGTTTCCGGGAGTGCAGTCCTTGTCCGTGTACCAACCGGAAAAGGTGTAGCCGGCACGCTTGGGTGCGATGCCCGGTTCCTGGGTTGGCTCGCCGCTCTTCACGAACTGGGGTGCGTTGTAGGTGGCATCCTTGCCGTTCTCGTCAAAGACGAGCCAGTGACCTTCGGGGGCATTGACAGAGAACACCACATCGCCGGTCAACGTGAGCGGCGAACCGTTTGGATAGCAGGCACCCGGCGTATAGTCCGCGATGTACGTACTTCCGGAGCTCACGTCCCAGCCTTCGAAGTTCTGAGAGGAGCTTGCCGGCGTGTACGCCATGTTGACGGTATAAGAGAGGGAGTCCTCATTGCGGTCGAGGTAGGTCGTCGTGGAGCCAAGCGACACGTTGTGCTCGTCGAGGTACGAGACGCTGATGGACTTGAGGACGATGGGATACAAATCTAAGGTGTCACCGTCTTTGAAGGTCTCGCTCGCGAGTGCACTGGTCGCAAGCGAACGCACGTCAGCGATGGTCTGGGGCGCCGTGTCCTTCGTGTAGTTGGCATCCGTCGTCCAGCCGCGGAAGCTCTTGCCCTGCGGCACCGTGCCCGCGCCCGGATCGTACACGACGGAGTCCACGTCATCGGTCTTCTTGACCAGAATGGACGTGACGTCATCGGAATCCGCCTTATGGAACCTCACCTCGAGACGCGCGACGTCGCCCGTGTCCACAATCGCATAGATCGAGAAGTGGTTCGCCTCGAAGACCTGCTCGTCAGCGTCGGCCTTGATGGTCTTGACCTCCTCGACCTTTAGGGGTGCCTCGGCCGTGAGTCCAACAGTCGAACCCGTGGGAGCGGGATCCTCGGTGCTCTCGCGCTGCTGGCCCTCGCTCTGCGGACTCGCGGGCGCGGTACTCTCGCCTCGGTCATTTCCTTGGTCCGTGGCAGCCGTATCGGCTGCACTGGTCGCGTCAATCGCACCGGCCGAGGCTGTCGTGTCGTTCACATCTGTCGCGTCAATCGCATTGGCCGAACCGGCCGCGTCGGTCACGTGGTACACCAGGACGCCATCGTTCTGCATGCCAGTCTTCGAGAAGGTCACCTTCACGCTTCCGTTGGGCTGGACCTCGTTGCCATTGGAATCGCGCAGGGTGACGTCGATCGCCTTGATGGACGTGGCGCTGTTGCCGCCGTCCTGGAGCTTGCCGTTCACGGCGTCGATGACCTTCTGGTCGTCAACAAGCCGCGCCTCGACGGTGGTTCCCTGCGGCAGCACGTCTGCCTGGGCCTCGATGGTGACGACGGTCCCGTCGTCCATGGTGGTACCAAGCGTGTGTGTGCCGGTCTCCTCCGCACTTGCGAGCGTCGAGACATGGCGGCCGAAGCCCAGCGCCGCCACGAGGCAGGCGATGATGACCGCGGCAAGAAGCCCGGGAGCCCTCTTGTTCGAAACCATATCCACCGTCCAAGCGTCTGCGTATATGCTGTGGCAGACGGTATACGATCATTACAATATGCTCTACGCGAACCCTTTAAGGGACTTTATAGACACTCCCATATTAGCCATACGAACCGCGGTTTTACTGCATTTTTTCTCAAACTCATAGTAAGAGTCACTTAAATAGTAGCATTTACACTGCTTACCTTTGACAAAATATTATAAGAATAATATTCATTGACTTCGCAACGCGAGTCAGGACTTGGCCGTATGACTGGCCCAGAAAGTCGTCTGCGCACCTGCGTCATGCGCAAACGACGCATGAACTGCACGCCACGTCACAAGAGGCCAGGTCAAGCGAGAGTGGCGCGCATGCCACGGATCGTTTGCGCGCCGCATGCCGGACCCGAACACGGCCCCGCGCCCCCGTCCCAGCAAGCGTTCTCTATGCCGATCCCTGACCCAGCGTCGTTGGCGGCCGTTCTCTATGCCTTCTCCTGAACCTGCCTGCGTTCTCTATGCCTTCTCCTGAACTCGGCAGAAATCTACCTGGGCTTTTGTCAGAAAAAGTCAGAGAAATGCATAGAGAACGCAGGGTGAGAGGGGTGAGGCAAAGAGGCAGAGGAGCGAAGCAGCGGAGAGGCGAGGAAGCCGACGTCGGAGCAATCTTCGGCTATGCCGTCTCGGTCGCGACCAGCGCCCGAACCAGCTCCTCGCTCACCTGGTAGCGACGTGCGACGTCGGCGCCCCCCTGCACGGCGAAGCTCACGTCGCGACCCGAGGCGGCGGCATCATCGACCAGCGCTCGGCAGGAGGAGTGTAGCTGCCCCACGCCCGTGAACTCCCTCAACTCCCGCGCGTTCCCCGCATTGACGCCGGACCCGGGCAGTATCTGCAGCTCGTCTCCCAGCTGCACCTGAAGCTCGCGAATCAGCTCGCGCCCCTCCCAGGCCGTGTGCCTCTGCCCGCTGGTGAGCAGGCGGTCCACGCCCAGCCCAACCAGCAGCCGGGCCGCGGCAAGTGGCTCGTCCACCAGGTCGAAGGCCCTGTGAAAGACTACCGTCGCCCCATACGAGTGCACCAGGGACACCATCTGCGCCGTTCTCGCCTCGTCAAGGTGACGCGGCGCGTCCAGCACCCCGAAAGCGATGCCGTCCGCCCCCTCCTCGAGCAGCATCGTGGCCTCGTCCAGGAGCTGCCGCCACTCAAGCCCCCCATAGCAGAAGCCCCCGCCTCGTGGCCGTGCCATCACCACGACCTCGAGGCCCGTGGACTCCCTCACCAGCCTCAGGCTGGCCACGCTGGGGGTGAGCCCGCCCAGCTCGAGGGCCGAGTTGAGCTCGATGCGCCGCGCGCCCCCGCGCCAGGCGGCAAGGGCGTCCGACGCGCTCCCGCAGCAGACCTCGATCATGGCAGCGACAGCCCCTCTCCCCTAGTCCCTCGTCAGCTTGCGATGGATGCGGTGCGGACGCGCCGCGTCCGGCCCCAGGCGTGCGATGCGGTCGCGCTGGTAGTCCTCGAAGTTGCCCTCGAACCAGGTCCAGGCGCCGGGGTTCTCGTCCGTGCCCTCCCAGGCCAGGATGTGCGTGGCGATGCGGTCCATGAACCAGCGGTCGTGGCTGGTGATCACCGCGCAGCCCGGGAACTCGAGCAGCGCCTCCTCCAGCGACTCCAGGGTCTCGGTGTCGAGGTCGTTGGTGGGCTCGTCAAGCAGGAGCAGGTTGCCGCCCTGGCGCAGCGTGAGGGCCAGGTTGAGGCGGTTCCTCTCACCGCCAGATAGCACTCCCGAGGGCTTCTGCTGGTCGGTGCCCTTGAAGCCGAAGGCGCTCACGTACGCGCGGCTGGGCACCTCAGTCGTGCCCACCTGGATGAAGTCGTTCCCGCCCGAGACGACCTCCCAGACGTTCTTGTCGGGGTCGAGCCCCTCGCGCCCCTGGTCGACGTACGAGAGCTGGACGGTCTCGCCCAGCTCGAGGGTGCCGGAGCTGGGCCGCTCCTGACCCACGATCATCTTGAAGAGCGTGGACTTGCCCACGCCGTTGGGGCCAATGACGCCCACGATGCCGTTGCGGGGCAGGCTGAAGCTGAGGTCGTCGATGAGCACTCGGTCGCCGAAGGCCTTGTGCAGATGCTCGACCTCCAGGACCTTGGAGCCCAGGCGCGGGCCCACGGGGATGTGGATGTCGGTGAAGTCGACCTTGGTGGCGCGGCGCGCCTCGGCCTCCATCTGCTCGTAGGCGGCGAGACGGGCCTTGCTCTTCGCCTGGCGGGCCTTCTGGGAGCTGCGCACCCACTCGAGCTCCGACTTCATCTTCTTGGCGCGGCGGGCGTTCTGCTTGGACTCCATCTCGAGGCGGGCGGCCTTGGTCTCGAGGTAGGTGGAGTAGTTGCCCTTGTAGGGATACAGCGTGCCGCGGTCCACCTCGCAGATCCACTCGGCCACGTTGTCAAGGAAGTAGCGGTCGTGGGTGATGGCCAGGACGGCGCCAGGGTAGCCCTTGAGGAACTGCTCGAGCCAGAGGACCGACTCGGCGTCGAGGTGGTTGGTGGGCTCGTCGAGGAGCAGCAGGTCGGGCGCCTCGAGGAGGAGCCTGCAGAGCGCGACGCGCCTGCGCTCGCCGCCCGAGAGGTGGCTCACGTCCTCGTCGGGGTCGGGGCACTGCAGGGCGTCCATGGCCTGGCTGAGCTGGCTGTCGAGGTCCCAGCCGTTGGCGGCGTCGATCTGGTTCTGGAGCTCTCCCATCTCGGCCATGAGGGCGTCGAAGTCCGCATCGGGGTCGGCCATCTCGTTACCGATCTGGTTGAAGCGGTCTACCTTGGCGATGATATCGCCGAAGGCCTCGCGAATGTTCTCCCCCACGGTCTTGGACTCGTCCAGCGGCGGCTCCTGCTGCAGGATGCCCACGCTGAAGCCAGGCGCCAGGCGTGCCTCTCCGTTGGAGATCTCTTCCATGCCGGCCATGATCTTGAGCAGCGTGGACTTGCCCATGCCATTGGGGCCCACGACGCCGATCTTCGCGCCGGGATAGAAGCCCATCGTGACGTCATCGAGGATGACCTTCTCGCCAAACGCCTTGCGGACCTTGTACATCTGGTAGACGAATTCTGCCATGGGGACTCCTTGGGTTGGGGGTGGGGACGCGGCCTGCCGGCGCGTGCGCGCGGGACGGCGCATATCTTTCTTGCGCGACCGCCTGCGGTCGACCGGTCGGTTGCTCGTTCACCATTCTATGTGAGGTCGGCCATCTGGGCGAGAGGGGCGCAGCGCACGGGGGCGCAATAGGCGCAGCGCACGGGGGCGCAATAGGCGCAGCGCACGGGGGCGCAATAGGCGCGGCGCACGGGGGCGCGAGGCCGGCACTGGACGGGCGCTGGAAACGGGCTACGGACGAGGTCGCGCGCCGCTCTCGTCTGCGGCCACTCGGGCCTGCGGAAGCCGCTCGCCTCAACCGCTGCGGTAGTCGAGGTAGCCGAGGAAGCGCTTCGCCGCCAGGGGCAGGCGGTCGAGGTCGCGATAGACCACGTTGATCGAGCGGTGCGCGACCGGGTCGAGCTGCCGCACCGCGACGTGGTAGGGGTTGCGACGCAGGATGAGCGCGGGAAGGATGGCCAGGCCCAGGCCGCTCTCGACCATGGACATGATCGCGTAGTCGTCGAAGGTGGTGAAGCGGACGCGCGGCGTGAGGCCTGCGCGCGCGAAGACGGAGCGCACCTCCTCGTCGCCCGACTGCTCCAACATGATGAAGGGCTCCTCGCAGAGGCGGGCGAGCGGCACGGGGGCGGAGGTCGTCGCGAGCTCGTGGCCCTCGGGAAGGACGGCTAAGAGCTCGTCATCCTCGAGCCAGCGCGCGCCCAGCGACGCGGGGGCGGGCGCGTAGGGCAGGAAGCCCAGGTCGACGCGGCCGTCCTCGCACCAGCGCTCGATTTCGGGGAAGTCGCCCAGGAGCATCTCGTACTCGATGTTGGGGAAGTCCCGCTGGAAGCGCTTGATGATGCGCGGCAGCCAGTGCGTGGCCACGCTCGAGAAGGTGCCGATGCGAACGGTGCCCGTCTCGAGGCCGTTGATGTCGTCCACCTGCATGCTCAGGCGGCGCGCGCCCTCGCAGACCTCCTCCACGAAGGGCAGGAGTCGCTCGCCCTCGGCGGTGAGGCGCACGCCACCATGGCCTCGCTCGAGCAGGCTCACGCCCCAGGCCCGCTCGAGGTCGGCGACCATGCGACTGACGCCCGACTGCGAGTAGTCGAGCGACCTGGCTGCCCGGGTGATGCTGCCCAGGCGGACGGTCTGGAGAAAGGCCTGGTACTTCTGGATGTTTGACTCCACGGCGACCCCGCTTCCGGCACTCGTCCATGCATCACAAACCTGCATGCCAAACATGATAAACATTCGCTTTTAATATGGTCCGACGCGTGCGAAAGTTTGATGGCTGATTTGTTCGCACGAGCTCGGAGGACCCTTCCACCATGTCGCGAGATTTTGGGAAGTACCTGGCATCGCTTCTGCTCTTTGGGTTCAACGGGATCATAGCCAGCCAGATAGACCTGCCCAGCGGACAGGTCGTCCTCCTGCGCACGCTGCTCGGCTCGCTCGCCCTGTGCGCGGCACTCGGCGCGAGCCTGTGGCGGCGGCGCTCCGGTGCAGATGGTGCCGCGAGCCAGGCCGTGGCACCTCTCGCCTGCCTGGAGCATCCCCGGCAGGCGGCGGCGCTCGCGCTCTCCGGGGCCGCGCTGGGAGTGGGCTGGATCTTCCTCTTTGCGGCATATCGCCTGGTGGGCGTGGGGGTGGCGTCGCTCGCGTACTACTGCGGGCCGGTCATCGTGATGCTGTTCTCCCCCCTCCTCTTTGGCGAGAGGCTCACTGGTCCCAAGCTCGCGGGCTTTGGCTGCGTGGTCTTGGGGGCCTTTCTCGTGGTCGCGCAGTGCGGCGGCAGCGCGCCCGACCCGCGCGGCCTCGCTCTGGGCGGGGCCTCCGCCCTCATGTACGCGGTGATGGTCGTGTTCTCGAAGCGGGCGCCCGAGGTGGGCGGCATGGAGGCGGCCTGCGTGCAGATGCTGGCGAGCTTCGCCGCGGTCGCCGCCTGGTCGATCCCGACGGGCGGACTCGTGACACCCGGCCAGGTCGCAGGTGCCAACCTGCCGGCCGTGCTCGTGCTGGGACTGGTCAACACCGGGCTGGGCTGCTACCTGTACTTCTCCTCGCTGGGCAGGCTGCCGGTCCAGCGCGTCGCCGTATGCGGATACCTCGAGCCCCTGAGCGCGGTGGCGCTGGGAGCGCTGCTCCTGAGAGAGTCCCTGACCCCCGGCCGCATGCTCGGGGCCGCGCTCGTGGTGGGCGGTGCCGCGGCGAGCGAGCTCGTGGGCGGCGCGGCGTTGGGCGGCGCCATCGATGCGATGCGCGACGCAGCTCGTCTGGCGGCGACGCGTGGCAGGCACGCACTCGTCCGCAGGAGGGCGGTGCTCGCGCGGTAGGCCCGTCGCTGGCAGGCGCCAACGACAGCGACGGCGCGTCCCTCTCGCCTTCCGCTACCATGACCCCGTCGGCTTGGCCCAAGACGGGAGCATGCGCGCCATGAAGAGGATCCTGATCGTCGCCACGGGAGGCACCATCGCCTCGCTGCCCCAGGGCGGCGGGCTCTCGCCCGCGCTCAGCGGAGAGGAGCTCGCGGCCTTCGTCCCGCAGCTCGACGACCTCTGCGAGCTCAGCATCGTCCAGCCGATGAACATCGACAGCACCAACATGCGGCCCATGGACTGGCTGCGCATCGCCTCCATGATCGAGGGCGCCTACGACGACTTCGACGGCTTCGTCGTCCTGCACGGCACGGACACCATGGCCTACACCTCTGCGGCGCTGAGCTACCTCGTGCGCGGAAGCAGGAAGCCCATCGTGCTCACGGGATCCCAGCAGCCCATGTCGAACCCCTTCACCGACGCCAAACTCAACCTGTACCAATCCGTCCTGTATGCCTGCGACGACGGGTCGCGGGACGTGAGCGTGGCGTTCAACGGCAGCGTCATAGCCGGAACGCGGGCGCACAAGCAGCGGACGCTGAGCTTCAACGCCTTCACCAGCGTGAATTACCCTCCCCTGGCCGTCATCAGGTCGGAGCGGATCATACGGCAGGGCGGTGGAGCGAGCGATTGCGCGGCAGTGGGCGGGGACAGGCGTGCGGCAGGCGACTGCCTGGCAGTGGGCAGGGGCGAGCGTGCGGCGGCCACGGACGGGAACGCGACGGCAGCGGACGTGCCCGCACGCCGACCGGACTTCTACCACGAGCTGGACGAGAGGGTCATCGTCCTCAAGCTGACCCCCGAGCTCAGGCCCAGCATCTTCGACCTGCTGCGACGGGACTACGACGCCGTGGTACTGGAGACCTTTGGCATCGGCGGGATACCCGAGTACGACGGGAACGCCTACCAGCGGGCCATCTATGGCTGGGTCGCATCGGGCCGGACGCTGGTCATCACCACCCAGGTGCCCGAGGAGGGGCTCGACCTGGGGGTATACGAGGTCGGTCGAGCATACGCAGACCACCCGGGCATCCTGCGAGCAGATGACATGACCACCGAGGCCCTGGTGGCGAAGACCATGTGGGCCCTCGGCCAGACGCGCGACCAGGACGAGGTGGCGCGCCTCTTCTACGCGCCTGTGAACCACGACCGTACGCTGGGATAGGCGGGCGGACACACGACGGACACCCTGGCGGGCGACGCGAGGACGATTGGGAGGCAGGACGGGAACCGTCCAGAGGGCTGCTGCACGAAAAGTGCGCACGATTCCTGGGATGCCCTTCGCGTAACTGGGCTTTTGTCGTTTCTCTCCACAATTCGGAGCTTCCATGCGCAGTTTTGCACCACAGCGCGCAATTCCTCAAGTTTACTTGTGTAAACTCAGATGAGACACAACGCGACAGCTGGAGGAACCATGGCCAGGCGCTTCCCGAAGACCAACCACACCCACCCACGTCACCTGAGGGCCGCCGCGTTCTCGGCCGTCGCCGGCCTCTCGCTCGTGGCTGCGCTCGCGATGCCCGCAGCCGCCCTCGCGACAGGGGGTGCCGGCATCGACAAGAGCGAGACGGTCTACGTCTCTGCGGACAGCAGCGGAAACGTGCGCGAGACCACGGTGAGGGAGACCCTCAGCAACGACGGGAAGGCGGCAACCCTCCCCGACCGCAGCGACCTGAGCGACATCAAGCCCTCCGACGACAAACAGGGCTTCAGCACCAATGCGGACGGGAGCCTGAGCTGGACGGCAAACGGAAAGAAGGTCTCGTACAGCGGTCGCAGCGACAAGCCGCTGCCGCTGGCCATCAGCGTGAGCTACACGCTGGACGGCAGGCCCATCGAAGCCAGCGAGCTCGCCGGCAAGAGCGGCCACCTCGTCATGCGCTTCGACTACAAGAACGAGTCCTCGGCAACTCGCTCCGTGCAGGGCAGCCAGCGGGAGCTCTTCACGCCCTTCGCTGCCATCACCACCGTCGACCTCGACGAGGACGTGTTCCACGACGTGAAACTCACCAATGGGCGACTGGTTTCGGGCGACACGCCCATGGCGGTAGGCTACGCGCTGCCGGGACTCCAGAGGAGCCTCGACCTAAGCCGAGACCAGATCGAGCTCCCCGAGTACTTCGAGCTCGAGGCTGACGTGACGAACTTCAGCCTGGGCTCCGTGACCACCATCGTCACCCCCAGCCTGCTCTCGGACCTCGACACCAGCAAGATTGACGCGGAAGACAACGGCGAGACCGTCGACCTGCTACGGAGCTCCATGAGCCAGCTGATGAGCGGCTCGGACGAGCTTGCCAGCGCCCTGCAGAAGATCTCGGACGGCAACACCGCGCTCTCGAGAGGCGTCGACGTCTTCCGCGCCGAGGCGGGGCTCCTGCCGCAGGCGACGGGACAGCTCGCCGACGGCGCCAGCAGCCTTGCGCAGGGCGTGGGCCAGGCGCGCGATGGCGCGGAGTCCCTGGCGGCAGGCGGACAGGCGTTGTCGGAAGGCCTGGGCAGGCTCAACGGGGGCGTCACCGGCCTGCAGGGCGCCTCCGCCGCACTGGGCGCCTCCCTTGGCGACGTGCGAGACGTGCTCACGCGCGCCCAGAGGCAGGCAGCCTCGGCGAAGGACGCCGCCTCCGAGGCCGCCGACATGGCGACCCAGGTAGGCCAGTCGGCCGACGACGCGCAGGTGGCGGCCACGGCCGCTGGTGACGCGGCCGAGAGGCTCGGCAGCTCGGCAGACGCCCTCAAGGCCTACGCGAGTGCGCAGGAGGGCGTGCGCAACCAGGTCGCCGAGGCGCGAGAGGCGCTCATGGGCATCGACCAGACCGGCATGACCGACGCGCAGAGGCAGGCCGTTGCCTCCGCACTCGAAAAGCTCAACGATGCCGCGGGCACCGCGAGCACCGTCCCCCAGCCCGAGGACGTCTCGGCACAGGTCACGAAACTCGAGGAGAAGGCCACGTCCCTCTCCTCCGCCGCGGCGTCGGCACAGTCGATTGCACAGAGGTCCGGCGCCGCTTCCGCGGCAACAGACGCATGCGGCGATCTCGTGGCCGCGGCACGTGGGAGCGAGGAGCAGGCCACGGGGCTGGCGGGCGTCGCCGCCCTGGCACACCAGCTCGACCAGGGCATCGTGAGCATCCATGGGGCGCTGGGGAGCGCGGAGGACGCGGGCAGCCTCCTGGGTGGCGCCGCCGCAAGCAGCGCCGGGGCACAACAGCTAGCCCAGGCCCTGGGCCAGGCCGCCAGCGGTGCGGGCGAGCTCGCGACGGGAGCGCGCCGGATCGACCAGGGCGCCGGACAACTCGTGGGTGGCATCGAACAGCTACAGGACGGCGCCTCGGCGCTTGCGACGGGCTCGTCCGCTGCCGCGGTGGGCTCCGACCAACTGACGGATGGCCTGAGGGCCTTCGACGAGAAGGCCGTCTCCAAGATGGTCGAGGCACTCGACGGCTCCTCGATGAGGAAGCTCGTCGCACGCCTCGACGCCGTCAGCGAGCTCGCCGACGAGTACGAGAGCTTCGCCGGCATCGCCGAGGGACAGCATGGCACAACGAAGTTCGTCATCCGCCTGGACGCAATTGGGGACTGACGACGTCGGGACGCGCCGCGCGAGATGCCGTTGCCAAAAACTGCGCATTGGATTTTGCGAGGCGATGGCCCAACTGGGCCTTTGCCTCACCGTCTCCACAATTGGACGCTACCGTGCGCAGTCTTTTGACGCGCTCCCGGGGGGGCAAAAACCGGCGTCCGGTGACGTGCGTGCCCCGCACGACCGGCACACGGGCCCCGCACGCCCGTCACGCCAAGCCCACGCGCCCCAAGACGCCTGCGTAGTGGCACAATTCAGGGTGAACGTTCCGACTCCCGCGCCCACGAGCGCAAGTTCCAAGGAGAAGTCCATGCCCGAGACCATCCGCAAGGTCAACGTCATCGGCCACCTGCATCCCGATACAGACAGCATCTGCTCGGCCATCAGCATGGCCTACCTCAAGAACCAGACCGAGGACGTGCAGTACGAGGCGCGTCGCGCCGGCACCATCAACCGCGAGACCGCCTTCGTCCTGAGGCACTTCGGCTTCGAGGAGCCCCAGCTCATCACCAGCGTGCGCCCCCAAATCAAGGACATCATGATCCAGCGCACCGACGGCATCGACCGCGAGATGAGCCTCTTCGCCGCCTGGAACCTCATGGGCTCCAGCAAGGCCGACACCCTCTGCATCACCAACGAAAAGGGCGACCTCGAGGGCCTCATCGCCGTGAAGGACATCGCCAACGCCAACATGGACATCTTCGACACGCGCGTCATCGCAGAGGCGAAGACCAAGTACTCCAACATCATCCAGACCCTGAAGGGCAGCATGGTCCTGGGCGACCCCGAGGCCCGCGTCGAGACGGGCAAGGTCGTCGTGGGCACCACACCCGAGATGATGGAGGGCGCGATCGAGCACAACGACACCGTGCTCGTCACCAACCGCTACGAGACCCAGCGCTTCGCCGTCGAGTCCGGCGCCGGGCTGCTCATCGTGTGCAACGGCGCCCAGCTCTCCAACGTCGTCGTGGACGCGGCCCGCGCCAACGGCTGCACCGTAATCACCACGCCCTACGACACCTACGCCGCCGCCCGCCTGATCAGCATGTCCATCCCCGTGCGCGCCAAGATGCTCGACGCCCAGGACGTGCTGCGCTTCAGCGTCAACACCACCGTGGACGACGCGCGCAAGACCATCACCCAGTCGCGCCACCGCTTCTTCCCCGTGCTGGACGAGGACGGCCACTACTGCGGCCTCGTGAGCACGCCCAACCTGCTCAACGTGACGCGCAAGCACGTGGTCCTCGTCGACCACAACGAGCGCTCCCAGGCGGTCGACGGCCTCGAGCAGGCCGTGATCATGGAGATCGTCGACCACCACCGCATCGGCAGCATCGAGACCTCCGCCCCCGCGCGCTTCCGCAACGAGCCGGTGGGCTGCACCTGCACCATCCTCTACAGCATGTACCAGGAGCAGGGCGTCGAGATTCCCAAGAACATCGCCGGCCTCATGATGAGCGCCATCCTCTCTGACACCCTGGCGTTCCGCTCCCCCACCTGCACCCCCCGCGACAAGTATGCCGGCGAGCAGCTCGCGAAGATCTGCGGCGAGGACATCGACGAGTACGCCGACGCGATGTTCGACGCCGGCGCGGAGCTCACAGGACGCACGGCCGAGGAGGTCTTCCACCAGGACTTCAAGGTCTTCTCACGCGGCAACGCCCGCTTCGGCGTGGGCCAGGGCAGCTTCATGACCAAGAACAGCCGCAAGGCGGCCGAGGCGCTGGTGGGGCCCTACCTCAAGGAGGGCGCCGCCGCTGACGAGCTGCCGCTGGTCTTCTACATGTTCACCGACGTGAAGAGTCAGACCACCGAGATGCTGTACTACGGCGCCGGCGCGGAAGAGATCGTCGCGCGTGCCTTCGGCGTGGAGCCCGTCGACGGCATCGCCACCCTGCCAGGCGTCGTGAGCCGCAAGAAGCAGGTCATCCCCGCGCTCATGACCACCCTGCAGGACACCCAGGAGGACTAGCTCCCAAGCGAGAGTGGCGCGCATACCCGGCAGCGGCAGGGCCCCGCGGCAGACGACGCCGCGGGGCCCCTTTCGTGGCTGCGGTTTGAGTGGCCGCCCACAGCCCGACTGCTCGGCACGAGCTTTTCGGGCATGGGGCAGCCAGACGCAAGGCGGCGCGCCATGGGAGACTGGAAGTCGCGACGCGAGGCGGCACCATGGGGACGCTCACGTCCGAGGAGGGCAGCCTATCTGCATGCGGTTCAAAGATTTTGTATGCGGTTTTTTCTCTCCTTGTTGGCGTATTACAAAGTTAGAATCCATATAACAGCAGGTAGATGAAGCGCATGGAAATCACGTTGTGTGCGGAATCCGCATACAAGTGCGGGAGTCCACGCAAGAGCCTAGCGGCAGGGCCCGCGGCGAAGCTGACTCTCCCCCACCCCGTGTACCTGGACACCCTGGCTGCAGTACCTCTGACGACCGTACCTAGAGGAGCTGGTCCAGGGTGTGTCCGTAGGAGGGCAGGAACTCGTCCATGAAGTCCCGGAGCTCGGGGAGACCCTCGGCCATCCGCTCGAGCGAGGCGCGCGTCGAGGCCTCCGCCGTCACGAACTCGGAGTTGCCGGCAGAGCGCTCCTCCAGGCACTTGATCAGTGCCGAGAGCTTGTCTGCCGCCTTCACGAGCTGTCGCAGATGCGCCTCGTCCTCACGCTCGACCGCATCCGGCTCGCCCTCCCCTGCCAGGCCGAACGCCGACCGAAAGCTACCCTGCAGGTCGGCGGGCAGGGTGGAGAGGAGCGTCTCCTCCGCTGCGGACTCGACGCCCTTGTAGGCGTCGCGAATCTGGGGGTTGAAGTACTTCACCGGCGTGGGGAGGTCTCCCGTAATGATCTCTGACGCGTCGTGGTACATGCCCATGAGCGCGGCACGGCCTTCGTCGAGCGAGCGGCCGTAGCGCACGTTGGCGATCACGCAGAGCAAGTGGGCAATCATGGCGACCTCGAGCGAGTGCTCGCTGAGGTTCTCTGGCCGGGAGCTGCGCATGAGGGCCCAGCGCTCGATGTACTTGAGCCGCGCCATGATCGCCGTGAACTGAGACATGCTGCCTCCCTCGTCGAAACCTACGAGGACCATCGTAGCCAAGGGACGGGACGGATTGCCCGACTCCGGGGATGTGGGCCGGGCACGCAAGTGGCGGAATGCCACTGTTGGCGCAAAAAAGTGCGCACGGAATTCCGGGCCGGGGAGGCAATCCTGGGCAAACGCCGAACGTCTCCACAATTCGGAGCTACCGTGCGCAGTTTTTCCGCACAACCAGCCCGATACCGCGGCGGTGCGATAATGCCAAGCGCCCTATGAGGCCGTCTAGGCGCGTCACCACACACAGCAGCACGCGGCGCCCCCCCGACGACCAGACCGGCCCCCGACCACCAGCACGAAGAGGTCTCATGCACGGACTGCACGCACGTCTCCCCAAGAACTTCGTCCTCGAGGAGCGCCTCGAGCGCTACGCCGACGCCATCGAGCTCGAGCCGCGCCGCCTGGCCGGGCGCTGGCTCGAGGGCTGCAGTCCCGTGGGCGGTCCTCGACTCCGCGAGCTGCGGCTTGACCTGGGCTGCGGCAAGGGCGGCTTCGCGGCCGAGTCCGCCGCGCGTGAGCCCGACGTGCTCTTCGTGGGCATCGACTCCGAGCCCATCTGCGTCGCCTACGCCGCGCAGAAGGCCGTCGAGGACGGCCTTGCCAACCTGGTCCTGGTACCCGCCCTGGGACGAGACGTCGCCGAGCTCTTCGCCCCGGGCGAGGTGGGCCGCATCATCCTCAACTTCCCCACGCCCTTCCCCAAGAAGAAGGAGGCGGCGCGGAGACTCACCCACCTTGACCAGCTTCTCCTGTACCGCCAGGTCCTGGCCCCAGGCGGAAGCGTCGTCTTCAAGACCGACAGCCAACCCCTCTTCGCGTTCTCGCTCACGCAGTTCGAGCTCGCGGGATTCGAGCTGACGTGGAAGAGCGAGGACGCCCGTGCCGACAGGCCCGACGACCCCGTGAGCTGGTACGAGGAGCGCCTGGGCAGGCAAGGTGCCACCGTGTTCGGCCTGGAGGCGACGCCAGGCCCGCTGACGGGCCAGGTGGAGCAGACCGCCGAGCTGAGCCTGGCGGAGTACCTGCCCGAGGACCTGACCCAGCTCTCCTACGTGCCCCACGGGATGCAGGGCACGGTCACCAACCTGCGGAACCTGCGCGCCAAGCAGGGCGCGCGCCACTAGGCGCCTCCCCCTAGGGCAGGAGTGGGGCGCCGCCTCGGCCCGGACCGGGTCGCTGCGGGCACGCGGTCGCCTGGTCGCTGCGGGCACGCAGTCGCCCGTTTGCCTGCGGGCACGCAGTCGCCCGTTTGCCTGCAGTTCAATAATTTGTGTGCGGTTTTTTCTCTCCCTATTGGCGTATTACAAAGTTAGAAATCACATAACAGCAGGTAAAAGCATCGGACGAGAATCGTGCTGTGTGTGGAATCCGCATACAACTCTGGGATGAGAGGCAGGGACGGCACCGGAGCGAATGCGGCCCCGTGGGCGAGGCGCGTGTCGGCGTCGCCATGTCGGCACGTCGGCGTCGCCTTGTGTAGACCTGCCGTCCGCAGACGGGCCGACATGCCTCATGCACGCTTCTGGGTAAACTGGAGAGCATGCCTCACGCAGATGAATCGTTGTCCCAGGTAGGAGGTTCCCCATGAAGGACTCGCACAGGAACGCGCTCATGGCCGCCGGCATCGCAGCGGGAACGGCGGCTGCGGCAGCCGGCTTCTCCGCCTTCTCCAAAATCAGGTACGGCCGCAGCGCCCAGGCGTCCGTGCTCGCCGGCGCCCTCAGGGCCTTCGCCGGAAGGGGCGTCCTCCTGGGCAAGGACCTCGGCCGCTTCGAGGACTTCGTCGAGGCCTGTCGCCAGGAGAACGAGGTCGAGTACCACATCCCCAGCTGGCTGCGCCTCAGGTCCCTGGTCTTCGAGGAGACCTGCGACGGTATGAAGACCTTCCACCTGGGCACCACGGGCAAGAACGCCCGTGCCGTGCTCTACCTGCACGGTGGCGCGTACGTGAAGCAGATCAGCTGGGTCCACTGGCTCTTCCTGGACGACCTCTGCCAGCGCACCGGAGCGGAGGTCTTCGTCCCCATCTATCCCCTGGCGCCCGCCCACGACCACGACGAGGCCTACTCGCTGCTCACCGACCTCTACGAGGGCATGCTGCGCCGCTACGAGGCCAAGGACGTCACCCTGATGGGGGACTCCGCGGGCGGCGGCCTGGCGGCGGGCCTGGCCGAGAGCTTCTCCCACTACGACCTGGAGCAGCCAGGGCAACTGGTGCTGCTCTCTCCCCAGCTTGACATCACCATGCGCAACCCCCAGATCCACGACTACTTCGACGTGGACCCGGCGTTGGCACCCTGGGGCCTGGCGCAGCTCGGCGACCTCTGGGCCGATGGCGACGACGTGACCGATTACCGCCTCATCCCCATCAACGGGGACGTTCGGCCGCTGCGCAACGTGACCACCTTCGTCGCCACGCGCGAGATCTTCTATCCCGACTGCGTGGCCTTCGACGCCAAGCTGGGCGAGAACGGCGTGAGCCACGAGCTGGTGGTGGGCACGGGGCAGGCCCACATTTGGCCCCTGTATCCCACACCCGAGGGTCGCAAGGCACGTCGCCTCATCGAGCAGCTGGTGACCAAGGAGGTCCCGCGAGGCTAGGCGACGCAGCGTCCTGACGCTTCGCGTTGGCGCCTGGCCAGCGAGCGCTAGATCCTCCTGACCTCGACCTCTCCCAAGAGCGACTCCACGAGCTCCCGCGGGGCGGCCTGGGTCCCCGACTGCATGACGTTGGCGGCACCGGTGGCCATGGCCAGCCGAAGCGCGTCCTCCAGGCCAAGCCCGCGCTCCTCGGCGAGGGCGAGCGCCGCGACCACGGAGTCTCCCGCGCCGACGGTCGACCCCACGGGCACCTTGGGCGAGCTCGCGCGCCACGCCCCGTCGCCGCCGAGGTAGATGGCACCGTCACCACCCAGGGACACCATGACCCGCGCCACGCCGCGGCCTTGCAGCTCGCGAGCGGCGTCCAGGACGGCATCCTCGTCAGGCAGCGCGCGGCCCACGAGCTCGGCAAGCTCTGCGTCGTTGGGTTTCACGAGGTCGGGACCGGCCTCGATGCCGCAAGCCAGGCGCTCCCCGTCCGCGTCCAGGAAGACCGTGGCGCCGGCCGACTTGCAGGTGCGCACCCACCCCGCGTAGCAGCCCGTCGCAGCCCCGCGCGGGAGGGACCCCGCAAGCACCACGACGTCACCTGGCCGCACGCCGGCCACGAAGTGCTCGAGCATGCGAGGGAGGAGCCCCTCCTCCAGCAGGGGGCCGGGCTCGTTGACGTCGGTGTGCGTGCCCGCCGTGGGATCTATGAGCTTGAGGTTGCTGCGGGTCTCTCCCCCCTTGGACCAGAAGGCGTCGACCTCGATGCCCTGGTCGCGAAGCAGGCCCTCGAGCGCGCGGCCCGCCGACCCGGCGAGCAGGACGCAGGCCACGCTCGTTCCGCCCAGGGCCCGCACGACCTTGGACACGTTGACGCCCTTGCCGCCGGGGTCGACGCGCAGCCCGCTGATGCGGTTGACGGCGTCCAGCGTGAGCCCGGGCGCCGTGGCGGTCTTGTCCAGGGCGGGGTTGAGCGTGACGGTACGAATCATGGGGCCTCCTTCTACATGGGGTCGGGGAGCGCCTGGGTGGCGTGGCGCGGGCGTCAGCGGCAGACGGGCGGGGCGGGACCGCTGCGTCGCGAGCGGCAGGCGTACGCGGACGCGCCTCGTCGATTGCCCTACTCCACCCGACCCGCGATGACGTCGAGGAACTGCTCCCCGTAGCGCCTGAGCTTGGTCTGTCCCACACCCGAGACCTGCAGGAGCTCGTCCTCCCCCTGGGGCCGCAGGCGAACCATGCCCCTGAGGGTAGCATCCGAGAAGACCACGTAGGGCGGCACGCCGGCATCGTCGGCGAGTTGCTTGCGCAGGGCGCGGAGGCGCTGGAAGAGGCGCTCGTCCTCGTCGGTCACCTCGCGCTCGCTAGGAAGCTCGCGCGTGCGCGCGCCTCGGCCGAAGGAGCCTGGCGCGCGTCGGGTGCGCAGGTAGCGCTCGGGCGTGCGGCCGCAGCAGACGGAGCAGGAGCCGCAGCCCTCCCGCCCCTGGAAGGCGGCAGAGGCGCCGACGCCGCTCTCGCCTGGGCGTGCCGCATCGACGCGCGTCCCCGAGCCCTGGCCGAAGTAGCCCAGGATGCGGGCGCGCAGACAGGAGTCGCTCATCGCGTAGCCGATCATCTGGCCCAGGAGGCGCTCGCGGCTCTGGGTGAGCGCGGCGCACTCGGCCTCGTCCAGCTCGGGCGGGAAGTCTCCGGAGTCGATGAGGTAGTGGCAGGTGCGGATGTCACCCCGGCTCCAGAGCAGGTAGCACTCGGCGGGCTCGCCGTCGCGGCCTGCACGGCCCGCCTCCTGGTAGTACTCCTCGAGCGAGAGCGGCAGGCCGCAGTTGATCACGTAGCGGACGTCCGACTTGTCGATGCCCATGCCGAAGGCGTTGGTGGCCACCATGACGCGGGCGTCGTCGCGCACGAAGCGCGCCTGGGCCTCGCGGCGCAGGCCGTTGTCGTAGCCGGCGTGGTAGGCGACGGCGGGGACCCCGGCCTCGCGCAGGGCCTCCGCAAGGGAGTCGACGCGCTTGCGGCTGGTGGCATAGACGATCCCGCTCTGCCGGGCGTGGTCGCGAACGTAGCCCAGGACCCAACGCTCGCGTTCCTTGGGCGTGAGCTCGAAGCTGTGAAGGAAGAGGTTGGGACGGTCGAAGCCGCTCACCTGCGTGAGCGGGTCGCGGAGGCCCAGGAGGCCCACGACGTCGGCACGCACGCGACTGGTCGCCGTCGCGGTGAGCGCGGCCACGACGGGGCGCTGCGGCAGGCGTCCCACGAAGTCGGCGATGCCCCGGTAGGCGGGGCGGAAGTCCTGTCCCCACTGGCTCACGCAGTGGGCCTCGTCCACGGCGAGGAGCGGGACCCGGGCACGGGTCGCGAAGTCGAGGAAGCGCGGGTCCTGCAGACGCTCGGGGGCGACGTACATGAGGTCGTACCAGCCGGCCAGGGCGCGCGCCATGACGACCTCCTGCTGGCGCGGGTTGAGGCTGGAGTTGAGGTAGGAGCCGCGAATGCCGGCGGCCTTGAGCGAGCGGACCTGGTCGCCCATGAGCGAGATGAGCGGCGACACCACGAGCGTGAGGCCGCCCAGCAGCACGGAGGGAACCTGGTAGCAGACGGACTTGCCGGCGCCGGTGGGCATGACGGCGAGTGCGTCCCGACCCTGGAGGATGGCCTCGACGACCTCGCCCTGGCCAGGCCGGAAGCCCTCGTAGCCAAAGTAGTGGCGCAGGGCCTCGCGGGCGCCGTCCATGGTGGGCGGGAAGGATGGGCCCGGCGCGGGTGGGATGGGGGCATGGCGGGAGGGGATGGACGACCTGCGGGAGAGGGTGGCGTCTGTCATGTTGCGTTGCTCCTCTCCCCCGGTCATGCCGGACACGAGTGGCCCGTAAGTGGGTCTAACCGCGCCGTCTGTCGCGCTGGCCGCGCGGAACGAGCGCAAGTCAGCAGAATTTCAAATTCTGCTGACCGGATTTTATCTACCTGCAGTTTTGCCAATGAAGTCAGCATTATCTCAAATTTTGCCGACTTGGCGCCTTGATCACAGCACGACGTGCGGCCATACCCTCCCCAATGGCAGGGCAATTGGGGACGCTTGCCGTTGACGCGCCACCTTCCGCGCGCGGCCTGCTACAGTCCCACTTACGTACGCGCACGGGCGCGCACACCACCCAGGGAGGTACCCATGAGCGAGCACGAGCACGACGAGGAAGAGGTCGACTTCATCGAGATCGACTTCGACGACGGCAGCACGGTGCGCTGCGAGGTCCAGGGCATCTTCGAGCTGGACGGCGACGAGTACATCGCCCTCCTTCCCGATGACGACAGCGACGAGGTCTACCTCTACGGCTACAAGGAGTATCCCGAGGAGGGGACCTACGAGCTGGTGGACATCGAGTCCGACGAGCTGTTCCAACGCGTCTCGGACCGCTACGACGAGGCGGCAGCCGAGGAGGAGCTCGAACTCGCCGAGGCCGAGGGCGACGCCGAGGAGGAAGACGCGGAGTAGCGTCCCCTTGAGGCACGGCGGCATGCAGGCTCTGGCCCGGCAGTGGCTCGTTCCGCTGTCGGGCCTCCTCATGCCGCGCGCGGTGGCACGCCCCTCTCGCACAAAACTGTATTCGTGCGAGAGGAAATCGCGTCGTCCCAGTTGCCGCCTTGCTTCGCTCGCACGCCAGGCCGATCGTGCGAACGCCGCATGGCACCCGCGAGCGCGTGGACGCCGGGAGCGGAACCCTCGGGTAGTAAGCTAGGACGGAACACGAACGCCCCGCCGGCGCCCACATAGGAGTCCAAACATGCCAAAAATGACCGCAGGCAACCGCCTGTACTTCTACCAGCTGCTCTCCACCAGAATCGGCACCCTCAGGCAGGTCCCGCTCGCACAAGTCGAGGAGCTCTTCGAAGCGGAGGACCTGCGGCCCGAGGACGTGGGCGCTCCCGACATCCAAGGCGTGATGGAGCTCCTCCACGACTTCGTCCGCCTCACCGTATTCAAAAAGGGTCGCGTCTACGTGACGGTCCAGCCCCAGGAGGATTGGGACGCCGTCCTGGCACGGGCGGCAGGGCAGGTCGCGGGCGAGAAGGCCGCGCCGGTGGCGGGCGCGAGGTCTTGGAAGCACAAGAAGAGCAACAAGGACCCCAAGCCAGCGAAGCCGCGGCACCAGCGCGCCAAGAAGAAGTCCACGGCAGGGCCGGAGCCGGAGGTCGCGGCGGAGCCGGCAATCGTGGCGCTACCGACAACCGCATCGCTACCGACAACCGCGACGGAACCGGAGGTCGCGGAAGTTGAAGGGCCCGCGAACGAAAGCATGCCCGCAGCCATGGCAAAACCCGAAGTCACGGTGGCCACAGAGCCCGAAGGCGTGACCACGGCAGCACCAGAGGCGGCGACAGAGCCCATGGATGCGGCGGAAGTCGCAGACAAGGACGAGACGCGCCTCTCCATCGCGGACCCAGGGGCAGGCGAGAGGCCCGTCGCCCCCTCGCCCGAGCCCACCATCAGGCTCACCATCACCTATGACCCCTACGACGGCCTGGAGGAGGAACTTGCCCGGACCGCCGACGCTGCGGAAGGACAGGTCGAAACGGAGCGGGAAGGCACCACGATGGCGGCCGAGTCGCAGCCCGACCCTACTGCCGTAGCAAAGGCCGAGCCAGTTGCGTCGCGAAGAGGACACCCGGCCGAGCCCTCAGCTGTGCCCGCACGGCCTGCCGCCGGCGCTTCCGCAGTCACGCAGCCTGCGACACCCGCGCCTGCGCCCAGTCACCCCGTCGCCGCCAAGCCCATCGTCGTACCCCGACCGACGACCGCGGCGGTCACAAGCCCTGCCCCCGTCCAGCCCGTACCCGCACGCCCCGCGCCGACACCAAGCGAGCCCGCAGGTCCCGTCCGCGTCAACCCGCTGCCTCCCGTCCAGCTGCAGGCAGACCTCCCACGGGACTTCCAGGCCGAGGTGAGCTGCAAGCTCGAGGCCCTCGAGCGGCTCTATGCCCTGCTTCCCACCGACGTGGACGTGCTCGCGACGCTCGACGAGGACTGGCGCGTGGCCCGCTCCACCGGAAGCGTCCACGGCAGCCGCAGCCAACTGTGCTTCCCCCTGCGCTACCTGCGCACCGACGGCTCGGCACCACTTGAGGTGACCCTGCGTCGCAACACCCGCACGCCCTCGGGCAAGCGTTGGAGCATGACGGGGGTAGACGACGGCAGCTCCCAGGAAGGGCTTCCCGACGTCGGCCTCGAGGGTCTCTCCCCCGCTGAAGAGGGTGCCTGGCAGCTGCTTGACTTCGCAGCCGCCACCAGCGCGAACGTGAGTCCCGAGCGCGAACTCACCCAGTTTGCCGTCATCGGACCTTGGGAGCCCCTGCTCGCCCAACTTGCGGCAGCGGCTGAAGACGAGCCCTGGAGCCTTGCCGGCAAGGAGGACCTCGGCGTCCTGCGCGAGTACCTCTGCCTGACCTTCTGGCGCGCCAGGCATGCCGGCCTCGTCGTCGTGGCAGACGACGGGAGCCTCGCCGGCTTCAACACGGGCCTCCTCACCGCATGCGGGCAGTACCTCTGCATGAGCTTCGTGCCACACGAGGGAGACATCCCCTGGCAGTTCGCCGGCTGGGTCGTCGATGGAGACGAGCGTCTCTCCGCACTCGAGCCGGCGGACGCGACGGGTGAGAGGCACGCGCTGCCCCTGCCGGAGCCACTCAGCCTGCCCCAGACGCTCCCCACGCGCGCAACCCTGGACCTTACCCCCGGGCTCGGTGCGAGGCTGGCGGAATCGGACGACGACCTGCTTGAGCGCTCGCTCAGACGGGTGAGGCAGAGCCCGTACCAGCTTGCAGCGGCATACGACCCTCGCCGTGACGGAATCGCGCTGTTGCTGCCACTCTGGCCCGCGAGCGGGTCTACGCCCGAATCGGCGCTCGCCCTGGCACCTGAGGGTGACGGTCGCTGGCGCGGCTGCGCGATCCTCTCGCTTGCGAACGCATACACCTGCGCTCGCAGCCTGAGCCGTGACATGCCCTCCTGGCTGGCAGGCGCACTGGGATAGAAGAATTCGGCCATCGACGAGGCCTGTTCGCCGATGGCCGAATTGACCTTGTGCCTTGGTGGCTGTACACAGCAAATAAAGGGGAGGCACATGGCATCTTCAACCCATATAACTCCCCTTACTCCGTTCTACTCCGTTATTTTGGGAGGGAATAGAACTGGGATGGGTCGTTTTTACTATTGCCATGCCACTCAAGGATTCCTTTTGCGGCAAGTCCCCTCAGAGTTTTTGAGCTAAGAGTAAGGCCCTTGCCAATAAGTGATGACAGTTCGCGAGTAGTGATTTTTCCCTTCCCGTATATCCATTGCACAGCAGCCAACTCATACTCGCCCAGCGAACCATACGCGTCCCCGACCCTATCTTGCATGGATTCGCTCCGCCTAAGCACGCGTGATGTAATGTTGTTTTCGAGCACCATCCTCACTGCGGCAGAGTTTGGCTCAGAGAACTTAGGATCGTTCAAAAATAACGCCTGCATTTCACTATAGATACGTTTGACGCCTTCATTGAGCTCCCTAACCCAGCCAAACTCCACCAGGGTTCGCGCAATCCTGGGATTGCGCGAATAACGAGTGGAACGCATGTTATCGAGCGTCACGATGTTGGGAAGTCGTCCAGGGCTCTGGATTTCAAGCCTGTCGTCATACATGGAGACACGAACGTAGTCTCCCGAAAACGCATAGTCCCTATGCGTTACCGCGTTCACCAGGCCTTCGAACCAAGCAAACTCTGGATACTCCGGTATCACCCTAAAGCGTCCGTCGGAACCCAGGTACTAAAACTCTCGAAGCATGCTCCCGATAAGAGCCGAGGCGCCATCAACGGTCTTGGGTATCGGTCCGTCGAATGTGACATCCTTCACCACGTTTAATCTCTGCCCCGTGGCCATTTCCGTGCCTTCATATCTAAGGACGCGGACGCGAGCCTGAGGCATAAATCGTGAAGGATTTTCTGAAAATAAGAGGATGCCCGCATTCGTCAGATAGCCGCCTATCAGAAAGCCACGACTCTTTAGGACCTGTTCACCCGATGCATCGGTTCCCAGGGCCTGTCTATAACGATTGACCACCTCTTGGTCAACATCTTGAATCGTAGCCTGCCGCGACACCTCATCCTCAAAGAGACGCTGGTTCTTGTCATACTCAAGCGCACGAATCTCACGATTGCCCAGCCGGAGACTCTTGTCTCCCTGCCGCAGGAAGACTGCATCATCGCCCTTGCGCCTTATTACAGAATCCGTCGATGGGGAAATGTCCAGGACGAGCACAACGTCATCTTCACCCTGGATATTCTTGATATCAATCCGCTCACAGCTAACAACCGGTGCCGGAACGCACTCAAAGATGACCAGCTGCTCGAACTCTTCCATCGAGCCCGCGCCGACGCACTTGAAGCCAGTTACAGCACCATCGTCCTCAATTCCCACAACAAGATTGCCTCCTGCCGCGTTGGCGAAGGCGATGACGGTCTTTGCAAGGTCTCGGACTTTGATGCGAGCGCTCTTGCGATCAAAGTAATGATTCTTGTTCGAGCTGCATAGAACGTCAATGTTGTTTGATGAAACTGGAGTCTGCATGCAAATCCATTCGGTGTCGTAGCGCTCAGTACACGCATGTTGAGTTCACATGCCCCTGAGCCACATTGGCGCCAATTGTCGCCTACAGCCCCAGTTCGGCCATGACCCCGTCCGTCGCCGCGAGGAAGGCGTCCATCTCGTCCCGCGTACCGATGGTCACGCGCAGCCAGTCGCGCGTGCGCGGTGCGTCGAAGTGGCGGGCCAGGACCCCGCGCTCGCGCAGGCCGGCGTTCCATGCCTTGGCGTCCAAGCCGTCCCTGCGCGCAAAGACGAAGTTGGTGTGCGAGTCGGTGAGCTCGAAGCCGCGCGCACGGCTGGCGAGGGAGACCCGTCTCGTTTGCGTTGAGCTTCACGTAGGTACGGTCGTGTGGCTGCTCTCCCGGGACGTAGGGATGCATCCCCGCGTAGCGCGCGTTGAGAAACGAACTCATGACAGGCCTTCCTCCCAAAGACGGGAATCGATGCTAGAGCAGGACCATCGCAGCGGTCAGCACCACGGCGAGCGTGTCCTGGAGCGAACGGGCCTCGGTAACGAACGGTCCTCGGCGATGTAGCCAGGCATCTCTCGCCTACTCCAGCGTGCGCAGGTAGGCGCTGATCGCGGCGAGGCCCTCACGCAGGTCGTCCACGTTGTCGCTGTAGGCGTAGCCGATGCGCATGCTCCTGGGCTCCTCGAAGCAGTCGCCCGGAGTCACGAGGGCACCCGTCTCCTTGATCATGCCGATGCAGAAGTCGTATGAGTCGACGTCGTAGTCGTAGTAGACCAGCGCCGTGGTGCCCGCCTCGGGCCTCACGACGGAGAGGTGCGGCTCAGACTCCACCCACTCCATCAGCGCGGAGAGGTTCTGGCGCACGATCTTGCGGCTGCGCTCCAGGATCTTGTCCGCGTGCTCGAGCGCGTAGGCGGCCACGGCCTCGTCGAACATGCCGCAGCTGATCAGGTTGTAGTCGCGATGGCTCAGGAGGGCACGCCTGAGCTCGGGGCTCTTGGTGACGCACCAGCCCAGGCGCAGGCCCGCCAACGACCAGACCTTGGACATGGAGCTCGTCACGACGCCCTTGTCGTAGAGGTCGACGACTGACTCCTGGTAGGAGCCGTCCTGCGTGAGCAGGCGATAGACCTCGTCGCAGACCAACCACGCATCGTGCTTGCGGGCCACGGCCACGATCTCTTCGAGCTTCTCCTTCGAGAGCAGGGCACCCGTGGGGTTGTCGGGGTTGTTGATGCAGATGACCTTGACGTCGTCACCACAGAGCTCGTCGAGACGCTCGACGTTGACGTGGTAGCCCTCGTCCTTCTCGAGGTGCAGGATGTCCACCTTGGCGCCGCACATCTCGGGGATGGAATAGAGCTGCTGGTAGGTGGGCATGATCGAGACCACGTGGTCGCCCGGCCCCACCAGGGTGGAGAGCACGAGCGCGTTGGCGCCGGCGGCACCGTGCGTGGGGACGACGTGCTCGGGCGCGACGGTCTTGTACAGCCCGCAGATGCCTTCGAGGAACCTGGGCTGGCCCTCGATGTCGCCGTAGGTCAGGCGGCGGGAGGCGAACTCGTCCATGAACTTCCTGCGGTCACCCCCGCAAATCTCGAAGAGCTGGTCCAGGGTGACCGAGTAGGTGCAAGTCTCGGCCACGTTGTACCTGCACTTGGTCTCCCACTCGTTCATCCACTGCTCGACGGCGAAGTCCTTGATCTCCATGTCGGTTCCTTCCTTCTGCTCGTGCCCCGCCCTGCTTGGACCGTGGCATCACTGCCCCTGCGTTCGTGCGAAGGCGAGAGGAGCGTCCCCTCTCGCCCGTCGAGCTCTCGTACCGCCGCGCCGCCCCTAGAGCTCGACGGTCGTGCCCAGGCCGAGCTCCACCGCGCGGTCGTAGGCCATCTTCGACGCGGCAAGGTCCTGTGCGGCGATGCCCGAGGTGTCGAAGAGGGTGACCTCGTCGTCGGAGGTGCGGCCCTGGGCCCTGCCGACGATGACCTCCCCCAGCTCTGCGACGATGTCTGCCGACGCGATCACGCCCTCCTTGCAGGGGACCTCGAGCTCGCCGGAGGCGACAGACTGCGCGCGGTCGTCGCAGAAGAGGCGGGCGCGAGCCGCGAGCGCGCTCTGGACCTCCTGCTTGCCCTCCATGTCGGCCCCCACGCACGAGAGGTGCGTGCCCGGGCGCACCCAGTCCGCCTGGACGAAGGGCGTCGTCGCCGGCGTGATGGTGACGATGGCGTCTGCCACGCGCACGGCCGCCTCGCCGTCGGCCACGGCCTCGATGGTGGCGTCGCTCGTCAGGCCTGCCGCGGCGAGGAGCGCCTTGGCCTCACGCGCCACCTGCGCCACGCGGGCGACGGGAGCCTCTGCGCTGGTGGGGTCCCACATCTGGACGCAGCCGATCTGGGGGCAGGCGGCGAGCGCCGCGGCGACCTGGAAGCTGCTCTGGTGGCCACAGCCGCAGACCAGGAGCCGACGCGCGTCCTTGCGGGCGAGGTACTTGACGCCCAGGGCACCAGCGGCACCCGTGCGCAGGCCGGTCACCGCGCTGGCGTTGACCAGCGCCAGGGGACGCCCGTCGCGGTCGTCGCAGAGGAGGGTCGTCCCATAGATCTCTGGCTGCCCCTGGGAGGGATTGCCGCTGAACCACGCGGTGAGCTTGAGACCGAAGAGCCCCGCGCCCTTGAGCTCCCCCGAGCGGATGTCCATGTCCGACTCGCCGGGAACGAATTGCTCGTAGACCATGGGCCAGGCGCTTGCCTCGCCCATGGCCTTCTGCCCGTACGCGTCCTCGACCGCATCGAGCGCGTCCTTGATGGTCAGGACCTTCCTGACGTCCTCCGCCGAGAGCACCAACAGCCGTGACATCCGCAACCTCCCCTTCCGGGATTCTCACTCGTATGCCCCAGAGCTTAGCGAGGCGTCAGAGACAGCTCCAAGGGCACTTGTTATGAAAACCTACAACCACTTGAGAAAGGCATTCTCACCACTTATCTCTTTTGGACCTTTCCATCTTGTCTTTCTGTACGTTTTTCCATCTATAGTTGAGAAAAACTGTTGCTTTCAACAAGATTGGTGGCCATGCTCTACACGGTTTCCGACTTCCAGCGCCTCTATGCGGACTCGCTGCGGCTCGTGGCGGGACAAGGCGGGCTCGCGCGCACCATCGATGAGGTGGGGATCCTCGACTACGAGCTCATGCCCGGGCTGCGCGACAAGTACCAGCACAAGAACCTCGCGCCTCGTCAGCTCGTGCTCTCGACCTTCCTCTATGCCAAGGACGACCCCTACCTCATCGGCGAGGCAGTGCGCACGCTGGTCGCCGAGGGCGCGAGCGCGCTGGTCATAAAGAACGCGCTGCACCTGCCCCTGCCGGAGTCAGCCCTGCGCTACGCCAACGCGCGCAACCTCCCCCTCTTCGTCGTCCAGTCGGACGGCTTCTTCTTCGACCAGGTGATCGTGGAGGTGACCGGTCGCATACGCGACCTGGGGTCGGCGTCGTTCGCCGCAAACCAGATCGACCTCGCCCTGCGAGAGGACGCGAGCCCGCGTGAGGTGAGGGAGTGCGCGCTGGCGATCAACCCCTCCTTCGAGGAGCGCGTCGCCTGCCTGTACCTGCGTCTCGACGAGGAGCCTGACCCCCAGGAACTGAGCCGGATCGAGGCCGCCTTCCTTCGCAGCTCGCTCGCAGGGGTGGGCAGCGCCCTGGTCTGCTACCACAGGGGAATCCTCGCAATCGTGACGACGGACCCGGAGGAGAGGATCGACCTCGCCGGTTGCATGGAAGTGCTTCGCTCCGAGGTCCTGGCCGGTGCGGGAGCGTCCGCTGGCGGGCGGCCGCAGCCACTGGGGGTGACGGCAGGCGGGTCGCTGCCGTCAGAAGCGACGCCCGGCAACGGGCGGCCGCAGCCGCTGGGGACGAGCTCCGTCCACCTGGGACTCGAGGACTTTGCCCAGGCGCTCCACGAGGCACTGTGGGCGAGCGCCTTCGCAGGACAGGACGACATGCACGCGGGCAGGAGCCTCCGCTTCGACGCGCTTGGAGTTGAGAAGGCCCTGCTTCCCTTTGTGGGAAGCAGCCAGATGGCGGGTTACTCTCACTCGCTGATGGAGCCCCTGAAGGAGTTTGACGCCGCCCACGAGGGGCAGCTCATGGCCACGCTCGCCTGCTTCCTGAGGGAGGGGCAGAGCGTGGGCCGTTGCGCTCAGGCGCTGGGACAGCACCAGAACACGATACGCTATCGACTCGACCGGATTGCCCAGGTGACGGGACTCTCGCCCCGGAAGTCGGAGCAGATGGAGCAGCTCGCGCTCGCCTGGCGCGTCATGCGCTGCCGAGAGGTGCTGGGCCTGGACTGAGGATGCGGCGCCTCTCGCCCGCCGAACCATTGCCAACCACCCACTTTGCGGTCCTTGCGCGGGAAGCTTGGTGTGGGTTGGAGATGTACCGCGGGAAGCGCGATGTGGGTTGGAGATGCGTCGCCGCAAGCGAGATGTGGGTCGTTTCTCACCTGCACGACCACCGTGAACCACCCACTTCGGCACTCCCGCGCGAAAAGGTCGAAGTGGGTGGACAAGCTGCCATGGCAGGCGAGAAATGAGTGAATTCTCACCCGCACGCACCTCGTGAACCACCCACTTTGCGGTCCTCGCGCGGGAGGGGCGAAGTGGGTGAGAGGAACCGCCGCCGCAATCCCGAAGTGGGCGATTGAGACGGCACCGCGGGCGAGGAGCGAGCGGATTCTCGCTCGAGTCCACCGCAACCGACCCCTCATCCCATTGCTACCATCGCGCAACGTCACCGCCGCACGCCGCGACCCTCTCCCCCGCTGCGGCTACACTGGGAAGCAGCCCGCACGCGAGGGCGCTCGCAACCCCTGCCCCGCCCCTCGCCCGGAACCATCACAGCCCACGCGCGAAGCCCCCGGAGGCAGACATGTCCAAGATCCGCATGACCACCCCCCTCGTAGAGATGGACGGCGACGAGATGACCCGCATCATCTGGCAGATGATCAAGGACGACCTGATCCTGCCCTTCGTGGACCTCAAGACCGAGTACTTTGACCTCGGCCTCAGGAACCGCGACCTCACGGACGACCAGGTGACCATCGACTCCGCCGAGGCCACCAAGCGCCTGGGCGTGGCCGTGAAGTGCGCCACCATCACCCCCAACGCCCAGCGCGTCGAGGAATACGGCCTCAAGAGGATGTGGAAGAGCCCCAACGGCACCATCCGTGCCATGCTGGACGGCACCGTGTTCCGCGCGCCCATCGTGGTGCGCGGCATCGAGCCAGTCGTCCGCAGCTGGAAGCGCCCCATCACCATCGCCCGCCATGCCTACGGTGACGTCTACAAGAACGCCGAGGTCCGCGTGCCCGGGACCGGCCGCGCCGAGCTCGTCTTCACCGCCGCCGACGGCAACCAGACCCGCGAGCTCATCCACGAGTTCGAGGGGCCCGGCGTGATCCAGGGCATGCACAACCTGGACTCCTCCATCACGAGCTTCGCCCGCAGTTGCTTCGAGTACGCGCTAAGCACCAAACAGGACCTGTGGTTCGCCACCAAGGACACCATCAGCAAGACCTACGACCACCGCTTCAAGGACGTCTTCGCCGAGCTCTATGAGGACGAGTACCGCACGCGCTTCGAGGCGGCGGGCATCGAGTACTTCTACACCCTGATCGACGACGCCGTCGCACGAGTCATGAAGGCCGAGGGTGGCTTCATCTGGGCCTGCAAGAACTACGACGGGGACGTGATGAGCGACATGCTCTCCAGTGCCTTCGGAAGCCTTGCCATGATGACGTCCGTGCTGGTCAGCCCCCACGGCTACTACGAGTACGAGGCCGCCCACGGCACCGTGCAGCGCCACTACTACAAGCATCTGGCAGGCGAGAGGACCTCGACCAACTCGGTCGCGACGATCTTCGCCTGGAGCGGGGCGCTGCGCAAGCGCGGCGAGCTGGACGGGCTGGACGGGCTCTGTGGCTTTGCCGACCGCCTGGAGGCGGCCACCATCGAGACCATCGAGGCAGGCCAGATGACGGGCGACCTCGCACGCATCACGAGCCTGCCCGAGCCCGTCACGATGGACACCGAGGAGTTCATCTTCGCCGTGGCCGAGAGGCTGCGGGGGCTGCAGGAGTAGGGGTTCTGCGGCCTATGCCGCCACCAGGCGTTTCTCTCTAATCCACACCGATCGGCCGCAGATGTCTGCGACGAGGTCGCTGTGCGTGGCAACGACGACGCGCACGCCCTCGGACTGCAGGTCGACGAGCAGGTCTAATATGACACGCTCCGTCTCCTCGTCCAGCGAACCCGTTGGCTCGTCCGCAAGCAGGATCCGCGGCCTCCTCACGAGGGTCTGGACCAATGCCACGCGCTGGGTTTCGCCACCAGACAACCTTCCTGCCCTCTTGCGCTGATAGAGCGGGAGCCCCACGCGCTCCAGCAGGAGCCCCGCCTCCTCCACGGCATGGCTGGCATGAGACAGTCCGAGCAGCACGTTGTCCAGCATGCTGCGGTCGGTCAGAAGACGCGGAACCTGGGTGACGTAGCCAATGGTGCCCTGGCGTATCCGCACCAGCTCCCTGACGCTCTTCGGCAGCAAGATGCCATCAAGGCGGTACTCGCCATCGTAATCGGCGTCTAGGCCAGCCAACATGCGCAACAGCGTGGTCTTCCCCGCACCGCTGCGCCCGCGGATAGCCACGCTCGAGCCAAGGTGCCACAGGGCCGCATCTCGCCTCTCCCTTTGCGACGAGAGCTGCCACGAGACCACCGTCGCAAGCCCCAGGAGCACTGCCGCGAGGAGTGCCAGCGTGCAGACGACCAGGGACACGTTTGACAGCACGAGGTTTCTAATGAGCCTGAACTGGATGAGGTACTCCGGTGTGCCAAGCAACGCATAGCTCGTGAAGCCCGTCCTCTGGCCGATGAGCGCAAGCTCGTTGGCTACGGAATCGGGCGAAGAGCCCTCGTCCAGGGCGATGTCGCCCGACACCAGGCAAAGGCGAGTGCTCTGTTGAAGTCCTCGGGGTCGCCCACTCCCCTTTTTACCGAGTCGAGTCTGAGGGGATAGGGGATGACCACCATCTCGTCCAACGAGTAATTGAAGTCTCCCTTGTAGAAGACGGCCGAGCACTCCTCGAGGAAGCCGACGACCTCAAAGGTGAGAGGCCTCATATAGAACCGGGCATCGATCCTATCGCCCACCTTATACAGACGAGAGTACCCAGAGCCCAGCACCACCGGCTGGCACGTATCGGCCTCGTAGGTCACGGTGGCCCAATCGACCTTGCCAGAGCCGTCCGCAAGGCGAAGGCCATAGAAGTCCCACGCGTTCTTGTCCAGTTGGACTGCAGGGACGTCGTAGGCCAGCCCGCCAAGGATCTTGTCCTCGTACGGACAGGGATCCCAGCTCCACCCAAACGCAACCACGGCAAAATCGCGAATCGGCTCCGAATGCCTGACGGCGATGGGCTGCCCGAATATGGACAGATACGTGCCGCCCGACAGGTCATGGGACAGGGCGTCGTAGAAGTCTTGCACGCGTCCGATCCCGTCGAGGTCACCCTTGTAGCCCTAGAACTCGACCATCCCGAGCGTGTCCGTTATCGACACGAACTCATGCTCGGCACCATCCCGCAAGCTCGTCTTGAACAACCCGACGGCAGAGGCGGAGAACGACGCGAGGCAATAGGTGACCGCCAAGAGGGTGCCAAGAAGGACGCTCCTCGCCATGCGCAGGAACAATCCCAGACGCAGGTCATAGAGCAGCTCGCACACGAAGGCCCTCACCATGGCAGAGCCGCTTTAGACGAGACGCAGAAGGAGGCTGCAAAGACCATGCAGACGGCGAGGGCGGGAGCCAGTGCGGCTACGTCCCTCCCCGAGACGCGCATCACAGGCAGCAAGACGACCGCCAAGGCCGCGAGGCAGCACATGAGCAAGGTCCCCACGACCTGGAGAAGAACCCTCCGCCAAGACACGCCCAAGACGATGCACGAACGCACCCATGGCGCTACGAAGCGCGCCATGGGTGCGCCCGCCACGACGGAGCCAAGGAACTCTCCCACGACGCCAAGCCGAATCAGAACCGGCGAGATGACGTCGACGTTCGTGCGGTCGGAGGCTCCGGCCGCCATCGGCGCGACCCTCACGTCCGGAGCAATCTCCCTCAGTCGCCTTACCGCCCTCGCCCCATCGATGACAACCGTCCCGCCGACGCCGCTCCTTGCGAAGACCTCCTCGTCGGCAATGAGGACGGAGCGGTCAAGGAGCGACTCGCTTCCCATGCCGAGCCGTCCCACCAGGGAAAACCGCTCAAATCCAAAGAGGACGAACTGGCTCCCGCCAATCGTCGTGGCGCCCACCCTGTTTCCCGCCACTGCGGAATGGGCTGCCAGTGGCTTCGTCTGGCTGCCGAGCGGATGCGGGTAGTCAAAGGATTCGGGATGCGCGGCGACGAACGCACGCACGATGCCGAAGTCGTCCAGGTCGACGAACGCACGCGCGTCTCCGCCAATCTCGTGCACGAGCCGGACGGCGGTTGCGGGAGTGACATCGACCCGCAGGGCAGACGTGGAGCAGAGGCTTCTTCCCTCGAGGCTCAGCTGCCGCTGCACGACCCAATAGACATAGAGGGAGGTCGAACCCAGCATGAGCAGAGACAGCACGAACGCGAGCAAGGCGACGCGCGGTTTGGTCAGCGGCATATGTGTTACCCGACAAGAACGGGCCCGCCTTTCATGGGCGGGCCAGCTTCAATAAAGCTGCTTTTCATAATAAGTTGATTTACGTATATACAATCTACCTAATTTTAAAGATATTTTCAATTTTCTACTTAAGCAAATGGGTTTTCAAACTGTACGTGGCCAATCGTTCGTCGGCATATTTCTTGGGAGGAAGTGCCGACAAACCGAATGCCGAAGCCGGGTTCGCGTCGCAACCGACGGGTTGTCGGCACTTCTGCCTTGGCAAAGCACCGACAAATCGGCCCGGGAGAAGGACTCCCCCCTCCCGGGCCGACGCGTCGCTACCAATTTGCACTAGCCTTCCGCCCAGGCAAGCCGTCGAGCATGGCACCTATCAGACCGGCAGGCCGGACGCCCGCCACGACGCCGGCCCACCGCGACGCCCGGCCCGTCCCTCTCGCCTAGATGGCCCAGCCCTCGCTCTGCCGCTGCAGGCTCACCATGTGGGCAAACGTACCACCCGCCGCCAGCAGGTCCTGGGGCCTCCCCTGCTCGCTCACGCGGCCGCCCTCCAGCACCACGACCTTGTCCGCATTGGACACGGTGCGCATGCGGTGCGCGATCACCAGCGTGGTCTTGCCCCTGAGCAGGGTCGAGAGCGCCCTCTGGACCTTGGTCTCGTTCTCCACGTCGAGCGACGCCGTCGCCTCGTCCAAAAGCACGATCGGCGCGCCCTTGAGCATGGCGCGGGCGATGGAGATGCGCTGGCGCTCGCCGCCGGAGAGACGGCTGCCGTTCTCGCCGATCATCGTGCCGTACCCCTGCGGCAGCCTGTCCACGAACTCGTCGCAGTTGGCCGCGCGCGCCGCAGAGAGGACCTCCTCGTCGGTGGCCCCGCGGCGTCCCAGGCGGATGTTCTCCATCACCGTGTCGTCGAAGAGCATGACGTCCTGGAACACGACGGAGCAGTGCCCGTAGAGCGTCTCGGGGTCGACCGTGGACACGTCGACGCCGCCCACCCTCACGGCACCGGAGTCGGCGTCCCACAGGCGGGCAACCAGGCGCGCGCAGGTGGACTTGCCGGAGCCCGAGGGCCCGACCAGCGCCGTGACCTCGCCCTCGCGCGCGATGAAGCTCACGTCGTCCAGCACGCTCTCCGCGCCGTCGCCGTAGCGGAACGCCACGTGGTCGAACTCGATGTCATGCCCTGCGGGCGAGAAGTCCTCGCTGCCCGTGGCGAGCGGCTCGTCAAAGAAGCGGCGGAGCCTGTCGGACGAGACCTTTGAGGCGAGCAGCTCGTACACCAGCGCGAGCGACTGGTCGAACGGCGCATAGATGCGCGAGATCGCCAGAAGGAACATGAAGAGGGTCAGGAAGTCGGTGCCGCCCGAGGCAATCAGCATGGCGCCCACGAGGATCGTGGTGGCGATTCCCAGGCGCAGGGTGATCGAGCACCCGTTCACGAAGACGCCGCCCGCGAGCTCGGACCTGAGGTTCGCCGCCTCGGACTCGTCGACCTTCCGGTTGACGGAGCGGAGGTAGCCGTCCACCTGGTTGGTGGCGTGGACCTCGCGCACGCTGTCGAGCATCTCCTGGATGGCGTCGGAGACCTCGACCCCCTTCTGGCGACCGACCACCTGCAGGGGGCGCACCCAGCGCTGCGAGGCGAAGAGCAACCAGAACGCGACGGGCACGGTCCAGAGCGCCGCGATGGCCAGCTGCCAGTTGAAGGCGAGGAGGCCCACCGCGACGATCGCCGTCGAGACGAACGAGCCATAGAGGTAGCCCAGCACGTGCGACCACACGTGCTCCAGCTTGTCCACGTCGCCCATGACCGTCTCGGTCAGGTCCGCCAGGTCATGGCTGCCGAAGAACGAGAGCGGCAGCTTGCGCAGGCGCTCGGCGAGCGAGATGCGGATCTTGGACACCTCGTCGTACACGGTGCCGTAGGTGTTGTTGTACTGCTGCATGTGCGTGACGAACGAGAGCACGAAGAAGGCGAGGCAGCCCACGAGGTAGGGAATGGCCGACGGAAGGCCCGCCTGGCCCTGGTAGGCCGCCATGAGGTCGCGCATGAGGAAGTAGAGCAGGCTCATGCTGGACATGACCACGAGGTTCACGACCACGGTCCAGAAGATCCCCTTTTTCACGTTTGCCGCCCCCTGCTCGGAGAGGCCGTGGCGCTTCTGAAGGTCGAACATCTCCTACGCCTCCCTTCCGGTGGCTGCGGCGTCCGCGCCTGCGGCCGTCCCTCTCGCTGACGGCGCGGCCCCGGAGGACCCGCCCCGCGACCCCGCTATCTTCCAGTCGACGGCCGTCTGGTAGTCGGCCCACATGCGCGCGTACAGGCCGCCTGCGGCCACCAGCTGATCGTGCGTGCCCCTCTCCACCACATGACCTGCGTCGAGCACCACGATCTGGTCGGCGCCCCTCACCGTCGAGAGGCGATGCGCCACTATGAGCACCGTGCGACCCTTGGCGAGACGCGCCAGCGCGCGCTGGATGAGAGCCTCGTTCTCGGGGTCGGCGAAGGCGGTCGCCTCGTCCAGGACCACGATGGGAGAGTCCTTGAGGATCGCGCGGGCGAGCGCGATGCGCTGGACCTCTCCGCCGGAGAGGTACGTACCGCCCGTGCCTATGAACTCGTCGACCCCGTGGGGCATCTTGGCGACGATGTCGGAGCACTGGGCCGCCTCGAGCGCGGCGAGCGCCTGCTCGCGCGTGGCGCCCGGCCGTGCGGCGCGGACGTTGTCCAGGATGGTCCCCTTGAACAGGCGGTCGTTCTGGAACACGAACGCGACCTGATCCATGAGCTCGTGCTGGGCGATCTGGCGCACGTCGACGCCGCCCACGCGCACCGCGCCGGAGCCGACGTCCCAGAAGCGGGGGACCAGGCTCGCGGCCGTGGTCTTGCCGCCGCCGGAGGGGCCGACGAGCGCCACGGTGGAGCCGGAGGGGACCTCGAGGCTCACGTGGTCGAGGGCGGGCGTGGCCGCACCCTCGTAGGAGAAGGACACGTCGTCGAAGGCTATGGAGGCGTCCGCCGGGTGGCGGGGCTCGGCGGGCTCCGCGAGCGTCGGCGCCGCGAGGACGCCGGAGATGCGGCTCATGGCATTGCCCGCCTGCTGCGTGTAGGCGGCGACGAACATCAGGCGCTGCAGCGCGGTGGATATGACGGCCGAGAAGATCGCATAGAACGCGTAGTCGGTGAGGAACTTCGCCCAGTCGGTGACGCCGGGGGCGATGAGCAGCACCGCCGGAACCAGCAGGACGACCACGCCGTCCACGAAGGTGAGGTTGAGCGACTGCGGGACGCGGCAGAGCGTCACGGAGTACTCGTGCGCCATGTCCCCGTAGTCCTTGATGGCGTCGTGGAACGCCTTGAAGGAGTAGACGGTCTGCTGGAACACCTTGACCACGGGGATGCCGCGCACGTACTCCGTCCCGGCCTTGTTCATGCGGTCCATGGCGGCCTGGTACTTGTTCATGTAGTCCATGCGGTCGCCGCTCATCATGCTCATGAGGCAGCCGACCGAGATGACGGCGGCGAGCAGGCAGGCGAGGCCCATGCGCCAGTCGAACACGAAGAGCATCACGAGCATGCCCACGACCATGGCCACGGTACCGCCCATGTCGGGCAGCTGGTGGGCGAGGAGGGTCTCGGTCAGGCCCACGGAGCCGTCGATGATGCGGCGTATCTCGCCGGACGCGTGCGTGTCGAAGTAGCCCAGCGGCACGCGCATGAGGTGCTCGGCGCAGGCCTTGCGCATGTTGCTCGCGGTGCGGAACGCAGCAATGTGCGTGCACATGAGGGCGCCGAAGTAGACCAGGATGCCCACCATCGCCGTGACGAAGGCGACCCATCCGTAGGTCGAGAGGCTGGTCGCGGCCGACCAGTCGGGAGCGACCGCGACGAGGTCGCGGACGACCAGCCAGATGCAGACGTAGGGCACGAAGCCCAGCAGCATCGACACCGCCGAGAGCACTATGCCCAGGTAGGTGAAGCGTCTGTGCCCTCCCGCGAAGCTCAGGATCTGGGACAGGCCGCCGCCCTGCCGCGACGCGCCGCCCCTCTCCCGTGCCTGGGAGGACTTGCCCCCCTCGGCCTTCTTCTCTTCCATGAGAACCTCCTTGCTCGCCCGGGCGGGCCCCTGCGGCACCGTGCGCCGGGCAACGGGCACCAGGCGTCGGACGCCGGGCGCGGTCGCGCCGGCTCCCCGGATCACAAACAGTTAGTTTGAGTAAACTGTATTTTGCAGGTGAGGGGGAGGTCGCCCGCCACATGCGGAAGAAATCGAAAGTGCGGGACGGCGGGCGGCGACGCTGGCGTGGATGCGAGCCAGCAGTGACGAAGCACGGGAAGAAGGCGAGAATGGACCAGAGCCTGAGGCAGCTCTTCGAGCCACAGCTGGCCCAGATGCATGCGCGGAGTTGCCATCACTGCTCCGACGGCCTGGTTGCCGAGGCGTACGACGGCTGGAGCCGCGGACGCATGGCGAACGTCTCCCCCACCGAGGGCTGCCTGGTGAACTTCCTCGACCTCGTCGTGAGCGAGGACTACGTGCTCAGGGAGTACCCCATCGAGTCGATCTGCCTCTGCGTGGGGTCGCGCGACTCGGCTGCGTACTCGCCTGTCTCCATCACCAATCTTCGCGCGTCAGGGAACGTGGCCGCGTTCTCGCAGGACCCGGGCGAGACCAAGTCGTTCCTCGGCAGGGGCGAGCGGATCCGCTCCACGAGCCTCTGCCTCACGCCCGACTTCTTCAGGCGCAACGCCGCCATCTACGGGCGCGACTTCTCGTCGGTGAAGGACGAGCTGTCGCTTCTCGACCCCAATGACGTGAACGAAGAGCTGAGGGGACTCTTGGCGCGCATGGGCACGTGGAGGCTGGGCCGCACCGACCAGCGACCGACCTTCGAACGAGACGTCCATGAGGAGGTCGGAAGGTTCCTGAGCTGGGCGGACGAGACGGTCTCTGCCCAGTCCGGAGGGCTCTCGTGGGAGGACCTCTCCCTCGTCCGAGAGGCCCGACGCATCATAGACACCGCACCCTCCGGGCCGCCCTCCGTGGAGCAGATCGCCCGTGCCACCCACTGTGGCCACACCCGCCTCTGTGCCGTGTTCAAGCACGTCACAGGACAGACGCTGGGCAACTATGCGCGCTGCTCGAGGATGCGCCGGGCGCGCAGCCTCCTTGCCGAGGGCCGCATGCCCGTGGCGGAGGTCGCCCGCGCGGTGGGCTACTCCACCCCGGCAGCGTTCTCAAGCGCGTTCAGGAGGGAGACGGGCCTCTCCCCCACCGCCTGGCGCGCACGAGCATGACCTCGCGGTGCCGCTCGCCGCGCTGGCGGTCGACCCCACCGCCTGGCGTGCGCGGGCATGACGCCAATTCGTCTCCAGCGGAGGCGAGGCGTGCGCCCGCCACCCGGCATGCACGGGCCCAAACGCGAGACTCTGCCGCAACGGCAGCTCGCCCCTCTCCCCTAGAGCAGGGCCAGGGTCACGAGGGCGACCATCGCCAGGCCGCCCTGCTTCCAGATGATGGAGCGGCTGCTGGTCATGCCGCCATAGATGGCCACGAGGACCACCAGGACCAGGAGCATGCCCACGACCTCGCGGGGGCTTCCGCTGAGGAAGGTGCCCCAGAGGATGGCCAGGCCGATGAGGCCGTTGTAGACGCCCTGGTTCTTGAAGAGGGTGCTCACGGTCTTGCCCTCGAGCTCGCCCACTGGGATCGAGAAGACGCGACTCGTGGACTCCGATGCCGTGGCGAAGGTCTCGAGGTACATGATGTAGAGAAACTCCAGGCCCACGAGGGTGGCCAGGGTGGTGGTGACGATGCTCATGACGAACCCCAAACGATTCGTGGCCGCAGGACGCATCCCGGACCTTCTGCAATGCCTTCGTACCTTGGCCTTGTACCCAACGACCACCCGCCACGGACCAAATAAATTCGCATTGTGTGGCATTTCGGCGTGTTAGTGGGAATACTGCGCCTAACGGTAGCGCCCCAGGCGCGCCAACCCCCTGCCGCAGCCAATGGCGCTGCGCGCAACAAGACACTCCGAAGGGAGAACCAACATGAACTTCAAGAAAGTCGTAGTCGCCGGTGGCGGCGTCCTTGGCAGCCAGATCGCCTTCCAGACCGCGTTCCGCGGCTTCGACGTCACCGTGTGGCTGAGGAGCGATGCCTCCATCGAGCGCGCCAAGCCCAAGTTCGAGCGGCTGCGCGACATCTACCTGCAGACCCTTGAGGCATCCAAGACCAACCCCGCCGCGTGGGCCCGCGGCTTCGCGGACGAGAAGCCCGACGACGCCGGCATCGACGCCCTCAAGGAGCAGGTGCTCAAGGCCTACGAGGGCCTGAGGCTCACCACCAGCTACGCCGAGGCCGCCGAGGACGCGGACCTCGTGATCGAGTCCATCGCCGAGGACCCCGCGCAGAAGACCGCCTTCTACCAGGAGCTGGCCAAGCACCTGCCCGAGAAGACCGTCATCGCCACCAACTCCTCGACCATGCTGCCCAGCAGCTTCGCCGAGGCAACCGGCCGTCCCGCCAAGTACCTGGCCCTGCACTTCGCCAACGAGATCTGGCGCAACAACACCGGCGAGGTCATGGGCCATGCCGGCACCGAGCAGGAGTACTACGACATGGTCGTCGAGTTCGCCGAGGCCATAGGCATGGTGCCCCTGCAGCTCCACAAGGAGCAGCCCGGCTACATCCTGAACTCGATGCTCGTACCCTTCCTCAACGCCTCGCAGGCGCTGTGGGCAAACGACGTGGCCGACCCCGAGACCATCGACAAGACCTGGCAGCTGGGCACCGGCGCGCCCGCCGGCCCCTTCCGCATCCTGGACATCGTGGGCCTGACCACCGCGTACAACATTGCGGTCATGGACCCGCGCGCCAAGGACCCCTCGACCATCCAGGGCAAGATCGCCGCCAAGCTCAAGGAGAAGATCGACGCAGGCGAGACGGGCGTCAACGCCGGCAAGGGCTTCTACGATTACCGCAAGTAGAGCTCGATAGTAGGTATCGCGGGGCAGGTCGTGGCTGATGAACGACAGGAGCCTGCCCGTAAACGCGGCGCGCCCGCAGCTGGATTCGGCTGCGGGCGCGCCTCTTCGTGCGCATGCGGTTGGACTGATGCGAGAAGGCGGGTTCCTCTCGCCTGCCCTAACGAGGTGCAGGTCCCTCACCTGCTGAGAGCGAGACTACTTTGCCGGCTCGGCTGCAGGAGGCTCCACGAGGATGTCGGCATATTCCGGGTGCTTCTGGAACCAGCGGATGGCGTAGGAGCAGGTCGCACGGGCCTTCTTGCCCGCAAAGCGCACGTGACGGACGGCCTGGCCCATGAGGCGGCCTGCCATGCCACTGCCGCGCTCGCTGGGCGCGACGTAGGTGTGGTTGAAGTTCAGGATACCGTCCTCGTCCTCGGGAAACGAGACCTCACCTAGCACGTCGCCGTAGTCTCCCACGAAGCTGAGCTTGTCGTCATCGGTCTGCATGTTCATGCCAGACTCCCTTCTGCTGGTGGCCTGCGCCGCTACCCACACCGCATGGAGCGGAGGGGCGGGCGGTTCGAGTTATGTAAAGCTATGTACCCAATGGCGCGACATGGGAGCCGTTGGGATTCGGCGAGCGTGCACGCTGGGCGAGCGCCTCTGCGAACGCCACTCTCATTCGTGTGCCGCTGAGCACGCCCCTCTCACCCGCACGCCGATGCGCACGTCTAGCGATGCACACGCCTATCTCCTACGCGAAAGCGTCCAATGCGTCTATCTCCTGTACGAAAACGTCCGACGCGTCTGGCTCCCGCGCGAAAGCGTCCAACGCGTCTAGAGACAAAAACTGACCTGGGGTTTTGCTGTCGATTAGACGCGTTGGACGTTCTCGACGATTCGGTGGACGCGTTTGGCGCTATCGATGACGCGGCAGACGCATTGGGCGTTGTCAGTAGATGCCGCAGCCGTCGCGCACGCCGTTGCGCACAATTGGCTCGGCGAACACGCTGTTGCGCACGCGACAGGCAGCGAGCACGCTGTTGCGCACATGCACGGCTCCCAGCATCTGGACAAATGCAATCACACGTGTGCGTTCGCGCGTGTTGGATGACACCAGCGTGCGCTTGCGCGTGTTGGGCGCCGACGGCACGCGTTCGCTCGCGCTGGGGCCGTCGCCCCGCCACTTGCGCATTCGGCGGAATCGGGTCGAAGGCGCCGCCACGACACCGCGGCGGGCAGATAATGGCACCCGTCATATGCAGACAACGCCAGCAGCAAGGACCATCGCATGCCCTCCAGCGTCCCACGAAAGCCTATCAGCCCCAGCTCGCGGAGCATGGACCTCGTCCGCCGACACTGCCAGGACATCCTCGACTCCGAGGGCATGCGCATCGAGCGGCGCTGCATCCAGCACGGCACCACCACCGTCTTCGCCCACTCGCTCTCCGTCACCCGGCAGTGCGTGCGCCTCGCGCGCAGCTGGCGAATCCCCGTGGACGAGCGCGCCCTCCTGCGCGGCGCCCTCCTCCACGACTACTTCCTCTACGACTGGCACGACCCCGACCCCAGCCACAGGCTCCACGGCTTCAGGCACCCTGGCTTTGCCTGCGCCAACGCCATCCGCGACTTTGGCATCGGCCCCATCGAGCAGAACATGGTCCGCAGGCACATGTTCCCCCTCACACCCATGCCGCCCAGCTGCCGCGAGGCAGCGCTTCTCTGCCTTGCAGACAAGATGGTCGCCACGTCCGAGACCCTCGACGGCTTCTGGCTGCGCCTGCGCGCGGGCCTCGGCGCCTCCGTCCGCGACGACGCCTAGGAGGCACGCCTTGCCACATGCCATCCATCAGCTCATGGTTGCCTGGACCTACTTCTTCTTCTACTGCGTCGGAGGTTGGGTGGTGGAGAGCACCTACTGCTCCGTCGCAGAGCGCCACTTCATCAACCGTGGCTTCCTCAATGGACCCTACCTGCCCATCTACGGCTGCGGCGGCATCGCCTCCGCCCTGCTGCTCTCGCGGATTGGCAGTCCGCTCGGAGTGTTTCTCACGGGCGGCGCGCTCAGCTGCCTCCTCGAGTACGTCACCTCGTACGTGATGGAGAGGATGTACCACGCACGCTGGTGGGACTACTCCGACAAACCTCTCAACCTGCAGGGACGCATCTGGGCGGGGGGCTTCCTGCAGTTTGGCTGCTGCTGCCTGCTGGTCACCTACGTCTCGCAGCCGCCCCTCGCGGTAGCCGTCGCCTCGCTCAGTGGCACGCAGCTCGCAGCGCTCTCGTGCTTGAGCGCGACGCTCATGCTCTCTGACCTCGTGGTGACCCACGTGGGCATCGCCGGCCTGCGCGCGAAGATGGACTCCCTCAAGCAGGAGACCGCCGCGCGCCTGGATTCCGTGCGAGAGCTGCTCCCCTCCCGCCCCGAGCTCGCCCGCGTGAAGGACTGGAGCCAGGTCATGGAGGCCTCGCTCAGACGTCGTCTCGCCGGGGCGCGCGACAGGCTGCGCGAGGCAACGCCGGAGCTTCGCGGCATGCCCAACCTGCCACAGGTACCCTCACTCGACGAGCTCGCCTCGAGCTTCTCCTCTCGCCTGACCGACCAGGAGCTTCGACTCCTCAGGGCCTTCCCGTCGCTCAGGCCCAGCGACTACCGGCGCGTCTTCGACGAGTACTACCAGAAGGTGCAGGGCATGGCACGAGCGACCGCCGAACGCGTCCACGACGCCGTGGAGGAGCGCCGGGGAGAGTAGCCCCCGCACTCGGCTACGGCCGGCAGCCAGCGCGGCGACCGCTGACCGGCATAGGCCTAGCCGTCGACGACGCACGCGGGACCCTTTCCCCTAGAGCCTCAGGTCGCGGAAGCGGAAGCGGCTCCTGCCCTCGGCGTAGTCCGCGACCACCTGACCGGAGCCACGCAGCCGATACTTGTAGGTGACCAGACCGTCCAGACCCACCGGGCCGCGCGCGTGCAGCTTCCCGGTCGAGATGCCCACCTCGGCACCGAAGCCATAGCGGAAGCCGTCGGCAAAGCGGGTCGAGGCGTTCTGGTACACGCCGGCCGAATCCACCAACTGCATGAAGCGCTCTGCCACGGCATCGTCCTGGGTCACGATGGCATCGGTGTGGTGGGAGCCGTGTCGGTTGATGTGGTCGATCGCCTCGTCCACGCCGCCCACCAGCTTGGCGGATATGACGAGCGAGAGGTACTCGCGGTCCCAGTCCGCGTCCGTCGCAGGCACGCAGCCCACGATGGCCCGGACCTCGTCTGTGCCCCTGAGCTCGACCCCGGCGGCACGATAGGCGTCGGCGAGCAGGGGGAGGAAGTCTCCCGCGACGTCGCGGTGCACGAGCAGGGTCTCGGCCGCGTTGCAAGCGGCAGCATACTGGACCTTGGCATCAACGCAGATGCGCACGGCCTTCCGGAGGTCCGCCGCGGCGTCCACGTAGACGTGGCAGATGCCGTCAGCGTGACCCATCACGGGAATCCTCGTGTTGTCCATTATGTGGCGGACGAAAGCGTTCGAGCCGCGGGGGATGAGCAGGTCGACGTCGCGGTCGCAGGCCAAAAGCTCGTCGACCTGGCTGTGCGCCTCGACCTGGAAGAGGCAGCCCCCGGGCAGCCCGGCCTCCAGCGCGGCGCCGTGGATGAGGGCGAAGAGGGCACGATTGGTGCGCGCGGTCTCGGACCCGCCCTTGAGGATGGCGCAGTTGCCACTCTTTATGCACAGCGCCGAGATCTGGACCAGGGCGTCCGGACGCGCCTCGAAGATGACGCCGACGACCCCGATGGGGCAGGTGACACGCTCGAGCAGCAGTCCGTCGTCCAGCTCGCGGCGCAGCGTCATGCGACCGACGGGGTCCGGAAGGCCCACGAGGCCGTCGATGCCGGCGCAGACGTCGTCGAGCTTGTGCTGGTCGAAGCGCAAGCGCTTGACGACCGCGGGAGAGACCCCCGCCTCCTCGGCCGCGCGCACGTCCTCCTCGTTGGCAGCGAAAACGCTGCTGGCGCTGGCGACGAGCGCCTCCCTGATGCCCGCGAGGGCGGCGTTCCTCCGCTCGACAGATGTTGCCGCCAGCTCCGGGCTCTGCAGCTTCATGCGCGCGGCGACCTCCGCGATGCCGGTCCCGACCGCCGCACCGTTCGTGCTGACCATGTCGCCCATCCCGGTCGCGCCGCCCGTCCCCGCCACGTCGACCCTGCCGATGCCGTCAGACATGCTTCCTCCCCCGCCGTCCGTATTCGGACCAGTATACGGGCCTGCCAGCCCACCCGGACGTCAGGCGGCGCAGACGGAAACGCTTTGGTATATTCGCTCCAAGAGCCGTCTACGCTCCAGGAGCCGTCCGAGCCCGTCGCCATCGTCACCCACCCCGCACGTCGTCGAGGAGGTCCCATGAAGGAGAGAAGGTCCCTTGCAATCGTCGTGGTCGCAGCGTGCGCGATCGTCGTCGCCGCCATCGCCGCCCCGCTCGCGTGGAAAGCCACTCACACTCCCAGCGACGACGAAAGGCAGATCGCTCCCCGTCGCGCCGACGAGGCCGGCGTGACGCTCGTCGCCGCGGACACGCTGCCGGTCCAAGGCAACGCCGCCTGGTGCGCCCCGCTCCAGCTGTGCTGGGACGAGCTTCTCGCCTACCACAACGACGGGAATCCTCTCGAGCCGACCGCCGGACCGAACGAGCTGGTGGACGCCCTGAACGGGAGCCCCTTCGAGGCGGGCATGGTCTCGGACGACCACTATTACAGCTACGCCGGCCCCATGACCAAAGATGCCCGCAGCACCATGGAGGAGGCCATCGACCAGCGTTTCGGCCAGCGAAGCGACCTCCTCGACCTGCTGGACTGGGAGAGCGCGGAGCCAGACACCACGCTGTTCTACGCCATGCTCTATCGCCGGTTCTCGTTCGAGCGCCCGTTCGCGCTCCTACCCTACGACGGCACCTTCGGCCCCAGCCACACGGAGGGAGCCAGGTACTTCGGGACAGCAGAGACCGACGGGGCGGAGCGGAGCGACCTTCTCGCCCAGGTCACCCCCCTCTACTACGACGACTACGCGCACTGCGCCTGCAGGGTCTCGACCAAGGAGGGCGACGAGCTCGTCCTGGTGAAGTCGCCCGAGGGCCAGAGCTTCTCGGACATGTGGGACAACGCGACGTCGAGAACCGAGTCGGCGGGGGCGCAGAGGGCGCTCGGGGACGACGACGAGTTCGAGTGTCCCCTACTGAGCACCGACGTGTTCAAGGAGTACGACGAGCTCGAGGGCCTGGAGTTCGCGCTTCCCAACGGAGGTGGTCTCCGCATCGCCCAGGCGGTGCAGACCCTCAAGTTCGACCTGGACAACGAGGGTGGCAGGGTCAAGAGCGAGGCAGCCATCACCGCCGTTACATCAGCTGCGCCTCCACTCGACATCAGCCAGCCGCGCCACTTCGTGTTCGACGACAGGTTCGCGCTCTTCCTGGTGGATGGGAACGCCCCCGAGGGCTCGCGCCCCTACCTCGCGGTGCTCGTGGACGACGTCCGCGCGTTCCAAGGTCAGGACGCCTAGCGACGAGTGACGGACGCCCGGCGGTGACCGCATGGGACGAGGCGGGCGAGAGGACCAGACGGTGCGGGCGTATCCGGGCGTCGCCCCTCGCGTGCCCCATAGCACTTCGGTGCAGCCCAATCATCATCCGAACGTAATCTATGCCTAAGGGGCGGTTAATCTTGGCCTGTCACCATGCAATCATCGGATGGCAGCGGTTGCCACCCACGCGACACCCGCAAGAGGAAGGGACGCATGGTCATGGACGACCTCGAGAAGGCAGAGCTCATTCGCGAGAAGACGGGCGTGGGCTACGCCGATGCCAAGCTGGCGCTCGACGCAAGCGGCGGCAACGTGCTGGATGCCATCGTCTACCTGGAAAACGAAGGCAAGGCGAGGCCCCAGACGGCAAGCTACTCCACCGCCGGCAGCGAGCAGGGTGGCATATCTCCCGAGATGGCGGAGGCCCAGGACGCCTACCGGCAGGCAAGCGAGGGAGGCAGGTTCGAGAGGGGCTTCGAGCGCTTCTGCGACGGCTGCCGCCGCGTGCTGAGGAAGGGCATCGATGTCACCTTCGTGGTGGATCGACACGGGCGGCGCATCCTGGCCGTGCCCGTCCTGGTCCTGGTGCTCGCCCTGTTCGCCTGGGCGATCACGCTGCCCGTGCTCGTCGTGGGCCTGTTCCTCGAGTGCCACTACCACTTCGAGGGGGTGGGCAGGGTGACCGTCGACGTCAACGAGGCCATGGACAAGGCGGCCTCGGGCGCGGAGTCCCTCAAGCGCGACGTCATGGGACACGAGAAAAGATAGGATTCGCGGTCGGGCCCGTGCGTTCGGGCCCGACCGCAAGGCACGTCCGAACGGAAGCGGTGCATGAGCAGGATTCTTGTGGTCGAGGACGAGGCGAAGATCGCCCGCTTCGTGGAGCTCGAGCTGACACACGAGGGGTACGAGGTGGACAAGGCCGCCGACGGCAGGTCGGGGGTGGACGCCGCCCTCTCGGGTGACTACGACCTCGTCCTTCTCGACCTGCTCCTTCCGCAGCTGAACGGCCTCGAGGTGCTGCGCCGCATCCGCAGGGAGCGTGACGTCCCCGTCATCGTGCTCACCGCGCGAGACTCCGTGATGGACAAGGTCGCGGGGCTCGACGCAGGGGCCGACGACTACGTGACGAAGCCCTTCGCCATCGAGGAGCTGCTCGCCCGCATCCGCGTGGCGCTCAAGCGTCGGGAGGCGACCGCAGGCACCGCCTCGGCGGCCGACGCGCCTGTCGCGGCTGCTACCGCGACGGCGAGAGACGAGACCGGCCCCGCCGGGGACGACACCGACGGCAACCCCAGGGATCCCGCGCGCCACGTGCTCAGCTCCAACGGCGTGACCCTGGACGTGGAGAGGCACGAGGTCACCGTCGCGGGCGAGGAGGTCCAGCTCACGAACCGCGAGTTCGAAGTCCTGCGCGCCCTCATGGAGAACGAGGACATGGTCATGACGCGCGATCGGCTCCTGCAGCTGGCGTGTGGCTACGAGTACGCGGGCGAGACGAACGCCATCGACGTCTACGTGCGTCACATCCGCTCCAAGATCGACGACCGCTTTGGCATGAGGCTCGTGACGACCGTCCGCGGGGTGGGGTATGTCATCCGGGAGGGGTAGCGCCAGGGCGGTCAGGCAGGGCATGCCCTCCACCGCCCGTTCGATCAGCTGGAGCTTCTGGTGGAGAAGGCTGGCCGGGATGATTGCCTTCGACCTGTTCGTCTGCGTGGCGCTCGTGGCAAGCTTCGCAGTGCAGTGCGCCAGCAAGCTCCCCGAGAGGGCCCTGCGGGCCGGCTCCCCCAATGCCATTGCCTCCCTCGAGCTCGCCACGGACGGCGACAGGCCAGAGGCCCTGAGCCTGGACGTGTTGCTCGGCGACGGAACGAGGACGAGCTTCCCCATGGGAGACCTCTTCCGCCTCATGGGACCCGTCGCCGTCGCCGCCGGCTCATGGCAGCTCGTCTCGCTCCTCAGCCTGCCGGAAGACACCAGGCGCGTGCGGCGCAAGCTCCTTCCGCTGAACCAGCTGGCGTTGGACGCCGAGGCGATGGGCAGCGGCGCCGGCGGGATCGAGGCGGACAAGATGGAGAGCCTTGAGCAGGCCATCTCGCGCGCGACGGTCGACTCGCCGCGCGTCACCACCGGCGACCAGGACCTACAACCCATCGAGGTCGCGCTCAACGGACTTCTCAACCAGATGCAGAAGTCCCGGCAGCAGCAGACGAGGTTCGTCTCGGACGCCTCGCACGAGCTGCGCACGCCCATCGCCGTGATCAAGGGCTACGTGGACATGCTCGACAGATGGGGCAAGACGGACGAGGCCGTGCTCGAGGAGTCGATCGAGTCCCTGAAGGCCGAGACGGACCACATGCAGGAGCTCGTCGAGCAGCTGCTCTTCCTGGCCCGCGGGGACTCGGGCCGCAACGCGCTCCAGATGGCCCCCCTCAACTTGGCCGAGGTCACGGCAGGCGTGTGGGAGGAGTCGTGCATGATCGATGACGCCCACCGCTACGCGCTCGAGAACCCCGAGGGGGCGGAGGGAGACCCCCGCTACCAGATGACGGGCGATCTGGCGATGGTCAAGCAGTCGATAAGGGTCATCGTCCAAAACGCGGCGAAGTACTCCCCGACCGGGTCGACCATCACCCTCGGTGCCAGGGCCAGGGACGGCCGCGTCTCGTACCAGGTGCAGGACGAGGGGATGGGCATGGGCGAGAGTGATGTGGCACACGCGTTCGAGAGGTTCTGGCGCGCGGACGAGGCGCGCGGCGGCGAGGTCGGCGGCACCGGGCTGGGACTCTCCATCGCCAAGTGGATCGTGGACGCGCACCAGGGGACGATCGACGTCGTCTCGCGCGAGGGCGTGGGCACGCGCTTCTCCGTGAGCTTTCCCGTCTCTGCGGATGGACGCGCCTGACGGGGGACGCCCCGTGCTTCTCCCCCGTAAAATGTCATGGCCCCACGGCGGCCGCCCGCCGTGGGGTGGCTATTCTCCCCTTTGCACGACTCGCAAGCCCGCAGAAGGAGCAGCGCATGAGGGAACTCGCCGACGCCTGCCGCATTGCCGTGGTGCAGATGCAGCCCACGATCTTCGACCGCGACACCTGCGCCTCTCGGATGGTGGAGACGATCGATCACGTCTCGCGCGAGCGCCCCAGCGACCTCATCGTCTTCCCCGAGCTGGCGATTCCCGGTTACCCGCATGGCCTGACCTTCGGCTTCGTCACCGGTGCGCGCAAGCCAGCCGGCCAGCTCGACTGGAAGCGCTACTACGACGGCTCCGTCCTGGTCGACGGACCGGAGGTGGGGACCATCGCCGAGGCGGCGCGCCGAACCAGCAGCTGGGTGAGCGTGGGAATATCGGAGCGCGACGCCACGAGCGGCACGCTCTACAACAGCAACGTGGTCATCGACCCCGAAGGAAGGGTCGACGCCGTGCACCGCAAGCTCAAGCCCACGGGCCTCGAGCGCGTGGTGTGGGGAGACGCCCAGGACCACTACTTCCCCACCTCCGACACGCCCTGGGGGCCGATGGGCACCCTCATCTGCTGGGAGAGCTACATGCCCCTGGCGCGCGTCGCGCTGTACCAGAGGGGCGTGACCATCTACCTCGCCCCCAACACCAACTGCAACCCCGAGTGGCAGGCCACGCTGCGGCACATCGCCCTGGAGGGGCGCTGCTTCGTGGTCAACTGCGCGCCCTACGTCGAGCGAGCGGACTACCCGGCCGACCTGGCGGAGCCGGAGGAGGTCGAGGCGCTGGACGAGGTGGTGTACACGGGCGGGAGCTGCGTGGTCGACCCCTACGGACACTACGCCGCCGGCCCCCTGTGGGACGAGCCGGGCGTCATCTATGCCGAGCTCGACCTGCAGCAGGTGGCGGCGAGCAAGTGGGAGTTCGACCCCGTGGGCCACTATGCCCGGCCCGACGTGCTCGAGCTGCGCGTGAGCGACCGGTAGGACCTCGTTCGGCCGGTTCGCCCCTCCCGCACGTAACGATTCCGTGAGGATGTGAGCACCGGCTCAGCATCCCGACGGGCCACGCCGGGCTTCGGTGCATCATGCCTCTCATGCGAAGCGACGCAGACGACACAGACGTGACCGCACGGACGGACGCGGCCGAAGCCCACCACAGGGGCAGGCAGACCCCCGAGGAGAAGTTCCGGCAGATGACCGAGGAGCCCATCCGGCCCCTGATACTCTCGCTCGCCACGCCCTCGATCCTCTCCAACCTGGTCACCAGCATCTACAACCTGTCCGACACCTTCTTCGTGAGCAGCCTGGGCACCTCCGCGTCGGGTGCCATCGGCATCTCGTTCGTCGCGATGACCGCGATCCAGGCCATAGGCTTCTACTTCGGGCAGGGCACGGGCAATGCCATCTCGCGCCACCTTGGGGCGAGGGAGAGGGACGAGGCCTGCGTGCTTGCCACCACGGGCCTCGCCTGCACGCTGACGCTGGGGCTGGTCGTCGCCGTGCTGGGCAACGTCTTCATCGACCCCATCTGCCTCCTGGCCGGGTCGACCCCCACTATCCTCCCCTACGCGCGGCGCTTCGTGGGCATCATCCTCATGGGCGCGCCGTTCATGTGCAGCTCGCTCATGCTCAACATGCAGCTGCGCTTCGAGGGGGAGGCCTTCTACTCGATGGCGGCCATCATGACGGGCGCCGTGCTCAACATGGCGCTGACGCCGTTCTTGATCTACGTCTGCGGCATGGGGATCGCGGGCAGCGCGACCTCCACCGTCATCTGCGAGTTCATAAGCTTCTGTCTCCTGGTCTTCCAGATGCAGAGAGCGGGCATCACGCCGCTGGGCCTACGGTGGCTGCGGCGTCCCACGAGGGAGATGGCGCTCAAGATCAACAACGGCGGCGTGCCGTCCTTCGTACGACAGATCATGCTGGGCGTGGCGACGACGCTGCTCAACGACGCCGCGCGGCCGTTTGGCGACGCGGCCATCGCGGGACTGGCCATCGTCCAGCGCATCTGCGGCTTCGGCAACTACGTGCAGATTGGCATCGGACAGGGCTTCCAGCCCCTCGTGGGATACAACTACGGGGCACGGCGCTTCGGGCGCATCCGGGAGGGCTATGCGTTCGCGGTGCGCGCGGCGCTGGTCGCGGTGTTCTCTGTGGGCGTGTTCACCTGCGCCTTCGCGCCGCAGCTGGTTGCCTTCTTCAACGACGACCCCGAGGTGGTGCGCATAGCCACGCTCACCCTGCGCGTCGAGAGCTTCACCATGTCCATCACGGGCATGGCCATGATCACCAACTTCCTGCTCCAGACCACGGGGCGCATGTGGCGCGCCACCATCCTGGGTGCCTGCAGGCTGGGCCTGGTGATCGGCCCGGTCGTGACCGTGCTGCCGCACTTCATGGGGCTCCTGGGCGTGCAGCTGGCCCAGCCCCTGACCGACGTGATCACGGGCCTGGTGGCGCTGCCCATGGCGGCGAGCATCCTCGGCGAGCTCGGGCGAGAGGAACGGGCGGCAGCCTAGCCGCAGCCATTGCCTAGCAGCCATCGCCTGACCCAAGCCGACGAGGCGATTCTGGGTGCGACGACTGACGGGACAATCCCCGCGCCTGGGCGCGTCCCTGGGCCAAGCCCGCTAGCTGCGTGCGACCTTGAGCCGGCGGGCCTCGTCCCTCTCCGCGTCGACCTCCGCCTGCACCTCGGCGAGCGCGGCGGCAAGGCGCTCCGCCTCCCCCTGGGCTGCAGCCACGGCCTCCTTGGCGGAGGCGAGACGGGCCGTGGAGTCAGCCTGGGCCTGGACGGCGCGCTCGACGGCAGCCTCGGCCTCGCCCGCGATCCAGCGCGCGGAGCCCAGGCGCTCGGCGGCCGCGTCTGCGGCCGACTGCGCCGCACCCGCCGCCTTCGTGGCCTCCGCCAACAGCAGGGCGATGCGGTCCCTCTCGGCCCAGGCATCGGCGGCGACGGCACTGAGCTCCTCGTCCTCCTGGACGGCGGCCTCGACGGACTTCGCCTCGTCGCGCGTGCGCTTGCGGGCGGCCCTGAGCTCGGACTTTGCCTGTTTCAGGGTCTCTGCCGCCGTCTCGAGCTCGGTCGCGGCCGACTCGCGCTGGTTCGCGGCATGCTCGGCCTCGGTCTGCGCTGACGCGAGACGGGCGACCAGCTTGCGGTCGATGAGGCCGTTGGGCGCCAGGAGGCAGGGCAGCAACTGGCGTGCCTCCTCCTGCCACCAGAACCAGCTGGGCACGACGTCCCAGCCCCAGTACTCGAAGCTTGCCTCGAGCCCCAGCTCGCAGCAGAGTGCGTCGAGGCCACGCTGGGAGCCCAGGCCGAGCTCGTCGGAGGAGCGACCACAGACGAAGGCAAGCTGCTTGCCAGCAAGGGCCTTCATGCCCTTCGCGTCATTGGCAAGCGTTCGCACGATGTCGACGGGAGAGACGTCAAGCCACGCCTGGTCGGGGTCGGCTCCCGCAAACGCGCGCGCGTCATAGCTGCCCGACATCGCGAGGAGCCCGCCCAGCCTCTTGGGCTGTCGCAGCATGAGTGCCGTGGCGTTGAGCGCGCCGATGCTGGCACCGGCAACGAGCGGCAGCTCCTTGCTGGCGGAGTGCCGTGCCGCATAGGGAAGGAGCTCCTTCTCCACGTAGCCTTGCCATTGCTCAAGGTTGCGCAGGCGGTAGTCGTCCACGGCGCCGCGGGCGAGCCAGGTCTGCGCGTCCATGGACTCGGTGCAGAAGAGCTGCAGCTCTCCAGCCTCGATGCGCTCGCGAAGCGCCTCGACCATGCCGCCGTTCTCCCAGCTGGTGCTGCAGCCGTCCTCTGACGGGAAGGCGATGACCGCGCGTCCGGCATCGCCATAGACTGACACGTCGAACGACCTCTGCGCCAGCTTGCTTTGGATGCTGATGTCTGCCTGCTTCATGGGAGACCTCCGGTCTGGCTCGTCGGCGGCGCATCGCCCAGCGATGCCCTGGTATCCAGGCTTAATTGTACGCGCTCGAAGGACGGCCGAAGCGCCAGCGGGCCGCTCGCAGGCCACGCCTGGCGAGGGCGCACCGAAAAAATGCGCATTGGATTACGTTCAGGCGGGGGCATTCTGGGCAAACGCGGCGCGTCTCCACAATTCGACACTACCGTGCGCAGTTTTTTGGCGCACTAGTCCGATTCCCCAGCCAACCAGAGACAGATGCGCGTGACGAGTCCCCTTGGGAGCGGCTCGTCATACTCCAGGCGCAGCGTCCCCTTCGAGCTGCGACGCGAGCCAAGCTCTTGGGCGAAGTGGTCGAGAGCGGCCGCTCCCGGGTAGATTCCGACATGGCTCGCGTAGCCCGCGAAGTGCAGAAGCAGCTTCCCGTCCAGCCGATAGCTGGGCATCTGCCACGAGATGGTCTCCTCGGCCCCTGGGAGAGCGTCAACGACAGTCGCCCTGAGCTCGTCCAGCAGGAGGCGACGCTCCGCAGGCTGGGCCTCTAGGTACTCGTCCGCCGTGCGAGGTCCCGCGACGACGTCAGGGGCCTCGGGGCCGCCCACCTCCGCACCGCCCGACGACGTCGCATCCTTCTCCTTGCGGGACGGACGGTGCTCCATGCCCATGTACACGCCACCGCGCGCAAGCTGTCCAACATCTGGGCGATACGCCGCTCGCGCGTGGCCGGAAGCTTGGCGCGGTCAATCCAACCCAGGTAGTCGTTTCGTTGGTAGGCGGGACGCTGGTCGTAGTCCGCCCTCAGCCCGCGAGACTCGAGCAGCTCAAGGACGTCCTGCGGCATGGGGTTCCTCGCGCGCATACCATCCTCCCTTGGTTATTTAAACGAGAGACGCAGCCAAGTTAAACGAGAGACGCAGTCAAAGACGGCACCGGGCCTCATGCTGAGCAGATATCGACAGGCGACAAACACTGTATTTTTGGAAAATCATACATAAACGGAACCAGATATTACCTGCTAGATGCAGAAAAAATGTAGGAATTCGGTTACCATGGCACAGATACGATGGAATTTGACAAAGACGCCCTTCTGGAGAAGACAGACCAAACACACGAGAGGAAGGCCCGCCATGAAGAGCAGGCTCTTTGCCCTTTTGGGCATGGTGCTGGCATTCTGCATCTGCCTACCCCTAGGCATGCGGACAGCCCTTGCCGAGAGTGACCACCCCATCTATGTGAACGGCTCCACCGGGTCTGACAGCAACCCCGGCACGGAGGATGCGCCGGTGAAGACCTTCGCCAAGGTCAAGGAGCTGCTGCCCGGCTCGGGCTTCGACTTCGCCTACGTGAGCGGGGCGCTCAAGCCCTCTGGCGACGAGACCTGGGACCTCGGCGGCAAGATGCTCCAGCGGGCGTCTGGTTACTACGGCGAGCTCATCCATGTCGGGGGAGGCGCGAAGCTGACGCTCGCCAACATCGTCGTAGATGGCGGCATTGACAACGGCAGCTGGGCAGAGTGCACGGGCGGCTCAGGCGAAGGCGGATCCATCGTTGGCGTGTTCGACGGCGGTGCGCTGACGATCGCCGAGGGCGCCACGTTGCAGAACAACTACATCCGCAGCGAGGGGCATTGGTACCCCGAGGCAGGAGGCGGGGTCTTCGCGAAGGATGCGGGCACCACGGTGAACGTCGAAGGCGGCACCATCCGCAACAACTCCGCCGTCCGCGGCGGCGGCATCTACGGCTGCGATAATGCCGTCATCAACATGTCAAGCGGCACCATCACGGGCAACCACGCCGTCGATGGCACAAACAGCAACCCCGATCTTGATCAACGCTATGGCGGTTCCGGCGGCGGCATCTGCGTGTTCGATGGTGCCGACATCAACCTCTCGGGCGGCACCATATCCGGCAACGATGCCTTCGAGCGGGGCGGCGGCATCTCGGTAGGCACATTCTTTGGCCCCCAAAGCCAATCCGTCCTCACCATGACCGGCGGCACGATCGACGGCAACAGCGCCGGGAGCGGTGGCGGCGGCATCTTCGTGCAGTACGGCGACGATTCCGCCTATAGCATCGCGACCATCACCGGCGGCAGCATCACCAACAACGCCATGACGGGCGAAGGCGATGACAACGGCATGTTCGGCGGCGGCGGCATCTACGTCAACGGCATCGGTGACGGATATACCGGCTGGCACGACGCCGAGCTCTACCTCTCGAACGTCGAGGTGGCTAACAACTCGACGAAGGTCTACGGCGGCGGCTATGCTGCCTGCCCCGCCTCCGTCACCGAGATCAACCTGACTAACGGCTCGGTCTTCTACAACAACAAGGCCGACGAGGGCGCCAACGAGCTCTACATCCTCGCCGCGACCTGGCTCGGCACCCACAGCGGTAACCCTCCCTACGAGATCTCGCCCTCCATGCTCGGCGGTGGCGCCTACAGGTGGACCTACGACGACGGCAGCGAGGTTCCCCTCGACGACCTCAAGGGCGTGCTGGATGCCTGGTCCGGTCAGGAGCTCTCGCTCGGTAACGCGCTGACCAAGGACGATCCGGGCGTGCAAAAGGCACTCGGTTTGGCGAAGGTTCACATCACGGGCAACAGCTCCGCCACACGCGGTGGCGGTATCGGCTCCAACGGCACCGTGTTCATCGGCAAGTCCGTCGAGACCACCGAGATCAAGGTCACCAAGACCTGGAACGACGGCTCCGAGCAGAACGCCACCCATCCGGGCTCGGTGCTGGTCAACCTCTATCGCGACGGCCAGTACGTGGGCTTCCAGAAGGTCACCCCCGACTCCGACGGCAACTGGACGGCGACCTTCCAGAACCTCCCCAAGAACGACCCCAGCGGCCACGTGTACGACTACACCGTCGAAGAGCGCAAGGTCGAGGGCTACGTCCCCGAGGTCAGCGGCAGTGCCGCAGAGGGCTTTGTCATCACCAACACCCCCGCCACCTCCGTCCAGGTGAAGAAGAGCTGGGTCGGTCCCGTCGCAGGACCCGTGACGGTAAAGCTCCTGGCAGACGGCCACGACACGGACAGGGAGCTCGCACTCAACGAAGGGAGCGGCTGGAAGGGCAGCTTCGACGACCTGCCCAAGTATGCCGAGGACGGTCACGCGATCGCATACTCCGTGCGGGAGTCCGACGTGCCCGACGGCTACGAGGCCAGCGATCCGGCGGGTGACGCAGCGACCGGCTTCACCATCACGAACACCAACGTCGAGAAGGTCCACGTCCAGGGAAGCAAGACCTGGGACGACGACAACGACCGCGACGGCCTGCGACCCGCGAGCATCACGGTGCGGCTCCTCGCCGGCCAGACGGAGGTCGCAAGCAAGGAGGTCACGGCAGAGCAGGGCTGGAGCTGGGACTTTGGCGAGCTGCCGAAGTACGACGGCAACGGCAGCCCCATCAGCTACCGGATCGTCGAGGACAAGGTCGGGGGCTATGCGAGCACGACGTCCGAAACCGGCTTCGACGTCACCAACACGCACTCCCCCAGCGTCACCTTCGTCAAGGTGGAGAAGGTCTGGGACGACGCGGACAACGCCTCCGGCAAGCGTCCCGCCTCGGTGCGCGTGCAGCTGACGGCCAACGGCAAGGCCACGGGCGACGCGGTTGAGCTCTCCGCCGCCAACGGCTGGAAGCACAGCTGGGACAAGCTGCCCGTCAACGAGGCCGGCAAGAAGGTCACCTACGCGGTCCAGGAGGTCGAGGTCCCCGACGGCTACGCCTCCGAGGTCACGGGGAACGCTGGTGAGGGCTTCACGATCACCAACAAGCTGACCACCACCCCTCCCGACAAGACCCCCAAGAAGCCGAAGCCTGAGACCCCGAGCAAGGCAACCCCGAAGCCGAAGCCCGCGACGCCCAAGACCGGGGATGACAGCGCCTCGCCCATCGCTCCCCTGCTCGCGTCGGCATGCGCCCTGAGTGCGGGACTCGCCCTGCGACGCGGCGCGCGTCGCGAGGACTAACACCAGGCGAGAGCATCCACGACACCGATTGACGGTCCAGGCGGCCAGCGGAGTCAACTCCGTTGGCCGCCTTCTCGTTGGCATGACGGACGGAACGGATACGCCACCCGCGTTGCCAGCACACCAATGTTTGGCGCGAACCCCTAGCGTGCGTTCCTGACGAGAGCGGCCAGACGCGCGGCAACGGACGCGACGTCACTCTCACCAAGACTTGAGTAGCTCATCACGAAGGCGTGCCGGTCGGCCTCGGGCGCCTCGCCCCCGGCGTAGAAGCCGCTCATCGCCCGCAGGGGCACGCCCGCCTCGCGGCACGCGCGCTCGAGCTCCTGGTCGCTCGTGCCGGAAGGCAGCTCCAACCGTAGGACGAAATGCAGCCCCGCGTCCTTTGACCTCACGTCCGCGAGACGCACCCCAAGCTCCCCCTCAAGCGCGAGGAGAAGCCGGTCCCGCAGGTGGCGACAGCGCGTGCGCGTTCGGTTCACGTGCCGCTCGAAGCTGCCGGACTCTATGACGCGCGCCAGGACGAGCTGGTCGACGGTGCCCACGGTGCCCGACGCGAACGAGAGCTCGTCTCGCCAGCGCCGCGCCAGGGCCTCGGGCAGCACGGCGTACGCCACGCGGAAGGCCGGGCCAAGGCTCTTGGTGAAGGTGTTGGTGTATATCACACGACCCGCGACGTCGACGGACTGCAGCGTAGGCGCCGGCAGGCCCGAAAGGCGGAACTCGCAGTCGTAGTCGTCCTCGACCACGTAGCGCCGGGGACGCTCCGCCGCCCAGGCCAGGAGCTCGTAGCGGCGGCCAACCGGCATGACGACACCCGTGGGGAACTGGTGGGACGGCGTGACGTGCGCGACGTCGGCGCCGTTCGACCTGAGGCCGTCCACGACGAGGCCCGCCACGTCCATTCCCACGGGGACGACACGCACGCCGCTGGCCTGGTAGAGGCGGCGCAGCTGGGGATATCCGGGGTCCTCCACCGCAAAGCAGAGGTCCCGGCCCAGGAGCTGCGCCAGCATGGCGTCGAGCAGCTTGGAGCCGGCGCCCACCACGACCTGGTCCGGCGTGGCCGCGAGCCCGCGCGTCTGGGCCAGATGGCGACAGATGGCGGCGCGTAGGCGGGGTGACCCCAGGGGATCGGTCTGCCCGAGCAGGGAGCGCTCGTCCTCCTCGGCAAGCACCTCGCGTGTGATGCGCGCCCAGTTGCGAAGGGAGAAGAGGCCCGCTGAGCCCAGCTCCGCCTCCTCGTCGGGGAGGGTGGGAACGAATCGTTGCGCCCCGGACCCATGGGCTGGCCCCGACGCCATGGCGTGGCTCGGGACGAGGGGCCGCGCAGCTCTCGCCTGCCCGGAGGCGCCCCGTGCCACGAAGTAGCCCCGGCGCTCGGCAGACTCGACGTAGCCTTCGGCCAGGAGCTGGCGATACGCCGCCTCCACCGTGATCACGCTCACGCCCAGGTGCTCCGCCAGGCGACGCTTGGGGGGCAGCCGGTCGCCCGCCACGAGCCGCGCCGACTCTATGTCTGCCCGCAGGCACTTGTAGAGGTGCGCGTACAGCGTGTCGCTGCCACGCCGCCCCATGTCGTAGGTAAGCATTTCTGACCCTGTTCTGGACTGGTACTGACCTTGTTGATTAATCATCTATTGGATATAGCGACAATATCAGACTCAATCTAGCCTTTGGTTCGTGACACCAGACGGCCTGCGCGGACGGGCGGGGGCACACGACCAAGGGAGAATGGCATGGCAACGGAGCAGACAGGCAAGGACCAGGCGGCGGCCAACCGCGAGTTCGCTCGGTCACTGGCGGGCGGCGTCATCATGGACGTCACCACGCCCGAGCAGGCGCGCGTCGCGGAGGAGGCGGGCGCGGTCGCGGTCATGGCCCTGGAGCGCATACCGGCAGACATCCGCGCGGCAGGTGGCGTGTCCCGCATGAGCGACCCCAAGATGATCAGGGGAATCCAGGAGGCGGTGGGCATCCCCGTCATGGCGAAGTGCCGCATCGGCCACTTCGTCGAGGCGCAGGTCCTCCAGGCGATTGGCATCGACTTCATCGACGAGAGCGAGGTGCTCTCGCCCGCGGACGACCTGAACCACATCGACAAGACCGACTTCGCGGCGCCCTTCGTCTGCGGCGCACGCGACCTGGGCGAGGCGCTGCGCCGCATCGCCGAGGGGGCGGCGATGATCCGCACCAAGGGCGAGGCCGGCACGGGTGACGTGGTGCAAGCCGTGAGCCACATGCGCAGGATGAACGCGCAGATCCGGCAGGTCCAGAGCCTGCGCGTCGACGAGCTCTTCGAGTTCGCCAAGGAGCTGCAGGTGCCCCTGGGGCTGCTGAGGCGCGTTCATGACGAGGGCAGGCTACCCGTGGTCAACTTCGCCGCCGGTGGCGTGGCGACCCCGGCGGACGCGGCGCTCATGATGCAGCTGGGCTCTGAGGGCGTCTTCGTCGGGTCGGGCATCTTCAAGAGCGGCAACCCCGCCAAGAGGGCTGCGGCCATCGTCGAGGCCGTGCGCCACTACGAGGACGCCGAGCTCGTCGCCCGCGTGAGCGAGGACCTGGGCGAGGCCATGGTTGGCCTCAACGAGGACGAGGTAACGCTGCTCATGGCCAAGCGCGGGAGGTAGGGGCCGCAGGCGCGCCCGGACAGGCCGGAACGGAAGGCTCAGCCGCCAGGCCGATGGGCGCGACCTGCACGACCTACATTTCAGGCGCAACGGGCGCGGCGCGGTCACCCAGTTCGGTGGTCGCACCGCGCCTTGCGCGCCGATACTCGGAGGGGCACCAAGAAACTGTACATTGGATTTCTTTCAGGCGATAAAATCCTGGGCAAACGTCCCTCGCCTCCACAACTCTGAGGAATCATGCGCAGTTTTTCCCACGAAGTCTGATAGGTCGCGCGCGATAAGAATTGGATGTCGGGTATCAGGATAAAGAGAGCAGGTGAGGCCGCCGTCCCAGGAACGACCACCCGCCCATTCCGCGCGCCCGATGGCTCCTACCTGGTTGAGGGCAAGCGCGTCAGCGGCTTCACCAACATGGAGGAGAAGCTCAGCCGCACGGCGAAGGCCATGCCCTTCTCACCCGAGGACGAGATCGGCAAGCGCGGCGGCAAGTTCACCAAGAGGCCCCCCTTCAGCACGTTCGCCGTAGCCGACGGGCGCCTGATAAGCGGCCAGAACCCCATGTCGGCCGCAAAGACCGCCACGCTGCTCGTCGAGGCCCTGCGCGCGTAGGCGGCAGGGCCCCGGCCGGGGCGGGCAGGGCCCTGCGTCCTTGCCCGCTACCCTAGCAGCCCCCGGTAGATCTGCTCATCCCGGGCGAGGAACACGTTGAAGACCACCTGGTCGACCGCACCGGGATGCTCGTCGAGCCAGTTGCGGACGGAGCCCACAGCGATGCGCGCCGCCTCCTCCTGAGGGAAGCCGAAGAGCCCCGTGCTGATACAGCAGAAGGCGACGCTACGGTCGCCCGCCTCGCTCACGGCGTCGAGGCAGCTCGCATAGCAGTCTGCCAGCTGGCTTCGGTGCAGTCGCGTGGGCGCGCCTCCCGCGATGGGTCCCACGGTGTGGACGACGTGGCGCGCCGGAAGGTTGTACGCCGACGTCAGCTTGGCCTGGCCCGTCAGCTCCTCGTGACCCTGTGCCGTCATGAGCCGCGCGCACTCCTCGCGCAGCTGCACCCCCGCATAGCTGTGAATCGCGTTGTCTATGCAGTGATGACCGGGTACCCAGCAGCCCAAAAGCTGGCTGTTGGCCGCGTTGACGATGGCATCCACCTCGAGGGCGGTGATGTCGCCACGCCAGAGCGAGAGGTGCCCGTCGACGTCACTGCGCGGCAGCTCCGTGGCACGCACGACGCCCTTCTCCTCTGCCATGACGCGCAGCAGTCGGTCCTGGCGTGCATAGAACTCGTCGCTCGTCCGACGCGGCTCACGCAGGTTCATCAGCGCCCTGAGGTAGGGCCAGAGCTGGCCCGGCTCCGTGGCCGAGGCGCGGCTGGCCGAGCCGCGCTCCTCCTCGAGGTAGTCGATGAGCCACCTGAGCTCTGACTCCCTCTTGTCTCCAATGGCACCCATGGCACCTACGCCCCCTCGGCGAGCTTCGCCCTCAGCCCAGAGATCACCTTAGCCGCATCGTCGCGAATCAGGATCGCGCGATTAGCCAGCATGGCGGGAGCCAGCGGCTCCATGGCGTTGACCTGTGTGTACGTCGCCCGCTCTTCCCATTGGCATCGCGACCCCCCTCCCGTTTCCGCAAGCATTTCCGTCCATTCTTACCCAAGCGAGAGGGGCTCTGGCGCACGATGCCCCCGCTTCCTCTTGCCTGTATTTTTCTTCCTTTTTGCTAGAATGTGCTTTCGTACGTAAGAAACATGCCACTGCCATGGCTTCGCGTCGATGCGCTGCCACGCAGTCGCCCTCTTGGTGCAAGCCAGACAGAAGGTCCCACATGTCCAAGCGCGACGCCAAGATCCTCGAGCTGCTCACAGTCGAGAAGAAGATGGAGGTCACGCGCCTGTCGGAGCGGCTCGGCGTCTCCAACGTCACCATGCGCAAGGACCTCGACTCGCTCCAGGACCGCAGCCTCGTGCTGCGCGAGCACGGCTTTGCCCTCCTTGCCAACCCCAACGACGTGAGCGGGCGCCTGGCGTACCACTACGAGGAGAAGCGCCGCATCGCCCAGCGCGCGGCCGAGCTCGTGCCCGACGGCTCCACCGTCATGATCGAGAGCGGCAGCTGCTGTGCCATCCTCGCACGCGAGCTCGCCGTCCAGAAGCAGGGCGTGACCGTGGTCACCAATAGCGTCTTCATAGCCAACTACCTGCGTGACTTCCCGAGCGTCGAGGCAATCCTGCTGGGCGGGATCATGCAGCGCGACTCCCAGGTCACCGTGGGTCCGCTCCTGCGCACCTGTGCCCGCGAGTTTGCGGTCGACCACCTCTTCGTGGGAGCGGACGGCTGGATCGACGGCGTGGGCTTCACCAACGGCGACCAGATGCGCGCCGAGGCGGACCGCACGATGGCAGAGTCGGCCGGACACGTGGTCGTGCTCACGGAGTCCGAGAAGTTCCGCCAGCACGGCGCCATCCCCCTGCGCTTCGGGGACAAGCCGCTGAGCGTCGTGACCGACCCCGGCCTGGGCTATGAGACCCTCCGGAGGCTGGAGCAGATGGGAATCGAGACCCTGATCGCGTGACGAGGCCACGACGTGCCGACGGCGCGGCGCAAGGGCCGGGCGAGAGACCCGTGCCTGCCTTGCGGCGGGCGATACCCCTCCGCGCCCTCCCAGCCAATCCACGCTAGAAGAACGCGCGCACGCCCTCGTCCGCGTAGGCGCGCGCGTACTCCACGAGATCCTCCTCGTGCAGGTTCGTCTTGCCCGCAAGGGCATAGGGCCGCTCGAGAAGCGCGTACTTCGACTCCCCGAGGTTGTGGAAGGGAAGAAGCTGCACCTGGTCCAGACCCAGGCCGCGCAGCAGCCGCGCCATCTGGCGCGCGTCCTCGATGTCGGCGTTGAAGCCCGGCACCACCGGCGTGCGCACCAGCACGTCCCGGCCAGCCCCCACGGCCCAGTTCAGGTTGGCGAGCGGCAGCTCGTTGCCGCCGCCCGTCCCCGCGCGATGCGCCGCCGCATCCCAGTGCTTCATGTCCACGAGCAGGTGGTCCACCAGTGGTGCCACACGGGCGAAGGCCCCCTGGGGCACGTAGGCCTCGGTCTCGAGGCAGCTGTCTATGCCCTCCTCGCGCAGGCGACCCAGGAACTCGACGCAGAAGTCGGGCCAGAGCAGCGCCTCCCCTCCCGAGAGCGTCACCCCGCCGCCGGAGTCCTCGTAGAAGGGCTTGTCCTGCAGGCAGAGTGCCAGCAGCCCCTCGACGTCGCGCGTCCTCCCCACCACGCTGAGCGCATGGCCGGGGCACTCTGCCACCGCACGCGCGGCGGCCTCCGAGCACGCGTCGACACCATGCAGGTCCACGTGCCGCCTGCCGCCCGTCACGCGCTCGCCCGCCCCAGCGCAGAGATCGACGCAATGCCCGCAGCCCACGCAGGAGGCGCGCTCCCACTCCAGCTCTGGCTCGCGCCGCTGGCTCTCTGGGTTGGCGCACCACTGGCAGCGCAGGGGGCAGCCCTTCAGGAAGACGACGGTACGAATGCCCGGGCCGTCATTCAGGCTGAACTTCTGGACGTTGAAGACGGTCGCCGTCTGCATGCTGCCTCCACGGGGACGTTTTTCTCGCCTTGACTTCTCTTCCGTGTCACCTATCATTATATTTACGTTCGTAAGTATATATTATTTCTTACGTAATTAGGAGAACGGATGGAGAACGCACCGCACTTTGGGTCTCTCACCCCGCGTATGCAGGCGTATCGCGAGGAGGTCCTGGACGAGAAGCCCTTCGTCGACGCCGAGCGCGCCGTCCTCTGCACCGAGTCCTACCGCCAGACCGGCAGCCAACCCCCCGTCCTGAGGCGCGCGCTCTCGTTCGCGCACATCCTGGACAACATGAGCATCTACATCGAGGACAAGACCCTCCTCGCAGGCAACCAGGCCACCAAGAACTGCAACGCGCCCGTCTTCCCCGAGTACACGCTGGGCTTCGTCCTGGACGAGCTCGACGAGTTCGACAAGCGCGACGGTGACGTCTTCCACGTGACCGACGAGGACAAGGCGCGCATCCGTTCCATCGCCCCCTTCTGGGAGGGCAACACCCTGCGCGAGCGCGGCCTGGCGCTCCTGCCCGACGAAGTCGCCGTCTTCATGGAGACGGGCGTCCTTGGCATGGAGGGCAAGCTCAACGCGGGCGACGCGCACCTGGCCATCAACCACGCGCGCCTGCTGCGCGAGGGACTGCGTGGCTACGAGGAGCGCACGCGTGCGGCGATGGGCGCGCTCGACCTCACCGACCCCGAGTCCGTCGACAGGCTGGCGTTCTACCGCGCCGTCCTGACGGTCATCCCCGCCGTCCGCCGCTGGGCCCGGCGCTACGCTGGCCTCGCGCGCGAGCTCGCGGCCCGACAGGACGACCCCGCGCGCAGGGCCGAGCTCGAGCGCATGGCCGCCACCTGCGAGCGCGTGCCCTACGAGCCCGCCCGGAGCTTCCGCGAGGCCGTGCAGGCGGTGTGGTTCTCGCAGGTCCTGCTGCAGATCGAGTCAAACGGCCACTCGCTCTCGTACGGCCGCCTCGACCAGTACCTGCTCCCCTACTACCAGGCGGACGTCGAGGGCGGCGCCATCACCCGCGACGAGGCGCTCGAGCTGCTCTGCAACCTCTGGATCAAGTCGCTCACGGTGCAGAAGGTCCGGAGCCAGTCGCACACGCTCTCGTCGGCCGGCAGCCCCATGTACCAGAACGTCACCATCGGCGGACAGACCACGGCCCGCGAGGACGCCGTCAACGAGCTTTCGTACCTCGTCCTGCAGTCCGTGGCGCAGACCCGCCTGACCCAGCCCAACCTCACCGTGCGCTACCACGCGGGCATCGACAAGCGCTTCTTGGACGAGTGCGTCGAGGTCATGAAGCTCGGGTTTGGCATGCCCGCCCTTAACAACGACGAGGTCATCATCCCCTCGTTCGTCAAGTGGGGCGTCGCCGAGGAGGACGCGTACGACTACTCTGCCATCGGCTGCGTCGAGACCGCCGTCCCGGGCAAGTGGGGCTATCGTTGCACCGGCATGAGCTACCTCAACTTCCCCCGACTGCTCCTCTGCTGCATGAACGGCGGCGTCGACCTCACCACCGGCAGGCGCTTCACCAAGGACTACGGCCACTTCACGCAGATGAGCAGCTACGACGAGCTGCTTGCCGCCTGGGACAAGACCATCCGCGAGATGACTCGCTACTCCGTCATCGTCGAGAACTTCATCGACAAGGCCTCCGAGCGTGACGTGCCCGACGTCCTCTGCTCCGCCCTCACCGACGACTGCATCGCCCGCGGCAAGACCATCAAGGAGGGTGGCGCCGTCTACGACTTCATCAGCGGTCTGCAGGTGGGCATCGCCAACATGGCCGACAGCCTCGCCGCCATCAAGAAGCTCGTGTTCGAGGAGGGCAGGATCGGGCGGCAGGAGCTCTGGGACGCGCTGCTCGACGACTTCCAGTCCCCCCAGGGCAAGCGCGTCCAGGAGCTCCTCGTGAACGATGCCCCCAAGTACGGCAACGACATCGACTACGTCGACGACCTGGTGGTCGAGGCCTACGACTCCTACATCGACGAGATCGCGAAGTACCCTTCTACGCGCCACGACCGCGGCCCAATCGGCGGCATTCGCTACGCAGGCACGAGCTCCATCAGCGCCAACGTGGGGCAGGGCATGGGCACCATGGCGACGCCCGACGGTCGCCACGCCCACGAGCCGCTTGCCGAGGGCTGCAGCCCCGCGCACAACTGCGACAGGCAGGGCCCCACGGCCGTGTTCAAGTCCATCACCAAGCTTCCCACCGAGAAGATCACCGGCGGCGTGCTGCTCAACCAGAAGCTGACCCCCACCATGCTCTCGCGCGACGAGAACAAGCAGAAGCTCGAACTCATGCTCCAGACCTACTTCAACCGCCTGCACGGCTACCACGTCCAGTTCAACGTGGTCTCGCGCGAGACGCTGATCGACGCGCAGAAGCACCCCGAGGACCACAAGGACCTCATCGTGCGCGTCGCGGGCTACAGCGCCTTCTTCAACGCGCTCAGCAAGTCCACGCAGGACGACATCATCGGGCGCACCGAGCAGACGCTCTAGAATCAGGAAGCAACAGGGCAGGAAGGACCAGGGGAGAGGAACGACATGGAGTTCTTCATCGACACCGCGGACATCGAGGCAATCAGGGAGCTGTGCTCCTTTCTCCCCATCGATGGCGTGACCACAAACCCCACCATCATCACCAAGTCCGGCAAGGCGCCCGAGCAGGTGTTCGCCGAGCTCGAGGAGGTCCTGGACGAGGACCAGAAGATCATCGCCCAGGTGGTGGCGACCGACTACGAGGGCATCCTGGCGGAGTCGCGCAAGATCGCCTCGCTGCGCGGTGGCAAGAACGTCGTCGTCAAGATTCCCGTATCGCGGGAGGGACTGCGCGCCATCCCCGCCGTCAAGTCTGAGGGGACCTGCGTCCTGGCCACCGGCATCTACAGCCCCGACCAGGCCTTCTGGGCGGCGAAGGCCGAAGCCGACTACCTGGCGCCCTACGTCAACCGCATGTGCAACTACGGCGACGGCGTGAGCCAGGTAATCGAGCTCGTCGACACCCTGGCCACCTACGGCTTCGACGCAAAGGTCTGCGCCGCGTCGTTCAAGAACGTCGACCAAGTGCACCAGCTGCTCGCGGCGGGCACGCCCGCGATAACCGTGGCGCCCGACGTGATCCGCGCGATGGTTGACCACCCCGGCACCGCCATCGCCGTGGACGAGTTCACGAGCAACTGGCGGAAGACCTACGGAAGGTCCACGCTCGAGGCGTAGGGTCTGAGGCCGGAGGCAATGGATGCCGCTCGAGAGGTGGAAAGGACAGCATTTCGCGTGAAATGCTGTCCTTTTTCTCGCTCAACTGGGCAAACGCAAAATTTGACAGCATTCTACGCAGAATGCTGTCTTGGAGGGCCTTCGCCAAAGCAAGGTCGACTGCGGCTACCCCAGGCCCAGGCTCACAGTCCGAGCTCGCGCACCCAGGACGCGAGCTCGGCCGCAGAGGCGCCGGCGCTCAACCTGCGACCACCGCGCACCGTGGCGTCGGGCACGAGCTGCTGCATGCGCTCCGGAGCCTTGCCCAGACCACTTCCGCCGCTGGTGGCAAAGGGCACGACGGTCTTCCCGGAAAAGTCGTGAGCCTCCAGGAAGCTGTCTACGATGCGCGGCTCGACGTACCACCACACGGGGAACCCCACGAAGACGACGTCGTAGCCAGAAAGGTCGACGTCGTCGCCCGCAAGCTCGGGACGGCAGGACTCGTCCCGCATCTCGACGCTGCTGCGCGACGCCCTGTCGTTCCAGTTGAGGTCGGCGCTGCTGTAGGGTCGCGCCGGCGCGACCTCGTGCAGGTCGGCCCCCGCGGCGTCTGCCAGCGTCTTTGCCACGCGCGCAGTGGTTCCCGTGGCCGAGAAGTATGCGACCAGAACCTTTGCCATGATCCTCTCCCCCTCCATGGACGCCGGCGGACGCACCATGCGGCCAATCGGCGCCCCGCTCGTTGGGATAATCATGCGCCGACGTGGAGCCATCGTTCAATGCCCAGAATCGTCGCGCGTGGAGTCGTCCGGCATCCTTCCCAACTCGGCAAAAATTGAAATTTTGCCGAGTTGCATGTGAGCTAGCTGGGGCCTTGCAAAACGAGTCAGCAAAATTTCGAATTCTGCGGACTTCGCCGGCGCGACGCGGCAACATGCGGACTTCGCCGGCGCGGCACGGCAACCTCACGCGAGAGCCTGCGTACCCGGACGGCACGCGACGGCGGCACGCGGCAGTCCGGCCGCTACTCCTCCACGAGCAGGGGCTCTCCGGCCCTCTCCAGGCGACGAAGCCTGGCAAGGAGCAGCGCCGCAGCCACGACGAAGCCCACGCCGCCCAGGATGCCCGTGGGCGCCGAACCCACGAGGGGATTGCCTGCCGTCCGCGCGAAGGCATAGCTCAGGCCCGCCGTCCCGTCGAGCGAGCCGTGCGCGAGCGTCGCCGGGATGCAACTGCCCGACCTCAGCGTGAGGTAGCTCAGAAACACCCCCACCACGGTGCAGTAGGCACAGCAGGCGACGACCCCCGCGACGGGAAATCCCGCGTAGCCCGCTCCGTACTCGCTGCCCAACACGACCAGAGGGGCGTTCCACGCGCCCCACACCAGGCCGCTCGCCAGAATCGCCCTGGTCACGGAGCCCTCCTCGAGCAGCTTGGGAAGAAGGTAGCCCCTCCAGCCCCACTCCTCCCCAAAGGAGTAGACGAAGTTGGCCATCGGGGCAACGACGATGATGCCCAATGCGAACGGGATTCCCTCGAACACGAGGTCGAGGTTGCCCAGCAGCGGCAGCTCCTCGCGCGCATAGCTCATGCTTGGGTCGAAGGCACCGAGAACGACCAGGTAGTAGAGGCAGGCTCCCACCGCCGCGAGCACGACGGGCCCAAGGTATCCCGCAAGCCAATAGCGCCAGGTCTTGTCGAAGCCCGCCGAGGTGAGGTGGGACGTGCCCTGGAACCCCTCCCCCGTGACGGCCCTCGTCACGATGACGGCGATCGAGGGCGCAAGCATGATCGCCCCCGTGACCAGCTTGGTGGCCATGGGCAGGTAGCTTGCCAGCGCGCTCCTGCTCATGGGGTACACCGCAAGGAACGCATACGCCCACGCGATCCCAAAAGTCACGAGCAGGACGATGAGGATCCGCCTTCTGGTGTCACTCATTCGGGAACCAGTCACCTGCCACTCTCGCCTGGCTGCGACTGCCGTGCCGAGGCCCGCTGGGCTGGCGGCTACCGTGCCGAGGCCCGCTGGGCTGGCGGCTGCCGTGCCGAGGCCTGCTGGGCTGTGGCCTGACGGGCCGCCGGTTCTCCGCCGACGTCACGCACGCTACGGACGCCGTCCTCGATCAGGCCGCCCAGGAGCTCGGCAAGCCGTTCGGGCGAGACGCGCCTTCCCCCTTCCACCCAACGGCGGAACATCACATGCGAGGCACCGCTGGCAAAAGAGTTGACGAGGTCCTTCTCCTCGGGCGGAAACGACGCGAAGGGGTCGAAGCCCTCCCGGTTGCTCCGCAGAGATCGTGCCGACACGGCCTGGAAGAGGTCCGCCCAGCGCGGGTCGCAGATGAGCCGCTCGGCAAAGGCGTCACGCGTGTAGAAGTCGACGAAGACCCGCGTGAGCCTCTTGTAGTCGTAGGGCACGGGCAGCTTGGAAACCTCGTCGGCGTATTGCTGGCACACCTCTGCGACCATGTCCTCATACAGCGCCTCGATGCAGCTGTAGTGCAGGTAGAAAGTCTTGCGATGTATGCCCGCGCGCTCCGACACTGATGTGACGGTCACTGCGTCGGGGCTGCCCTCCACCACAATCTGGCGAAACGCCTCCCTGATCGCGTCGCGCGTACGCCGCGAGCGCTGGCTCCTCTCGACCGCCTGATCCATGGCCCACACCCCCTCCCGGCCCATGCGACGTCCGTCATGCCACGCAAGGCACCACCTTGGGCACAAGTGGCCATTGAAGATGGGCGCGGCTGTGGCTAGCGTCTGGAACATACAGTATATCCACGTGAGCAGCGCGCCGGCACGTGGTCCGGGCCGGGAGTGGCCCCGAGCTGGCTTCCAGGAGGCACGCAGATAGGGGGACGCGACATGAAGTACCTCGACGGGGAAGAGTTCCAGAAGGCGGACGCCTTTGGCGTGGGAGGGCCCAACGACGCGTACGCGGCGTACTTCGTGGGCAACTCCTACCTCAAACTGCTGACGGACCCGAGCAAGGTCTCGCTCGCGGTGGCAAACGTGAGCTTCGAGCCGGGCTGCCGCAACAACTGGCACGTCCACCACGCCAGCGAGGGCGGCGGGCAGATCCTCATCTGCACGGCCGGAGAGGGCTGGTACCAGGAGTGGGGCAAGGAGCCCGTGGAGCTGACGGCGGGCAGCGTGGTCTCGATCCCGCCCGAGGTGAAGCACTGGCATGGCGCCAAGAGGGACAGCTGGTTCTCTCACCTTGCCATCGGCGTGCCTGGCAAGGACGCGTCCAACGAGTGGCTCGAGGCCGTGAGCGACGAGGACTACCTGGCGCTGTAGCTACGCCGGAGGCAGTCCGCGTCACGACATGCAATGACGCCGCAGCGGGCGATGCGGCGGCGGGGTGGGACGGTCTGCGGCAAACGGCACGAACGAGTCTTTATGGCGAGAGGAGCCAACGATGGTCCTTGAAGAGAGCTTCGTCCTGAGCAACGGCGTCAGCATTCCCAAGCTGGGGCTGGGAACCTGGTTCATCGACGACGGCAAGGCACCCGAGGCGGTGCGGCAGGCCGTGCGCCTTGGGTACCGGCACTTCGACACCGCCCAAGCCTACGGCAACGAGCGGGGCGTGGGCGAGGGCGTGCGCACGGCAGGCATCGCGCGCGAGGAGCTCTTCGTTACCACCAAGCTGGCAGCCGAGGCGAAGGACCACGCCACTGCGGCGGCGGCCATCGACGAGTCACTGAGAAAGGCAGGCCTCGACTACTTCGACCTCATGCTCATCCACAGCCCCCAGCCCTGGGCGAACTGGCGCGAGGGCAGCTACGCCGAGGGCAACCGCGAGGCCTGGGAGGCGCTGGAGGATGCGTACCGCGCGGGCAAGCTCCGTGCCATCGGCGTCGCCAACTTCGAGGAGGCGGACCTCCAGAACCTGGAGGCCGAGGACGTGCGGCCGATGGTCAACCAGCTCCTGGTCCACGTGGGCAACACCCCGGAGCAGCTCATCCGGCACTGCCGGGACAAGGGCATCCTGGTCGAGGCGTACTCTCCCGTCGCTCACGGCGCAATCCTGGACGACCCGAGGGTCGCCGGAATGGCCGAGCGCTACGGCGTGAGCGTGGCCCAGCTCTGCATCCGCTACGACCTGCAGCTGGGAACCCTCCCCCTGCCCAAGACGGCGAACCCCGACCACATGCGCCAGAACAGCGAGCTGGACTTCGAGATCTCTGACGAGGACATGGACACGCTGCGCGGCTACGACGCGGTCGACTACGGCAGCTATGCGGCGTTCCCCGTGTTCAGCGGAAAGTAGGGCGCCTGGAGCAGGGACGCGACGAGCGCGCGACGGGCACGCAGACGGGCGTTCGGCCCAGACGAATCGAGAAAAGGCATCAGGCGAGAGGGGCCAGGCATGGCAGTGAGGCAGACGGCAGGACGCGACCAGCTGGGCGAGTTTGCCCCCAAGTTCGCGGAGCTCAACGACGACGTGCTGTTCGGCGAGGTGTGGAGCCGGGAGGAGGAGCTCTCGCTGCGCGACCGCTCGCTGGTCACCGTGGTCGCGCTCATGGCGCAGGGGCTCGTCGACTCGTCGTTCAAGTACCACCTGATGACGGCGAAGAAGAACGGCATCACCAAGGAGGAGATCGCCGAGGTCATCACCCACGCCGCCTTCTATGCCGGCTGGCCCAAGGCCTGGGCCGCCTTCAACATGGCCAAGGAGGTCTGGGAGTAGGATACGGCCGTGCCGGGCTGGGTGTGGCTGGACCGAGCCGGAAGGCGCAGCGCCGCCCAATCTTGCGATCGTGGACTGAATTGGCCCCGCACGGCGGCAAAACTGTCCACACTGGCAAGACTAAGCCTTACAGCATGAGGCTTCGGGCGAGAGTGACGCGCGTACGATGCCGGCCGCACCGTCTCACCAACGACCCGCATTCACGCTCGTACCGCACGCCACGCGCCACGCTGCGCTCGTTCCCTATGCACGCAGAGCTTGCACCCGGACACATCACGCACGTCGACGCAACGCGCCCCGGGGCCGAAGCCCCGGGGCGTGGCATGTCTCACGCGACGAAGAGCATCACGGCAGCAACGCCGGCGCGCCTCTCGCCTACTCGACGTCGATCTTGTGGACCCAGTTGAACTTGTCCTCGACCTCGCCGGACTGGATGCCGGTCAGGGTCTCGCGCAGCTTCCTCATGACAGGTCCGACCTCGTCCATGCCGTAGACGACCTCGCCATCGGGGCCCACGACCTTGCCCACCGGCGAGATGACGGCCGCGGTGCCGCACATGCCGCACTCGACGAACTCGCCGATCTCGTCGAAGCGCACGGGACGCTGCTCGACGGTCATGCCCAGCATGTTCTGGGCCACATCCACCAGCGAGCGGCGCGTGATGGAGGGCAGGATCGAGTCGGTCGCAGACTGGGGAACCACCAGCGTGCCGTCCTTCTTGACGAAGAGGAAGTTGGCGCCGCCGGACTCCTCCACGAAGGTGCGGGTCTCGGGGTCGAGGAACATGTTGTCGGCGTAGCCCTCGGCATGCGCCTCGACGCTGGGATACAGCGACATGGCGTAGTTGAGGCCGGCCTTGATGTTGCCGGTACCATGGGGAGCTGCGCGGTCGTACTCCGAGACCTTGACCGCGACAGGCCTGACGCCGCCGGAGTAGTACGGGCCAACGGGGGTCACGAGGATGCGGAACTGGTACTCGTCGGCGGGCTTGACGCCGATGACGTCACCGGTGGCGATCATGAGCGGGCGCACGTACAGCGTGGCGCCAGAGCCGTAGGGCGGCACCCATGCGGCGTTGGCGCGTACGACCTTCTCGACGGCGTCGACGAAGCGGTCCTCGGGGAAGGGCGGCATCACGATGCGCCTGGCGGAACCGGCCATGCGGGCGGCGTTCTGGTCAGGACGGAAGCAGACCACGTCGCCGTTCTTGGTGGTGTACGCCTTGAGGCCCTCGAAGACCTCCTGGCAGTAATGGAAGATGCCCGCGCACTCGGAGAGCGTGATGCTGTGGTCGGTGGTAAGCGCGCCCTCGTCCCAGGCACCGTCCTTGTAGTTCGAGACGTAGCTGTAGTCCGTGGGCATGTAGCTGAAGCTGAGGTGCTCCCAGTCCAGGTCCTTCTTCTGCATGTGGCCCTCCTTGCCTTGTTTGTGGTTCGCGCGGGTGCGGCCCGGGAGCGTCCCAGGCGTCACCTCCGCCGCGATGCACAGTGTACTCTCGCCCTTGCGGGCGCCCTGAGTAGGTGACGCTCCCGAAACATGGGAGGGGCTTCTCCTCGCGTTCATCATCTGGTCAAGCATCTTGCGGGCGGGTGCCACCGGACGTCGGGACGCGGGTGGCAGGAGGCGCGGTGCGGGCTGGGCTCACCTTGGCTGTGGGAGGCGCGGGCTGCGCTCACTTCGGCTGTGGGAGGCGCAGGCGGCACATCACCGGCACAGGAGGCCCGAAGTGGGTGATTTCCGTCCCCTTGAAGGCGAGAAAACCACCCACTTCGAGCGCGCGACAGCAACTCACTCACCCATTTCTCGCCTCTCGCGCGCTAACGCCGAAGTGAGTGGTTACGCCCTTCTCGCCCGCGAGAGAACCACCCACTTCGGACGTGGCGTGACGACTCGCCCGCCCACTTCGAGCATGGCACGGCAGCTCGCCCGCCCACTTCGAGCCCGCCATGGTCGTCCGCCAACCCACTTCGAATCCGGCGCGCGGGAGGCCCGAAGTGGGTCGCGAGCCAGCAAGTAGGTCGTGGGCCAGCAGGCGAGCCGAGGCCAGTCGCTAGCCGCGGGCACGCCCTCGCACGCCCCGCACGAGGACGAGGCGGTTCGCCACCATTGCCACAAGCGCGTATGCCACGCAGACGACGGCCACGACCCCCAGCCCCCACGCGGGAAGCGCGGCGAAGTCCAGCGGCTCGGCCAGAGGCGAGAGGGGCAGCCATGCACCCAGGAGCCCCACCGCGACGGCGACCAGGGTCACGCGCCAGGAGGCGCGGCTCTGGACGAAGGGCAGCTTGCGCGTGCGCATGACCTGCACGGCCAGGAGCTGCGTGACCAGGCTCTCCGTGAACCAGGCGCCCTGGAAGACCGCCACGAAGAGGGCGCGCCGTGCCGCCATCCCCGCGCCGGCCGACGCGAGCTCCGCCCAACTGCCACCCGCGACGGCAGGGCAGACCCAGAAGAAGAGCAGGCCAAAGGTGAGAAGGTCGAACGCCGAGCTCACGGGCCCGATCCGCCTCATGTAGCCGCCCAGCGAGCCCACGTCCCAGCCGTTGGGCGCGGCCACGGACTCCTCGTCCACGTTGTCCCAGGGAATCGCCGTGCAGGCGATGTCGGAGAGCAGGTTGAGCAGGAGCATCTGGGTGGCACGCATGGGCAGGAAGGGCAGGAACAACGACGCGGCGAGCACGCTGAAGACGTTCCCGAAGTTCGAGCTGGCAGCGATGCGCACGTACTTCTCCATGTTTGCGAAGGTGTGACGACCGGCCATGATGCCCCTCTCCAGCACCATGAGGTCCTTCTCGAGGAGGATGATGTCCGCCGTCTCGCGCGCGACGTCGGTCGCCCCCTCCACGCTGATGCCACAGTCGCTCTGGCGCATGGCGGGGGCGTCGTTCACGCCATCCCCCATGTAGCCCACCACGTGGCCGTTGGCACGCAGCGCGGCCACCACACGGGCCTTCTGGTCGGGCGCGAGCTTGGCGAACACGGTGACGTCCTCGGCCACCTGCGCGAGCCGGGCGTCGTCCATGGCCTCCACGTCTGACCCCTCCAGCACGCCGCCCACGTCCAGGCCGATGGCACGGCACACGTGGACGGCGACTCGGGCGGAATCCCCCGTGAGCACCTTGGTCCCCACGCCGTGCGAGGCCAGGGCGGCGATGGCGGTCTTGCTCGACTCCTTGGGCGGGTCGAGGAAGGCGAGGAAGCCGATGAAGCGCATGTCGCGCTCGTCCTTGGTGCTCAGGACGCGCACGCCCGCAGGCTCGGCCTTGCGCGCCACGCCGAGGACGCGCATGCCCTCGCTCGCCATGGACGCCGCCCGCTCCATGACCTGCGTGCGCAGGTCGTCGCCCAGCGCGCACGCCTCCCCGCCCAGGTCGACCTCGCTGCAGGCCGCGAGCACTTCCTCGACCGCGCCCTTGGTGATCATGTGGGTCCTGCCCCGCTCGTCCCCCACCACGACGCTCACCAGGCGACGCTCGAAGTCGAAGGGAAGCTCGTCCACCAGCGTGTAGCGCTCAGCGAGCTCGTCGGCGCTGGGCAGGTCGCGCGCACCCGACGTCATGGCGACGCCAGTCGCGACCGCGCCGGCCTCGTCACTCTCGCCCGCGTCCCTCGCCGCCGCGCTCAGCTCCTGCGTGCGGCGGATGATGGCGGAGTCGACGAGGTTGCGCAGGCCGGTCTCGAAGAAGCTGTTCAGGAAGGCCTCGAAGAGCACGCGGTCGTCCTCCCGGCCCAGGGCGTCGAGGTGGCGTTCCAGGACGACGCGGTTCTCGGTGAGGGTGCCCGTCTTGTCGGTGCAGAGGACGTCGATCGATCCCAGGTTCTGCACGGCGTCGAGGCGCTTCACGATGGCCTTGCCGCGGCTCAGGTCCTGAGCGCCCTTGGCCAGGCAGGCGGTCACGATCATGGGCAGCATCTCGGGCGTGAGTCCCACGGCGACGCTCGAGGCGAAGAGCAGGGCGGCGAGCCAGTCCCCCTTGGTGAGGCCGTTCGCAAGCAGGACCAGAGGGGCGATGACCAGGGTCATCCTCATGAAGAGCGCGCCAACCTCGTCAAGGCTGCGCTGGTAGGCGCCCTTGGGACGCACCTCTCCAAGCGAGCTGGCAACGCGTCCGAAGGCGGTCCCCTCTCCCACGGCGACCACGACGCAGCTAGCCCCGCCCGAGATGACGGTGGACCCCATGAGGGCGACGTTGGGCAGGTCGGTGACCTCCCGGCTGGCGGCAGCGCACTCGTCCAGCGCGGCGGCGCAGCGCTCAACGGGAGCGCTCTCGCCCGTGAGGGAGGCCTGGCTGACGAAGAGGTCGCGCGCGTGGGTGAGGCGCACGTCGGCGGGGACGATGTCGCCCGCGCGCAGGTGGATGACGTCGCCCACCACGACCTGGTCGAGCGGGAGCTCGGCGCGTCCGACGTCCGCGCGCTCGACGCAGCAGGTGGTCTGGATCGAGCGCGCCAGCGCCTCCGCGGCGTTTGCGCTGCGGCGCTCCTGCACCTCGCGCATGAGGACCGAGATGCCCACCATGACCAGGATGATGAGGGTGGTGGATGGGTCGCGCTGGCCAGGCTGGGCAAATGCGACGTCAGTCACGAACGAGACGATGGCCAGCACGACGAGGATGTCAGTGAAGGGGTCCGAGAACACGGACAGCAGACGAGAGAAGACGGACGGCCGATCGGGCGCGCCCACCACGTTGGTGCCCCACTCGGCGCGGGACTCCTCGACCTCCTCGGGCCCGAGGCCCGCCTCATGGCTCTTGAGCTCGTCGAACGCCTGGTCGATGGACAGGGTTGCGAGGTGGCGCAGCCAGGAGAGCCTCAGCTCCCCAGCAGTGCCGACGTTGATCAGGGACATGCTATGGCCCCCTCCCTCCAGCTGGTCCCGCCTGCATGGCGGAAACCAGGGTCAGGGGGCGCAGGCGCTCGGGCTTGCTAGCTCAGACACGGCGCGGCAAAGGCGCGGGCAGGCGCCCCCTCTCGGAAATTGCATGATCGACTGTGACCAAGACCGACGTCCATGGGGCACCTCCTTGGGGTCAGGGACTCCCGTCCCTCTCGCCTTGCCTGAAAGCCTGCCGGGCCATCCCTGGCGCAACGGCGTGTGCGGCACGCGGGTTCGCTGCGTGCCCATGCCTCGACGCATGTATACCCGAGCACGGACCATCTTGAACCCCTTCACCACCAAAGGCAAGCCCGGCGGGCCGTCTCGATCCGGCAGAAGGATCGCTTTGGGCTGACGAGAGGAACCCGCCACGGGCTTCCCGCACAAAGAGAGGAACCCGCCACAGGCTTCCCGCGCAAAGGTGACAATGTGAGCGGACAAGATGCCGCCGCAAGTTTGAAGTGGGTGGCAGGTTGCCACCGCAGGCCCAAGGTGGGTGGTTCTCTCGCCTGGCGGAGCCTTGCAACAACCCACTTCGCCCGCGGCGCGCCGGAACGCCGATGTGGGTGGGCGGACGACCACGCCGAGGTCGAAGTGGGTGATTCTTGCGCAGCCGAGAGGGGCGGAACCACTCACTTCGGGGCTCGCACGCCACACGGGGCTCGCACGCCACACGGGGCTCGCACGCCGCATAGGGCTCGCACGCCGCATAGGGCTCGCACGCCATCGCGGGATGTGGAAGACATGCGAGTCCCCCGATGCCGGCGCGGCATTACGCACACGAGCCTCGGATGGTCGTCACGACGCCTCACCCCGTACCCCATGGCACCCGCGCGTTCCCATGTGTTCATCGTCTGAGCAATCCGCTGCCCGCAAACCGACGTTTCTCCCCGACAACGCGAGCGCGTTATGATGAGATTGCCGTGTCCTGCCGCGACGCGGCAAAACCGAGACCGTTCATCGTTGGAGGCCCTACATGCCCGTAACCGCGATCATCCTCGCCGCCGGCGAGGGAACGCGCATGAAGTCTCGCCATCCCAAGGTAATGCACAAGATGCTCGACCACCCCATGATCTGGTGGGCCGCCGACTCCGCCCGCAAGGCGGGGGTCGAGCGCATCGTCGTGGTCGTGGGCAACGGCGCCGACGAGGTGCGCGACTACTTCGCCCATGACGAGCTGGGCGCAAGCGTCGAGTTCGTCGAGCAAGCCGAGCGCCTGGGCACCGGCCATGCCGTCCGCGTGGCGCGCGACGCCCTCGGCGCCTTCGAGGGACCCACCGTGGTGATGTACGGCGACACCCCGCTGGTGCGCCCCCAGACCATCAGGTCGCTCATCGACCAGGCGAGAGACACGCACGCCGCGTGCACCGTGCTCACCATGACGCCGGACGACCCCACGGGCTACGGCCGCATCCTGAGCGAGGACGGCCAGGTCAAGGCCATCATCGAGCACAAGGACTGCACCCCCGGGCAGCGCGAGGCCCTCAGGGAGTGCAACTCCGGCCTCTACTGCTTCTGCGGACGCCGCCTGACCCAGAACCTGGACAAGATCGGCAACGACAACGTCCAGGGCGAGTACTACATCACCGACATGGTGGGCATCTACGCCCAGATGGGCGAGCCCGTGAGCGCCGTGCACTGCGAGGACGCCGGCGAGCTCCTGGGCGTCAACAGCCGATCGCAGCTCGCCGCCGTGACCAAGATCATGCAGCGCCGCATCAACGAGGGCCTCATGGCCGCCGGCGTCACCATGATGGACCCCGAGCAGGTCTGGGTGGGACCCGAGGCGACCGTCGGCCAGGACACCGAGCTCCTGCCCCAGACCTTCGTGTGGGGAAGGAGCCACGTGGGCTCCGACTGCGTCGTGGGCCCCAACAGCCGGCTCGTCAACGCGAGCGTGGGCGACGGCTGCCTGGTGGACGAGACGATCATCGTGGACTCCGCGATCGACGACGAGGTCAAGTGTGGCCCGCGCGCCTACCTGCGCGGCGGCGCCCACTTCCACAAGGGTGCCAAGGCAGGCACCCACGTCGAGATAAAGGGCTCCGAGGTGGGCGAGAACTCGAAGGTGCCGCACCTCTCCTACATCGGTGACGCGACCCTAGGCCGCGACGTCAACATCGGCGGCGGCTCCATCACCTGCAACTACGACGGGAAGCACAAGAGCCACACCCAGATCGGAGACCACGTCTTCGTGGGCTCCGACACCATGATGGTGGCCCCCGTGACCATTGGCGACAACGCGCTCATCGGCGCGAGTTCGTGCATCACCAGAGACGTGCCGGCGGGAGCCCTCTCACTGGAGCGCTCGAGGCAGTACGTCCAGGAGGGCTGGGCGGATCAGTACTGGGAGAGACTTGGGAAAGAGGAGTAGATGTACGAGAACCTGTGCAAGCCGCTCAACGTCGAGAAGGAGATAAAGCTCTTCTCCGGCACCGGTAACCCGGAGCTGTCGAAGCGGGTCGCCAAGATCCTGCACCTCGAACTGCAGGGCCTGCACCTGGAGAAGTTCGCAAACGGCGAGACCTACGCGCGCTTCGTGGAGTCCGTCCGCGGCGACGAGGTCTTCTTCATCCAGACCCTGGCCGGCCCCAACGTCAACGACCTGCTCATGGAGACGCTGATCGTGGCAGACGCGGCCACGCGCGCCTCCGCGGACAACTTCACCGTGGTCATCCCCCACTACGGCTACGCGCGCCAGGACCGCAAGGCCGCGCCGCGCGAGCCCATCACCGCCCGCCTGGTGGCCAACCTGCTCGAGGCCGCCGGCGTGGACCGCGTGATCACGCTTGACCTGCACTCCAACCAGATCCAGGGCTTCTTCGACATCCCCGTGACCCACCTCACCGCCCTCTACCTCTTTGGCGACTACTTCAAGGAGAAGGACTTCGACTGGGAGAACACCGTCGTGGTCTCGCCCGACATGGGCCGCGCGAAGGTCGCCAAGAAGCTCAGCGACTACCTGGGCTGCGAGGTCGCCATCGCCCACAAGAGCCGCCCCAAGCACAACGCCGCCGAGGTCATGGGCATCATTGGCAACATCAAGGGCAAGACCTGCATCATCAACGACGACATGATCGACACCGCGGGCACCCTGGTGGGGTCGATCAACAAGCTCAAGGAGATGGGCGCGGGCGACATCTACATCAGCGCCACCCATGGCATCTTCTCGGGCCAGGCCGTCGAGCGCATCGAGAGCGCCCCCATCGTGGAGTGCGTGGTGTCTGACGCCATCCCCTGCGCTGTGGCCAACCAGCCCGGCTCCAAGATCAAGACCGTATCCGTCGCGCAGGAGCTGGCCGACGCGATCTACGCCGTGTACGTGAACACCCCCGTGTCCGGCGTGTTTGGCGGCAACTCCGAGATGTAGCGCTGCCAGAAGCGCAAACCACCGGCAGCGAGCATGGGCAACATGCGCCCTGTAGCTTGCTTCGGTTCCTGAGCTCGACCCCTTGGGCGCCCCGGCTTCGGCCGGAGCACCCTTCTTCTCTGGGAAGTGGGTCGAGGGCGCGCGACGATGGGGTGCGGCGTGCAGGCGAGAACGGCCTGCGTCCGCGCCCGGGGGGCTAGGGCTCCCGCACCGCCTCCCAGACGGCGGTCGAGACGCGCGCCATGAGGGCGTCCGCCTGGCCCTGGTCCATCCCCGTGGTCATGACGACGAGCACGTAGGGGTGGTCTCCCAGGACGATGCCGCCGTCGTGGCGCACGCCGTCCAAGCTCCCCGTCTTGTGCGCGAACGCGACCCCATCCGGCAGCCCCTGCGCCAGGCCTCGCGTATCCGCCTGGTCCTCGAGCCAACCCAAGGCGCGCTCGGAGGCCTCAGGGCTCACGAGCTCCCCGCGCGCCACCATGAGCAGCAGCCTCGCCTGGTCGCTCGCGCTCGTGTAGTTCTCGCGCCCGGAGGCGGCCGCAACCGTGTCCATCATCTTGCGGCGGAGGCTCGTGTCGGCAAGCCCAAGCCGCTGACACTCCTCGTTCACCGCATCCATGCCCAGGGCGTCGATGAGCAGGTTGGTGGCCATGTTGTCGCTCTGTCCGATCATGTATGCCGCAAGCTGCCCATAGCTGAGCCAGGTGCCCGCGCGCATGCCCTGCACCACGCCCGAGCCTGCCACGCGGTCCTGACCGCGCAGGATGGTGCCGTCCGCAAGCGAGATGCGGCCGTCCTGGGCCTCCTGCAAGAGCGTCGCCATCACCACAGTCTTGATCATGCTGGCCGAGGGGACGCGCTCCTCTCCCCCAAGGGAGAATCCCGTGGTGCTGCCATCCACCGACTCGTAGGCGACGTAGGCGCTTCCGGAGTGGCCGGCGAGCGCCGCCTCGACCGCCGCCTGGATGGGGGCTGAGTCACGCGGCCACGTGCCCGACGAGGAGTCGCCCGGGGACGCGTCGCTCACCGTGGGCCACGCCGTCTTCTGTCCCGCCGTGGCCTGGTCCGACGCGCCAGGCTGGCTTGCCTGGCCTTCCGCCGCGCCCGGGCCACTCACGACCCGAGGCGAGCAGGCGCCCAGGAGGCAGGGGGCGACTGCCGCGAGGGTGGCGAGGGCGACAAGGGCTATTCTGGAATGGTGCATGTTCACGCCTCACGTACGCAGGTCTTTGACGTTCTGGCGCCTCGAGGCGCGGACGGGTCGGACGATAGCCCAGCCAACCATGGTACCTGCCATGAAGCCTTGCCCACGCGAGCTCACGGAGGAAGCGATGGCCGGAAACAACTTTTGCGTCCACTGCGGGGCTCCCCTCCAGGAGGGCGCCCGCTTCTGCACCAACTGCGGAGCGCCCGTGCAGGCCCTCGTCGACGGCGGCGCTACCGAGCCCACGAGTGACGCTTCGGCAACGGAGCCCCAGCCCGACCAGACGCAGCGGCTCGCGGCTCCCGGGGAGGCCGCTCCCATGCAGCCTGCGGGAGCCCAGCCTTACGTGCCCGTGAGGCCCGGCAGTCCCCATCCCCAGGCTGCGTTTGCGCAGGCTCCCTATGCACGGGCGACCTCCGCCGTCGCAGGCGGCGACAACCGCCACAGGACCATCGTCGTCATCGCCGTCGTCGTGGCGGCGCTGGTGGCCCTCGCCCTCGTGGCCGCACTCGCCCACGCGTGGCTGTCGGGCACGGGCACGGGCGGCAACGATGGGCAAGCCCAGCAGGGCCAGCAACAGGGTGACTCCGATGGCGAGGCAAACGGCGACGCCTCGAGGAAGCAGGAGGACGACAAGGCGGGGGCCGAGGCAGAGGCCAAGAAGAAGGAAGAGGAGGCCGAGGCCCAGGAGGAGAAGGCCAAGAAGGAGTCCCTCGACCAGCAGGACAGCGCCTTCCACGACTCCCTGGTCTCGTACTACAACGTGCTCTCCGACTACGACGCGCGCGTGCGTGACGCGGCCTCGAACTTCAACGCGTCGTTCCTCTCCAAGGACATGGACCTCAGGCGCAGCCTTGCCAGCAGCTGCTCCAGCCTCAAGGTCGAGCTCCAAGGCAAGGTGGACTCCCTGGGCAAGATGACGGCACCGGAGGGGTCCGCGTGGACCACGCAGCTCTCGCAGATCCGCCAGTGCTACCAGGACCACCTGAGCCGTGTCACGGTGATGGACTCCGCCTGGCAGGTTGACCTGCGCTACCCGGACCCGGAGCCCCACCAGTCAGAGATCTTGGGACCGATCTCTGCCGGGAACCTGGACGGCTCCAACAAGAACGCAGCGCTGGACGACTACGAGAAGCTGTACCCACAGATCACGCTGTAGGAGCGTAGGCGCAGGCGATGGCGCTGGACCCGGGCGCGCATGGTTCGACGTTCACGCCGTTACGCACGAGATTGCCAGCGAGCACGCTCTTGCGCACATGAGCCAGTCCCATCAACTGGGCAAACGCGATGCGGCATGTGCGTTTGAGCGTGAGCGACGAGGCGTGCGTGCGTTCGAGCGTGCCCGGCGGCCGGGTGCGTGCGTTCGAGCGTGAGTGATGAGCCGTACGCGGGCAATGGCGCGCGTGACGCATGGCGTGCACGGCAAACGTCAGGCGAGAGAGGCGCGCCTCACGCCTCGAGGCAGGCCCCCAGCATGAGCTCAAGCCCACGCGTGGCAACGTCCAGCGACATGCTGGGCACGTCCGACCCAAGCGCCGCAGCCTGCTGGGGCAGGTAGGGCAAGTGGACGAAGCCGCCCCTCACGCCCGGCCTCCCGCCGCGCAGGCAGTCCAACAGGCAGAAGAGAAGCTCGTTGCACACGTAGGTCCCGGCCGTGTACGAGACCGCCGCAGGCACGCCGCCGTCAGCGGCCGCGCGCGCCATGCCCGCCACAGGCAGGGTGGAGAAAAGCGCGTCCGGGGCACCCTCGAGGATGCGCTCGCCAAGGGGCTGCCTGCCGGCGTTGTCCGGAATGCGTGCGTCACGCCAGTTGATGCCCACGAACTCCGGCATGACCTTGGAGCGCCCGCCCGCCTGTCCCACGCAGAGCACCAGTTCGGCGTCACAGGCCTCCAGCTCCTCGCGCAGCCTCGCGAAGGCGCCGCCGAACTCCACGGGAAGCACGACGCGCACGAGCTCCCTGCCCAGGATGGTATCCGGAAGCGATCGGACCGCCTCCCAGGACGGGTTGGTCGCCTCTCCCCCAAAGGGCTCGAAGCCCGTGACAAGAACCTTGCCCATGGTACCGCCTTCCGACGCTCTCCTGCGTCCGCATGATACGACAGCGCAGGTCCTGGACGAGGTGCCTCTCCCCTGCGCTATGCTCTTTGCAACGAACGGCTACGCAAGAGAGGCTGGCATGAAGGCGGCACCCAAGGCACCCAAGCAGATTTCCCTCATCTGCGGGCTGGGAAACCCCGGTCCCGAATACGCCGAGACCCGACACAACGCGGGCTTCGCGACCGTCGACCTGCTGGCCGAGCGCGCGGGCGTGCGCTACTGGAAGAGCCAGGCGGGCTGCGACGTCGCGCGCATCGGCTGGACGTCGGCGGGAGAGGCGCGCGAGGTCGTCCTCGCAAAGCCGCAGAGCTACATGAACACCAGCGGCGGCCCGCTCTCGAAGCTCATGAGGGAGCTGCGCGTGGGACCGCAGGAGGTCCTGGTGGTCCACGACGAGGTGGACCTCCCGCAGGGCCAGGTGCGCGCCAAGTTTGGCGGTGGCCTCAACGCGCACAACGGACTCCGCTCCGTCGCGGACAAGCTGGGCACGCGCGACTTCGCCAGGCTGCGCTTCGGCGTGGGCAGGCCCCCGGGAAAGATGAGCGTGGCAGACTACGCCCTCCGCCAGCTCAAGGGCGGCTTCCTGGACGAGCTCAGGCTCACCGCGCAAGACGCGGCGGACCTGGCCGAGCGCTGCCTCGACGGGAACGTGAGCTGGGACTAGACGACGCGTACGACTGGCACGTCCAAACGGACAGCGCTGGAACGGCCGGGCGTCTTCGCGCGACCGCATTCCGGGGGAGGGCAACGCATGGAAACCGACAAGCTCGAGGCGTTCTCGGATGGCTGCATCGCCATATTCATCACCATCATCCTCCTGACCTTCCACGCCCCCGACGGCGGGACCTACCGCGACCTCCTCGCCTTCGTCCCCAGCCTCCTCTGCTACCTGATGAGCTTCATCGTCATCGCCATCTACTGGGGCAACCACCATCACCTCCTCCACGTCATCAAGAACGTGAACGGCAAAGTGATGTGGGCGAACCACGCCCTGCTCTATGCCGCGGGTGCCATCGTGTCGCTCTGGCTCCCGTGGGTCGCCCTCGCCATGTACTTCATCGTCAACGTCATCTGGTTCGTCCCCGACCGTCGCATCAGCAGGGCGCTGGACGCCCGTCCGGAGTAGGACCGGAACTCCCCTGCGGCAACGGCCGCGACGCCCCTCTCACCAGAGCTGAATAAATCGGCTAAAGGCGAAGTTGCGTACGCAAGCGGACCCTTTGAGCATAAAATGGACGAGGCCGCCGCAATTGGGGGACGCGGCTCGCCAGTTTGCTGTACGAATGATGCTTCAGGAGAGGAGCCATTTGATGTACAAGATCCTCGAGAAGACTCAGTTCTCGGAGAAGGTGTTCAAGTTCCGCATCGAGGCACCCGAGATGGCCAAGCACGCGCATGCCGGCCAGTTCCTCATGGTGCGCGCCAACGAGAAGGGCGAGCGCGTGCCGTTCACCTTCGCGGACTGGAACGCCGAGGAGGGCTGGGTCGAGTTCATCTTCATGGTGATCGGCAAGACCACCCAGATGCTCTCTGGCTACGAGGCGGGCGACGAGCTGCAGGACGTCACCGGACCGCTGGGCCAGCCCACCGAGATGGGCCCCGGCAAGTGGGCCGTCATCGGCGGCGGCGTGGGCCTGGCCATCGCCTTCCCCGTCGCGCGCCAGCTCGCGGCAACCGGCCACGAGGTCCACGCCATCATGGGCGCCCGCACCAAGGACCTGCTGCTGCTCGAGGAGCAGTTCCGCTCCATCCTGCCCGAGGACCACATCCATATCACCACGGACGACGGCTCCTATGGCGAGAAGGGCGTCGTCACCGCACCCCTGGAGCGCCTGCTCCAGGACAAGGCCGTCGACCAGGTCTTCTGCGTCGGCCCCGTGCCCATGATGAAGTTCTCCACCCTCACTGCCGAGAAGTACGGCATCCCCATCATCGCGTCGCTCAACCCCATCATGGTGGACGGCACGGGCATGTGCGGCTGCTGCCGCGTCGAGGTGGACGGCCAGACCAAGTTCGCCTGCGTCGACGGCCCCGACTTCGACGCAACCAAGGTCGACTGGAACGACCTGCGCGCCCGTCAGGCCGCGTACCGCACCGAGGAGGGCCAGGCCCTCAAGGCCTACGAGGAGGCGAACTGCGCATGCCAGAGGTAAACGGCCGTTGGGTTGCCGACATGAAGTCGCCCCGCACCACAGACAACGAGGAGCCCGCCGCCGAGCGCGCGCTCGACTTCCGTCCCGTCGACAAGGGCTTCACCGAGGAGATGGCCGTGGCCGAGGCCGCGCGCTGCATGAGGTGCAAGAAGCCCCTCTGCGTCCAGGGCTGCCCCGTCAACATCAACATCCCCGCCTTCATCGAGGCCATCTACGACAAGGAGTACGGCAAGGGACTCGACGTCATCCGCGAGCAGTCCATGCTGCCCGCCATCTGCGGCCGCGTCTGCCCGCAGGAGAGCCAGTGCGAGGGCATGTGCATCCGCGGCAAGAAGGGCGATCCCGTGGCCATCGGCCAGCTTGAGCGCTTCCTGGGCGACCAGCCCGAGCTTGCCAGCGCACCCCAGATGGCACCCAAGAACGGCATGAAGGTCGCCGTCATCGGCTCCGGCCCCTCCGGCATCACCTGCGCCGGCGAGCTGGCCCGCAACGGCTTCGACGTCACCGTCTTCGAGGCCTTCTTCACCGGCGGCGGCGTGCTGGTCTACGGCATTCCCGAGTTCCGCCTTCCCAAGGCCGTCGTCAAGCGCGAGATCGACGGGCTCAAGGAGATGGGCGTCAAGTTCGAGTTCAACTCCGTCATGGGCCGCCTGGCCGACGCGGAGGAGCTCCTGGGCGAGAAGGGCTTCGACGCCATCTACGTGGCCACCGGCGCCGGACTGCCCAAGTTCCTCAACATCCCCGGCGAGAACCTGCCCAACGTGTTCTTCGCCAACGAGTACCTCACCCGCGTCAACCTGATGAAGGCCAACGGCTTCCCCGAGTACGACACCCCCACCAAGCACGGCAAGAACGTCGTCGTCTTTGGCGGCGGCAACGTGGCCATGGACGCCGTGCGCACCGCGAAGCGCCTGGGTGCCGAGCGCGCGGTCATCGCCTACCGACGCACCGAGGACGAGATGCCCGCCCGTAAGGCCGAGCTGCACCACGCCAAGGCCGAGGGCGTCGAGGTCATGCCCCTGGTCTCGCCGCTGGAGTTCGTCGCCGGCGAGGACGGCAACGTCTGTGCCGTGCGCGTGCAGAAGATGGAGCTCGGCGAGCCCGACGACTCTGGCCGCCGCCGCCCCGTGCCCATCGAGGGCGCGATCGAGGAGATTCCCTGCGACGTGGCCATCTCTGCCATCGGCACCAACGCGAACCCCTTCGCCAAGCTGATCGGCGGCATGGAGCTCAACAAGTGGGGCTACATCGAGGCCGACGAGAACGGCCAGACGAGCAACCCCAAGATCTGGGCCGGCGGAGACATCGTCACCGGTGCCGCCACCGTCATCCTGGCCATGGGCGCCGGCAAGAAGGCCGCTGCGGCCATGACCGCCGCGCTCACCGGCAAGGGCGAGTAGCGGGCGAGACACGCGGCGCGGCAGGCATGCAGCGTACTCGGCTTCGTGCAGGCGAGAGGAGCCCACGGAGTTGGATTGAGACTCGGACCCCGACGGAGGGTTTTCTCTCCGCCGGGGTCTTTTTGTATGCGGACGATAGGCGACAGGGCGCGAGTGCGTCGAACGCGTGCACTTGAGCAGCAAGTACGTCGAACGCGCACAATCTGGCCGCGGCTACGTCGAACGCGCGCACTTGAGCAGCAAGTACGTCGAACGCGCGCGCAAAACTCCCGAGTACGTCGAACGCGTCTCTCGCCTCGCAAACCCGCAGGTAAAATTTCGCGCTCAGACGCGTTGGACGTAGTCGACGATTTAACTGACG
>NZ_KQ960133.1:256547-343767 GCF_001553055.1 Olsenella sp. DNF00959 | reverse complement strand
GTCGACGATTTAACTGACGCGTTGGACGTAGTCGCGAAGCCAATCGACGCATCGGACGTTGTGGGAGGGGGTCGGAGCACCGTCGTGCATCAAGCACGCTCCAACGCACGTCTCCACGTGTCGCGCACGCCCCAACGCACAGCTAATTCATCCCGCACGCCCCAACGCACATGTCGAAAAATTTGACCTGCACTTTTACGACGACACCTGTGCGCAACTGCGTGCTCGATGACAATGGCGTGCGTTGGCGCGTGTCCGGCGCAAGCGAGTGGCACGCACACCCAGCCCCCACTACAGCTTGAAGCTATGCAGGCGCATCGTCTGGCCGACCAGGCGCTCCGGGTCCCAGGTCTGTCCCGACCTCACCGACGAGTACGGGTCGCAGATGGACACGCTCCCGTCCGCGTTCCAAACCGTGAGCACGATGAAGTGGCCCGCCGTGGTGAAGTCCCCCGGTCCCACGTTGGCGATGAGCACGTGCCCGCTTTGCAGCTCAGCCTTGATCACCTCGACCGACCTGCCCACCTCCCGGCACTCGAGCCCGTAGCGCTCCGCCGCCGTGGGGATGAAGTCGCCGTAGGTGCCCGCGTCGTCGTCCACCATGTCGAGCTCCTGCGCCAGCTCGCCCGCAACGCCAGGCGTAACGTCGGTCTTCCCCGTCACGGCCATGTACACCATCGAGAACGACGTCGGACAGCAGCCCGTGGTGCCAAAGTCTCGGCCGCAGTATTCCGTGTAACCCCAACGCTTGTCCCACTGGTACAGCCGGGGCACGACGCCCTTGGTCACGCCGGACGCATACTCCTCGGACCTGGCCCGCGGATAGCTCTCTGGCAGGTCCGCGACGAAGTCGATGGCAGCGGGGTCGTCCGCCGCCAGCTTGAGCAGCTTCTGCTGTTCGTACGCGCCACCGTTGCCCACCTTCGCGTAGGCGTCAAGATTGTCCAGCGCCTTTGCGACGCGAACATCCTCGCGCCCCAGCTCCTGCAGGCGAGAGGAGAGCTGCGCGTCGAAGCTCGCAGGCAGCTGCCAGCTCCGGACATCGGCCACCTCGCCCGCAGACCCCGCGTCGGACGTCGCCCGCCCGCTGCCGCCTGCGCCACCGGCCACGCATCCATGCACGCAGGAGCCCAGACCCAGCAAGGCTAGCACCAGCAACAACGCTCCCAAGGCCATCACGCCGTACGAGAGCGGCCTGGCATCGATGAGCCAGAGCAGAGACCTTCTGAGCCAGCGATGCAGGCGACGGGCCATGCGCTGCGGCCGGGGAGGCATCCTCCTCACGGCAGCGGCGAGCGGACGTCGCACGGCAGAGCGCGCGGCCGCCCTCCTGGAGCGGACGCGGCCATGGCGGGAGCCTCTCTCCCCTTGCCCCCTATGCCTTCCCTCACGTCTCAAGTCATGGACTCCAAAGCGCGGCGTGCCGGGCTACCCCCTCATCCAGCTCTGGTCGGAGGGGTCGTCACGGAAGGCGAGCAGGCGAGCCTTGTCACCAGGCTCGATGTAGCCCTCCTCCACGGCCACCTCGACCAGCGCGTCCAGGTCGCAGAGGCTGGTGTTGGTGACGTTTGCCGCAGCCAGGCGGTCAAGCCCGCGCCGCATGCCGTAGGTGAAGATGCTCACGACGCCCAGGACGTCCGCTCCCGCCTCCCGCAGGGGGTTGACGCAGTCCAGGACGCTTCCACCGGTCGAGATGAGGTCCTCGATCACCACGACCTTCTGGCCAGGCTCGAGGCGACCCTCGATCTGGTTCTGGCGCCCGTGGTCCTTGGCGGAGCCACGAACGTAGCCCATGGGGATGCCCAGGCGGTCCGCCGCGATGGCGGCGTGCGCGATTCCGGCGGTGGAGGTGCCCATGAGCATCTGGACCTCGGGATACAGCTCCTTGGCGGCGGCGGCGAGCGCCTCGTCCACCAGGGTGCGGACCTCGGGATAGCTCAGGGTCAGGCGATTGTCGCAATAGATGGGGCTCTTGATGCCGGAAGCCCAGGTGAAGGGCTCGTTGGGCCTCAGGAACACGGCCCTGATGGAAAGGAGCGCCTTAGCGATGTCCTGCTTGCTGGTCATGGGAGCCTCCAAGTGCTCGTGGTTTCTGCCGTACCGTTGCGTTCGGGCGGACCCTCGACCGCATGGGGGCCGCTGGCCGATGGAACCGATGGAACTAACTAGCTCGCGAGCCCCAGACGACGTGACAGCTGGGGCCAGAAGGCCGTGAGAAGGGACGCGATGCCCGCGACCCAGGGCCAGGACGTGAGCTCGAGAGGCTTCGCCAGGGCCAGCGCCTGACCCACCTGGCTGCCGCCCACACCTGCCGCGAGGGACTCGATCTGCCCGTTGGCGAAGATCACGCAGGCGCACCACAGAAGCGAGAGCGCCCCCACGCCGACCATCAGGACCTTCTGGAGGTCGACGGCGCCCTCGAGCGCCCGCAGCCTGTCGTTGCCGGCCACCTTGAGGAAGGGCCTGACGATACAGAAGCACAGGGCGACGAGCATGAGCGCCCAGATGACGAAGGCGACGGTGACGACCGCATTGAGCGTGCCAATCTTCGAGAGCACGCCCGCGGTGGTGAGGTCGACGTCACCAGCGCCCGCCATGAGGCCGGCGAGGCGGTTGAGCTGGCTCACGGTGCCGCGCAGCTCGGGCATGTTCCAGCTGCCCCTGAAGAGCGAGAGCATCCTCAGGGCGTCGGGCGACGCCCCGCCCATGAGGTACGCGATGGGGCTGGACGACGAGCCCATGGCCGAGGCGGTGAGCTTAATCAGGGGTGACGTGACACAGGGCATGATGAGTGAGAGAAGCGCCGCGGCATTGCCCGCGAGGGTGACGATGTCGCCGGTCCCATATGCGTGGCGCGCGCCGGGAGCGGTCGCGCCGGCGGCAGGCTCGGCTGCGGCCACATAGGGGTCGGGGGCGGCTTGGGCGGGAACGGGATTCGCTGCCTGCGCGGGCGCCGCAGACGCCGGCTGCGCAGGCTCCGCCGCAGGCTGCACCGGTCGTTCGACGGCCTCCGGATGGACCGTCACCGCGTCCTGAGCCGTCACCTCGGGCCGAACGGAAACGGGCCTCTCCCCTGCCTCCAGCCTGAACCCGCAGTTGCCACAGAAGGCCTGGCCGGGCTGGACCTCGTTGCCACAGTTGGGACAGAACAAGACGGCTCCCCTCGTCGCATGCGCCGTAGGGCCGCACGGCGGCCTCGTCCTACTGTATCGCAGTCGAGAGGCGCCGATGGCCTGCACTGCGGCCAACAAGGCCTCCGGCGCGGGACGCCAGCGGACGGCTGGCTAGCGGTTCGCCTTCAGCGTGGCGAAGATCCGCGTGTTGTGACGCTTCACGAAGCTGATGAAGCGACCCTCCCGGTATGCCATGGCGACGTTCTTCTCCCGTATGGGAAGGAGCATGAGGGCCATCATCTTGGTGCGGGGACGCGCGACGGCAACCGCCAGCTGGGCGCGCTCGCTCGTGATCATGCGCTCGATCTGGGCGAGCTTCTCCTTCGCGTCCAGGGAGCACTGGGGGTTGCAGACGTTCTCTATGCAGCCCACGAGACGCTCGATGTAGCGCCTCTGCACGACCTCCATGCTGGCGGCGTCGCCCTCGAGCCCCCAGTGGCGATAGAGCTCCAGCATCCAGCCGTGCTCCTCCTCGCGCTTGTCGTACATGTCGGGGCGCCAGCGGGCGGTCTCGGACTCGCTGCGCTGCCTGATGAAGTGGTAGTACGGCGTCTCCATGACGCCCACCCGCTCCACGTCGCGCACGAAGTCGAGCACGTAGGGGAAGTCGTCCCAGAAGGTGGGACGAAAGCGCAGGCCCAGCTCCTCGATGCGGGAGCGCAGGAAGATCTTGTTCCATGGGGCATAGAGCTGGTTGGCGTCGAAGAGCTCCCAGGCGGAGGTCCTGAACTCGCGCTGCGTGCCGTACACGCGGGTGGGGCAGCTCTTGAGCTCGGTGGTGTGCTGCCCGTCGTCACCGTAGTAGGTGTCGATGTAGAAGCCGGCAACGGCAAGCTCGAGCTGGCCGGCCTCGGCAAACTCGTACATCTCTTCCAGCATGCGGGGTTCGGCCCAGTCGTCCGCGTCGAAGAACATGACGTACTTGCCGCGGGCGCGGTCGAGGGCGAAGTTGCGGGCCGCGGGGGCGCCGCCGTTCTCTTGGTGGAAGGCAGTGACGCGGATGTCGCGGTCGGCGATGGAATCCAGGATCTGGCCCGTGCGATCGGTGGAGCCGTCGTCCACCACCAGGAGCTCGAAGTCCGCGAAGGTCTGGTGCTGGATGCTTTCGACGGCACGGCGAACATATCTGTCGACGTTGTACGCCGGCATGATGATCGAGATCTTGGGTGCCTTGGGCGTCATTCCAAGCGTCTCCAGACAACGTCGTCAGCTCGTCCACGGGCGAGGCTTCGTGTCAGGTTGCCCGTGCTCACAAGCTGAATTATGGCCCAGCAGGTGGCAAACGTTGTGACGAGGGGGTGAAGGGCGCAGATTACAGACTAAGCACAGAAGCGAGAGGGACGGCGGCGATTTCGTCGAGCATGCCGTTGCGCTCACGTTTGGCTGTCACGCGCGTTTGGCTTCGACGTGCACGCCGTTGCGCACGCCTCGTTCCATTGCCCACGCCGTTACGCACGGCCAATTCATCGAGCACGCTGTTGCGCACAGGCGGGCCCACAAAAGCGCAGATAGATTTTCTCGCCTTGTGCGTTCGAGCGTGATTGATGGCAAGCGCGTGCGTTCAAGCGTGCTTGGCGCCGGCGACGCTCGCGTCCTGAGGCGCGACCTGGCGGCCGCCGCGTGCGTTGGAGCGTGCTCGACGGCGGATGCGTGCGTTGGAGCGTGCCCGACGCAGCAGCAGCGCGGCGCCAGCCCGACACACCACCTACGACGTGGGGCGAAGCGTGCCCACGAGCAACCCGAGCTCCGTCTGGCGGATGCGAGACCAGCTCCCGCCGTCGCCGTCGTCCTCCGCGTCCGCCGGCGCATCCTTTAGGTCGAGGTTCTCGACGCCGATGGACTGCACGAGTTCGACCACATCGAGCAGCTGCGACGTGCTCATGTCGGTGGAGATGTTGGAGAAGAGCCCGGATGCGCTATCCAGCAGCGCCGATACGCCAGAGTTGCGCAGCCCCCTCACCTGGTCCCAGAGCTCGTCCGTCGCCACCAGGACATGGGTCGCCCTGATGTTGCATGCTGCGGCAAGCGGGGCGATGCAGCTCTGGGCGCCCTTCGCGGCAAAGAGCTCCTGCAGCGTGCTCGCGCCAGACGCGTCCTCGACGCGCACGTCGAGAGGAATCTCGACCAGATAGCCCTTGCGCTTGGTTGCGTCGAGCGAGAGGAGCTGCGCCCTCTGCAACGTGGGCGCGCTCTTCCTGACGTCGTCCACCGTAAGCACCAGGATGTGGGTGAACACGTCGTCCGACGCCTCGTAGCCCTCGTCGGGGTCCAGCGTCTCCGCCTGCGTGCTGATGCCGCTGCCAAGGCCTGCGTCACCCACGCGGCCGTCAGCGTTTGCGCACCTCCAGAGCTGCGTCAGGAGTGCCGCGAGCCCTGCCGCCAAGACGAGCAGAACGGCCAGCGCGACGAGGTTGCGATGCGCGGACTCGCGCGGAACGTCACTGCGCTCGAAGCGCTCGCGCCTGTGCGGCATGGGGCCTCCCCTCGCAGTGGCGGCACAACGTTGTTCTCCCCTGCACTATAGGGCATGAGGGCTGGGTGGCGCAGGGGTCGTGGGCTGATGGCAACCCGGCAACCCGGACGCGAAGGCCCGGCCAAGGGCGCCGAGGCTACTCCCAGAGAACGAGCACCCCCTCGTCGTAGCGCACCGCCTTGAGGCAGAGGCCCTGCGCGGGAGCCGTGGGTCCAGCCGCCGACCTCTGGCGGGCCTCGAGGGCCCGAGAGAGCCACGAGGGGTCCCTGTGGCCGCGCCCCACCTCGACCAGGCTGCCCACCATGATGCGGACCATGTTATGGAGGAAGGCGTTGCCCTCAACGTCCACCACCACCAGTCGCTCTCCCGCCTCGACGACCTCGCCCGCCTCGACCCGCGTGAGGCGGCGGCAGGTGGAGCGGCCATCCGCCTCGAGCAGCTGGGCCGAGGCCGCCTTGCAGAAGCTCTTGAAGTCGTGCTCCCCCAGCAGGGCGGAGGCCGCCTCGTTCATGGCGGCGACGTCAAGCGCGGGGACCCCGCGCAGCCACCAGCTGTGATCCCAGGCGAGGACCGGGCGCGCAGGGCCAGGGCAGATTCGGTAGCGGTAGCTCCGCCCCCGCGCGTCGAAGCGGGCGGAGAAGCCCGCCTCCGCGCGATAGATGCCGGCGATGGATATGTCGTCCGGCGTGAGCGCCACGAGGGAGGCATGGAGCCTGCGGCCCTCCAGGAGCTCCTCACCCGGCTCGAGCGGAAGGCTCAGGAACTGCGCGAGGGCGCTCACGCCCGCGTCCGTGCGACCGGCGCACTCGAGCTCCACGGGACGGCGAAGGACGGTCTGCAGGGCGCGCCTCAGCTCGCCTGCCACCGTGCGCTGTCCCGGCTGCTCGGCAAAGCCGGCGAAGCCCGCCCCACGATAGCCCAGCCTGAGGACGAGAGTGCCCGCGGACGCCCGCATGACGCCGTCGCCTGCGGAGGTCGTCTGGTCTGCCTGCATGTGAGCTCCTTCTGGAAAAGTCGTCATGCGGTCGAGCCTAGAATAGTGCCGGCAGCACGATCGCCGCCGCGAGCAAGGCGAGGGACGTGGCGAGCGAGAGGCGCTCCCTTGCTCCCCAGGTCTCGCCCTGCCGCCACGACTGCCCCGAGCCCGAGGCGTAGCAGCGGTCGCGCAGGGCCTGGGCGAGTTCGTCGGAACGTCGGAAGAGGGCCACCACCAGAGGGATCATGACGGCCGCGTAGGCCCTGAGCCTGCGCACGGGACCCCCCTGGTCGAAGCGCACGCCACGTGCGCGCTGGGCACGCACGATGAGTGCAAACTCCTCCTCGACCTCCGGGATGAACCTCAGGGCGACCACCACGACCATGGCCACGTCCCCCACGGGAAGCCCCAGCCTCCCCAAGGGCGAGAGACCCCGCACCAGGGAGCGGCTGAGGCTGCTGGTGCTCGTCGTGGACGTCATCACGAGCACCAGCCCCACCATGAGCACGATGCGGCACACGGCCATTCCGGCACGCGCGAGCCCTGCCCAGCGAAGGCCCACGCCCCCCATGAGGCCAAGGTCGAAGCTCCCGTCCACCACGAGGCCATTGGCAAGCAGCGAGAGCGACAGCAGCACGGTCGCAGGCCTCAGGGCGAGGAGCAGCCTGCCCAGCGGAAGGCGACACGACGCCAGGAGCGCAAGCAGTGCCACCCCCAGGAGCGCGAGCCCCTCCCAGCCCGGGGCAGCCATGGCCGCAAGCGAGAGGAGCAGGAGGCAGGCGACCTTCGCGCCCGCCGCCAACCCGTCGAGCCATGACCCCGTGGCGGCGTACCCGCCGAGCACGCGCGTCCTAGGCATGCAGGGCCTCCCTTAGGCGCAGGTACAGTGGCAGTCCCAGACCCGACGCCCCCAGCGTGCCAGGCTGGCGCTCGAGCTCCGCGGCGCGGCCCTGCCAAACCACGCGACCCGCGCGAAGCAGGCAGACGTCGTCCACCAGGGGCAGCCACTCGTCCAGGTCGTGCGAGACCACCACGACCGCGGCCCCCTTGCCCACGAGCTCGCCCACCTGCCCCTCGAGGCGCACGCGCGCCGCACCGTCCAGACCCGCCGTGGGTTCGTCGAAGACGTAGGCGCTCCTTCGCATGGCGATGACTCCCGCCAGGGCCACACGGCGCCTCTCCCCTCCCGAGCCTTCCAGGGGCGAGAGGGGCCAAGCCTCTTCGCCGACCCCCATGCGGCGCAGCGCATCCTCCGCCGCCCTGCGCGCGTCCGACGCGCTCTCCCCCAGGTTCCCGGGCCCCAGGCTCACGTCCTCGAGCGCCGTCGCGCAGAAGAGCTGGTCTTCGGGCCTCTGGAAGGCCAGCCCCACGTCCGAGGGCCTGACGGGCCTTCCCAGAAGAGTCGCCTTGCCCCCGTCGGGCTCGAGCACCCCCGCAGCGACGAGGCTTGCCGTGGTCTTGCCCGACCCCGACTCGCCCGCCAGAAGCGTGAGCCTGCCACCCCGAGCAACCAGGGAGACGTGGCTGAGCGCGGGCGCCCCCGCCTCGTAGCTGACGCTCACGTCATCGAGCGCGAGCTCGACCCCGGCCGGAGGGTGCGAGGCCTCGCCGCCGCATCGCCTGCCCGTGGGTTTGCCCCCCAAGGACACGGTCCCCCAACCTACAGGGCCAGAGGCGTCTCGCCGCAGGGCCCCGGACTGCACGCACGCGCCGTCGGCTCTCCCTTCGACAAGCCCGCGCAAGGTCGTGGCGTCGGCCGCAAGAGCCTCCCGTGGCTCGACGCCCCGACGAGCCAGGGCATTGAGGGCGTCAGCCGAGTCCCCCAAGACCCCCGCGCGCGCAAGGAGCGCCGCATCGGAGAAGAGCTCGAGCGGGCGCCCCTCCCAGCAGATGCGGCCCGCCTCCATGACCAGGACGCGATCGGCGGACGCGATGTCCTCCGGCAGGTGGGACGCCAGCAACATCCCCACGCCCCGTCCCGCGAGCACGGCGAGCGATGACCTGATCCCCTGGCGGGCGCGCGGGTCGAGCTGGGCACAGGGCTCGTCCAGCATCAGGTACAACGGGCCCATCGCAAGGACAGCCGCTAGGGCGACGCGCTGCATCTGCCCGCCCGAGAGCCCCATCGTGCGACTGTGGGCGAGGTCCTCGACGCCACAGAGCCGCAGCGCCTCACGCACGCGACGTCCAAGCTCCTCTCCCCCGATTCCGAGGTTCTGGGGGCCGAAGGCGAGCTCCTCCTCCACGAGCGAGCTCACAAGCTGGCCGCGGGGGTCCTGGCGGAGGATGCCGACGCCCTCTTGGAGGAGACGGGCCCCGTCCCTGCCGGCGGACACCCCATCGACCAGAATCTCGCCAGAGCTTGGGCTCACCCCTCCCTTGCAAAGCGAGAGGAGCGTGGACTTCCCCGAGCCGTTGCGTCCCACCAGGGCGACACGCTCGCCCCTCTCCACGCGAAGGGAGCAGTCCCTTACCGCATCGCGACGGGCACCCGCGTAGCGATAGCTCACTGACCTCAGCTCGAGCATGTCTCCCCCTAGAGAAGAAGGGAGGCCCGCTTTCGCAGGCCTCCCTGGCATTGCGTCCGTTGCAGGAAGGACGGAGCTACTCCGCGCTCTCCTCGGCAGCCTCGGGCTCGCTGGCCTCGGGCTCGACCTCGGCCACAGGAGCGGCCTCGACGACCTTCTTGACGGTCGTGGCGGCCTTCTTGGGCTGGACGGGCTCGGTGACGAGCTCGATGATGACGACCTCGGCGGCGTCGCCCTTGCGGGGGCCAAGCTTCATGATGCGGGTGTAGCCACCGTTGCGGCCCTCCCACACGCCCTGAGCGGCCTTCTCGAAGACCTCGCGCACGATCTCCTTGTCGCCGACCTTGGCGATGGCGAGGCGACGAGAGGCGAGGTCGCCCTTCTTGGCCCAGGTGATGACCCTGTCCACGTCGGGACGGATGGCCTTGGCGCGGGGCTCGAGGGTCTTGATGCGGTCGTTGGCAAGGAGCGCGGCAACGAGGCTCTTCTTCATTGCCTTGGTATGGGCGGCATCGGTGCCGAGCTTCATACCCCTCTTCTTGTTGTGTCTCATGGTCTAGCTTCTCCTCTAAATGCTGTGTCTAGTCCTTGAGGCCCAGGCCCATGGCCTCGAGCTTGTCCTTGACTTCCTCGATGGACTTGACGCCAAAGTTGCGAATGTTGAGCAGGTCGTTCTCGGAGAACTCGACCAGCTGGCGGACGCTGTGGATGCCCGCACGCTTGAGGCAGTTGTAGGAGCGGACGGAGAGGTCCAGGTCCTCGATCTGCTTGTCAAGCTCGGTGCTGTCCTCCTCGATGCCGTTCGAGAAGATGGAGACGTCCTCGACGGGCTCCTCCTCGTCGGCCAAGCCCATGAAGGCGCTCATGTGCTGGTTGACGATGTTGGCGGCCTCGACGACGGCGTCGCGGGGCGAGAGGGAGCCATCGGTCTCGACCTCGAGCACGAGGCGGTCGTAGTCCGTGTGCTGCCCGACGCGGCAGGGCTCGACGGCCTTGGCGCAGCGGCGCACGGGGGAATACAGGGCGTCGACGTGGATGAGGCCGATGGGATCGCCCTCGCGCTCGTTCTCGTCGCCGGACACGTAGCCGCGGCCCATGCCGATGCGCATCTGCATCGAGAGGTGGGCGCCCTCGCCCAGGGTGCAGATCACGTGATCCTTGTTGACGAGCTCGAACTCGGCGGGAACCTTGAAGTCGCCGCCGCACACGGTGCAGGGACCATCGACCGAGATGGTGGCCGTGGCCTCGTCGCCCGTGCCCATGGGACGGAACACCAGGCCCTTGACGTTGAGCACGATGTCGGTGACGTCCTCGTAGACGCCCTCGACGGTGGTGAACTCGTGCTGGACGCCGTCAATCTGGATGGCCTCGACTGCCGCACCCTCGAGGGAGGAGAGCAGCACGCGACGAAGGGAGTTACCGAGGGTGTTGCCGTAGCCACGCTCCAGCGGCTCAGCGCTGACGCGGGCGACGTTCTCGGAAATCTCCTCGACAGACACCTGCGGTCGGATGAATTCTGACATGAATACCTCCTACCGGTGTGGGCTTACTTGGAGTAGAGCTCGACGATGAGCTGGGCGTCGATGTCCAGGTCGATCTGGTCGCGGACGGGAGTCTGCAGGACGGTGCCGCGCAGCTTCTCGATGTCGACCTCGAGCCAGGCGGGAACGGCCATGTGCTCGGAGGAGACGATGGCCTCCTTGATGGGGAGAAGGTCCTTGGCCTTGGGGGCCACGGCGACGACGTCGCCAGCCTTCACCTGGTAGGAGGGGATGTCCACGCGGTGGCCGTTCACGGTGATGTGGCCGTGATCGACGGTCTGGCGGGCCTCCTTGCGGGTGCGGGCGAAGCCGAGGCGGAAGACGACGTTGTCGAGACGGCTCTCGAGCAGGCTCATCAGGTTGTCGCCGGTGACGCCCTCGCCCTTTATGGCCTTCTCGTAGTAGCCGCGGAACTGCTTCTCCAGGACGCCATAGATGAACTTGGCCTTCTGCTTCTCGCGCAGCTGCTCGCCGTACTCGCTCTTCTGGCGACGGGTGCGCCTGGGCTGGCGGTTGGACTTCTTGTTGATGCCCATGACGATGGGGTCGATTTCAAGCTGGCGGCACCGCTTGAGGACAGGGGTCCTATCAATTGCCATTGCTACTGTCCTTCCTTACTACACGCGACGGCGCTTGCACGGACGGCAGCCGTTGTGCGGGATGGGGGTCTTGTCCTGGATGCCCGAAACCTCGAGGCCGGCGGCCTGGAGGGAACGGATTGCGGTCTCGCGGCCGGAGCCGGGACCCTTCACGAACACAGCCACCCTGTGCAGGCCGTGCTCCATGGCCGCCTTCGCGCAGGCCTCGGCCGCGACCTGGGCCGCGAACGGGGTGCTTTTGCGGGAGCCCTTGAAGCCGACGGTGCCACCGGACTGCCAGGCGATGACGTTGCCCTGGGGGTCGGTGATCGAGATGATCGTGTTGTTGAACGTGCTCTTGATGTGGGCCTGGCCCACGGCGATGTTCTTGCGCTCGGCGCGGCGGATGTGCTGCGTGCGCTGGTTCTTCTTCTGCGGCATTGTCTCTCCCCTACGCCTTCTTCTTTGCACCGATCTGGCGACGCTTGCCCTTGCGGGTGCGCGCGTTGGTGTGGGTGCGCTGGCCATGGACAGGGAGGCCCTTGCGGTGACGGAGGCCGCGGTAGCAGCCAATCTCCATCAGGCGGGCGGTGTTCTGCCTGACGGCGCGGCGCAGGTCGCCCTCGATGGTGAAGTTCGCGTCGATGTAGTCGCGGATCTTGGTCACCTCGTCCTCGGTGAGATCCTTGACGCGCGTGGAGGGGTCGACGCCGGTCTCGGCGCAGATCTTCTTCGCGCTGGTGGCGCCGATGCCGTACAGATACGTAAGACCGACCTCAGTGCGCTTCTCGCGCGGGAGGTCGACACCGTTGATACGTGCCAACTTCGAGCTCCTCTCTTAGCCCTGACGCTGCTTGTGGCGAGGGTTCTCGCAGATCACGTAAACCTTGCCATGGCGACGGACGATCTTGCACTTGTCGCACATCTTCTTGACCGAAGGACGCACCTTCATAGTCTCTTCCTTCCGGTAGTGCTTGTACGAACTGGTACTGCCGAGGCAAGTCAGGTGGAAGCTGGCCTGCCCTATCTCCTCGCCCAGCCGCAGGCGTGAATATCTGGAGTCTTGGGGTTACTTGTAGCGGTAGGTGATGCGACCCCTGGTGAGGTCGTACGGGGAAATCTCGACCACCACGCGGTCACCGGGAAGGATGCGGATGTAGTTCATCCTGATCTTGCCCGAGATGGTGCAGAGGATGGTCTTGCCGTTTTCGAGCTCCACGTTGAACATGGCGTTGGGAAGTGGCTCCACTACCTTGCCCTCAAGCTCGATGCCGTCCTGTTTGCTCACCGTGCCTACTTTCTCCCTGTGAATCACAGCGACTGATAATCATACGGAATGCAGGGAAATCGGTCAAATTCGCACGCCCTTCGCACACGCCAGGACCACAGTCGGCAAAAAGGGGCCGATCGCGGCTGCGACCGGCCCCCGGGGCGTCCGTATGAGGCGAGGGCGACGCGCCCTACTCCTCGCCGCCCTGCATGCCGCACCAGGGACCGACCTCGTCCTGGGTCAGGATGACGGGACCGTCCTCGGTGATGGCGACGGTGTTCTCGTAGTGGGCCGCCTGGAGGCCGTCGTCTGTCACCACGGTCCAGCCGTTGGAGAGGGTGTGGTTCTCGTAGGTCCCCAGCGTGATCATGGGCTCGATGGCGATGACCATCCCAGCCTGCAGCCTCACGCCGCGCCCCTTCTTGCCGTAGTTGGGCACGTTTGGGTCCTCGTGCATGACGTGGCCCACCCCGTGGCCCACGTACTCGCGCACGACACCGTAGCCGTTCTTCTCGGCCAGGGACTGCACGGCGTAGCCGATGTCTCCCAGGTGGTTGCCGGGGACGGCCTGCTCGATGCCGGCCTTGAGGCAGTCGCGGGTGACCTCGCAGAGGCCCTTGACCGCGTCGCTGGGATCGCCGACGTAGAAGGTCCAGGCGTTGTCTCCCACCCAGCCCCCGAAGGTGGCCCCTGTGTCGACCGAGATGATGTCCCCGTCGTTCAGGAAGACCTCGGGAGAGGGGATCCCGTGCACGATCTGCTCGTTGACGGAGGCGCAGATGCTACCCGGGAAGCCGCCATAGCCCTTGAAGGTGGGGATGGCGGAGTGGAGGCGGATGAAGCCCTCGACCGCGCTGTCGATCTCCTTGGTGGAGACCCCGGGCCTCACCATGCTGCCCGCCAGGCGCAGGGCCTGCTTGGAAAGCGACCCCGCCATCTTCATCTGGTCGATCTCTGCTGCTGACTTGATCTTGATCATAGGTTAAGGAGGGCCTTGACGTCGGCATACACCTCGTCCACAGGCCTGTCTCCATCGACCTCCTTCAGGATTCCGTGGCCGCCGTAGTACTCGATGAGCGGGGCGGTCTGCTGTTGGTAGGTGTCGAGGCGCTTCTTGATCGTCTCTGGCTTGTCGTCGTCACGCTGGTACATCTCGCCACCGCAGCGTGGGCAGACGTCCACGCCGGCGGGCGCGGTGTAGCCGCAGGAGCGGCAGGTGCGCCTCTGGCTCAGGCGCTCTACGATGACCTCGGGCTTGACGTCCACGAGGAGCGCCGCGTCGAGGTCGACTCCCATCTCCTTGAGCTCGGAGTCGAGGACGACGGCTTGCTGGGTGTTGCGGGGGAACCCGTCCAGGATGAAGCCCCTCTTGGCGTCGTCCTCCTGGAGGCGTTCCTTGACCAGGTCGACGACGAGCTGGTCCGGCACGAGCTGCCCCGCGTCCATGTAGCCCTTGGCCTCGATGCCAAGCTTGCTCTGGGCCTTGACCGCGGCACGCAGGAGGTCTCCGGTGGAGATGTGCGCCACGCCGTAGTCGGCGACGAGCCTCTGGGCCTGGGTGCCCTTGCCCGCGCCGGGCGCGCCGAGCAGAACGATGTTCATGCGGGTTCCCTTCTTCCTCTGGATGAGCGATGGAAGCGCGACTTCGCGGCGGGCGCGTTCGCCGCCGCATGACAATCCACAGTTTACCCACCTAGGGGCATGTGGTCTCATGCGATCCAAAAGACCATCCACCGCCACCCGTGCCCGCCGCCGCACACGGAAGAGGGGCGGCCACCGGAGTGACCGCCCCTCTCGCCTGAAGCTGCCCACGAATGGCCTACTTGAAGAAGCCCTCGTAGTTGTGCATCTTGAGCTGCGACTCCAGCTGCGAGATGGTGTCCATCGCCACGCCGACCATGATCAGCACCGAGGTGCCGCCGAAGGCCTGCATGAGGGTGTTGCCCGTCACGGCGAAGAGGATCGACGGCACCACGGCCAGGGCCGCCATGAAGAGGGCGCCGGGCAGCGTGATGTGGTCGAGCACGCTCTTGATGTAGGCGGCGGTGGCGCTGCCGGGACGGACGCCCGGGATGAAGCCACCGGCCTTGCGGAGCTGATCCGCGGTCTCGTCGGGGTTGAACACCATGGCGGTGTAGAAGTACGCGAAGAAGACGATCAGCACCACGGAGAGGACCCAGTTGACGACGCCGGAGCTCAGCATGTTGGCGAAGCCCTGGATCCAGCCCACGTTGGGGAAGAACACGGCGAGCTGCGCCGGGAGGTACAGCAGCGCAGAGGCGAAGATGATGGGCACGACGCCCGCGGTGTTCACCTTGATGGGCAGGTAGGTGGCCTGGCCGCCTATGACCCTGCGACCCACCACGCGCTTGGCGTACTGCACCGGGATGCGACGCTGGCCGCGCTCGATGTAGACGATCACGGGGATGATCGCGATGATCACCAGCAGGGTGACCACGGTGGCGATGACGCCCGTGGTGGAGGTGCTCACCGAGGCGGTGAGCGAGTGGGGCAGGCCAGCCATGATGTTGGCGAAGATGATCAGGGACATGCCGTTGCCGATGCCCCTCTGGGTGATGACCTCGCCGAGCCACATGATGATGATGGCACCGGTGAGGAGCACGCCCACGATAATCGTGTTCTCGATCATCTCGGGGAAGCCCATGGCCGAGAAGTCGATGCCGTAGCTCTTGAAGAGGAACAGGTAGCCGACGGCATTGATAAGGGCCAGGACGATGGTGAGGTAGCGGGTGTACTGGGTGATCTTGCGCTGTCCGCTCTCGCCTTCCTTAGCGAGCTCCCCAAGGGAGGGAATCACCGCCTGGAACATCTGGAGGATGATCTGGGCGGTGATGTAAGGCATGATGCCGAGGCTGAACACGGAGACGCGCGAGAGCGCGCCTCCGGAGAACAGGTTCAGCACGGCAATGGCACCGCTGCTGGACGCGGCCGCCTGGAAGGCGGCAAGCATGCTGGCAAAGGGCACGCCGGGGGCCGGCAGGTAGGCGCCAAACCTATACAGGAGAAGGATCCCGGCCGTAACCAGGATCTTCTTCCTGAGCTCAGGAATGCGGAACGCGTTTGCGATTCCGTTTAGCACGCCTGCTCAACCTTTCCGCCAGCCGCCTCGATCTTGGACTGAGCAGAGGCGGAAACCTTGTCGACCTTGACGGTGAGCTTCTTGGTGAGCTCTCCGTCGCCGAGGACCTTGACGGGGATGTAGTCGTGCTTGATGACGCCCTTGGCGACGAGGGCCTCGCCGTCGACGGTCTCGCCATCGGCGAAGAGGGCTTCGAGGCGCGCGACGTTGACGGGGGCGTACTCGACGCGGTTGCGGTTGGTGAAGCCGGGGAGCTTGGGCAGGCGCATGGCCAGGGGCTGCTGGCCGCCCTCGAAGCCGGCGCCCTTGCCGCCGCCAGAGCGGGACAGCTGGCCGTTCATGCCGCGGCCAGAGAAGGTGCCGTGCCCGGAGGAGTTGCCGCGGCCGACGCGCTTGCGCGCCTTCTTTGCACCCTCAGCGGGACGAAGATCATTGAGCTGCATTGGATGACTCCTAGTTCTCTTCAACCTCAACAAGGTGCTTGACCTTGAAGATCATTCCACGAACGCTCGGGTTGTCGGGAAGCACCGAGGTGTCGCCGATCTTGCGAAGGCCCATGGCGCGGCAGGTGAGCGTCTGGTCCTTCTTGACGGAGGCGACCGCGCTGCGAACGAGCCTGACGGTGACGGTCTTGTCTGCCATGGTTACTCCTCCTTGCCGGCGAACAGCTCCTTGACCGTGAGGCCGCGACGAGACGCCGCCTCCTCGGGGCTGGAGAGGTTCATGAGGCCGTCGGCTGCGGCCTTGATGATGTTCAGGGCGTTGTCGGTGCCAAGGGACTTGGCGGTGACGTTGGTGATGCCGGCGAGCTCGAAGAGCGGACGCACGGGACCACCAGCGATGACGCCGGTGCCCTCGACAGCAGGCTTGATCAGGACGCGGCCGGCGCCGAAGTGGCCCTCGATCGCGTGGGGGACCGAGCCGCCCTTGGTGACGGGGACCTTGAACATGTTCTTCTTGGCGTTGTCGACGCCCTTCTGGATGGCCAGGGGCACCTCGGTGGAGCGACCCATGCCGAGGCCGACGTTGCCCTTGCCGTCGCCAACGACCACGAGGGCGACGAGGGTCATGCGGTGACCGCCCTTGGTGGTCTTTGAGACACGGTGGATGTAGACTACGCGCTCCTGAAGATCGGAGTCATTCTGGCGCTTACGATCACGTGGCATCTAAATTCCTCCTAGAACTTCAGGCCCGCGGAACGGGCTCCGTCGGCCAGGGCCTTGACGCGGCCGTGGTAGATGTGGCCGCCGCGGTCGAACTTGACCTCGGTGACGCCCTTCTCGGCGGCACGCTCGGCGACGAGCTTGCCCACGAACTCGGCAGCCTCCTTGTTGGAGCCCAGCTTGCCGGTTGCCCTGAACTCCTCGCTCAGGGTAGAGGCGGAGCAGATGGTCCTGCCGTCGACGTCGTCGACGACCTGGGCGTAGATGTTCGCGTTGGTGCGGTGAACGGTCAGGCGCGGACGCTCGGCAGTTCCGAAGATCTTGGAGCGGACGCGGCGCTGGCGGCGCTTGAGGCCCGCACGCTTTGCCTGGTTCTTGTTCATTCCTTCTCCTTAGGCACGCCACCACCTGACGGGGTGGTGGTCTTTCTATATCGCCAGCAGGGCCTTACTTGGCAGCCTTGCCGAGCTTCCTGCGGATGTGCTCGCCCTCGTAGTGAATGCCCTTGCCCTTGTAGGGCTCGGGGGGACGCTTGGCGCGAATCTCGGCGGCAACCTGGCCGACCTGCTCCTTGGAGATGCCCTTGACCACGATGTGGGTGTTGTCGGGCACCTCGAAGCTGATGTTCTCGGGGGCGGCGTACACCACGGGGTGGGAGTAGCCGAGCGAGAGGTCGAGGTCCTTGCCCTTGAGCGCGGCACGGTAGCCGACGCCGGTGAGCTCGAGCTTCTTCTCGAAGCCGGCGGAGACGCCGACGACCATGTTGTTGATGAGGGTGCGGACCAGGCCCTGCTGGGCGTTGGACTCGGTGGAGTCGTCGTTGCGGGTGACGAGGATCTCCTCGCCCTCCTGCGCGACGGTCACGAGCTCGGAGAAATGGCGGTCGAGCTCGCCCTTGCTGCCCTTGACCGCAACGTGCGTGCCGTCGATGGTCACGGTAACCCCAGCGGGAACCTCGACAGGCTTCTTACCAATACGAGACATAGTCTCCTCCTATCTATTCCTGTCGCGGGTTACCAGATGTAGGCGATGACCTCGCCGCCGATGCCCATCTTGCGGGCGTCGCGGTCGCACATCATGCCCCTGGAGGTCGAGATGACGGCCGTGCCGAGGCCGCCGCGGACGCGGGGCAGGTCGGCAGCGGTGGAGTAGATGCGAAGGCCCAGCTTGGAGATGCGGCGGATGCCCTGGATGACGCGGGCGCGCTTGGGGCCGTACTTGAGGGTGATGTGCAGGGTCTTCTGGGGGGTGGTGTCCTCCACCTCATAGGACTCGATGTAGCCCTCCTCGCAGATGACGCGGGCGATCTCGGCCAGGACCTTGCTCGAGGGCATGGACACCTCGGACTTGCCAGCGGAGTTCGCGTTGCGGATGCGCGTCAGCATGTCCGCGATGGGATCAGTAACCTTCATTGATTCCTTCTCCTTCGTTAGTGATGAAACTGCGCATGCGGTTCATTTGGGCCCGTGGCCCGCACGCCTGCATGCCAGAGCCCTGGCCTACCAGCTAGCCTTGCGGACGCCAGGAAGCTCGCCCTTGCTCGCCAGCTCGCGGAAGCAGACGCGGCACAGCCCGAACTTGCGATAGACGGAGTGGGGGCGCCCACAGCGCTGGCAACGGTTCTGGGTGCGCGTCGAGAACTTCGGCTCGCGGTTCGCCTTGACGATCATCGAAGTCTTAGCCACAAATCCTCCTTCAGGAAGAGGCCCCGGGACCCTTCCCGGGGCAACTTACAAGCGATTAGTTAGTCCCTCTTGAACGGGAAGTGGAAGGCGTCGAGAAGCGCCTTGCCCTCCTCGTTGGTGGGGGCGGTGGTGACGATGGTGATGTCCATGCCACGGGTGTGGTCGATCTTGTCGTAGTCGATCTCGGGGAAGATCAGCTGCTCGGTGACGCCCATGGAGAAGTTGCCGTGGCCATCGAAGCTCTTGGCGCTGATGCCGCGGAAGTCGCGGATGCGGGGGATGGCGATGGCGATCAGGCGGTCGAGGAACTCGTACATGCGGTCGCCGCGCAGGGTCACCTTGGCGCCGATGGGCATGCCCGCACGCAGGCGGAAGGTGGCGATGGACTTGCGGGCGCGGGTCACCATGGGCTGCTGGCCGGTGATGGCGCGCAGGTCGGCGACGGCGCCGTCGATGGCCTTGCTGTCGGTAGCGGCCTCGCCGACGCCCATGTTGACGACGATCTTCTCGATCTTGGGGATCTGGTTGACGTTCTTGTACTCGAACTGCTTCTGCAGCTGGTCGCGGACCTCGGAATAGTAGTGCTCCTTGAGGCGGGGAACGTACTTGTCTGCCATGTGCTCTCCTAACTCATGGGGTTTTACGTGCGGGGATGGGCCTCGCACCTCCCGGATGGCACCCGGGAGCCGTCTGCGTCGCAGGCCGTAGGGGCAGAACTCTCCCTAGCAAGAGACGCAAAAGAAGATGATACGAGTTCGCAGGTCCTAATGCCACCGACGGCATCGCTTGCGGTCCCCGACAGCGAAATTTCACATTTGGACGCGCGCGGCAGGCGGCGCGGACGGGTCACCGCGCCGTTCTCTATGCCGTTTCCTGACCGGCGCTGCGTTCTCTATGCCGTTCTCTGAAATTTAGGCCCTCTAGACCCCCCAAAATTCATGAGAAGGCATAGAGAACGACGGGGGGTGTGACGAACGTGCGGAACTAGACCAGCTTGCCCGCGCAGTGGTCGGCGATGTGCTGGATCATCTGGGCCTCCCAGCCCACGAAGTCGCGCTTGCGGCTCTTGAGCTCGCCGTCCACCAGCTCGTCGTAGCTGAGCTTGATCTTGGCGTAGCGGGTGACCTTGGAGGGCTCGTCGCGCGTGAGGCAGCCCTCCTCGACGCGGGTGGCGCCCAGGCCGAAGATGACCTTGGGGTTGTACAGCACGTGGGCCTTCCGCTCGTCATCCAGGTAGGCACCCACGGCCACGGCCTGGCCTATCTGGTTCGCCGCCAGGCAGGCCGCGTCTTCGAGGGAGGCCAGGGTGTCCACGACATCCTGGGCGATGGCAGCATCCTCGGCCGTGGCGATGGCGCAGCGCTTGGAGAGGACGGCTTCGTCCTTGACGAGTTCCTTGATCATGCTCTTCCCTTCCTGGTGGGACTCCGACCCCTGGCGGGACTCCGGCCCCGCGTCCTTCCCGTCCGCGCCCATGCGAGTCGCGTCGTGCAAGAGAGTATAGGCGAAGGCCGCCGCACGGCTGGCCTCGTGCAGCCCAGCGCGGAGGGCCCCTCTCCCCCGCCCGTCCCGGCTAGAAGTCGTTGCCATCCCAGTCGACCAGGCAGGCGTCCAGCCCCGCCTCGATGTCGTCGCGGTCCATGTGCCGTCCGATGACCACGATGCGGGTCATGCGGTCACCCAGCTCCTCGTCCCAGTCCTGCAGCATCTCGGGGTTCTGGGCCAGGATGCGCTCGCGCTCCTCGTCGGGCGCCGTGGCCAGGAAGAGACCGTTCTCGCCCAGGCTCACCTGGTGGCCCGCCTGCTCGAAGAGGTAGCGCATGGCGGGGTCCTGCGCCACCCACACGCTACCCTTGGCGCGGATGACGCTCTGGGGCCAGCTGCGCACGTAGTCCGAGAGCGCCTCGACGTCGAAGGGGCGACGACGCTGGTAGAGGAAGGTCTGGATGCCGTACTCGAGCACCTCGGGGTCCTCGTGCTCCTCGGGGTGCTCCATGGCGTCCACCCAGGCGGCGGAGCGGTAGGCCTCCTCGAAGCTGAAGCGTCCGGTGTCGAGCAGCTCGGAGACGGGCAGCCCCCCGTTCACCGCCTCGACGACCACGGCGTCGTGCTGGAGGCTGCGCACCACGGCGCGCAGCTCGTCCAGCTGCTCGCGGCTCACCAGGTCTGCCTTGTTGAGCACGAGGGTGCTGCAGAACTCGACCTGCTGGACCAGCAGCGCCTCGATGTCGTCCTCGTCGATGTCGTCGGCGACGAGGCTGCGGCCGCCGTCGAACTCGTCGAGCATGCGGGCGCTGTCGACCACCGCGACGATGTTGTCGAGCTCCATGGGGGCGTGGCCGCCGTTCCTGCTCTGGTCGCAGAAGGCGCTGATGGTGTAGGCGATGGGGATGGGCTCGCAGATGCCCGACGCCTCGATGATCACGTAGTCGAACTTGCCGGAGTCGGCGATGGAGCCGAGCTGGCGGGCGAGGTCGTCCGAGAGCGTGCAGCAGATGCAGCCGTTGGTGAGGGGGATGAGGTCGTCCGCCTCGCTGAGGCCGCCGTCACGGACGAGGCTGGCGTCCACGTTGACCGACCCGATGTCGTTGACGATGACCGCCGCGCGGATGCCCTCCCCGTTGGCGAGGATGTGGTTGAGCAGGGTGGTCTTCCCCGCGCCCAGGTAGCCGGTGAGAAGGACGATCCTCACGGGCTTGCGGGCGGTGGCGCTGGGGTCGACGGGGCTTGCGACGGTGACGTCGGAGCCGGCGCTGGCGTTTGCTGCTTGCATGTTGCTTGCCTTCCTGCCTGCCGCAGGCGCTGCCGCGGCGGTGGCCTTTCTCCGCGCCATTATGACCAAGTCGGCAGCCCGGGCGGCCACGGGAGGGCGATTCCCAGCACGCCACGGGCAAAGGAGCACAGAAGGGCGAGAAGCGCCAGCCCCAGCACGAGACCGTCCGCCATGCCAGCAGACCTGAGCAACCCCAGGCAGACACCGCGACGCAGGGGCCAGAGGAGCCTGAGCGGCGTCTTGTTGAGCAGGTCGAGGGCAAGGTGAGAGGCGTATCCCAGCGCCAGGGGGACGGAAAGCGAGGGAAGGGCGAGGCGCGTCGCGGCGTACGCGGCCACCAGCGCCACGAGCGAGTGGGAGAAGCCCCGGTGCCCCGACGCGCGGCCCGCGGCGCAGACGGCGACGAGCGTCATGCACCCCGCGAGCTGGTCGGGACCCAGCCGTCCCGCGTGTTCCCGCAGCCATGCGAGCGGATCCTGCCCCGCAGGGAGCGCGCCCGCCGCGGCGAGGGCCAAGGCCAGGGCGAGAAGTGCCACCAGCGCCGCCCAGGCCCGCCTGAGCTCGCGCGATGCCTCGCTGGTGGCGACGTCCGTGTCGGGCAGCATGCCGCCCGCGGCGCCTGCTGCGGCGAGGGAGAGGAACGCCGCGGGAGAGAGACTCGCGTCACCCATGGATGCCAGCGAGGCCGACGCGGCTGCCGGGTCGGCGAGCCGCGCCGCGACGAGCCCCGCAGCCACGGCGACCGCCGCGCCAACCGCCATGTGCGTTCGTCCCGTCACGAGGCTCCTCTCGCCCGTGCGCATATCCGCCAGAAAACACCCGGTCGCGGTCCAACCAGCCATCCCGCACCGCCCGCGACGGTCCCCCGGGCGCGCCCCGACACTCGTTGACGTCTTGTGTCGCATCCCATTCTGGCCCCAGCCGTCGCGCCGCGCATGCTACATTTCTGCCAGATACGCGCCGTTACTGACGGATAGACGTGGGTCACCACGGTGGAGCGGCGCGCAAGCCATAGTGCCGACCGTCTGGGCAAGCAGCCTTCGCCGAGGGCCGCTTGCCCTTTGCCTTTGGGCCCGGGGCCATTCGGGGGACGAGGTCCCAGACGGAAGGACGTGCGCATGCAGGAACTCGTGGAGCTGCTTCGGGCAAACCCGTATCCCGGTCGCGGCATCGTGGTGGGCAGGGACTGCGTCTACTACTGGATCATGGGGCGCAGCTCCAACAGCCGAAACCGCGTCTTCTCCCTCACCGAGGACGGAATCCGCACCGAGGCGCATGACCCGGCCCTGCTCGAGGACCCGAGCCTGATCATCTACCACCCCGTGCGCCGGATGGGCGAGAACCTCGTGGTGACCAACGGCGACCAGACCGACACCATCGTGGAGAGGCGCGACTTCCGCACTGGCTGCATGGCTCGCGAGTTCGAGCCAGACGCGCCCAACTTCACGCCCCGCATCAGCGCCGTCGTGCGTCCCGACGGGAGCTTCGAGATGTCGATCCTCAAGCGCCAGACGGGCGATTCAGGCCGCTGCTTGCGCCAGTTCTTCTGCTACGAGGGGGCCGACGAGGGGGTGGGCTACCTCGTCAGCACCTACCAGGGGGACGGCAGCCCGCTGCCCAGCTTTTCCGGCGAGCCCGTCGAGGTCGCGCTGCCCGCGACGGCGCGGGAGGTCTGGGACGCGCTGGACGATGACAACAAGGTCTCCCTCTATGCCCGCATCGGCGCGAAGGTGACCCTCTTCAACAAGAACCTCGGCGACTAGCGGCGCCTGTCGCGCTGGCAGCGATAGCGCGCTGGTAGCAATGCCTCGCTGCGACGTGCGCGCGACACTCTCGCCTGGAAGATGACCCATGGAAGGAAGAACATGAACGAGCTCGAGCTCAAGTACGGCTGCAACCCCAACCAGAAGCCCGCCCGCATCTTCATGAAGGACGGCTCGAACTTGCCCGTCACCGTGCTCTGCGGCAAGCCGGGATACATCAACTTCCTGGACGCCCTGAACTCCTGGCAGCTCGTGCACGAGCTGGCCGAGGCCACGGACATGCCGGCGGCCGCGTCGTTCAAGCACGTCTCGCCCGCCGGCGCCGCCGTGGGCAAGCCGCTGAGCGAGGTGGAGCGGCAGATCTACTTCGTCGAGGACGAGGGCGAGCCCTCCCCCATCGCCTGCGCCTACATCCGCGCGCGCGGCGCCGACCGCATGAGCTCCTACGGCGACTGGGCCGCGCTGAGCGAGACCTGCGACGCCGACGTGGCACGCTACCTCAAGCGCGAGGTGTCCGACGGCATCATCGCGCCCGGCTACACCGAGGAGGCCCTGCAGATCCTGGGCGCCAAGAAGGGCGGACGCTACAACGTGGTGCAGGTCGACCCCAGCTACCGTCCCGCCCCCACCGAGGTCAAGGACGTCTTCGGCATCAGCTTCGAGCAGGGGCACAACGACTTCAGGATCGATCGCGAGCTCCTGGGCAACGTGGTGACGCGGAACCGCGACGTTCCCGAGGCGGCGCAGATCGACATGATCGTGAGCCTGATTACGCTGAAGTACACGCAGTCCAACTCGGTCTGCTACGTGAAGGACGGGCAGGCCATCGGCGTGGGCGCCGGACAGCAGAGCCGCGTCCACTGCACCAGGCTAGCGGGTGGCAAGGCCGACACCTGGTTCCTGCGCCAGCACCCCAAGGTCCTGGGGCTGCGCTTCGTCGAGGGGATCCGCCGCGCCAACCGCGACAACGCGATCGACGTGTACATCTCGGACGAGCACGACGACGTCCTGGCCGAGGGCGAGTGGCAGAAGTGGTTCGCGGAGAGGCCCGAGGCGCTGACCCGCGAGGAGAAGGCGGCGTGGATTGCGACGCAGACCGGCGTCACGCTGGGGTCGGATGCCTTCTTCCCCTTCGGCGACAACGTCGAGCGCGCCCACAAGAGCGGCGTCAGCTACATCGCCGAGCCCGGCGGCTCGATCCGCGACGACAACGTGATCGAGACGGCCGACAAGTACGGCATCGCCATGTGCTTCACGGGAATGCGGCTGTTCCACCACTAGGAACACAAGGGGCGGAGCCGCACCCTCGTGTGCGCGCTGCTGTGAGGGCCCCGCCCCCGTGCGCGCCACGCTTGCCTCTCTCCACGCACCCATCTTGTCTTTCGCTACAGAAATGCCTCGAAATGGCGAGAAAAGCGTGGCAAACGACAAGATGGGGCTATCGAGATGACGCGTTCGACGTAGTCGCGGCAGCAGGTGCCGAGCCGTCATCGGATGGCGCAGGCGAGCCATTCTCGCTCGCTGTCGCGTCACCGTCGGCGTCGGCGCCCGTACTCGACAACTCGAAGCTCACCTCGTCGAGGTCCTTCACATGCACCCTGAGCAGCGCCTCGATCTCTGCCTTGCGCGTGTCGTCCAGCGGCGCCGACGTCACCACCCGCGCCACCACCTTGCGCGAGAGCGAGCCCGCCCCGGAGTCGTACGAGTCGAGCGCCCCAACGCGGTACGACACGAAGCCGGGGCACACCGCCTCGAGCTCCTGCGTCGTCGTCCGCGCGTCGTAGCTGTCCTGGATGGTGAAGGTCTCGCCGTCGTTCTTCGCCATGGTGTCCTGCACCAGCCGCGCGGTCATCACCGTGCAGGGAATCGCGAAGACCAGCGTGCCCACCAGCAGCCTGCGGCGAAGGCGGCGGCTCCTCTCCAGCGCCTCCTCGTCCTCCTGCACCGTGACCACGCCGTCCCCGTCGACGTCGCGCTTGAGGGGCGTGCGCAGCAGGACCAGCACGAACTCGGCGGCAAATGCGATGAACACCACGTTGAGCGAGAACTCGTAGAAGGCCCCCGCAAAGTACGCGAGGTCGCTCTGGGCCACGCCGTAGCCCGCCGCGCAGAGCGGCGGCATGAGCGCGGTCGCCACGGCGACGCCCGAGAGCAGCGTGGCGGGCTCCTGGTTGCGCGAGATGCCAATGCCACCGGCGAATCCTCCGGCCAAGGCGATGAGCACGTCCCACACCGTCGGGCTTGAGTTGGTGAGCAGCTCGGAGGTCTCGCTCGAGATGGGCGAGACCACGAAGTAGAGGGTCGAGGTGACCAGGCAGATCGCGACCTGGACCACGAGGCCAATCAGCACCTCGCGCAGGAGGCGCAGGTCGGCGGTGGCGATTGCGTAGGCGAGCGCCATGACCGACCCCATGAGCGGGCAGATGAGCATCGCGCCGACCACGGCCTCGGTGGAGTCGACGTTGAGGCCGACCGACGCGATGAGCATGGCGACGATGAGGATGCAGAGGTGTGTCCCGTCGATGCGCGCCCCAGAGAGGATGCGCCGACGTATGGTCTGGTGGCTCGCGCGGCCGTCGCGCACGTTGCCCAGGCGCCGCAGCGCGCTCAGCAGGTCATCCTTGGCCATGCGGTCGCCCCTCCCCTTGCCCCGCCCGTCGCGGACGCCTTGGATTGTAGGCCGAGGAAGGGGCGGCAGGCGAGAGGGGCGCGCGCCCGACGTCGCGCGCCCGACGTATCCGGAGGTACGTGGGGCGGCAGGCGAGAGAGGCAGACCCCGCAGCACGTCGGTCAGTCCCTCTCCTCCAGTGCGAGCGCGACGTTTCCTCCCAGGAGGAGGACGATGCCCGCCCACGTGAGCGCGGACGTCGCGGCGGGTCCCAGCAGCTCGCCGGGAAGGTACAGCCCGCCCATGATCAGGAACAGGCTCAGCATGACGAAGAGGAGCGCCAGCATCTTGCGCGCGGTCTCGCTCATCGGCCGACCCCCGTCCTGCCCGCCTCAAGCAGGCGCACGTACGCCCCGTCCTGGGCGAGGAGCTCCTCGTGGGTGCCCTGCTCGACGATGCGGCCGGACTCGAGCACCACGATCTTGTCGGCGTCGCGCACGGTGTTCAGCCTGTGCGCTATGACCAGCGTCGTCTTGTCGCGGCAGAGCTCGCTCATCGCGAGCTGGATGTGGCGCTCGTTGTCCGCGTCCACGCTCGCCGTCGCCTCGTCCAGGATGACTATGGGCGCGTCCTTCAGGATGGCGCGGGCGATGGAGACGCGCTGCGCCTCCCCGCCCCTGACCGTCCAGTCGTCCGTGCGCGCGGACAGCGACCACAGGGCCCGGTACTCCTCGCACGAGGAGGGTTCGTGGTAAGAGACTGCAAGCGCACCCCCCTGACGCGGAGTCCTTCGACGTCGTCATCTGCTCCATGAGCTTCCACCACTACCCCACGCCGCAGGACTTCTTCGACAGCGTGTTCCGCGTGCTGCGCCCGGGCGGCAGGCTTGTGCTCAACGACAGCACGGGAAACGCGCTCCTGCTGTGGGTGGTGAACCACATCGAGCTGCCCCTCGCGAACCTCACCCACAAGGGCGACGTGCGCATCTACTCGCGCAAGGAGCTCGAGTCGATGTGCTCGAAGGCCGGCCTCGGCATCGAGACCTTCGTGAACGACAAGGTCTGGCACCTGCACATGGTGGCACGCAAGCCGCGGTAGGAAACTCGCGGGGGTACCGGCTCGCCCAAGGGGGCGCCGGCTCGCCCGATCTTGTGGTGCGGGACGCCAGCTCGCCCGATCTTGCAGCTGTGGACAGAATTGCCCCCGAACGGCGAGAAATGCGTCCACGTCTGCAAGATCGGGCGCCGGGGCCCCGTCGCGGGCCCCGTTGTGGCGCCGAAACCCCGTCGCGGCGCGAGGCCATGGCGCCAATCGCGAAGCGCCGGGCCCCGTCGCGAGGCCCCAGCGTGGCAACGTCACACGAACAGCACCGCCACGTGATACACCACGAACGCGATGGCGAGCGCCAGCGCGAAGTAGGTCGCCCCGATGATCGCGGTCCACTTCGCGGAGTGGGTCTCGGAGTACGTGGTGGAGAGCGCCATGGCGCACGGGACGTTGAAGGTCACCGCGAACATGTAGGCGAGCGCCTCCGCCGGCTGGATTCCCGCCGCGAGGCCCGACGCGCTGACGGCGCCCGACGCATTGGCCGCCGACGCGGCGGCATACAGGCTGCCCGCAGAATCGGCCTGACACAGCGCCGAGAGGACGCCCAGCGAAGCCTCCTTGGCGAACATCGATGCCAGGAACGAGACGAAGGTCTTCCATCCCATCCCGAACACGCGGGTCACGGGCTCTATGGCGTGGCCCATGGCATAGAGCGCCGAGCCCGACACGTCTCCCGTGGGCGACCACGACAGGACCCAGAACAGGGTGGACGAGAGGAACACGATCGTGAGCGCGCGCCTGAACACCCCGACGCCGTGCCTGAGCGACGAGACCAGCAGGGCGCCGATCTTGGGGCGGTGATACGGAGGCAGCTCCATGACCAGGCCGGAGCGCTCGCCCTCGGGGTTGAGGCGATGTCCGTAGGCCTTCGATATGACCAGCATCACCAGCATCATGACGACGAAGATGCCCACCATGACGAGGGCCATGCCTCCCGGCCCGAAGAAGACCATGGCGATGGTGGGGATGATGGAGAAGGTCGCGCCGCAGGGAACGGCCCAGGTGAGCATGGTCGCCAAGAGGCGTTGGCCCCAGGAGTCGACCACGCGGGTGCCCGTGACCCCCGCCATGGTGCAGCCCAGGCTCATCATGAAGGGCATGATGACCTTGCCCTGCAGCCCGAGGGCTCCCATCCAGTCGTCGAAGGCGTAGCTCACCCGGGCAACGACGCCCGCCTCCTCCAGGAGGCCGAAGGCGAAGGTCGCCCCGAAGCAGAAACCCGCCATGGCGATGGAGTAGCCGACGGCGGTGATGAGCCCCTGGGACACGTAGGCGGCTATGAACTCGCTGGCGCCGGCGGAGGTGAGCCCGACGTAGGCCGGGAGCTCCAACGAGCTGACGACAGCCATTCCCGCCAGCATGATGGGCGAGGAGACCAGCATGGCACCCACGAGGCCCAGGAGGATGATGCCCGTAGAGGCGAGCTTTCCCCAACGACGCGAGAGGAGCGCCGCATCGAGGCGCGGGAGTCGTCTGACGGAAGCGCCGTCCGAGGACTGCACGCCCTCCAGCATCGCGTCGACCCAGGCGAAGCGCGCCGTGGCGCACGACACGGCACCAGACTCGCTCGCAGAGGCGGCGCGGGCGGCGAGCCACACGGGGCCGAAGCCCAGGGACTCACGCGAGCCAGACGCACGGTCCTCTCCCCCGCTCGCCGTCACGTCCCGAAACGCGCGTACCCACTCGGGAGAATGCCGCCTGTAGAGGTCCTCCATGGCGTCGGGGTCAAGAACCAGGCGGTCCCTGTCCGCGCGGTCGATGGCGTTAATGAGGTCGTCATGGCCTTCCCCGCCGTTGGCCACAAGGGGGACGACGGGGATGCCGAGCCTGCCCTGGAGCAGCGACGCGTCGACCTGCTTCCCCTGGGCGCGGGCCACGTCCATCATGTTGAGCGCAAGCACGCAGGGCAGGGTCGTGCCTACGACGTCCGCCAGCATGTAGAGGCTGCGCGAGAGCTGCGACGCGTCGGCCATGACGACGATGACGTCCGCCGCGGCGGACTCTATGTAGTCCTGGGTCACGCGCTCCTCGTCCGACTGGGCCGAAAGGCTATAGCTGCCAGGAAGGTCGCAGACCTCATAGCTGCGGCCCTTGCGCTCGAAGCTACCAAGCTTCTTCTCTACCGTCTTGCCTGGCCAGTTGCCCACGTGCTGGTGAGACCCCGTCAGGCGATTGAAGAGGGTCGACTTGCCCGAGTTGGGCTGGCCGAGCAGTGCCAGGCGTATCCTGCGGGCGCTCATGCGGACACCTCCTCGACCTGGATGTCATCGCAGCCGCGACGCCCCAGGGCAAGGAGGGTGTCGCGGGAGAAGACCAGGAGGGGCCTGCGCCGGTCGTTCCTGCGAACCTGCAGGACGCTCCCCGGTATGACGCCCACCGACGCGAGCCTGCTCAGCTGCCGCATGTCGCCGCCCAGCCTCGTGACGCGAACCTGCGAGCCCGCCGTCGCCTTCGATAGATTCATGCTTCCCCCTTTGGTGACCCTGACCGCCCGTAATTGGTGGCGGTCGAATTCACGTTAGCTTACTTATCGGACGAGAGAAGCTCCATGCGGACGCGGCGGGCGCACGTCTCCGCCGCCGTCGGCGCATGGTCTTGCACCGCCCTCCAACGGTTGGCTCCGTACGCCTCTCCGGCAGTTCGGCCCGGGCGCGCCTCTCCGCCGATTCGGCCGGCCCCGCAGCTCTCTCTGCCGGCCGCCTGGCCTCGGACGCCTCTCCGGTGACGCACCTCTCCGGCGGCTGCTGCGGGCCCAATCTTGTGGTCGTGGACAAAACCACCCCCTGTCGGCGTGAAAAGTGTCCACGTCTGCAAGATCGGACAGCAGGGACCCGGCCACGTGGAGTCAAGCGAGCGTGGCGCCCCTGTGGCGCAGCCGAGAGCAACCGCGCTTCGTGTAGTTGTGGACAGAATTGCCTCCGAAAGGCGAGAAAAGCGTCCACGTCTGCAAGATTGGGCGCCGTGGCGACGGGCTACTGCGATTCCGGCGGCAGGCGGCCGTACGGCAGGCGACCGTGCGGCAGGCGGCCGCAAGTCAGACAGCCGCAGACCAGGCGAGAGTGGCTTCCGTGTGGCGCGGGTCTCGGCTACGCCAGCAGCGTCATGGCTACGGTGCCGGCGACCATGAGCGCCAGGCCCAGCGCCGCGCGGCGCGTGAGCGGCTCTCTCAGCACCAGCCACGCGAAGGCGACGGAGACCAGGATGGACAGCTTGTCGATCTGCACCACCACGCTCACCACGCCGGTTTGGATCGCACGGTAGTAGCAGAGCCACGAGGCCCCGGTGGCTACTCCCGAGAGCAGAAGGAAGCCGAGCTCGCGGCGGTCGACCGACCGAAGCTCGCCCAGCTTGCCGCGGAGGAGCACGATGGCCCAGGACATCGGCAGCACCACGCAGGTGCGCAGCGCGGTGCCGAGGCTCGACTCCACGCCCTCGATCCCGACGCGGCCCAGGATGGAGGTCAGCGCGGCGAAGACGGCCGCCAGGATGGCGTAGGGGAGCCACCCCAGGCCATGGCGCCCCTCTCGCCCGCCGCCCGGCTGCTCGCCGCGGCGCCCCTCTCGCCCGCCGTCCGCCGCGTCCTCGCGGCGCTCGATCATGAGCAGCGTGCCCAGGAGGATGACCGCCGTGCAGACGAGCTTCGCCGCGAGGTGGGCGGTCTCTCCCAGAAGGGCGATGGCCAGAAGCGTCGCGAGCACGGCACTGCTCTTGTCGATGGGCACCACTCGGTTGACGTCACCCAGCGAGAGCGCTCGGAAGTAGCAGATCCATGACGCGCCCGTCGCCAGGCCCGAGAGCCCCAGGAAGACCCATGAGCGCAGGGTGAGCGCGGACATCGTCGGAGCCGAGCCCACGACGGCCACCACCAACCAGGCGAAGGCCAGCACGACCGTGGTGCGAATGGCCGTCGCAACGTCGGAGTCCGTCCGCTGGATGCCGAGCTTCGCCAGGACGGACACCACGCCCGCAAAGAACGCCGAAAGCACCGCCGCAGCAACCCAACCCATGACACGACCCCTCCCCTTGAGCATGCGCGTCGCGCGCTCCCACCGTAGCGCTTCGCGGGCGCCTCGGCGGGTAAAAGGAGTCCTGACGCGTTTTTCGACCCGCTCGGACGAGGGAGGTGGAGCGATGGTCCACGCTCGCGAAGGCGAGAGGGACGCTGCGGACACGGCCCGCAAGGTCGAGCTCATCCGTCAGGAGATCCGCGACGACCCCCAGAACGCGGACTACACGAGACGTGGGATCGACCCGCTCTTCGTCGTCGGGGCCGACGCGCGCATCGTGATCGTGGGGCAGGCGCCCGGCGTGCGCGCGCAGGACAGCGGCATGCCATGGAACGACCGCAGCGGGCAGCGCCTGCGCTCCTGGATGGGCGTCGACGACGAGACCTTCTACGACTCCGGCAAGATCGCCATCATGAACATGGACTTCTACTTCCCGGGGACGGGGCGCTCGGGAGACCTGCCGCCTCGCGCCGGCTTCGCCCAGAAGTGGCACCCTCGCCTGCTCGAGTTCATGCCACGCGCGGAGCTCATGCTGCTGGTGGGAGGCTACGCGATGCGCAGGTACCTGGGACTCCCCTCGTCCGCCCGGCTGGGCGACGTGGTACGGGACTTCCGCCGCTATGCGCCGGGGCGGTTCCCGCTGGTGCACCCGTCGCCGCGCAACCAGCTGTGGATGGGCAGGAACCCATGGTTCGAGGAGGACGTCGTCCCGGCGCTACGCAGGCGCGTGGCGGAGGCCTTGCGGGATTAGCGCGCCGTCAGCCCCCGCTCCTGCCGCGCCGAGCGCGAAGGCTACCCCTCGTGCGCGGCGACGAACTTCTCCATGTAGACCATGTCATACCAACGGTCGAACTTGCGTGCGCACTTGTTGAAGCGCCCCACAAGACGGTACCCCATGCGCTCGTGGAAGCGCACGCTCGCCTGGGTGAGGTATTCGTCCTCGGGTTCCACGTAGGCGATGCAGGCGTAGAGGTTGGTGATGCCGCGCGCGGCGCAGGCGACCTCGAGGTCCTGGTAGAGCCTGCGGCCCACGCCTTTGCCACGCTGGTCGCGCCTCAGGTAGATGGCCGTCTCGACGCTGCAGGCGTAGGCCTCGCGCGCGTGGAACTCGCCCACGTAGGCATACCCCACGGGCTCGCCGCCGGCCTCGGCCACCAGATAGGGATAGCGCGCGCCGATGGCCTCGATGCGTCGGCGGAACTCGTCCAGGCTGGGTGGCTCGAGCTCGAAGGTGATGGCCGTGTCGCTGACGTAGGGGGCATAGATGGCGAGAAGGGCCTCCGCGTCGTCTGGTACCGCGCTGCGAATCGTGATGTCCATGCGCCTCTCCCCCAGACGATTGCGTGCGCCCGGCACGTCTGGCGCACCAGATGCGCCCGGCACGTCTGGCGCACCGGATTAGTGTACACAAACTCAGCATTTTGCCAGGATAAGCTCGATATGGGTGGTTTTTGAAGCTCTCCGACGAGTCCATGTACACTAATTTGCCGTGAGGGGCATGCGAACGCCGCCATGCAACCGGGGGCGAGGCCGTCGCTCGGGGTCCCTTCACCCAGGTCCCGTCACTCTGGCCAGAACAGCTCGTCCAGGCTCCGGCCCAGCCTCTTGCATATTGCGACGCAGAGCCTGATGGTGGGGTTGTAGTCTCCCCTCTCCACCGCGTTGATGGTCTGACGCGACACTCCCACGGCATCGGCAAGCTCCTGCTGCGACAGCCCCGCCTCGGCGCGCGCCCGCTTCATGGGGAGGTTGTTCATGCCTCCCTGGCCTCCCGGCGCCCCTCTTCCCGCAGGCGCCAGACGCGCGCCAACGCGACCAGGGACTCGAGCACCCAGCACACGTTGATCAGCAGCGTGCCGTCGCCAAAATCGAGCCTGGCTCCGGCGGCGAGCTTGGACATGAGGCCCGGTAGCCCGAGCGCCAGGGCGATGACGCCCAGAACGAGCAGGAGCACGACCCCCGGCAGGTAGTTCCTGCGCATCCCAAAGTAGGCGTCGTGCCAGATCGCATAGGTGGCAAACGCACAGAGGTCCACGCACAGTACCAGCACCATGAGGAAGCCGGAATCGAAGGGGGCGTCCTTCCAGGACTCGGCCACGAACGCCGCAAGGAGGAGGAGCACGGAGTTGAGGATGAAGCCGACCTTGTATGCCTTCCCCATAACCGCGGTCTGGCGCTCGTCATAGCTCCTATCGCCCTTCTCGTTGGCGACGCACAGCATGACCGCGACCATCGAAACCACAAGAAGGATCATTCCCAGGGCGAGCATGCGAGCCTCCCTACCTCAGGTGGGAAAATGTCGTATATATTTGACTCGATTGTACGACAGCAAGCACATTTGTCAAATAAACACGACATCCCCGAGAAGGGCTAAGTGCCCTCCACGGCAGCTCGGCATGGCCCCGTACCCTACGCCGGAAGCTGGAGCCCGTCGTAATGGCAGCGCAGCTTGTGGCCCGGCGAGACCTCGCGCATCTTGGGGAACTCCTTGACGCAGCGCTCCGTGCAGTGCGGGCAGCGGGTGTGGAAGGGGCAGCCCGTTGGCGGGTTCATGGGGCTGGGCAGGTCTCCCTCGATGAGCACGTGGCGGCGCTTGGACTTGGGGTCGGGCACCGGCACGGCCGAGAGCAGCGCCTGCGTGTAGGGGTGGCACGGCCTCGCGTACAGCTCCTCGTTGGGCGCCATCTCCATGATGGTCCCCAGGTACATGACGGCGATGCGGTCCGAGATCATCTCGACCACCGACAGGTCATGCGAGATGAAGAGGTAGGTGAGCTCGTAGCGCTCCTGCAGGTCGCGCAGGAGGTTGAGCACCTGGGCCTGGATGGACACGTCGAGCGCCGAGACGGGCTCGTCGGCGATGATCAGCTTGGGCTGCACCGAGAGGGCGCGGGCGATGCCGATGCGCTGGCGCTGGCCGCCGCTGAACTCATGCGGGTAGCGCTCGCCATGGGCGGGCGAGAGGCCCACCGTGCCAAGGAGCTCGTGCACCCTCTTGAGCCGCTCGCCTGCGGACATCCTGGTGTGCACCAAGAGTGGCTCGCCGATGATGTCCTGCACCTTCATGCGGGGGTTGAGCGAGCCGTAGGGGTCCTGGAAGACCATCTGCATCTTGGCGCGCAGGGGGCGCATCTGGCGCTCGCTCAGCGCCGTTACCTCGTCGCCGTCGAAGAATATCCGCCCCTCGTCGGGCGTGATCAGGTGGTCTATCAGGCGGCTCGTGGTGGACTTGCCGCAACCGGACTCGCCCACGAGCGAGAAGGTCTCGCCCGGCATGACGTCGAACGAGACGTCGTTCACGGCATGGACGTAGCCGGTTGGGCGGCCGAGGAGGCTCTTGCCCACCGGGAAGCGCTTCGAGACGTCCTGCACGGAAAGCAGCGGCTCACTCATGCGTGGGAACCCCCTTCGCGTCTTGTGCCGACACATCACCGGCGACCACCGACGCAGCGACAGTGGCATCGGCCGCGCCGGCGCCGTCAGCCAGACCGCCGATCCCGGCCGCGTACTCCACGCTGGCACCGGCCGCGGCGTATGGGCAGGCGCAGCGATGGCCCTCCCCCACCTGCACGAGCGCGGGCACCTTGGCCTCGCAGGCCGGGCGCGCCATGGGGCAGCGCGGGGCGAAGCGACAGCCCGCGGGCATGGCCGCGAGGTCGGGAACGCTGCCGGGAATGGACGGCAGGCGGTGCACGCGTCGGCCAAGCCGGGGCACGGAAGCGATGAGCCCCTTGGTGTAGGGGTGGCGCGGACGCTCGAAGAGCTCCTCGACCGGTGCCTCCTCCACGATGCCGCCGGCGTACATCACGATGACGCGGCTGCAGGTCTCGGCCACGACACCCAGGTCGTGGGTGATCAAGAGGATGCCGGTGTTACGCTCGGCGCGGATGCGCTCCATCAGCGCCAGAATCTGGGCCTGGATGGTCACGTCGAGCGCCGTGGTGGGCTCGTCGGCGATGAGCAGCTTGGGCTCGCAGGACATGGCCATGGCTATCATGACGCGCTGGCACATGCCGCCCGAGAGCTCGTGCGGATAGTTGCGTAGCGTCACTTCGGGCTCGGGGATGCCCACCAACCGCAACGCCTCGACCGAGCGCGCGTGGATCTCCTCGCGGCTCAGGTCGTTGTGCAGCCGCAGGGCCTCAGCGAGCTGCTCGCCTATGCGCATGATGGGGTTGAGCGAGCTCATGGGCTCCTGGAAGATCATCGAGAAGTCGTTGCCGCGTGCGTCTCGCATCTCCCGGTCGCTCAGCTCGAGGATGCTGCGGCCGTCCATGACCACCGAACCCGAGGTGCGGCTGGTGTCCTTGCTCAGGAGGCGCATCACGGCCAGCGAGGTGACCGACTTGCCGCAGCCGGACTCCCCCACCAGGCCCACGATCTCTCCGGCGTGGATGGAGAACGACACGCCGCTCACGGCGGTGATCCATGACTTTCGGTCGCGCTTGAACTCGACCTTGAGGTCCCTGACCTCAAGCAGGGCGTCTTGCATCTGCGCCTCCTATTTGAGCTTGGGATCGAGGGTGTCGCGCAGGCCATCGCCGAAGAGGTTGAACGCGAGCACGGTGAGGAAGATCAGGAGACCTGGGAACAGCACCAGGTGAGGTGCCGTGGCCAGGTAGTTGCGGCTCTGCGAGAGCATGGCGCCCCACTCGGGCTGGGTCACGCTGGCGCCGAAGCCAAGGAACGACAGACTCGAGGCCGAGAGGATCGCGCCGCCCACGTTCATTGTGAAGTTGACGATGAGCGCCTGCATGGTGCCGGGCAGGATGTGGACGAACATGATCCGTCTGGACGAGCAGCCCACCGAGCGCGCCGCCTCGACGTAGAGCTCGCTCCTGACCTCGAGCACGGCGCCGCGGATGATGCGTGCGAACGACGGCACGGTGAACACGGCCACGCCAATCATCACGTTGGTGAGGCCGGGACCGATGATCGCGACGACAGCGATGGCCAGCAGGATGCCGGGAAAGGCGAACATCACGTCGCAGACGCGCATGATGAACGCGTCCACGAGCCCACCGCAGAAGCCCGCGATGAGGCCGAAGACCACGCCTGCGGCAGTGCCGATCACCGACGCCGTGAGGGCCGTCCCCAGCGAGAGCTGGGTGCCCGCGACGAGGCGGCTGAACACGTCGCGCCCAAACTCGTCCGTGCCCCAAATGTGGGCGGCCGTGGGGCCCGAGAGCAGGGCCGAGTAGTCGTACTGGTTGGGGTCGTAGGGCACCACGGAGGGGCCGATGACGGCTATGACCAACATGAGCACGATGAAGACGAACCCCGCCACGGCGGTCTTGCGACGCAGGAACTTCTTGAGGAACTGCCTGGCCGGACTCTGCGCGCGGGGGAGCTCCTCACCGCGGGCGAACTCCGAAGCGCCCGCCCCTGCGGTCGCGGCGGTCGCGTCCCCTTCGCCCGGGGCCCCCTTCAGCTTGGTCTTTTCTGCCATGTCGCACGTCCTCCTAGTCGAAGCGGACGCGGGGGTTGATGACCCCGTACAGCACGTCCGCCAAGAGGTTGATGACCATGTACTCGAGCGAGAAGAACATGATGAGCGCCTGCACCACCTGGTAGTCGCGGTAGTTGATCGAGTCGACCAGGAGGCGTCCCATCCCCGGGATCGAGAAGACGGTCTCGATGACCACGGAGCCCGCGATGAGGGCGCCGATCTGCAGGGCGGCCACCGTGACCACGTCGATGGAGGAGTTCTTGAAGGCATGGCGCATGATGACCTTGGACTCGGGCAGGCCCTTGGCGCGGGCGGTGCGGATGTAGTCCTTGCCCAGGTTCTCGATCATCGAGGAGCGGGTGACGCGCGCCAAGATGGCCATGATGCCGGCGCCCATTGCCAGCGACGGCATGATGTAGCCGCGCCAGTCGTCCACGCCGCCTGTGGGAAGCCACCCCAGGGCGACGGAGAAGAGCTGCATGAGCTCGAGGCCCAGCCAGAAGCTGGGGATGGAGAGGCCCGAGATGGCCACGACCATGCCCACGAGGTCCAGGGCCTTGCCACGATTGATGGCAGACACGACGCCCAGGAAGATGCCGATGAGCGCCGACCAGGTGATCGAGCAGATGGTGAGGTAGATGGTTATGGGGAAGCGCGGGACGAGCAGCGACCAGACGGTCTGGCTGTTCTTGTACGACATCCCCAGGTTTCCGGTGAAGAGGCCACCCATGTAGTCCAGGTACTGCCGGAGCAGGGGCTTGTCCAGGCCGAGCTGCTGGCGGATGAGCTCTATGTCCCCACCCGTCGCGTTCTTGCCGGCGATCATGCGTGCCGCGTCACCCGGGATCAGGTGGATGAACAGGAACACGACGATCGAGATGACGAAGAACAGGGGGATCATCGAAAGCATGCGCTTCAGGAAGTAGCGCCCCATCTTCCGCCTCCTCATTTGCTCCAAAAGGGCTTGCCGGCCTTCGGGGGCCGGCAAGCCCGATCCGTTTCCTGACGTGTGAGCCGGGACGCGCCCGGCCCCGCGCCCGCGCTAGCGCTCGAGCGTCGCGTGGGTGGCGTCGATGCCCATGGGGATCATGCGGACGCCCTTGAGGTACTCCTTGTACGAGAAGAGCGAGTCGTCCGTGGCAAGGAAGAGCCAGGGGCAGTTCTCCCAGGCAATCTTCTGGCACTCGCGATAGTACTTGTCCTGCTCGTCCTGGGTCGGTGCGGCGTTGCCCTTCTCCAGGTTGGCGTCGAACTCGTCGTCCTTCCAGAAGGCGGTGTTGTAGCCCGTGGGGGGCACCATGCCGCTGGAGAGCAGCGAGCGCAGGAAGCCGTCGGCGTCGTTCTGGGACCAGTTGACGTACCACATCTGGAGCTCGGTCTCGTCGGCGGGGAGGGCAGTCTTGTCGGCCACGGTGGCGGGCTCCATGGGCTGGACGTCCACGGTGATGCCAATCTGGGCCATCTGCTGCATGACGAAGGTCATGCCCTTGGTCTCCTGCGTGGAGTTGTCGCCCCAGAGGGTGAGCTTGAAGCCATCGGGGTAGCCGGCCTCCTTGAGGAGGGACTTGGCCTTGTCGAGGTCCACGTCGTAGGGCGTCTGCGCCTCGTAGGAGTGGAGCTTCTCGGGCAGGACGGAGGTCGCGGGGTCCGCGAAGCCGGAATAGAGGACCTCGGCGTACGCCTTCTGGTCGAAGGCGTAGTTCATGGCCTGGCGCACGCGCACGTCAGAGAGCTCCTTCACGTTGGTGTTGAGCGTGACGTAGCGCATGGTGGTTGACTTCTGCGCCTTGAGGTTGATGTCGCCCGCGCCCTTGATGGTGGCAATCTGGTCGGACGGGGTGGGATACACGAAGTCGGCCTCGCCGGTCTGGAGCATGGCGATGCGCGCGCCCGCCTCGGGCACCTCGCGGAAGGTCACGGAGTCGACCGTGGGCTTCTCTCCCCAATAGCTGGGGTTGGGCACCATGGTGGTGTGGTCGCCGTTGACCCACTCCTTGAGGGTGAAGGCACCGGTGCCGGCAGACTGTGCCAGGTAGTTGTAGTTGGGGTCCACGGCGGCGCTGGGGTTGATGAGGTAGAACTGCGAGATGCTGTTCATGAACGGCGAGTAAGGCGCGGACAGGGTGAAGACCACGGTGTTGGCGTCGGGCGCCTCGACCTTGGCCACGCGGTAGTTCTCGCTCCCGTCGTCCAGGGTCTGCACGAAGGTACGGCGACGACGCCAGCCGTTCTCCTTCTTGACCGCCTCGTTGTAGTTGGTGACGACGACCGAGGAGTCGAAGGGGGTGCCGTCACTGAAGGTGACGCCGCTGCGCAGGTGGAAGGTGTAGGTGAGGGCGTCATCCGAGACGTCCCAGCTCTCGGCCAGCATGGGGACGAAGTTGTAGTCCTCGTCGTGGGCGACCATGGTCTCGTACATGTAGTAGCAGACGTTGCCGGAGTTGCCGTCCGACCAGTTCATGGGGTGCAGGTTCTGGATGGTGCCCTCGATGGCGATCACGAGGTCGTTGTCCGCGGACTTGCCGTCGGTCTTGGTGGCCTTGACGACGAAGCCGTCAGCGTCGACCTCCGCGGCGGCAGTATCGGAGCCGGACTCGACGGGCGTGGTGGCATCGCTCCCCTTCTTGCCGCAGCCGGCAAGGGAAGCGCCCAGCAGGCCGGCGCCGATGGCGCCATAGCCCAGGAACGAACGACGGCTCATTCCCTTCTCCGAAGCGGAAACCTCGTGATTCTGAAGCATGCGACTTCCTCCTTGTGGACGACGCGCCCGGCCCACCCCGACGGGACGGGCCCCTCCTGACCTGTCCCCGTCCGCGGTCGCGAGGCAGGGCCGTGCAAGATGACCGAGGGGAGACGAACCTCTGCGCGCTCTCCGGGAACTTTCACCTTCTGGGCGACGGACCCATGCGGCACTGCCCCCTCATGACTCATATAGATTCATACTCGGAACCGGCTTCGCTTGGCAACAGTTCGCCCAACGGCAACCCGCCGGAGGGGAGAGGTTTTCGCCAAGCGTGATGATGCGCGTGACGAGGGGAGCACGGTTGTACGAGTTCGACAGGGAGCGCTACGACAGGCGCATGGCATGGTGGCTCCACGACCGCTTCGGCATGTTCATACACTGGGGCCTCTACGCCATCCCCGCGCGCGGCGAGTGGGTGCGCAGCACGGAGGAGATGGACGGCGCCTCCTACCGGCCCTACTTCGACGAGTTTGACCCTCGCGAGCTCGACGCGCGCGCCTGGGCCCGCGCCGCGCGCGAGGCGGGCATGCGCTACGTGGTCATGACCGCAAAACACCACGACGGCTTCTGCCTCTTCGACACGGCACAGACCGACTACAGCTCCGTACACGCACCGCTCGGCCGCGACGTCGTGGCCGAGTTCGTCGAGGCCGTGCGCGCCGAGGGCCTGAGGGTGGGGCTGTACTTCTCGCTCATAGACTGGCACCACCCGGACTTCCCGCAGCACGGCGACCGCCAGGCACCGCTGCGCAACCATCCCGAATGCGGCAACGAGGGTCGCGACTGGGGGCGCTACCTGCGCTTCATGCACGCCCAGGTGAGGGAGCTCTGCAGCAACTACGGCAGGCTCGACCTGCTGTGGTTCGACTTCTCGTACGACGACATGCGCGGCGAGCGCTGGGGCGCCACCGAGCTCATGCGCATGGTGCGCGAGCTCCAGCCCGACGTAATCGTGAACAACCGCCTCGAGGTGAGCGGCGAGGGCATGGGCTCCCTTGCCGAATGCGCGCCCACCCCCTACCACGGCGACTTCGTGACGCCGGAGCGCATCATCCCGCCCTGGCGGCTCACGGACGCCGAGGGTCGCCCCCTGGCCTGGGAGTCCTGCCTGACCATGAACGACAGCTGGGGCTACACCGCCCGCGACAACAACTGGAAGTCACCGCGCACGCTGGTGCGCTCGCTCGTGGAGTGTGTGTCGAAGGGCGGCAACCTCATACTCAACGTGGGTCCCGACGCGCGCGGACGCATTCCCCGCGCGTCGATGGAGCGTCTGCGCGAGCTGGGACGCTGGATGGGAGAGAACGGCGCGAGCGTCTATGGCTGCGGCAGCGCCGAAGGAGGTGGCGTCGACCTTGCTCGCTTCGACCAGGGACGCGTGACGCGCAGGGGCAACCACTACTACCTGCACCTGCACGAGCCCCACGTGGGCCCCGTGCCGCTTTTGGGCGTGCCCAAGGCGAGCATCCGCAGTGTGAGGATACTCGCGGACGGCAGCGAGGTGCCCCTCTCGTCCAGCTGGACCCACAGCGACTACGCCGACGTCGCGTTTGCGGACCTCGGTGCGGCGACGGAGCTTCCCGACCCGCTGGACACCGTGCTGGAGCTCGTTTTGGACGAGTAGGGCGCGGGATGTCCGCCCACGCAAGGGACGAAGGCGCGTGGGCCGCGTCCACCCAAGGCCTCGCAACCACAAGCCGAACCACAAGCCACCGACACACCCAGGCGAGAGGAGCCTCATGCTCGGCAAGGAACTCCAGGACTACGCGCGCGACCGCTTCGAGGGGCGTCTCGCCCTGCTCGACGACGTCACCCGCGCCCGTGCCACCGCGACCGTGGACGCCAGCGCCGACGAGGACGAGGCCTGCCTCCTGCGCTACCTCTTCGGCACGCTGCCCCTCTCCGACGTCCTCGACGTCGAGCCGGGAGTCCTCGTCTCCTACGTGCGTCACGCCCTCATGCTGCGGCGCGGCCTGGGCTGGACCCGCGAGCTGCCCGAGCCCCTCTTCGTGCACTTCGTGCTCTGTCCCCGCGTCAACAACGAGCCCCTCACCGACTGCCGCCCCCCGCTCTGGAGTGAGCTGCACGAGCGCGTCACGGGGCTCAACGAGCATGAGGCCGTGCTCGAGATCAACTACTGGTGTGCCCAGATGGCCACCTACCAGGCGTCGGACGGCCGTACCCTGGGGCCGCTCGCCGTGCTGGCAAGCGGGGACGGCCGCTGCGGGGAGGAGTCGACCTTCCTGGTGAGCGCCCTGCGCAGCGTGGGCATCCCCGCGCGCCAGATCTACACCCCCTGGTGGGCGCACTGTGACGACAACCATGCATGGGTCGAGGCCTACGCCGACGGCGGTTGGCACTACCTGGGCGCCTGCGAGCCCGAGGAGGTGCTCGACCGCGGGTGGTTCACCAACGCGGCGGGACGCGCCCTCATGATGGGCTCCACCGTCTATTCCGACTTCGCCCTGGACCAGCTGGGCGGGGAGGACGCCGGACGCAACGGCTGCACCCACCTGATCGGCGTGACGCCCTCCTACGCCAAGACGACGCGCCTCGTGGTGCGCGTGAGGGACGAGGCGGGCGCCCCCATCGAGGGCGCCACCGTCTGTCTGGAGATCCTGAACTCCGCACAGTGGGCCCCCGCGACCTGCCTGGTGACCGATGCCACAGGCCAGGCGGGAGTGAGCGTGGGCCTGGGCGGCCTGCGCGTGCGCGTGAGCTCGGGCGGCCGCATGGCCTGGCGCACCGTCGACACGGCGGAGCTCTCCGAGCTCGACTTCGTCCTGGGCGAGAGGGGCGCCGGCGTCGGCGCAGATGCCGCGGGCGGATCTGACGGCAGCTACCGGCCCGAGCCTGGCAGCTGGCAGTGGCCCTGCGCCGTGACCAGCGGCGATGCCCTGAGCTGGTGCGACGTGGACGTGCGGGCGCCGGAGGACCACCCCGCCCCCTCCTGCCGCCCCACGCCGGAGCAGCTCGAGCGCGGACGTGGGCGCAAGGCCCAGATGGACGAGCTGCGCCGCAAGCGCGTGGCGGGCTTCCTCGCCGAGGGCGCGCGACTGGCGGAGGACCTGACGGCGCGTGCGTCGCAGGAGGACCGCGAGCTCGTCGAGCACTTCATGCGCCTTGCCTTCGGCAACACAGACGAGGTCGCGCGCTTCCTCGCGGGCGACTCGGCAAGCGGCGGCGCCACGGGAGGTGGCGCACGCAGTGCCGCGGGCACGCTCGAGGCGGACCGCCTCGAGCTCCTCTCCACCTTGTCCGACAAGGACTTCCGCGACCTCAGGGCCGATGTCCTCGAGGAGCAGCTCCAGGGAGCCCGCGTCGTCCGCGAGCGCACGCTGGCATATCTGGCGGCACAGGGCATGGGACCCGACGAGGCGCAGGGGATCTACGAGCGCGACGTGCTCTGTCCCCGCGTGAGCCTGGAGCACCTGACGCCCTGGAGGACTCCCCTGCAGGCCTGGCTCCGAGACGAGCTCGACCCGAGCGAGCTTGCGTCCATGCGGGACGACCCGCGCGCCGTCTGGGACTGGCTCACGCGCAACGTCGGCTTCGACGAGCACCAGGACCTGGCAAAGCTCGCGGGAGGTCCCGTCGGCGCGCTGCGCGGCCGCCACGCCTCCCCCGTCACGCGCGCCACGCTCTTCGTGGCGCTCTGCCGCTGCCTGGGCCTCCCCGCCCGCGTGAACCCCGAGTCGCTGGCTCCGGAGCTCTTCGAGGACGGACGCTTCGTCCCCGTGCAGGAGCCGCCTCGTCCCAGCTCCCGCAAGTTGCGCCTGCTTGCCTCGGAAGGCACCAAGTCCTGCTTCGTCGACTGGACCCTGGGAAGGCTCCAGGCCTACACCGAGCGAGGAGGGCAGGGGTCCTTGGGCTTCCCCTCGCTCGAGCTTTGGGGCACGAGCGCGGACGAGGGCGGCCTGACACTCGAGCTGCCATTGGGAACCTGGCGCCTAGTGAGCACCACCCGGCTCCCCAACGGGAACCAGCAGGCCTCCGAGGCGATATTCCGCCTCGGAGAAGGCGAGGGCGAACTCGAGCTGCCGCTGCGCACGCGCGTGCCCAAGGCCTCCGACATGCTGCAGGACATTCCCCTGCCCGAGCTTGAGCTGCATGCCGCGGACGGATCTGCCGCCCGCGCGAGCGACGCGCTGCGGCGCGGTGGCACGGGACGAGGCATCATCGCCTTCCTGGAGGAGTCGGAGGAGCCCACCGAGCACCTGCTCAACGAGCTGCGCGAGCAGGCCGGGCAGTTGCACGAGGCGGGCCTGGGCCTGCTCCTCGTGTGCCGGAGCCCGAAGGCCTACGACGACCCCACGCTCATGCGCGCCCTTGGCGCGCTGGGATCCGCGCTGGTGCTCTTCGACGACTTCGACGGGCTGCCCGAGCGACTTGCCCGACGCATGTACGCCAACCCAGAGAAGCTGCCCCTCATGCTCCTGGTGCAGCCGTGCGACAAGGCCGGAGAGGACGGGACGGCAGGCGCAACGGACGACGGTGCCGTCTTCCGCGGACTCTATGCGGTGGGGGGCTACAACGTGGGCAGCGTGGCCCTCGCCCTGCGCCTGGCGCAGCTGACCTAGGGACTGGGAAGCAGATGATGCCACAAGACGGACAGCAACCGGCAGGCGGGGCACATACCCTCTCCGGGCCATTGCCCACTCCCGCCGCGCTGCCCGCGCAAGCGGCATCATCGCCAGCCGAGTCACCGGCGCCCGCGCCTCCCGTGCACTTCGCACCCGAGTCCTGTCGCATGGCCGCGAAGGAGGTCGCCTCTCACCTGGGGTCCGAGCTACTGGCTGGCACACCAGAGGATGGGGATTCTGGTCCCAGCCTGCTCATGGACGAGTCAGGCCTCTGGCTCTGCGGGGAGGACATGAGGATGCGAGGAGACTTCGCGCGGCTCATCCCGCGCCTCAGGCCTCACGCCCTGGCGCGGGAGCTGCTGGTCAAGGCGGCGCGGGTCAAGGGCGTCGAGCGCCCGTGCGCCGTCGACGCCACCGCCGGCCTGGGAGAGGACTCTCTCCTCCTGGCTGCAGCCGGGTTCGAGGTCGACCTCTACGAGCGTGACCCGGTGATCTGCGAGCTACTACGGGACGCGCTGCTCCGCGCGGAGTCGCAGGCAGGGCTCGCGCCCTTCGTGGCGCACATGCACCTGCACGAGGGCGACAGCATGGTCGCGCTACGGGCCCTCAACGAGGGTGGCGCTCGTCCAGACGTGGTCTTCCTGGACCCCATGTTCCCCGCCCGGCAGAAGAGCGCCCTGGTGAAGAAGAAGTTCCAGCTCATCCATCGGATCGAGGCGCCGGCTTCGGACGAGGACGAGCTGCTTGCGGCGGCCTTGGCGGCGCGTCCCAGAAAGGTCGTCATCAAGCGGCCACCCAAGGGCCCCTTCCTCGCGGGGAGAAAGCCCGGTCACAGCGTCGTTGGCAAGGCCGTCCGCTACGACGTGATTGTGCCCCCGCCCCAAGCCTAGGGGAGGACGGGCACCGGGACCCCGCCACCAGGGGCCCTGCAAGCCCGGAGCGCGGCCTCTCGCTTGTCGGTACTTTTCTCCCGTGGAACCACCGACGATCAGCCACCTCGGGGTGAAGTCGGACCGAACTTCAACGATTGTCGGCACTTCTCGTCTTCCAAACCACCGACAAACGGAGCTTCCGGGCGAGAATGGCGCCGCTGCCTCAGTTTGCTTGTACTTCTCGGCTTCCTGAACACAAGGAAATTGCCCATTTTGGACGAGGACGGCTCTGACGCATCAAATTGCTTGCACTTCTCTAAGTCAGAAATGCAAGCAAATCGACGGTTCGAAGCAAAAACGCCCCGTGACCCGAATTTGCTTGTGCTTCTCGGCATCAGCCGGCGGGAAAACACAAGCAAACGAGCGCCTCCGGACGAGAATGACTTCAAAAAGTCCCCCACCCTGGCGGATGGGGGACCCGACGTTCGCACTGGCGGTGACTCGCTCCCTAGAGCTCGACACCGGACTTCTTGGCGAAGCGGACCTTCTTGCCGTCCTCGTTGAAGCGATAGCCGACGCGGGTGGGCTTGTCGGTCTGGGGGTCGACGATCGCGACGTTGGAGACGTCGATGGCCGCCTCCCTCTCCACGATGCCGCCCTGCTGGCCCTGCTGGGTCGGACGCTGGGCCTTCTTGACCATGGCGACGCCACGGACGACGACCTTGCCCTCGGCAGGCATGGCCTTGATGACCTCGCCGCGCTTGCCCTTGTCCTTGCCGGACAGGACCTCGACCTGGTCACCCTTCTTGATCTTCATCTTTGCCATCTGCTACTCACTCCCTACAGCGTCTCAGGCGCGAGCGAGACGATCTTCATGTACTTGTGGTCGCGCAGCTCGCGGGCGACGGGCCCGAAGATACGGGTGCCCTTGGGCTCGCCATCCTTGTTCACCAGGACGCAGGCGTTCTGGTCGAACTTGATGTAGCTGCCGTCCTTGCGGCGGGTCTCCTTGACCGTGCGCACGACGACGCAGCGGACGACGTCGCCCTTCTTGACGGATCCGCCAGGGGTGGCCTCCTGGACGGCGCACATGATGACGTCTGCAAGGCCGGCGTAACGACGCTTGGAGCCACCAAGTACCTTGATGCACTTCACACGCTTGGCGCCGCTGTTGTCAGCGACGTTGAGCATGGTCTCCATCTGAATCATTGCTTGTTCCTCCGAACGCTCACCCCTGCCAGAGGTGCGGCCTCGCGTGCGCCGCACATGGCTGGGAATGGGTTGTATAGGTCGTTACTTGGCACGCTCGACGATCTGGGTCACGCGCCAGCGCTTGGTCTTGGACATGGGACGGGTCTCCATGACAGTGACGGTGTCGCCCAGGCCACACTCGTTCTTCTCGTCGTGGGCGTGGAGCTTCTTGTGGATCGTCATCATCTTGCCGTACTTGGGGTGGTGCTTGCGGTACGTGACCTGAACGGTGACGGTCTTGTCGCCGGAGATCGAGATGACCTCACCGGTGCGGACCTTGCGCGCGTTCCTGCTTTCGGTATCTGCCATTTCCTGTTTCTCCTGCGATCTAGTTCTGCGCAGCGGCGTTTTCCGCTGCGATCTGGCGTGCGCGAATCTCGGTCTGGACGCGGGCGATGTCGCGCTTGACCGTGGTGACGCGGGCGGTGTTGTCCAGCTGGCTGGTCGCCATCTGGAAGCGGAGGTTGAAGAGCTCGGCCCTGCCGTCCTCGAGCTTCTGGGCAAGCTCCTCGTCGCTGAGCTCACGGATGTCCTTGTACTTCATTTACTTAGCCTCCCCGTCCTGGTCGGCGCGGGCGATGATCTTGGTCTTGATGGGGAGCTTGTGCTGGGCGAGGCGCAGGGCCTCCTTGGCGACGGACTCCTCGACGCCGGCGATCTCGAACATGATGCGGCCGGGCTTGACGACGGCCACCCACTCCTCGGGGTTGCCCTTGCCGGAGCCCATGCGGGTCTCGGCGGGCTTCTTGGTGATGGGCTTGTCGGGGAAGATGGTGATCCAGACCTTGCCGCCACGCTTCATCTGACGCGTCATGGCGATACGGGCGGCCTCGATCTGACGGTTGGTGATCCAGTGGGCCTCGAGGGCCTGCAGGCCCCACTCGCCAAAGTAGAGCTTGGTGTTGCCCTTGGCCTGGCCCTTCATGGAGCCACGCTGGACCTTGCGGTGCAGAACGCGCTTGGGTGCGAGCATTAACGGCCCCTCCTCTCGTTACGGGAACGGCGAGGACGGCTGCTGCCCTCGAGCGCGGGGTTGAGCGCAGGCTGGCCGGGAAGCTGCTCGCCGAGGTAAATCCAGACCTTCACGCCGCAGGCGCCCATGGTGGTGCGGGCGGTAGCCTCGCCGAAGGCGATCTTGGCGCGCAGGGTGTGCAGGGGCACGCGGCCCTCGCGGTACCACTCGCGACGGCCCATCTCGGCGCCGTTGAGGCGGCCGGAGCACTGGATGCGGATGCCCTTGGCGCCGGCCTTGCGGGCGGACTGGACCGCCTTGCGCATGGCGCGGCGGAAGGCGATGCGGCCCTCGAGCTGCTCGGCGATGGACTGGGCGACCAGCTGGGCGTCGAGCTCGGGACGCTTGATCTCGATGACGTCGACGTTGATGTTGCCCTTGGTCACGCCGGCGATCTTCTCGAGCTCGCCGCGGAGGGCGTCGATCTCGGCGCCCTTCTTGCCGATGACGATGCCGGGGCGGGCGGAGTAGATGATGACCTTCACCTTGTCGCCGGCACGCTCGATGTCGACGCGTGCGAGGGCGGCGGAGGCAAGACGCTTCTCGAGGAACTTGCGAATCTCGAGGTCGTTGCCAAGGCTCTTGGCGTAGTCCTTCTTATCGGCGTACCAACGGGAACGCCACTCCTCGGTGATGCCGAGGCGGAAGCCGGTAGGCTGAACCTTCTGTCCCATGCTTTCCCTACGCCTCCTTTCCAGGTGCGACGACGACGGTGATGTGGCTCGTGCGCTTGTTGATGCGGGATGCGGAGCCCTTGGCGCGAGGACGGATGCGCTTGAGCGTGGGACCCTCGTCGACGTAGGCGTACTTGATCACGAGGCCGTCGGCGCGCATGCCGTTGTTGTTCTCGGCGTTGGCGACGGCGGAGCGCAGGACCTTGGCGACCGGCTCGGCGGCGGCGCGGGTGCTGAACTGGAGGGGCTCGAGGGCCTTCTCTACGGACTTGCCGCGCACCTGGTCGACGATCATGCGGACCTTGCGAGGGGCCATGCGGACGTACTTCGCAGTAGCCGAGACCTCGTTTGCAGCGTTGTTCTTAGCCATTGTTCTTCATGCCCCCTGTTAAGCCTTGTGGCCGCGGAAGGTGCGGGTGGGCGAGAACTCGCCCAGCTTGTGACCAACCATGGACTCGGTGATGTACACGGGGACGTGCTTGCGGCCGTCGTGGACGGCAATCGTGTGCCCGACCATCTCGGGGAAGATGGTGGAGGAGCGCGACCAGGTCTTCACGACCTCCTTCTTGCCAGCCTCGTTCATAGCGGTGACACGCGCAAGGAGGCGAGTCTCCACAAACGGGCCCTTCTTGAGACTTCTGCTCATTCTTGGGATCTCCTAATACTCGTGTTCCGACTACTTCGAGCGACGACGACGGATGATGAGGCGGTTCGACGCCTTCTTCGGGTCGCGCGTCTTCTTGCCCTTGGTCGGCTTGCCCCAGGGGGTGACGGAGGGACGTCCGGAGGTGTGGTTCTTGCCCTCGCCGCCGCCGTGCGGGTGGTCGACGGGGTTCATGACCGTGCCGCGGACGGTGGGACGGACGCCACGCCAGCGCTGGCGGCCGGCCTTGCCGATGACGATGTTGCCGTGCTCGGCGTTGCCGACCTCGCCGATGGTGGCGCGGCAGGTGAGGAGCACGCGACGGAGCTCGGAGGAGGGCATGCGGAGGACGGCGTAGCCGTTGTCCTTGCCCATCAGCTGCACGGAGGTGCCGGCGGCGCGGGCCATCGCGGCGCCCTTGCCGGGCTGGAACTCGACGGCGTGGACCAGGGTGCCGACGGGGATCTGCGAGAGCGGCATGCAGTTGCCGGGCTTGATGTCGACGTCCTTCTCGCCCGAGAGGACCACGTCGCCCACGTGAAGGCCCTCGGGAGCCAGGATGTAGGCCTTGGCGCCGTTCACGTAGTGGAGCAGGGCGATGCGAGAGGAGCGGTTGGGGTCGTACTCGATCGTGGCGACCTTGGCCGGCACGTCGTCCATGCGACGCTTGAAGTCGATCCTGCGGTACAGGCGCTTGTTGCCGCCGCCCTGGTGACGGGTGGTGATGCGGCCGTTGTTGTTGCGGCCCGCCTTCTTGGGCAGGGGCTCGAGAAGGGACTTCTCGGGCTTGGTGGCGGTGATCTCCTTGAAGTCAGAGATCGTCTGCCAGCGCCTGCCTGCGCTCGTGGGCTTGAGGTGCTTGACTGCCATTGCTTTCCCTTTCTTTCCGTTGGCCGACCCCCTCGGGAATAGGAGGCGACACCGGATTACCACGGTACCGCGCGTATCCATCCTGCGCGGCATAACAGCCCGGCCTCCCTGGGGAGGCGCGGGCGAATTACCTACTCCTCGGCAGCGGCCTGCTGGTTGGAGAAGATCTCGATCTGCTCACCATCGGCGATGGTGACGACCGCCTTCTTCCAGGTGCGGGTCTTGCCGGTGACATAGCGGACGCGCTTGTTCTTGGGACGGACCCAAAGCGTGTTCACCTTGAGGACGTGAACGCCGAACAGCTTCTCGACGGCAGCCCTAATCTCCTCCTTGGGAGCGTTGCGGGCAACCTCGAAGGTGTACTTGTTGTTCGACATCAGGTCGAAGGAACGCTCGGAGACGACCGGGCGGATGATGACCTCGTAGGCAGAGTTCATTACGCGAGCACCTCCTCGAGCTGCTTGGCAACCGCACAGGACATCACGAGGGCCGCGTTGTCGAGCAGGTTGCGGGTGTTGGCCTCGCAGGAGGCGATGATGGTGACCTTGGGCAGGTTGCGGAAGGCCAGGTAGGTGTTGACGTCATCGTCGGGAACGACGATGGTGACGCGCTTGCCCTCGAGGCCCAGGGCGGCCAGGACGGCCTTGGCCTGCTTGGTCTTGGGCTCAAGGGAGAGCTCGTCAATCAGGAACAGCTGGGAGTCGGCAAGCTTGCCAGAGAGCGCAGAGCGCATGGCGAGCTTCTTCTCCTTGTTGTTCGCGCGCAGGGCGTGGGAGTGGGGGGTAGGCCCGAAGACGACGCCGCCGCCGGTGAACTGCGGGGCGCGGATGGTGCCCTGGCGGGCACGGCCGGTGCCCTTCTGGCGGAAGGGCTTGACACCGCCGCCGGAGACGGCGGAGCGGTTCTTGGTGGAGTGGGTGCCCTGGCGCAGGGACGCCTCGTAGGCCACCACGACCTGGTGCATCACGGGGATGTTCGGCTCGATGCCGAACACGTTGTCGGAGAGCTCGACGGTGCCGGCCGCCTTCCCCTCAACGTTCTTGACTTCAATGCTGGACATTTGTCCTCCTTGTTAGCCTTAGGGCTCTTCTTACCTCGGCCCTTTAGGCCATGCGGACCTGGACGAGACCGTTCTTGCCGCCAGGGACGGCGCCCTTGACCAGCAGGAGGTTCTGCTCGGCGTCAACGCGGACGAGCTTGAGGTTCTTGACGGTCACGCGCTCGTTGCCCATGTGGCCAGCCATGTGCAGGCCCTTGCGGACGCGCGCGGGATAGGCGCACTGGCCGATGGAGCCGGGCTTGCGCTGGTTGCGCGAGCCGTGGGCCATGGGGCCACGAGAGAAGTTCCAGCGCTTGATGGTGCCCTGGAAGCCCTTGCCCTTGGAGGTGCCGATGACGTCGACCGCCTTGACGTCGGCGAAGTCCGCGACGGTGACCTGGTCGCCGCACTTGTGCTCCTCGCCGTTCTCGACGCGGACCTCGCGCAGGTAGCGCATGGGCTCGACGCCGTGGGCCTTGAAGTGGCCGGCCATGGGCTTGTTGACGTGCTTGGGCGTGATGTCTCCGAAGCCGATCTGGACGGCGTCATAGCCGTCGGTCACCTTCGTCTTCACCTGCGAGACGGTGCAGGGGCCTGCCAGGATGACGGTGACAGGAACGACGTTGTCGTCTTCATCCCACACCTGAGTCATCCCGATCTTGCGGCCAAGAATCGTGCTGACCATGCTCTTTCCTTACCCTCGGTGGTCATGGGACCTGTGGGGGCAAGCCCCCTCATGGCGCATCCGGCGCCACTTCCCCAGCGGACCACAGCTATCGTCTGCCACCTCATCTGCGGTTTTGTCCTGTGCGCTATGGACAGAACTCCCCCACAAAATCGGCAGCTTGATAAGTTTACATGCCCGGAGCGCCTTTCACAATCTCTTCGCAGAAGTTTTTGGAGCTCCTAGCTGGCGCTTTGTCTACCACTGCCTCGGGCGTATCCATGACAGGGCGAACCTTGGAACTGCGGGTGAGAGATGACGGCCATCTTTCGGGCCGCGGCTCCGTTGGCCAAGGGCGTCCAACGGAGCCGCGCGCAAAGTCTTCGAAGGAAAGCGCAACTATTTAGCAGCCAGCTTCCGACGGGTGCCAACAAGGACAAGCCCGATGAGCGCAAGGGCTGCCACGGACGCACCGATGAGCCTCGCCGCCGTCGTCCCCACCCCACCAGTCTTGGGAAGCACGAAGCCAGACGAGGAGTTCGTCACCGTGATGGTGCCAGTCTTGATGCCACCGTTATTGGAGTACGAGACAGTGTAGCCGTTGGGTGCACCAACCTCCTCAATGGTGTAGTAGTAGGCATGGCCCGTGGAGTCGCCTGGCTCGAGGCCATCCCAGTCGTGGGTCCACTGGTTGTTGGCGTTGAGGGTAACGGGGTCCCCCACCGTCTCCTTGTTGGTAAGGGTGTTGTTGGGCTTCGTGTAGTCGGCTATCTTCGCCACGGGATTGTTCTCGTCATGCGTGTTCTGGACCACCACCTCGGTGTCACTCGTGATGTTATCAATCACAATGGGCGGGCTAATATGGCCGTTTGGATCAACGGTCACGGACCTTGCGAGCGCACCGTTGACGTACACGTCAAGGGTCATGCCATTCCAGACATTCCCCATACCAAGCGTGACAGAAGTGCCCTTCTTGACGGTCTCCTGGAGGTGCGTCTCCGGCTTATAGCCCGGATTCGTCTCGTTGCCCTTACTTACAATGTTGATCGTGCAGCTGTCGCTAGGATCTGCAGTCTGTATCTGCCGATAGAGCTGGACCTGCACGCTCGCACCCTCCGGCGCGCTTACCGGTGCACCGCTCGCGTTTGCCCACACCTTTTTGGCAGTGACACGCGTGTAGGTGTTGGGGATGTACATGATACCGCCAACGTTCCTGAAGATCGTCACCTGACTCTGCTGCACGTTAGCACTGGACGCACCGGAAGCATTGTACGAGGAGTTGGCGTTATTGCCGTTGTCCATCCAGATGAAGTAGTGGGGCGTGGTGTCGAGCTTGTAGCCGGGCAGCGCCTTGGTCTCCGTAAGGCGATAGAGCGTGTTGGTCATGAGTGGCGGCTGCGCAACCGCGAGGTCCCACCTGATCTTACCGTCCTGATCGACTGTCAGGGTTTCGTCCTTGGTTACCCAGCCCCCATTCTGCCAGTACTCCAGCTTGAACTCAGTGCCTGGTAGTACCTTCTTGTAGTTGTCGCTGTCGACCTTGTAGATGCTAATTGCCTTCTTCACGGCCGTGGCAGAGGAGCTGGACTCCTTGAGCACCGTCCTCTGCTCGTCCGACCACTTTCCGTTGAGGGTCGCGTGGTTGTTGATCGTCGTGTTGCCGCCAAAGGTCTGATCGAGGGTGTACTCATACGTGAGCACGCAGGCGAGGCTGTCGGGGACAGACACCGTTATCTTGCTGGTGGCAACGTCGTACTGCAGGGTATAGCGGCTGCTGTCAATCTCTGCCCCCAGATGGTGCTCTGCTGAGCTGTCGTACGCATAGAGCTTGACCTTCGAAATGTCCAGCACGGGGTTGTAGCTTCCGGCGTTGCTCAGCTGGTCGGTGAGCTCCAGCGTGTCAGAGCTGGGGTCAAGGTCATCCGCCTTGGGATTGATGTCAACGTAGTACCTGATGGTGCCCGAGGGTGCGACCGTTGGGTTGCCGGCAGCGTTGGTCTTGACGGGATTGCCGTCCTTGTCCAGCTGCTCGCCCGTCTTGCTGATGTTCTTCACGTCGTGCGTGACCTTGGTGTTGGTCGTGGAGGAGTGCCCATTCCAGTCTGCCGTGTTGGTGTAGGTCTTGCTGGCGTTCTTGGGGTCAGCCCATGTCGGGTCGCCGGCGATGGAGACCTTGTAGGTCACCGCTATCAGCGTCCTGGAGTTGAAGTACTTGTAGTTGGGAATCTTTATCTGGAGGTGGGTGGTGCCATCGGCGTTTGTCGACGTCGTGTATGAAAGCTTCTGGTTGCCGTTGAGGTCGCTCTTCTGGTCACCCCATCCGCCGTTATCCGAGTATTCGCCACCACCGTCGGCACTATCCCTGAAGACCGCCTTGATGGAACTCTCGTCGAGCGTCTGGCCGGACGGCAGGTCATCGTTGATGACGATATTCCCCTCATCCGCCTTAGTGGTGTTGAGTAGGAGCCGGTAGGTGAGGATACCGTTCACGTCGTCATAGCCCACGGTCGCATCCCCGCTGGCATACGCGTCGGTCCCGCTCGCCGTCTTGTGCCCCGTGTAGACCTGCTTCTCGAACTTCCGCGGCGTCCTGTGCTCGTGCGTGGCCTCGGAGACCTTGCCCTGGCACTCACCCTTGTTCTTGATGACCCAGGTGGTGCCCTCAGCGGCGCTCGAGGCGTCGGTGTAGGTGACGTAGCTGTCAATCTTGAGGTTTTGGGCCGTGATGCTCTGCCCGGCGGCGGGCGTGACCGTCACCTTGAAGCTCTTGACGTGCGTCGTGGTGTCGGTGGCGGGGACCTCGTTGCCGTTCGCGTCGTAGTAAGTGACGGAGATCTTCAGCTTGTCGGTGTATTCGCGCTCGCTCTCGTAGTAGGAGTTCCAGTAGGTCTTCTGGCCGGCGCCCTTGTACAGGTAGGAGTTGTAGCCGTCCACGTTCAGGGAGAGGTGGTCCACCAGACTCGCCTCCAGGTCGGCGGCAAGGGCGTAGTGGCTGTCAGGCCCCAGGTCGCTGCCATCGCCGTCCTGGGCGTTCTCGATGGTGTCCACGTACTCGAACGTCGAGAGGCTCCCCTCGGGAACCGTCACGTTGGTGCTCCACGTGTTGCGGTAGAGGCCGCCGTCCTTCTCGGTCTCGCCCCCAAAGGACTTGCTCACGTCCCAGGTGCGGTGCTGGATGTCCACGATGCCCGTGTCGCTCTGGTTCTTGCCGTCGGGCGGGTACAGGTACGCCGTGTTGCTTGTCTCGCCGTCAGTGGACGGCACGTCCGCCCAGAAGCCGATGTAGTAGCTTGCCGTCTTCTGCGCGTCGGTCAGGTTGGACGGGAAAGTGAAGTCGATGTATGTGTCTCCGGCCCCTCCGCCCTCGGCCGTGTAGTCGCTCTCGTCACTCCAAACCGTAAATCCGCCCGTCATAGGATACGGAAGGCTGTCGACAACACGCCATCCCGAAATGTCCTTGTGGTTGGGGTTCACCTTGATGCGCCACTGTACCTTGCCAGTATTCTTGTCGTACGTGGTGGCGTACTTGCTGATATCCTTGGTCCACTCGATGCTGTGCCAGTCCCAGGAGTTGTGTGGGCCGCTCGTGGAGCCCGCGGAGTTGGCGACCTTTCCCGCCTCGCTCGTGGCACCGCCGATGTCGGTCGCATAGGTGATGACGTACTTCTCGCCGGCGCCCAGTGCCGGCAGGTTGGAGACCGTGAACTGTGGGTCGCTCCCGCCAGTCCACGACACGTTGTAGTTGTAGGGGTTCCAGGAGCCCTGGATCAGCGTCGTCTCCCCGCCGTTCGCACTGACCTTCACGACCTTGAGCGAGCTCTGGTCGTACGAGTAGGTGACGCCGGACGTACTGTTCCACTTGTCCCACTTGTCCGTGACGGAGACGGGCTCACCTGTGCCCTTGTTGGTGGTGACGGTGACCGTGTAACTCGCCTTGGTGCGGTCGTTATTGGCGAAGGAGCCCGTCTTCTTGGTGGTGATGTCGTGGGAGTCCTGCGCGGGCGTGACGACGGTGATGGGGCTGCTGTCACCGCCGAAGTCGATGGTGCCGGAGGATCCCCCGCTCGTGTTGGAGACCGTCCCGTGGAAGTTGAGGGTGCCCTGAACGGCGCCACCGCCCTGAGCAAAGGCCTGGTCGTACGTGATGGTCACCTTGCCGTTGGTGTCGATGGTGTAGTCACCGACCTCCTTGCCGCCAGAGATGACGCGGCCGCTCTGGACGGAGTCGGGCTTCAGCCCATTGGGCAGCTGGTAGCTGATCGTTCGGTTCGCCTCGGTCACCACGCCGGCCGGGATGTTGTAGCTCAGCGCCACCCTCACGCTGTCACCGTCACTGAACTGGGTGGCGGGTGTCCAGGTGCCGTTCACGAGCTTCTCGACCCTCGTGTCCCCCGTGATGTACGGGGTGAGGTCCGTGCCGAGACCGTTGCCGGAGTCTCGGCGGGGTGCCTTGGTCACGCGGCTGGGCGCCGATGTCGCGGAATCGGAGTCGCCACCAATCCCGTTGTCTGCAACTGAGGACGCGACGTCACTTGCAGCCCCCGCCCCTACCACCTGATCGAGCTGCGTGGTGGGGACAGATGCCTTCTTGACGTCAAGAGAGACGACGTCGTTGAGCCGCACGTGCGCAAGTCCGTCCGCATCTGTCCTGAGCGCGCTGAAGCCAAAGTCGAGGTCCACGAAGGCACCCAGCCTCGCTGCGGTAACAGCAGCCTCCGCATCGGTCGCGTCCCTTCCGACGTTCTTGGTGACACTCGCGGCGTCGAACTCTATCGTCAGAACGCCGTCTTTCACGTTTGCAGAGCCGATGACAACCGCATCCGTCTCGTCCCCCTTCGAGACGGTATCCGCTGCATAGACGGGAATCTTGTCATATGCCGCAGAACTCGTATCAAGCGACACGTCGTCGGGCAGCTTGTACTGGAGCGCGGCACCATCCTTGAGGGCGCCCTCCGGCAACTCGAAAGCAAGGCGCAGCCTGAGGTCGGAGTTCCCGTCCAGCGCATCCGACCCGTCCGTCTTGGCCCACGCGTCCTCCCCTCCGCCGACGGCCCTGTAGAAGAGCGCCGAGTCCCTGGTAATGGCTGACGAGAGGGTCGTGCCGCCCGTCAGGGCCATCGCGGGGTTCATCAGGACAAAGCAGGAAACGGCAACGACAACGGACGCCATCACCCCGACGACCCAGCGCCATGCACGACGCCCACGATTGTCCCTTAGCATGGTCGTCACGTTGTCTAGTAGCGTGCTCATAGTCAGCTCCAACCCATCCAACTGGCTCCACCGCGTGGATTTCTCCGAGACTTCTCCCTCGCTAAGAGGTCTCGGAGCAACCCACCCAATGCCTCTCGCCAAACGCACCCTCGTAGTACATGAGCAAGTCGAAGTCGTCGTCAAAGTCAGACTTCGTCGTGCCCGAGCTTGCCACCTCGTACGTCCTAACAAGACCATCTACCCCGGTAAAGGTAACCGCATCACCATCGCCGAGACCACCTATTCGCCCAATGCCACCTTGATAGGAGGACCCGCAAACGACCAGCTCTCCATCACGACTGCCGATCTGGCATGGCACGAGACTCGCGTCGCTTCCCACCGCACCCACTGGCACGTCAAGCCCTACAGCCCTCGCAGACAGTCGCCCGATGACATCCATTCCCAGCAACTCCCGGGCGGGCAGCTCGTGGTCCTGATCCTTTCCCGTGACTGTCCCGGATGCGTCACCCCCACCTGGCTTTTCAAGCTCACTCAGGATGCCAGAGCATAGTTCTGCGCTCTTCCGTGCCCCGGCCTGCCTTGCCATGAACGACGCGGCTAGCACGGCTCCTGCCAGGGCCAGCAAAGTGACCCCAACGCGCGTCCAGGGAATGTGGCGGCCGCCAGTCCTCCGAACAGGCGCCATATTAGGAACCATCCCCATCACGCCTCTTGTACACACCCACAACGATGCAGGTCAGGCCAACGAGCAGAATCCCCCCGACCAAGGGGAGGTTGAGCGGGTCTCCCGTCTTGGGAAGCTTGCCCGGACCCTTGGGCGTGGTTGGCGTGTGGCTGTTAGTGACCATGAAGGTCGACGTTCTGACGGACCCATCATCACTGCGTGATACCGTTGCCGAGGAGCTGATGGAGCAGGTGTACCCGCCAAGCGTATCGGTGACCTCGCGAACGGACCAATCGCCCTTGCCCTCCCAGGCGTAGGACCAGTCGTTGCTGGAATTGAGCTCCACGGTGTTATAGAGACGTGTTCCATCGAAGATTTGGACAGTGACTGATGACGGACGCGTTCCGCGGGAGTCTCCCTTCCACAGCTTTATTACCTTATTCTCGAAGTGCTCAACTGACACCTTGTCCACCTTGTCAGCTCTGACGGTGCGCGCGTATGCATAAGTGCCATCCGCTTTCATTGCCGGAACGCTTATCAGGTACGGTTTCGAGATATACGTCGTTCCGTCAACTGTCGTGGTGTCGGCAATGATGAGATACATGCCCGGCTTCAGGCCGGTCAAGCTGGCACTGCCGGACGCCGCTACCGCACTTGCGCTCTCGAAGCCAGATGCGCCAGCGACAACATAGCCGCTATATGTCTGGGCAATGGCCTCCAGAGTTGCTGCGCTTGTCTCGTCCGTGAGGTCTGCGGGGTCATAGCCTGATGCAGAGACTGCCTCTGCCAATGCGGGAACCGCAGAAAGCTTGCCGTCGGCACCCATGGACGCCACGCGATACGCCGTGAACCTCTGTCCTTCCGCCTTGCAATCGCTCAGCGTGATGGTGCATGACGCATCGGTATCGACCACCCCAGCCGCATATGTCCGCGCAGGCAGCAAGAGCCCCACGACACAGGCCAAAAATAGAAGGGCAAGCGCACGAAGCCCACGCACCTCGTGCCTGCGCATGATGTCGTCCTTCAACTTTCTGCCCTTCCTTTCCTATCTGCCCGCCCCGCGCTCCGAGTACCCCGCGCAAGTGACCGGTTCCGTACGAGGCCCACGACCGAGACCACCCCGATCACCGCTACCGAAAATACCGTGGCGACGAGCAGCGGGTCAATGCGCTCTGCGTCAGCGGTGACGTCCGTGACCGACTCATTGGGCACCCTATGCCCACGTACGAGCAGCCGATGGGTGTTGACCCCATAGGGAGTGCATGTAACGAGCGTGCAGTAGTCCTGTCCATCATCAATTGCAAGGTCTTCCAACTGGTCGGGTAGGACAGTCCTAATCTGGTCCACCTGGTAGGTCAGCGTCTGATCCACCACGTGCAACGTGAACAGGTCACCCTCCTCGAGTTGGTCTATGTCTGTAAACAAACGCGCCGACGGAAGTCCACGGTGGCCGGAGATCACGGTGTGCGTGCCCTCCCCACCAACAGGAAGCGAGGAGCCCGGAATGTGTCCGATGGCAACTTGCAGGATGGTGTCATCGGTACCGTGGTAGATGGGCAGGTTCACTCCTATCCTGGGAATCTTGATATAGCCCATGATTCCCGTGCCCGTGACGTCGAGGAGGCCCTCGTACTCGGCGCGCTCCTCGTCGCTGAGGCGGAACCGGTCCTTCCCGTGCGAGAGCCCCTCGTTATAGGAGACGGCGGCATCCCACAGCTCCTGGTTCCTCTCTGCGGAGTTGCCCCTCACGGCCTCCTCGTACGTCGCGATGGCCTGCGACTGGTGCATGCCGTTCCACCAGTCGCCCACGCTGGGATAGAGCAGCAGGCCGACGCCGACCACGAGGACAAGCGCGAGGAGTGTCTCTGGAATCCTCTTCTTCATGTGCGTCTGACCGACCTGCCCGCTCCGCCTTGCCCGAACACCTTGCCAAGAAGCCCCTCGCGCGGGGTGGGGGGTACCCCACCCCGCCGAAGTCATGGGGGGACGCGCCCCGCCTATCCCTCGAGCCCGTTGTTGCGACGGCGGACGGCAAAGCCGACGCCGGCGGCGACCACGAGCACGATGCCCGCCACATAGAGGACGGTGGTGCCCATCCCGCCCGTGGAGGGCAGCGTGGAGCCGGACTTGTTCACCACGGTGGTGGTGATGGAGCCAGCGTCCTTGTCGACGGTCGCCTTCTGGGTGCCAAGATCGACCTGGCCCGTGGTGGCAACGCCGTTGATGCTGGTCAGCGTCTTGCCCGCGTCGTCCTTGACGGAGGTGACGCTGAACTCGACGTCCGCGAGCTTGTTGTAGCCAGACGGGACGGTGGTCTCCTCGAGCTTGTAGTCGCCATCATCCAGGCCCTTGAACTCGAAGGTCGTGCCAGCGCCCGCGACGATTTCCTTGACCTTGTTGTAGGCGCCCTGGGCGTCCTTCTTGTACAGGGTGAAGCCGGCGCCGGCAAGCGGCTGGCTGGCCTCGTTGACCTTGTTCACGACGACCTTGTACGTGAACACGATGACGGTGTCCTCGGGCGTCTTGCCGTGATGCTGATCGTTGTTGGAGTCGTTGGAGAACTCGATGTTGCTGGAGTTGACGTTGCCCGCAGAGCCGATGTTGGCACCGGTGAGCAACTCGGAGGTGTACTCGACCGTCACCGTGGAACCGGCGTGGGCAGCGGTCTGCTTGAGGTCGCTGAAGACGACGTCGAAGCCGGCGGGGGTGACGTTGACGGAGTACGCGCTGGAGTCGACCTCAGTGCCGTCGATCTTCACGACGACGCTCTGGGGGTCGCCCAGCTGGCTCTTGTTGTACGTGTCGTGGAACGCGAAGTAGTACGGCTGCGTGTAGCTGGCGTAGTCGGAGGCGACGGTGCCGGTCAGCTTGAACGGCACGGCATCGCCGATGTCGTAGTCAGCCGTGTTCTGCCACTCGGAGGTCGTCCCGGTGGTGTCGTTCGTGTCCTTGACCTCCTTCTTGGAGGTCGTGGTGGTGTCCTTGGCGGTCACTGCCGTGTCGCCCACCACCTGCAGCATGTACTTGGAGTACGTGTCGCTGGTCAGCGACTCGGTGACGTCCTTGATGAAATAGTAGCCGTCGCCGACGACGTCAATGCTGCCATTGTCGGAGGCGAACTTTGTCGTGGACAGGTTGGCCGCGATGACCTTTGCCAGCGCCTCGGCGTCGGTGGACTTGTCGGTGATGCCGCTCATGGCCGCCGCCGCGGTCACGGCGTCGGTTGCGTCGGCGAACTTGGAGCCGATGACGGGGTCGGCCTTCAGGGCGGCGAGCAGGGCGTCGCCGTTCACGCCGGAGCCCCACGTGATGTTCTGCAGCTGCTTGCTCGCACTGTCATACGTACCCGTGAACACCTGGTAGGCCTCGTAGGAGTGCGTGTCGACCTGGCCGCTGGGCTCGCTCACCGTGACGGTGTGGAGAGTCGTCGCGTCAGCGAACGCGGAGGCGGGGACCAACGCGAGCGCCATCACGACCGCGGCGACCACGGCGAAGACCCCCGTGAGCCTCTTCCTTAGTTCTCTCATTCGTACCTTCCTTCTCTCTTTCCACTTGCCGCATGCGCTCGGCATGCCTCGAACCTTGGTGGGCCCCAGGGACCCGGTCGCGTACCTTGCCAAGCTAAGGCCCATGACCTCGTGCACCCCTCATCCGACTCCACCTCCCACGCCTCTTCCACTCCCGTGCCTCTTCCATCCAGCCACCGGTCGCGGTCCACCCCCGTTCGGGCCTTCGTCACAGGGACCCGAGCCCCGAGGGGGGCCACACGCGCAGGGCCAACCTGCCCTCCACCTGGTCGGCGGAGATGCAGCCCACCTGGGACGTGCGGGAGTCCACCGACACGCTGCGGTGGTCGCCCATGACGAAGTACCTCCCCTCGGGCACCTGGTAGGGAAGCGCGATGTCGCACTGGCCCTTGCTCTTGGCGCCCGCCTGGAGGTAGGGCTCGTCCATGGGCTGGCCGTTGACGCTCACGTTGCCGGCCTCGTCGATGTCAACCCAGTCTCCGGGACCTGCGATCACCCGCTTGACCAAGGACTTGTTGTTGTAGCTGAAGGCGACGAGGTCCCCCGTCCCGATGTCACCGCCCTTGGTGGCCAGCACGACGTCGCCCTCGGAGAGCGTCGGCACCATCGAGTCGCCGTAGATCCTGAAGAGGGGGAACACGAGCAGCGATCCCAGGACAGATGCGGCGAACACGATGCCCAGGACCGCGACGGCGTTCTTGGCCGCGCGGCCCCTGCCGTGCTGGCGCCGCACGCGCTCGTACTCCCGCCTGACCTGGTCCGTCGTCGGCAGGACGGCTACGGCGAGCGTCTCGCGCAGGTGCGCGGCGCGCCTCGGGGACGCGGACGGGCCTTTGGGGACGCCGGAGGCGCCGTCCCGACTCGTCGTCATCGCCGCACCTCCGTCCCCGCCTCACCCGACCGGGGCTCCACGCCGCCGGTGGCGCCTTCCCCGGAAAGGGGCATCCCGATGCTGCGCTTGTAGATGTCTATGGCACGCTGGGCGTCCTCGAACATGCCCGCCAGCCTCAGCGACGCCTCGGCCAGGGACTCCGAGTCGGCAGCCGTGACGCTGCACTCCCTGACCCTCCGCTGCGCCTCGTCGAGCTGGCCGCGCAGGCGCTCGTTCTCCTCCATGGCGTCCTCGAGCAGCTGGAGCAGCTGCAGGCGGCTGAGGCCCCTGAGGTCGACCCCCTGGGGCTCGGTGCGCGAGGCTTCGGGGGCGGACATGCCCACGAACCTGCCAAGGCGTCCGCCGAGCGGCCAGCGGGAGGGCGAGCCGGCGCGTCCATGCGCCGACCGCTCCGCCTCGCCGTTCCTCTGGAACCTGTTGCCGCCCATGCCCCGACACCCCTCACGACTGGAGCTTGCGTGTGTCACCTCTGCGGGCCGGGCCCCGCAGGTGGCCTTGTCTCGCACGCCAGGAAAGCCGCCACGCCAGACGCGCCCCTGCTGGCGCGACACCCCGGCGCGACATCATGAATTCGCTTGGTTTCTTCGCTAATAGGAAACAGTCAGACACCTCCCCTCTGCGCGAGAACGGATGCAGCTGGCTGCCATTTAAGGCCCTGTAGCTTTGCGTCGCTACCTTTCGATAGCTTTGCCACGCATAGAATAGAGTCTTTTTTTTTTTTTTTTTTGTCAATCGCCCCCCGCACGTAAGTTCCTCAGGCGGCCTCGTCGTCCACACAAAGCCGACAATGGGCCCTCGCCTTCCGCTCCCCCGTCGCCTTGTGGCCGACTTGGCGGGTGCCTTGGCATCCCTTGCACGCGGCTGTGGCTACGGATATGATTCGTCCTTAACACGGGTCGTTTTGCCTGGCATTTCCAACGGGACCCATGCCCCTTCGGCCTGGCGGGCCCGGGTGTCGGGAGGCCGTCGGGACCCCGGCCGTCCCGTCCGTTTGCCCCGCCAGCCAACGACCCGCATCGCCATGGGGAGAGCACCTTGGACATATCCACGCTGGGCGTACCGTTCTACCCCGGGGCCACCCCCAAGGACCACCTGATGGTCGCCCTCGGCCTCACCCGGCTCACGGACGGGGAGCGGCGCTACGTGCTCGACTTCAACCTGCTGGGCGGGGCCATCCTCTCCCTGAGCACCGTCGTCCTCGAGGTCATCATGCTCGCGCAGAACTTCTCGCGCGGGATGCAGCCGAGGTGGTCCAAGCCGTCGGGTGGGCCTGGATCATCCAGCACCGCGTGGCCTACGCAGTGCAGCTCGCGAGCGCGCTCGTCCTCCTCGCGGGAACGGTGCGCCACTACTTCGGGAGGCCCCTCGGGACGGGCGCAAGCTGGGTCCTGCTTGCGCAGTACATAGTCATCGCCCTGGCCTTCGGGATGTTCATAGCCCGCTGGGATGCGAACCGGGGGCATGGGGTGTACGCCCTTCTCACGCAGATGGTGGCCCTCGCCTGCATCTTCTCCATCAGGCCCTCCATCTTTGTGCCCGGCTGCCTGCTTGCCATGCTCGTAACCACGCATCACGCCAACGAGCTGGGCCTGTTGAGCCATGGCGACAGGGTCAACCTGACCATGCTCTTCGTGATCATCGTGGTGTCCTGCTGCATGAAGTACTACTCGACGGTGCGCATAGCCCGCGACCGCCTGCTCCTCCAGGAGCAGGCGCACAGCGACGGCCTGACCGGCCTGGGCAACGTCCATGCCCTCAGGCAGGACATGCCGCGCCTCGTGGGAGGCCGAATCAGCGCCTCGGTGCTGGATGTGGACGGCTTCAAGCTCTGCAACGACAGGCTCGGGCATGCCGTGGGCAACACGATCCTCGCACTGCTGGCCGACGCCCTGCTCGAGTCCTTTGGCCCCCAGGGCACCTGCTATCGCACAGGCGGGGACGAGTTCGTGGTGATATCCGTCGACCTGCCGGAGAGGGAGCAGAGGGCGCTCGTCGACGACGCCCTGGCACGCTTCCACTCCAATGCCTCCGCGAGGGGGATCCAGATTGACGGGAGGCCCATCACGGTGTCCGCCGGAACCGCCCATGGGTCCGTGGGCAAGGCCTCTGACGTGGACGACCTGCTGCAGCTTGCCGACCAGTCAATGTATCGCATGAAGGAGAGGCGCCGGGAGCTGCTTGCGGGCGCGGGCCACCAGGAAGTTGGTGGCGGCACGAGCTAGGGGCCGGGCCCGCCCAGGGCCAGGGCGGCGTCAAGGGACACCAGGACTCCCCTGCCGCCGTCACGGGCGCGGCCACGCCCTGGCCGGTCGCCCGCAACCGCACGGCCACCGCCAGAGGATGCATGCATCATGACCGCAAAAAGCAAGAGGGACCCCGGCTTGTCCGGGGTCCCTCTTGCGTCACCGCTGCCGACGAGGCGTGGGACTAGAGCTTGATCTCGATGTCCACGCCCGCGGGAAGGTCGAGGCGCATGAGCGAGTCGACGGTCGAGGAGCTGGGGTCGAGGATGTCGATGAGGCGCTTGTGGGTGCGCATCTCGAACTCCTCGCGCGAGTCCTTGTCCTTGTGGGGCGAGCGGATGACCGTGTAGAGGTTGCGCTCGGTGGGCAGGGGGATGGGGCCGGACACGCGGGCGCCGGTCTTCTGGGCGGTGTCCACGATGAGCTTTGCGGACTGGTCCACTACCTCGTGATCGTAGCCCTTGAGGCGAATCCTGATCTTCTGGCTTGACACTTCAAATACCTCCATCGAATAGCGGCTGCGAGTTGCTCGCGCTGCCATTGGCTACTTTTGCTTACGAGGCGCTTCCGCCGTTCTTGCTGACGATCTCCTCGCGGACGTTCTTGGGAACGGGCTCGTAGGAGTCGAACTGCATGGTGTAGGAAGCACGGCCCTGGGTCTGGGAGCGCAGGTCGGTGGCATAGCCGAACATCTCGCCCAGGGGTACCTTGGCCCTGATGAGCTTGGTGTTGGCGCGATCCTCCATGCCCTCGATCTTGCCGCGACGGCCGCTCAGGTTGCCCATGACGTCGCCCATGTACTGCTCGGGCGTCTCGACCACGACGGACTCGACGGGCTCGAGGAGCACGGGGTCGGACTTGGCGAGGGCGTTCTTAATCGCCATGGAGCCGGCGATCTTGAAGGCGGCCTCGGAGGAGTCGACCTCGTGGTAGGAGCCGTCGACCAGGGTGACCTTCACGTCCTGGACGGGGTAGCCGGCGATGACGCCGGTCTCCAGAGCCTCCTGGATGCCCTTGTCCACAGAGGGGATGTACTCCTTGGGGATGGAGCCGCCGACGGTGGCGTCAACGAACTCGTAGCCAAAGCCGGCCTCCATGGGCTCCAGGTCGATGATGGCGTCGCCGTACTGGCCGCGGCCGCCGGACTGGCGGACGAACTTGCCCTGCACGTGCTGCACGGCCTTGCCGGCGGTCTCGCGGTAGGCGACCTGGGGCTTGCCCACGTTGCACTCGACGTGGAACTCGCGGCGCAGGCGGTCGACGATGATCTCGAGGTGCAGCTCGCCCATGCCGGCGATGATGGTCTGGCCGGTCTCGTGGTCGGTGTGCACCTGGAAAGTCGGGTCTTCCTCGGCGAGCTTGGCCAGGCCTACGGACATCTTGTCCTGCTCGGCCTTGGACTTGGGCTCGACCGCGACGTCGATGACGGGCGCGGCGAACTCGATGGACTCGAGCACGATGGCGTGCTTCTCGTCGCAGAGGGTGTCGCCGGTGGAGGTGTTCTTGAGGCCGACGCAGGCGACGATGTCGCCGGCGGAGCACTCCTCGCGGTCGACGCGGTCGTTGGCGTTCATCTCGAGGATGCGACCCAGGCGCTCACGGTTGTCCTTGACCGAGTTGTAGACGTAGCTACCGGACTCGGCCTGGCCGGAGTACACGCGGATGTAGGTGAGCTTGCCGACGAAGGGGTCGGTCATGATCTTGAAGGCGAGGGCGGAGAAGGGCTCCTTGGGGTCCGCGTGACGGACCTCGTCCTCGCCCTTCAGGTTCTTGCCGTCGATCTCGGTGACGTCGAGGGGGCTGGGCAGGTAGTCCACGACGGCGTCGAGGAGCTCCTGGATGCCCTTGTTCTTGTAGGCGGAGCCCACGAAGACGGGGTTCATCTCGCCGGCGAGGACGCCCTTGCGAATGGCGGCCTTGAGCTGGTCGACGGAGATCTCCTCCTCCATGAGGATGGCCTCCATGAGCGCGTCGTCGAAGTTGGCGGCGGCGTCGAGGAGCTCCTCGCGCTTCTCTGCCGCGAGCTCGGCGAACTCGTCGGGGATGGAGTCCATGACCTCGGGATAGATCATCCCCTTGGCGTCCTCCTTGAAGTCCCAGGCCTCCATGGTGACGAGGTCGATGAGGCCCCAGAAGTTGGACTCGGCGCCCATGGGAATCTGGGCGGCCACGGCAGCGGCGCCCAGACGGTCCTTCATGGTCTCGATGGCGTGGAAGAAGTCGGCGCCAACGCGGTCGTACTTGTTGATGAAGGCGATGCGGGGCACGCCGTAGTTGGCAGCCTGGCGCCACACGGTCTCGGACTGGGGCTGGACGCCTGCGACGGCGTCGAAGACGGCGACGGCACCGTCGAGGACGCGCAGGCAGCGCTCGACCTCGGCCGTGAAGTCAACGTGGCCCGGGGTGTCGATGATCTGGATGACGTGGTCCTTCCAGAAGCAGGTGGTGGCGGCGGAGGTGATGGTCACGCCGCGCTCCTGCTCCTGAACCATCCAGTCCATGGTGGCGGCACCGTCGTGGACCTCACCGATCTTGTGGGTCTTGCCGGTGTAGTAGAGGATGCGCTCGGTAGTGGTGGTCTTGCCCGCGTCGATGTGGGCCATGATGCCGATGTTGCGCAGGTCTTCGAGTTTGTACTTAACTTTCGCCATTTCGCTACTTCCTCGAGCCTTCGATTAGAAACGGTAGTGCGAGAAGGCGCGGTTGGCCTCTGCCATCTTGAAGAGGTCCTCGCGACGCTTGACGGAGGCGCCGACGCCGTTGGCGGCGTCCATGATCTCGTTGGCGAGGCGCTCGGCCATGGTCTTCTCCTTGCGGGCGCGGGAGAAGTTCACGATCCAGCGGATGGCCAGGGTGGTGGCACGACGGGAGTTGACCTCCATGGGCACCTGGTAGGTGGCGCCGCCGACGCGCTTGGGCTTGACCTCGAGGGTCGGGCGCACGTTGTCCATGGCCTTCTTGAAGACGGAGAGGGCGTCCTGCTCGGTCTTGGCGGCGACCATGTCGAAGGCACCGTAGACGATGCGCTCGGCGGTGGCCTTCTTGCCATCGAGGAGGACCTTGTTGATGAGCTGGGTCACGAGACGGTTGTTGTAGACGGCGTCGGGGATGACCTCACGACGAACTGCTGCTGCACGACGCGGCATGTGTATCTCCTAAGAACTGGAAAGGCTGATTCAGGATTTGGGGTCTTACTCCTTGGGGCGCTTCGCGCCATAGCGGGAGCGGGCCTTCTTGCGGTCCTGAACGGCAGCGCAGTCATAGGCGCCGCGGACGATCTTGTAGCGCACGCCGGGGAGGTCGCGGACGCGGCCGCCACGGATGAGGACGATGGAGTGCTCCTGCAGGTTGTGGCCCTCGCCGGGGATGTAGGCCGTGACCTCGATGCCGTTGACGAGGCGCACGCGGGCGACCTTGCGCAGCGCCGAGTTGGGCTTCTTGGGCGTGGTGGTGAAGACGCGGGTGCAGACGCCGCGCTTCTGGGGGTTGTGCTGCAGGGCTGCGTTCTTGGACTTGGCCTTGTGGGACACGCGGCCCTGGCGGACGAGCTGGTTGATGGTAGGCAAAGCTTTCTCCTTCGTAGAGCGTGCGAGTAGGCGGTGCGCGAGCACCTATGTATCAAGGACGGCGCAGCACCGTCGTCCCGGATTGTCATGCGCATGACAGTCGCGCCGGGAAACATTACGCCCAATAAGGGCAGATGTCAAAATACCACGGGTCCGGGCGTATCCTTGATTCATCCATATTACACAGGCGAGAGACGAGCCGGAACGCCGGCGGAGAAGCAGTGTGCAACGAGGCGGGCGGCGCCCGTCGCACGCAAACGTGCTGCAGATGGCCACCCGCCCCCCCACGCGCGACCGTCGTTCTCTATGCCAATCTATGAAACCGAGGATACAAAACCCCAGTTGACGAGCCTCTCGATTCAGGAGAAGGCATAGAGAACGCATGTGGGCGGGGGCGGGGCGGGGGGACTACGCAGAGGCCTAGGAGACGGACTCCTCCGCGGCGTGCTTGAGGCCCGTGGCGATGAGGGCGCTCACGTGGTCGTCTGCCAATGAGTAGATGACGCGCTGCCCGTCTCGCCTGGAGCTCACCAGGCCTCGGTCCCTAAGCAGCCTGAGCTGGTGCGATATGGCGGATTGCGTCACATTGCACGCCTCGGTCAGCTCACTCACGCTCCTCTCGCCCATGACCAGGACGCCAAGGATCTGGAAGCGCGTCGAGTCGCTGAGCGCGTCGAAGATCTGCGTGGCACGGTACACAATGTCGTCGCTGGCAAGGCACTCCTCGAGCGTGCGCGTCGTTTCTTCCATGGGACCTCCCCTCATAGGGCGCCTGTCCTCCCCCACCGATTCTAGGCAAGAGGGACCTCGCGCACGAGAGGGGCCCGCCACTCTCGTGACGGGCCCCGCGCCAAGCATCCGGACGAGAGCTACTCCTCGTCGCCGTCCTCGCTCTGCTCCACCTGCGAGAGCAGGTCGTGCAGGGAGCCAAGGTCCTCGTTGATGACCTGGTCGCCCTCGTCGTCAGAGGTCTCGCTGCTGCCACCGATGAGCTCGTCGTCGAAGCTGTGCTTCGCGGGAGCCGCGGTGCCCAGCATGATGTCGTTGTCGGCATCAGGCGAGAACACCATGTTGAGCAGTTGCGAGAGGTCCTCGCTGTCCGCCTCGTCCTCGTCGGGCTCGAGGATGTAGAGGAGGTTGCGGGCCTCGAGGCCGTCACGGAGCTCCTCGATCGCCTTGGCGCCGATGCCGTCGATGCGCAGGAGGTCGTCCTCGGTCTTTCCGATGAGGTCACCCACGGTCTCGATGCCGACCTCGCTGAACTTGTTGGTCCAGCGCTGCGACACCCCGAGGTCGTCGAAGAGGTAGAGCTTGGCGTCCTCGCTGGAGAGGGTGCGGCCGTTCTTGGAGTAGACGCCGCCGAAGCCGTAGTCGTCGCCGATCCAGTCGAGCTGCTTGGGCAGCTGGTCCTCGATACCCTTGAGCTTCTCGGGAGCCCAGTCGGGCAGGCTCTTCGCCATGGGCGAGGTGGGGCCGTCGATGACCTGGCCGTGGTAGGTGAGCTTGACGTCGCCGTACGCCTTGAGGCCGGTGCCTGCGGGAATCTTCTTGCCCACGATGACGTTGGACTTGAGGTCCAGCAGGTGGTCGACCTCGCCCTTGATGGCGCTCTCGGTGAGGACGCCGGCGGTGCGGATGAACGACGCGCTCGACAGCCAGGAGTCGATGGAGCTGGCCACCTTGAGGGTGCCCAGGATGACCGGCTCGGCCTCGGGGGGCGTGCCGCCCGCGAGGGCGATGTTGCGCACCGTGTTGGCGAAGACGTAGCGGTCGACGTACTGGCCCAGCAGGTAGGTCGAGTCGCCGGGGTTGGTGACCTGGACGCGACGCAGCATCTGACGCGCGATGACCTCGATATGCTTGTCGTTCAGGTCGACGCCCTGGGAGGTGTAGACGTCCTTGACCGACTTGACGAAGGTGTGCATCGTCGACTCGATGTCGGTGAGCTTGCGCAGCTTGCGGAAGTTGACGAAGCCGCGGGTCACCTGGTCGCCGGCGCGGACCTCGGCACCGTCCTCGACGCCCGGCATGAAGCGGACGGACGCGGGGACCCTCCACTCGGCCAGGATGCGGCTGGGGTCCTCGGTGTCGAGGATGCGCAGCTGGTACTCGGTTTGCTCGGGAGTGATCTGGAGCGTGCCGGTGTAGGGCGCCAGGTCGGCCTCGCGGCCCAGGATCTTCTCGTTGACGTTGCCGACGACGTCGAACATGCGAGCGACGGTGGGCAGGCCCTGCGTGATGTCGTCCGCACCGGCGACGCCGCCGGAGTGGATCGTACGCATGGTCAGCTGCGTGCCGGGCTCGCCGATGGACTGTGCGGCGATGATGCCCACGGAGGTGCCAATGTTGACGGGCCTGCGGGTCGAGAGGTCCCAGCCATAGCACTTCTGGCAGACGCCGTACTTGGACTTGCAGGTCAGAAGGGCGCGGAGCTGGACCTTCTTCAGACCGGCCTCGACCATGGCCTCCAGGTCGGCCTTGGACTCAACGTAGCCGTCCCTCGCGACGATGACCTCGCCGGTCTGGGGGTTGACGATGTCCTCGAGCGCGCAGCGGCCGATCAGGTCGGTGTCGACGTCTGTCTCGCCCGGCTTGACGAGGTCGTAGGTGACGGCCTCGTCGGTGCCGCAGTCTTCCTCGCGCACGATGACGTCCTGCGCGACGTCGACCAGACGACGGGTCAGGTAGCCGGAGTCGGAGGTGTGGGACGCCGTGTCGACCAGGCCCTTGCGGGCGCCGTAGGTCGAGATGAAGTACTCGAGCGGCTCCAGGCCCTCGCGGAAGTTGGCCTTGATGGGCAGGTCGATGGTGTCACCAGACATGTCGGCCATGAGGCCTCGCATGCCCGCGAGCTGCCTGAGCTGCGTCTTGGAGCCTCGGGCGCCGGAGTCGGCCATCATGTAGATGGGGTTGTCCTCGGCGAAGCCCTCGAGCATCTTGGTGCCCAGGGTCTCGGTGCATTCGGTCCAGGCGTTGATGACCTCGGCGTGGCGCTCGCGCTCGGAGAGGAAGCCGTCCTCGTAGTACTCGTTGATCTGGTCGACCTTGGCCTGCGCGTCCTCGAGCAGCTCGGGCTTGTCATCGGGAATCGCGGCGTCCCAGACCGAGATGGTCAGGCCGGCGCGGGTCGCGTAGTGGAAGCCACTGTGCTTGATGGCGTCCAGGATGGGCTCGACCTCGGCGGTGCTGTAGCGGTCGCAGCAGTCGTTGACGAGCGCCGAGATATCACCCTTGGACATCTTGAAGTTGATGAAGGGGTAGTCCGCGGGCAGGCACTGCCGGTTGAAGATTACGCGGCCGACGGAGGTCTCGATGCGCACGGGACGCTCGGTGACGTCGTAGTCCTGGAACTGGCCACGACCCTCCATGACGCGGAAGACCCTCCTGTCGCCCTCGACCACGTTGGCGTCCTCCGAGGAGACGCGCACCGTGACCTTGGCCTGGATGTCCACCCTGTCGCGGCAGTCGTAGGCATTCATGGCGTCGTCGAAGTCGGCGAAGACGCGCCCCTCTCCCTCGACGCCGTCCTTCTGGGTGGTGAGGAAGTACACGCCGAAGACCATGTCCTGCGAGGGGACGGTGAGGACCTTGCCCGACGCGGGCGAGCGCAGGTTGTTGCTCGAGAGCATGAGCACGCGGGCCTCGGTCTGCGCCTCGGTGGAGAGGGGCACGTGGACCGACATCTGGTCGCCGTCGAAGTCCGCGTTGAAGGGAGCGCAGACGAGCGGGTGCAGGTGGATGGCCTTGCCCTCGACCAGCACGGGCTCGAAGGCCTGGATGGAGAGGCGGTGCAGGGTCGGCGCGCGGTTGAGCAGCACCAGGCGACCCTTGATGACCTCGTCCAGGACGTCCCAGACGGCCGGGGCGCTGCGGTCGATGGCGCGCTTGGCGCCCTTGATGTTCTCGACCTTGCCCAGCTCGACCAAACGACGCATCACGAAGGGCTTGAAGAGCTCGAGAGCCATGGTGGAGGGCAGGCCGCACTGATGCAGCTTGAGGTGCGGGTCGACGACGATGACCGAGCGGCCGGAGTAGTCGACGCGCTTGCCCAGCAGGTTCTGGCGGAAGCGGCCCTGCTTGCCCTTGAGCGCCTCGGCGAGCGACTTCAGCGGACGCCCGCCACGGCCGGTGACGGGACGGCCGCGGCGGCCGTTGTCGAAGAGCGCGTCCACGGACTCCTGGAGCATGCGCTTCTCGTTGTTTACGATGATCGCCGGGGCGTCGAGGTCGAGCAGGCGCTTGAGGCGGTTGTTGCGGTTGATGACGCGACGGTAGAGGTCGTTGAGGTCGGACGCGGCAAAGCGGCCGCCGTCGAGCTGCACCATGGGGCGCAGGTCGGGCGGAATCACGGGCACGACGTCCAGGATCATGTTGGCGGGGTCGTTGTTGCCCTTGAGGAAGGCGTCGACCACCTCCAGGCGCTTGACGGCCTTCTCCTTCTTCTGCTTCTGGGAGTCGGGAGAGGCGACGATGGCGCGCAGCTCCTCGGCCTCCTTGGGCAGGTCGATGGAGCGCAGGAGCTCACGCACGGCCTCGGCGCCCATGCCGCCCTTGAAGTAGATGGAGTAGTAGCGCTTCATCTCGGTGAAGAGACCCTCGTCGGAGATGAGCTCGCGCTCCTGGAGCTGCATGAAGCGCTCGTAGGCGTCGCGACGGAGCTGCTTCTCCTCCTCGTACTCCTCCTCGAGGTCGGCGATGCCCGCGCGGACCTCGTCGGCCGAGAGCGGCTCGATGTCGCTGAACTCGTCCTCGGAGGGCTCGCCCTGGGCCTTCAGGCGCTCTATCTCGTCGTCGCGCTCGGCGTCGAGCTCCTCGAGGTCCGCTGCCAGCTCCTCCTTCAGCTCGTCGGCGTCGGCCTCGCGGGCCTCGGCGTCGATGGAGGTGATGACGTAGCTCGCGAAGTACAGGATCTTCTCCAGGTCCTTGCTCTTGATGTCGAGCAGGCGGGCCAGGGGGAAGCTCGTGGGACTCTTGAAGTACCAGATGTGGCTCACGGGAGCGGCGAGCTCGATGTGGCCCATGCGCTCGCGTCGCACCTTGGCGCTGGTGACCTCGACGCCGCAGCGCTCGCAGACGATGCCCTTGAAGCGGATGCCCTTGTACTTGCCGCAGGCGCACTCCCAGTCCTTGGTGGGACCGAAGATCTTCTCGCAGAAGAGGCCGTCCTTCTCGGGCTTGAGGGTGCGGTAGTTGATGGTCTCGGGCTTCTTGACCTCGCCGTGCGACCAGCTGCGAATCTCGTCGGCGGAGGCGAGCGAGATCTTTATAGCGTCGAAATCGGTGGTATCGAAATCTGCCACGTTCGCTACTCCTTATCGTTGGTGATGTCGCCGACAAGCGCGTCCTCGCCCTTGTCGAGGTCGGCGGAGAGGCCGCCGATCAGGTCGTCGGCGCTCTCGGCGCCCGCGAAGACGTCCACGGGGCTGACGGTCGCTTCGTCCTGCGCGCCGGCCTCGTCCTCGCCGACCTTCTTGTAGGTGATCGGCTCGATGTCCAGGGCCAAGGAGCGAATCTCCTTGACGAGGACCTTGAAGGACTCGGGGATGTCCGGATTGGGGACGTTCTCGCCCTTGACGATGGACTCGTAGGTCTTGACGCGGCCGTTGGTGTCGTCGGACTTCACGGTCATGAGCTCGTGCAGCACGTTGGAGGCGCCGTAGGCATAGAGCGCCCACACCTCCATCTCGCCGAAGCGCTGGCCGCCGAACTGGGCCTTGCCGCCCAGCGGCTGCTGGGTGACCAGGGAGTACGGGCCGGTCGAGCGCGCGTGGATCTTGTCGTCGACCATGTGGCCCAGCTTGAGGATGTAGGAGGTGCCCACGGTGATGGGGCTCTTGAAGGCCTCGCCGGTGCGACCGTCGTAGAGCGTCGTCTTGCCCTTCTCGTTGAGCTGGGGGACGAAGTCTATGTCCATGTGCTTGCCGTACTCGCGCATGGCCTTGTTGACCAGGTTGATGTTGGTGCGGCGCAGGGCCTCGGCGACCTCGACGTCGGTCGCGCCGTCGAATACGGGCGTGGCGACGCGCATGTTGCCCTCGACGACCCTCTTCGAGTCGGGGTCCTCGGTGTCCCAGCCGTGGGCGGCGGCCCAGCCGAGGTGGCACTCGAGCAGCTGGCCGACGTTCATACGAGAGGGGACGCCCAGGGGGTCGAGGAGCACGTCGACGGGGGTGCCGTCAGTCATGTAGGGCATGTCCTCCACGGGCAGGACGTTGCAGACGACGCCCTTGTTGCCGTGGCGGCCGGCAATCTTGTCGCCCTGCTGGATCTTGCGGCGCTGGGCGACGAAGACGCGGACGAGCTCGTTGACTCCTGGCGGGAGGTCGTCGCCCGCCTCGCGGCTGAAGCGCACCACGTCGACGACGCGGCCATAGGCGCCGTGGGGCATCTTGAGGGAGGTGTCGCGGACGTCGTGTGCCTTGGCGCCGAAGATGGCGCGGAGCAGCCTCTCCTCGGCGGTGAGGGCCGTCTCGCCCTTGGGGGTGACCTTGCCCACCAGGATGTCACCGGGGCCGACCTCGGCGCCAATGCGGATGATGCCGTCATCGTCTAGGTTGGCGAGCATCTCCTCGGACTGGTTGGGGACCTCGCGGGTGATCTCCTCGGGACCGAGCTTGGTGTCGCGGGCGTCGATCTCGTGGCGCGAGATGTTGACGGAGGTCAGCAGGTCGTCGCGGACGACGCGCTCGGAGACGATGATGCCGTCCTCGTAGTTGTAGCCCTCCCACGGCATGTAGGCCACGGTGAGGTTGGCGCCGAGGGCAAGCTCGCCGTGGTCGACGGAGGGGCCGTCGGTCAGGGGCTCGCCCTGGGCGACGTGCTGGCCCACCTTGACCACCGGGCGGTGGTTGCTGCAGGTGCTCTGGTTGGAGCGCTGGTACTTGGGGAGGTCGTAGCGCTCGGGGCCCCTCTCGGTGTTGACCACCACGTGGGCGGCGTCGACCTCGGTGACGACGCCCTCGTGGGAGGCGCTGATGAGCTCGCCGGAGTCGAGCGCGGCGCGGGCCTCGAGGCCGGTGCCGACGAGGGGGGCGTTGCAGGTGATCAGGGGCACGGCCTGGCGCTGCATGTTGGCACCCATCAGGGTTCGCTTGGCGTCGTCATGCTCGAGGAAGGGGATGAGGTTGGCAGCGACGGAGAGCATCTGGCGAGGCGACACGTCCATGTAGTCGACGGCCGAGACCTCAATCTGGGCGGGCGCGCCGAAGGAGCCGTCGAAGTTGCGGGTGCGCGCGACGACGGTCTCGGGCGCGTAGATGTTGCCCTTGGAGTCGACGGCCACGAACTTGCCTGTCTTGGGGTCCACGGGCACGTCGGCGGGGGCGATGTTGTGGAGCTCCTCCTCGTCGGCAGTCATCCAGTCGACCTCGTCGGTCACCTTTCCGTCAACGACGCGGCGGTAGGGCGACTCGATGAAGCCGTACTCGTTGACGTGGGCGAAGAGGGCCAGCGAGCCGATGAGGCCGATGTTGGGGCCCTCGGGGGTCTCGATGGGGCACATGCGCGCGTAGTGCGAGTTGTGGACGTCGCGGACGGCCGTGGGCACGTTGGTGCGGCGGCTGGAGCCGGACTTGTGGCCGGCGAGGCCGCCGGGGCCGAGGGCCGAGAGGCGCCTCTTGTGGGTGAGCCCGGCCAGGGGGTTAGACTGGTCCATGAACTGCGACAGCTGGGAGGAGCCGTAGAACTCCTTGATGGCCGCGACAATGGGGCGGATGTTGATTAGCGACTGGGGCGTGATGTCGTCAGCGTCCTGGGAGGCCATGCGCTCGCGGATGACGCGCTCCATGCGGCTCATGCCGATGCGGAACTGGTTCTGTACCAGCTCGCCCACGGTGCGGACGCGACGGTTGCCGAAGTGGTCGATGTCGTCCAGCTTCTTGGTGGGGTCACCCTCGTGCAGCGCGAGGAGGTAGCGTAGGGCGCTGACGATGTCCTCGCTGGTGATGACCTTCTGCTGGGCGTCGATCTCGAGGCCGAGCTTCTTGTTGATCTTGTAGCGGCCCACGCGCGCGAGGTCGTAGCGCTGGTTGTTGAAGTACAGACTGTCGAGCAGCGAGCGGGCGGAGTCCACGGTGGGGGGCTCGCCGGGGCGCTGGCGGCGGTAGATCTCGATCAGCGCGTCGTCGCGGGTGGTCGCGACGTCACGCTCGAGGGTGGAGCGGACGACCTCGGAGTCGCCCAGGAGGTTCATGATCTCGTCGTCGGACTCGGCGATGCCCAGGGCGCGCAGGAGGACCGTGGCGCTCTGCCGGCGCTTGCGGTCGATGGAGACCACGAGGTGGCCGTGCTTGTCAATCTCGAACTCGAGCCAAGCGCCGCGCGCGGGAATGAACTGCACGTGATGCACCTGGACGCCGTTGTCCAGCTCGGACGAGAAGTAGACGCCGGGCGAGCGCACGAGCTGCGAGACGACGACACGCTCGGTGCCGTTGATGATGAAGGTGCCGCGGTCGGTCATGAGCGGGAAGTCGCCCATGAAGACGAGCTGCTCCTTGATCTCGCCGGTCTCCTTGTTGACGAAGCGCACGTCGACGAAGAGGGGCGCCTGGTACGAGATGTCCTTGGCGCGGCACTCGGCCATGCTGTTGGGGGCATCGCCGAACTGGTGGTCACCAAAGGAGACCTCCATGGTCTTCGCGGAGTTCTCGATGGGAGAGAACTCGGCAAAGGACTCGGCGAGACCCTCGCCCATAAAGCGCTCGAACGACTCCTTCTGCACGGAGATGAGGTTTGGCAGCTCCATAGCGCTGGGGATCTTGCTAAAGCTCATGCGCTCGCGCTGATCCGCCTGTGCGGCTTGGGAAGACTTTGCGGTAGGCACCAGGCACTTCCTCCTTCAACGGTTAAATAGCGGCAGTTGTCGCAATCTAATAAAGTACCTAAGGGCTGCCATTTGGTCAATGAAAAGCCTTGACATATTCGTCATTATTTTGTATGGGAGAACCACGCTCCGACTACCTGCGGTTTTGCCACGGCAATTGTGGAGCGGCTGTGATGGGACGTGAGAGGCTCCTGGAGTTGGCTTGCCCGATCTTGTGGGTGTGGACGGTCTTCTCGCCTAGAGGGAGCGATTCTGTCCACAGGCACAAGAACGAGCGCAAGAACGGGGCTCCGTCTGTGCCTCGAGAGGGTAGCGACGTTCTTTTCTCGTCTGCTCCAGAGGCTTTCACTCGCGGGAGCCTCGTACGGAACGGCTCTCGGCGGGTTTCCCCAGGAAACCGCTCGCCGCGCGTTCCTTGCCGGTGGCTCGTTGGGACTTTCGCGCCATCGGCGTTACGAAAGAATACGTCAGGCGAGAAAACGGGTGATTCCGACACGGAGACGTTCTCCATTCCGTCGCTTTCGTCAGTTGATGCCCCAGCCAGCCGGCAAAGATTGTCCACGCGCGCTGTTGTGGCGGACGGGCGACGCCCGCTTCGGACGAAAAAGGGTCCGGGCATATGCCCGGACCCCGAGCGACCTGAGTCGCTGAGCTAGCGTGTCAAGACCCCAGTTACTTCAGGGTGACGGTGGCGCCGGCCTCCTCGAGCTGCTTCTTGGCGGCCTCGGCGTCCTCCTTCTTGGCACCCTCGAGGAGCACCTTGGGGGCACCCTCGACGGCCTCCTTGGCCTCCTTCAGGCCAAGGGAGGTGAGGGCGCGGACGACCTTGATGACGGCGATCTTGTTGGAGCCGAAGGAGGTCAGCTCGACGTCGAAGTTGGTCTTCTCCTCCTCCTCGGCGGCAGCCGCGGGAGCGGCGGCGGCGACGGCGACGGGAGCGGCGGCGGAGACGCCGAAGACGTCCTCCAGCTCGTGAACCAGCTCGGAAAGCTCGAGGGCGGGCATCTCCTTGAGGGCCTCGATGATCTCATCCTTGGTGACAGCCATGTCAATTCTCCTTTGTGTGAGGGCACGGGCGTGCCCTGCGACCTTTGCTTGGTGCGATGGGGCTTACGCGGCGTTCTTCTGGTCGACGACGGCCTGGAGCGCAGTGGCGAGGCCACGGGCGGGACCGGCGCAAACCTGGGCGATGCCCGAAAGCGGGCTGGCGACCACGTAGACGAGCTTGGCCATGAGCTCCTCGCGGGAGGCGAGCTCGGAGTAGGCCTTGGCCTCGTCGGCGTCGAGCGCCTTGCCATCTGCGATGGCGCCGATCCACTCGATCTTCTTGAGTGCCTCGGCCTCCTTCTTGATGACCTTTGCGGCATCGACGGGGTCGTTCTCGTAGAAGACGTAGGCGCAGGTGCCGACGAGCTTCTCGCTCACGTCGGGCAGGCCGGCCTCCTTGAGGGCGATGTTCACGATGCTGTTCTTGTAGACCTTCATCGTGGCACCGGCCTCGCGCAGGGCGCGACGCAGCTCCTGGGTCTCCTTGACTGAGAGGCCGCGATAGTCGATGAAGAAGACGCCCTTCGACGCCTCGATAGACTTGTTGACCTTCTCGAGCATGTTGATCTTGGACTGTGCTGGCATTGAATACACCTCCTTGGAACGCGCTAGGGCACGAGCCGCCGACACGGGCGGGCCTTCACGCGAAAGACCCCGCTAGGCGCGCGGCCAAAGCGGGGTCCAAGAAGACGTTTCTTTAGACCACCTCGGCAGGCGGGTCTCCCCTTTGAGCCTTGCGGCACCGACTGTCTTTGGCAGCGGACGTGCGATGTATGGTTTGCTCTTTCGAGCATTGTAGATTCTTGCACCCAAGAATCGGGCTGTCAAGCTCACCTGTGCCGCACGGCCCTCTTCACAAGAAAGCCCCATGGCCGCTGCCATGGGGCTTCGTCAAATCAGGCTTTGCCTCGACCTACGCGGTGAAGTCGCGCGTGACGGAGGAGTCGACCCTCACGCCGGGGCCCATCGTGGAGGACACGACGACGCTCTTGACGTAGCGACCCTTGGCGGTGGAGGGCTTGACGCGGAGAAGCTCGGAGTACAGGGCCCCGTAGTTCTCGGCCAACGCCTCGGCGGTAAAGGACACCTTGCCCATGGGGACGTGGCAGATGCCGTAGCGGTCGGCGCGGTACTCGACACGGCCTGCCTTGAGCTCCTTGACCATCTTCTCGACGTCCATGGTCACGGTGCCCAGCTTGGGGTTGGGCATCAGGCCGCGGGGGCCGAGGATGCGGCCCAGGCGACCGACCTTGCCCATGAGGTTGGGCGTGGCGATGACTGCGTCGAAATTGATGTTGCCGGCCTGGATGTCGGCGACGAGCTCGTCGGAGCCGACGATGTCTGCGCCGGCGGCCTCGGCCTCGCGCGCCTTCTCGCCCTCCGCGAAGACGGCAACGCGCACGTCCTTGCCCGTGCCGTTGGGCAGCGAGATGGAGCCGCGGACGTTCTGGTCGGCCTTGCGGGTGTCGACACCCAGGCGGACGGCGACCTCGACGGTCTCGTCGAACTTGGCAGTCGAGAGCTCCTTGACGAGGGCCATGGCCTCCTTGGGGCCGTAGGCCTTGCCGGCCTCGACCTTGGCGGCGGCTCCCGTGTAGTTCTTTCCGTGCTTAGGCATGCTTTCCTCCTATGTGGTCAAGCGGGCGCGAGCCCTCCCACGTGGTAGTTGCCAGGTAGCCCGTGCTACTCGGCGATGGTGACGCCCATGGAGCGGGCGGTACCGGCGACGATGGCCTTGGCGGCCTCGATGTCGTTGGCGTTGAGGTCGGGCATCTTGATCTCGGCGATCTTGGTGAGCTGCTCCTGGGTGAGCTGACCGACCTTGTCGCGCTGGGGGACGCCGGAGCCGCTCTTGAGCTTGAGCTCCTTCTTGATGAGCTGGGCCGCGGGAGGGGTCTTGGTCACGAAGTCGAAGGAGCGGTCCTCGTAGACGGTGATCTCGACGGGGATGATGTCTCCGGCCTTGTCCTGCGTGGCCGCGTTGAAGGCCTGGCAGAACTGCATGATGTTGACCTGGGCGGCACTGAGGGCGGGGCCTACCGGAGGCGCGGGGTTGGCCTGGCCGGCGGGAATCTGAAGCTTGATGAAGCGAGTGACCTTCTTCTTGGGCATCTCTGTCTCCTGCGTTCGACGTGTGCGTGCGGCATATCTAGTTCCGGCCCCGAGAAGCAATCCTCACCGATACCGGGGTCGAAGGGAAATCTAGGCGATGGTGACGACCTGGTCCAGGGTGAGCTCGACGGAGGTCTCGCGGCCAAAGATCGCGAGCATGACCTTGACCTTGCCGGCCTCGGGCATGACCTCGGCCACCTGTCCGTCGAAGTCTGCGAGCGGGCCGTTGACGACCTTGACGGCCATGCCGGGCTCGAGGTTCGTGGTGGTGTGCTTCGGGACCTCCTGCGCGCCGCGCGGGTTGGTGCGGCGCATGATCTTGTTGAACTCGCTGCGACGCAGGGGCGTGGGCTTGCCGTCGATGCCGACGAAGCCCGTGACGCCGGGGGTGTTGCGGACGACGGCCCAGGAGTTGTCGTCCACCTCCATGCGGACGAGGACATAGCCGGGGAAGACCTTGTTCTCCTTGGTCTCCCTCTTGCCGCCGTCCTTGATTTCGGTCACCTGCTCGGTGGGAATCTGGATGTCGACGATCTGGTCCTCGAGGCCGTAGGTCTCGATGCGGTGCTCGAGGTCGGTCTTGACCTTGTTCTCGTAGCCCGAATAGGTGTGAACGACGTACCAGCGCTTAGCCATGCCCTACCCCCTCAGTCCGGTGAAGCCGACGAGAAGGGCGACGAAGCCGGTGTCCACGAGCCAGACCAGGATGCCGAAGACGATCAGCATCACGATGACCGCGACGGAGTAGCTCTTGAGCTCGGGCTTGCTCGGCCACACGACGCGGCGCATCTCGGTCTTGACGTCAGAGAGGTAGCTCCGGAGCCTGGACCTCTTCTTGGCCTTGGCCGGCTTCGACGCCTTGGACGAAGACAGGTTGGAGGACTGGCCGGACTTCTTGGAAGTCGACTTGGCATCCTCGGCGGAGGCCGAGGCCCTTGCGGCCTCGCGCTCGGCACGCTCCTGCTGGCGTGCCTGGCGTGCGCTCCTCTTCTGACGCTCTTTCTTTGCCATCCTCAAACCCCTCTGGGGCAAATGCCCCTTCTCATAGAAACCGGCTAACCTCCGAGGAGGAAAGCCGGTGGTGTTAGCTGGCAGGCCAGGAAGGACTCGAACCCTCAACAAACGGTTTTGGAGACCGCCGCTCTACCATTGGAGCTACTGGCCTATGTCGACTCTATTTTAGCGAGTCTCCCTGTGAAGGGTATGCTTGTGGCACCACGGGCAATACTTCTTCAACTCCATGCGATCGGGAGTGTTGGACTTGTTCTTGTCGGTGGTGTAGTTGCGACGCTTGCACTCGGTGCATGCGAGGGTAACCATTGTGCGCATAGATCCTCCTGTAGGACAGCCGCCTTCGAGACTATCTCGATGGCGACGCGATGGAATACGTTACTATCCGTCAGCCGATTCTGTCAACTATTTTGCTCTTCGCGCCTGGCCTCAACAAAACCACCAAAAGTGGGGCTGCTCTCGCCTGGCGCTCGGCCCAGGGACAGAGAAGGGCCCGGCACCCTCCGAGGAGGGCACCGGGCCCAAAGGACGTTCTAGAGACTAGGAGGCCTAGCTACTCGACGATCGTGGAGACACGGCCGTCGCCGACGGTGTGGCCGCCCTCGCGGATTGCGAACTTGAGGCCCTGCTCCATGGCGATGGGGTGAATGAGCTCGCAGGTGACGGTCACGTGGTCGCCAGGCATGGCCATCTCGACCTTGGCGCCGTTGGCGTCGGTGAGCTCCTGGATGTCGCCCGTCACGTCAGTGGTGCGGAAGTAGAACTGGGGACGATAGCCGGAGAAGAACGGGGTGTGACGGCCACCCTCCTCCTTGGTGAGGACGTAGATCTCGCCGGTGAACTTCTTGTGGGGGGTCACCGAGCCGGGCTTGCAGAGGACCTGACCGCGCTGGATGTCCTCGCGCTTGACGCCGCGGAGCAGGATGCCCACGTTGTCGCCAGCCTCGCAGAAGTCCATGGTCTTGCGGAACATCTCGATGCCGGTGGCGACGGAGGTCTGGGTCTCCTTGATACCGACGATCTCGACCTGGTCGTTGAGCTTGAGCTCGCCGCGCTCGACACGACCGGTGGCGACGGTGCCGCGGCCGGAGATGGTCATGACGTCCTCGATGGCCATCAGGAAGGGCTTCTCGTTGTCACGGGCGGGCGTGGGGATGTAGGAGTCGACCTGGTGCATGAGCTCCACCACGGAGTCGACCCACTTCTGCTCGCCGTTGAGGGCGCCCAGCGCGGAGCCGCGGATGATGGGGAGGTCGTCTCCGGGGAAGTCGTACTCGGAGAGGAGGTCGCGGGTCTCCATCTCGACGAGGTCGATGAGCTCGTCGTCGTCGACCATGTCGCACTTGTTCAGGAAGACGATGATGTAGGGCACGCCGACCTGACGGGCGAGGAGGATGTGCTCGCGGGTCTGGGCCATGGGGCCGTCGGTGGCGGCGATGACGAGAATCGCGCCGTCCATCTGGGCGGCACCAGAGATCATGTTCTTGACGTAGTCGGCGTGGCCGGGGCAGTCGACGTGGGCGTAGTGGCGCTCCCAGGTCTCGTACTCGACGTGGGCGACGGAGATGGTGATGCCGCGCTGGCGCTCCTCGGGTGCCTTGTCGATGTTCTCGAAGGCGGTGTAGTCGGCCTTGCAGCCCTCGGTCTCGGAGAGGACCTTGGTGATGGCCGCGGTCAGCGTGGTCTTGCCGTGGTCGACGTGACCAATGGTACCGATGTTTACGTGCGGCTTGCTACGATCGAACTTCTGCTTGGCCATTGCCGTCCTCCTTTAGAAACAACCCTTACGGCCTTTGCTGCTTTTATACTTCAAACGGGGCCGAAGCCCCGTAAGAATTCTGGTACCGGTGACTGGATTCGAACCAGTGACATCGCGGGTATGAGCCGCGTGCTCTAACCAGCTGAGCTACACCGGCAGGTGCCTGCTTGAAATGGAGCCCGCGACCGGATTCGAACCGGTGACCTCTTCGTTACCAACGAAGTGCTCTACCGACTGAGCTACACGGGCTTGGAATGGTGGGGATGCCTGGACTCGAACCAGGGAACCCAGAGGGAGCGGATTTACAGTCCGCCGCAGTTGCCGCTGTGCCACATCCCCATTCCAATTTTCAAGCCGCCTGCCTGGGTTACCCCCTGCAAGCGGAAGTGATATTACGACGCCAAAAAAGCGTTGTCAACGGAATATGCTCTAATCCACGCACCCGGGCGTATCTCACGCACGAATCCTGCACAAACGTTTTGCCGAAAGCCATTTTTGTGGGGGATTCCGGCACGCATGACTGGTGGTGGGACAGATATTTTTTTGCCCCGTCGCATCGGGCCCGACGCATGAAGGGGGCCCGTCCGAATGGGCGGGCCCGCGCGCGCGTGGAGCTGGTGGCCGGGCTCGAACCGGCGACGACTAGTTTACAAGACTAGGGCTCTACCAACTGAGCTACACCAGCGTGCGCATAGATGATAGCGAAAGCGCGACCCGGCGTGGGCCTGCGCGGCCGAGGGCAGGTCGAGAGGGGGCTACGACCTCCCCAGCAGCTCGTCGAGCCTCGCGCGCGTCCTGGCGTCGAGGCGGTCCTCGAGCGTGAGCTTGGCATGGGTGCGGTCGGCGAGCTCGCGCCCGATGTCCGCGTTCATGTGGGCGACGTTGGCCACCAGGACGTCGCTCGAGACCCTGGTGACGGGAATCCCGCCCACCGTGGCGCGGATTGTGTTGTCGGAGGTGATGACCGTGACCTCGCGGGGCTGCAGGCGCGCACCCGTGACCAGGCGCTCTATGACGGAGTCGGCAGACTCGCCCGCCTGCGAGAACATCACGCGGATCCCGGCCTTGCCCAGGTTGGGGCGGTCGGGAGAGACGTTGCCCGCCGCGTCGAAGACCACGACGGCGTCGTAGCTCCCCTGGGCGTAGGCGGCCACGTCAGCTATGAGAAGCTCGCGGGCGCGGTCGAAGGGATCGCCTTCCCCTGCGGTCTCGTCCACGACGGCCATGTAGCGGCTGGACTTGAAGATGACGTTGTAGCCGTCGACCACCAGGAGCTCGGAGGGCCTACTCATCCGCCTCTCCCGCCATGGTCCGTCGCAGCCACTCGTAGCAGAGGGCGGTCGTGGCCTGGGCCACGTTGAGCGACTCGACCCGCCCGCGCTGCGGCAGGCGACACTCGAAGTCGCACTTCTCACGTACCAGACGGGAGATGCCATCCCCTTCCGAGCCCACGACTAGGGCGAGCCTCCCCTCGAGGGGCGCGTGCCAGAGGTCCTGCTCGGCATGCTCGGTGCCACCCGCGACCCAGAAGCCCGCCCCCTTGAGGCGATCGAGGGCTGTGGCGAGGTTGGGCACCTGTACGATGGGCAGGTGCAGGGCAGCCCCGGCGGAGGTCTTGTAGGCGCCCACGCCCACGCCAGCCGAGCGCACCTTGGGGATGACGACGCCCGCGGCGCCGACGACCTCTGCGGAGCGGACTATGGCGCCGAAGTTGCCCTCGTCGGTCACGTGGTCGAGCACCAGCACCAGGGCGGGACCCTGGCCGGAGGCCTCGACCACGTCCTCGAGGCTGGCATACGTATAGGGTCTCACCTGCACGGCTATGCCCTGGTGGGCACCATGCGAGCTGATGGCGTCGAGTTTGGCGCGCGGAACCGTCTGGACCGGGACGCCGGCGTCGGCGAGCCTGCCCACGAGCGAGGCGAGGGTCAGGTCCGCGCCATCGCTCCCCGCGCTAACCAGAGCGCGCTTGAGGGGGAGTCCCACCTCGAGGGCCTCGGCGCAGGCGCGTCTGCCTTCGATGTAGTCGCCCGTCGGACGAGGCGCCTGACCATTGGGGCGAGGGGCACGTGCGGGCTGGGACCTGCCGGAGCCGCCCCTCTCGGGACGCTCGACACGCCCCTGGCGACCGGTCCCACGGCCTCCGGGACGCGTCTGTCCGGCACGTCCGCGCGACGCCTGCGACCCGCCACGCTGGTAGTCTCCCTTGCCCTTGCCGCCGCGAACGTCGCGGCCGGGGATGCGAGCCTGGTTCTTTGCCATGGCGCTTCCCTAGTCCCTGGCGCGCAGGCGCGCGCCGGCGGGGGTGTCCTCGACCACGAGGCCCAGGGCGGCGATGCCGTCGCGGATGGCGTCGGCGGTGGCCCAGTCCTTGCTCGCGCGAGCCTCCTGGCGGGCGGCGAGAAGGGCGTCCGCCGCAGAGGCGGGGTCGTCTCCCCCGAAGCCCGCGTGCTCGCGCGCGAGGTCGACGAGCTCGACGGGAAGCCCCTCGTCGGCAGCCCCCCTGGCCAGGTCGATGCCCAGCACGCCGCAGAGCTCGCTCAATGCGTCGGCGGCGCGCAGGGTCACGGCCGTGGAGGCGTTGCCCGCAGCCTCGGCGAGGTAGCGGTTGGCGGACCCCACCAGGCCGAAGATGGCGGCCATGGCGCCGGCGGTGTTGAAGTCGTCGTCCATCTGGGCCACGAACTCCGCCTCGGCCTCCTTGGTCGCGGCCGAGAGGCTACGGTCGAGCTCGTTGAGCTCTCCGTCGAGGGGCGCGTTGCCCGCCGCCCAGCGGAGGTTCTTGACGCAGCTGGCCAGGCGGCCCAGGGTGCCCACCGCGCCCTCGAGGCGCTCGAACGAGAAGTCGAGCGGTGCACGGTAGTGGGTCTGGAGCATAAGCAGGCGCACGGCGTCCGCGGGATACTTGTCCAGGACCTCCTTGAGCGTGTAGAAGTTGCCCAGGCTCTTGGACATCTTCTCCCCGTCGACGCGGAGCATGCCCGCATGCATCCATGTCTTGGCGAGAGGCTCGCCCCAGGCGCACATGGCCTGGGCAGTCTCGTTCTCGTGATGGGGGAAGACGAGGTCGGCGCCACCGCCGTGGATGTCGATGGGCGTGCCCAGGTAGCGGTGAATCATGGCACAGCACTCGGTATGCCAGCCGGGACGACCCTCGCCCCAGGGGCTCGGCCAGCTGGGCTCGCCGGGCTTGGCGGCCTTCCAGAGGGCGAAGTCGAAGGGGTCGCGCTTCATGTCGTTGACCTCGACGCGCTCGCCGGCGCGCATCTGGTCGAGCTCGCGGCCGCTCAGCACGCCGTAGTCGTGGTCGGAGCGGACCGAGAAGTAGACGTCGCCGTTGGGGGCGACGTAGGCGTTGCCCTTCTCGATCAGGACCTCGATCATGTCCTGCATGGCCTCGATCTCGCGCGTGGCGCGGGGGCGGATGTCGGGATCGAGGATGCCGAAGCGATGCATCTGCTCGATGAAGGCGGCGCTGAACTCCTCCGCCACCTCGGCGGCACTGCGCCCCTGCTCGTTGGCGCGGTTGATGATCTTGTCGTCCACGTCGGTCAGGTTCTGGGCGAAGGTGACCTCGTAGCCCTTGTACTGCAGGTAGCGGCGAATCACGTCGAACGAGAGGAACGTGCGCCCGTTGCCGATGTGAATCTGGTCATAGACCGTGGGGCCGCAGACGTACATGCGGACCTTGCCGGGCTCGAGGGGCTCGAACTCCTGCTTGCGGTGGTTCTGGCTGTTATATATGAGCATCGCTGGCTTCTCCTTGCGCGGGGGTCAGTGCGTGATGACGAGACGTCGTTGCGCAAGATGCTATACCCATCGCGGCGCACGGGACGCCGAGAACGCGAGAAGGCCCCCTGGCACATGGCCCGGCGCGCCTGCCGCGAGGGGCCCGAAGTGGGTGGTCGGGTCGCCGCCACAGCCCCGATGTGGGTGGTTTTCTCACCTGGAGCCGACCCGAAACCACCCACATCAAGGCTCCTGCGACCGCGGGTCCCTTCTCGCGGCCGCGGACCCCCGCCCTGCTGCCGCGTGCGACGCCTCGGCATCGTTGCCAGCTCGACCTTTAGCGTGCGGGGGGGGCAATATGACCTAAAGTTGGGCCAGGGACGACTTGCTCCGGACGAATGCTAGGAGGCGGCGAATGGGAGAGATGCTCGGGTACTTCTGGAGGTCGGTCGACGACAAGGCGAGGCTCTTCCTGTACATGGCCCTCGCCCTCCTGTTGAGCGCCATAGAAGTTGTCATCCCCCTGCTCACGGGCTTCGTGATAAACCTCCTGGTCGCCGGAGAGGGACTGGGCCGTGTGGCATTTTGGAGCGCAACGATCGCCGTGCTCGGAGTCGCCGCGGGACTTGCCCAGTACGGCATCGCGATGCTCTACACGAAGCTGCACTTCGACGCCTCCTTCGCGCTCACCTCCCGAACCCTGCGGCGCATGCAGCGCTTCCCTGCCGACTTCTTCAAGGACTTCGACGCCGGCTATTACTCCAAGCGGGTCAACGGCGACTCCGAGGAGCTCTCCATCTTCTTCCTTTGGACGGGCAACCAGGCGCTCGCGAACGCGACGACCTCAGTGTTGGTCCTCGTGCTCATGTTTCGCGCCAACGCCTGGCTCGCCATCCTCTGCGCCATGCTCGCCGCGGTCGTCGTGCTCTCGTACACGCTCACCAGCAAGGAGATATACAGGAGGAGCATGGCCTTCAAGGAGGCCGAGGCCCAAGAGATGTCGATGCTCCTGCACCAGCTCAGTGACGTGGCGTTCATTAGGAGGCACGTCCTCTTCGACCGTTACGCCCAGACGCTCGAACGTGCCTACGGGGTCACCAGGACGTGCGTTTACCGCACGAACCGGCTTGGTGGGGCGGTCGACGGGGGCGTCGAGGCCACCAAGACGGCTCTGCTCGCCGTGGTCATCCTCGTCAGCGCGCAGCAGGTGGCGGCGGGCGCCCTTGAGGTGGGCTTCATAGCCACGGCGGTGGGGTACTTCAACGCACTGGCGCAGGCCGCGAGCTTCTTCTCGGACTTCGGGACCCAGTACCAGGGCTGCAGGGCGAGCTTCGAGCGGCTGCGCAAGCTCGCCGACGCGCCCCTGGAGAAGAACGGCCCGGGCAAGGCTGCCCCTGACGTCCGCGCCATCACCTGCCATGACCTGAGCTTCACCTACCCCGGAAACGAGGAGCCGACCCTACGCGGCCTCGACATGAGCTTCTCGGGGCGGGGACTCTATGGGCTCGTCGGTGGCAACGGCAGCGGGAAGTCGACCCTCCTCAAACTCGTCAGCGGCGAATGGAGCGACTTCTACGGAGGGGACATCCGCTATGACGACGCGGAACTGAGGGAGATGGATCACTACGACCTGCGAGAGCATCTCGTCGGGTACGTGGAGCAGGAGCCCGGCGTCATCGAGGGAAGCCTGTGGGACAACCTGACCTTGCTCTGCGACGTCCAGCCGCCACGAGAGCGAGTCATGGAGCTCTGCGGGCGCCTGGGGCTCGGGCGGCTTGTCGACGAGTCACCCAAGGGTTTGGACACGATGGTCGACGGGACGCACGCGAGCCTGTCCGGAGGCGAGAAGCAGAAGGTAGCGATCATCCGGATGCTGCTCGAGGACCCAAAGGTCATGCTCATGGACGAGCCAAGCTCCGCACTGGACGCGAAAAGCATCGACTCCCTCGTGGGAATCCTGGGGCAGCTCAAGAAGGACCACCTGATCCTCTTGGTCTCGCATGACGACCGACTCATCGATGCCTGCGACCACGTGATACGGCTGTAGGGATGGCCCGCAGCCCGGCGCGCCTGCCGCGAGGGGCCCGAAGTGG
>NZ_KQ960133.1:129991-256447 GCF_001553055.1 Olsenella sp. DNF00959 | reverse complement strand
TCGCCGCCACAGCCCCGATGTGGGTGGTTTTCTCGCCTGGGTCGGGTCAGGAACCACCCACATCGGAGTTCCCGCGACCGCGAGCCCCGCCGCGTAGCTGCGCATTTTGCCGCGGGGGCGCGCCCTTGCCCTGCGGCCTCCGCATGCTTCGTCATGCAGCGACATGCGGAGGCGACCCCTCGGGCGAGAGGCGCCTACGGCCGCTCCAGGAGGACGACCGCCCAGGCGGCGATGCCCTCCTCGCGCCCCACGAAGCCCAGCCCCTCCGTCGTGGTCGCCTTGACGCCCACCCGCTCGACGTCGAGCCCGAGGGCGGCGGCGAGGTTCTCCCTCATCTGCTGCCGGTAGGGCATCAGCTTGGGCACCTGGGCGGCCACGGTGCAGTCGCAGTCCACGATGGAGAAGCCCCTCTCGCCCGCCAGCTCGCCCACGCGCGAGAGGAGGGCGAGCGAGTCCGCGTCCTTGTAGGCCGGGTCGGTGTCCGGGAAGAGCTGGCCGATGTCCCCGGCACGGAGGGCCCCGAGCAGGGCGTCGGAGAGCGCATGCGCCAGCACGTCCGCGTCCGAGTGCCCCAGCAGGCCGAGCCTGGAAGGGATGTCCACTCCGCCCAGAATGCAGCGCCTTCCCTCGACCAGGCGGTGGACGTCGTAGCCGTGACCTATGCGAAGCATGTCTTCCCCGTTCTGTGAGCCGTGTCGGGTCGTGCTTGGGAGGGACACGCCCTCCCGGAGTTGGCGCCGCGGCCGCATCCCGATGGGGCACGTCAGTCCCCGAGGCCGCAGCCCTCCCGGATGAGCCTGCGCTCCAGGAGCGCCTCGGCAATCGCCAGGTCCTCCGGAAGCGTCACCTTGATGTTGTCGCGCGAGGTCTGGACGCAAAGCACCCTGCCACCACGCCGCTCCACGAGCGAGGCGTCGTCCGTCCCCTCGTAACCATCCCAGGCGGCGGCCTTGTGCGCCATGAGGATGTCGCGGCGGCGGAAGGCCTGGGGGGTCTGGGCCATCCAGTAGAAGCTGCGGTCGGGCGTCGCCACTATGACGCCGGCCTCCGCAAGCTTCAGGGTGTCGGTGGCGTGGGTGGCACAGATGGCCCCGCCGAGACCGGAGTCCCGGCGCACCGCCGCCAGGACCTCCTCGATGGAGGCGGTGGAGACGAGCGGCCGCGCGGCGTCGTGGATCGCCACGAGGTCGAAGCGGTCGGGCACGTCGTTGAGCCCCGAGAGGACGGACTGCTGGCGCGTCTGGCCGGCCGACGCCAGGCTCACCTCGCACCTGAGCGAGACGCGAGAAAGGACCTCGTCGCGCATCTGGTCCGCACGCTCTGGCGCGCAGACGACCACGATGTGCCCCACCGAGGGGGCACGGTCGAAGGCGAGGAGCGACCAGCAGGCCAAGGGAAGGCCCCTCAGCTCCACGAACTGCTTGCCGCGCGGATCGCCGAAGCGCTCGCCACAGCCGCCCGCGACGACGACTGCGCAGGCGTCGGGCTCGGGGCTGGCCTCGTCCACGCGCTGGGGGCAGGCGCACGCGGCGGGACGAGGCGCCTCTCTCCCGCTCATGCGCGCTTGCCCCACATGCGATACAGGCTGTCGGCCAGGATGCCGGGGTTCTCGACCCCCACGCGATCGAGGCGGGCGGGGTTCTGCTCGATGTCGTCGAGGAGCTGCTGCAGCGAGCCGAACTCGTCGACGATCTTGTCTGCCATGCCCTCGCGCACGACCGAGATGCCCGAGAGGGTGCGCAGGCCCAAAGGCGTCATGACCGAATCCTCGCCCTTGTCCTCGTAACCCAGGATGCTGGCGATCCGCTTCGAGGAGCGCAGCTGGGCGTTGACCGTCTCGTGCAGGCGACGGCGTACGCCGGCGGCGTTCTCCTCGCTGGAGTCGGCGGCGTAGTCGCGGACGAGCAGGGTGTACTCCTCGTCCATGCCGCCGATGAACTCCTCGCGCTGCATGGCGATGGTCTTGCCCTCGCTGCCCAGCTGGAGGAGGAGGTTGCCCAGCTCCTCCGAGGCCGTCATGAGCACCTCGAAGAGGTAGATGGTCTGCGAGATATCAGAGAGCGTCACGTAGTTGTCGAGCTCGAGGGTGGTGAGGCGCAGCAGCTTGCGGTCGAGCTGCGTGCGCGTGGACTGGAGCGAGACCAGGAGCTGGTTCACGGTGCCCATGATGTCCGCAACGGAGCGCAGCTGGTGGCCCTTGCCGTCGATGAAGACGGTAACGACCTGGCGCCGCTCCGAGACCGAGATGACCATGGCGTCGGTGAGCAGGCTCATGCGAGCCGCGGTGCGGTGGCGCATGCCGGTCTCGCTCGTGGGCAGCGACGGGTCGGGGTTGAGGTGGTAGTTGGCGCGCAGGATGCGCGTGAGGCCCTTGTCCACCACGATGGCGCCGTCCATCTTGGAGAGCTCGAAGAGGCGGTTGGCCGTGAACGAGATGTCGAGCCTGAAGCCGTCATCGCCGGCTGCGAGAACGTTGTCGGTGTCTCCGATGCAGATGAGCGCGCCGAGGTGGCCGGCGATGATCATGTCCAGGGCGAGGCGCAGCGCCGTTCCCGGAGCCGTCTGGGAGATGGCGTCCCTGAATCGCCTGCTGGTGTCGTTGGCATCGGCCTCGGCGATCGCTGCTTCCATGGGTCCCCTTTCCTCTGCTGCCGGCCCACGACGGGGCCGCCCGGACAGTACCTCACAGTATAGGGCGCTGCGGCGGCGCAGGCCCAGGCGGTCTGGGGTTGGGCGAGAGGGGTGCAGGGGTGGGGGCGCGACGGCGGGCCACGGGGCGGACGGCGCGCCGGCGACGGATGTTCTTTTCTCTCGCCACGCCCGCCCACATCAGGGCGCGGCGGCCGGCACCGCGACGGCGGACGTTCTTTTCTCTCACACGGGCGGGCCATTGCGGCGGATGGGGGAGTAAGGAACGCCGTCCCGGGCCGCAGCTGGGAAGACGTCGGCAGGCGCGTTCTTTACTCTGCCTCGCGGGCGAGAATCCCGCGCGGCGGCGCAGTAGAGAACAACCCCGGGCGCCGCGTGTTCCCTACCCGCCCACAGGGGGAGAGGATCCCCCGGAACGCCGCAGTAAAGAACAAACCTCAGCGCGCGAGCGTCCCCCGCCGGAGCAAGGGCGTGCCGCGACGGCAATACGCCGCGGTACGCAGTAGAGAACAACTCCAGGCGAGACGCGCCACACCAGCGTCGCATCCCCGCCTCCGCGAGCACCGGGTACCGAGTCGGCAGCCCGCATTGGTGCTTCTGGCATCGACACCTCTCGATATTAATATTAATATCGAGAGGCGAATAAAGGATGGCCAAAGGAAGGAGCGCTGCATGCCTGTTGCGGCGGGAACCATCACACAAACGGGGCAGGTGACTCTCCCCAAGTCCATTAGAGAGATCCTGGGGGTTCACCCGAGCGACCAGGTGGCATTCCTGAGCGATGGAGAACGCGTCGAACTCGTAGCCGTCCCTCGCAACCCCCTCGGCCTGGGAACTCGCGAGGAGTTTCTCGCTCGCGTTGCGGCCGCCGACGAGGCGTACGGCGCCGGAGCCACCCGCAGCGCTTCCGACTTCACCGACAGCCTGAGAGCAAGCCGTGACCTATAGGGTGCTCACGACCCCCGCCTACGAGGAACGTTTCTCCACCGTCCTGGACTATCGACTCAAATACTATGGCCGAAGGTCCGCAGAGAGGCTCGTTGCAGCACAAGAAAGGGCGCAGTCGCTGCTCGGCGGCACGCCGTTCATGGGCGCATCGTTGGTCAAGACGGATACCGCCCCCGAGTCAGGAGCCCTCGGATGGGTGAAGGTCGAGAGGTACATAGCCGTGTATCGCGCCATCGAAGAGGACGAGGCAGTGGTGCTCCTGGACCTGTTTCATGCCTCCGAGAACTGGCGCTCCCGAGTCGCAGGTTACCTGCGGAAGGAGTAGCGGCAGCGGCCCGTGCGGCGGCAGGGTGGCGATGGGGCGGCGGCGTTGCAGCAGAGACGCAACGGAACGCTGCCACGACAGAAATCGGCCCCGGGGCGCCGTTCGCGGCACGCCCCGGGGCCGGTCGCAATCAACGGCTGTCCGCGCGCAAGCTCAGGCAGCGCGCCATTCTCGCCCTAGCCCTCCGAGGAGACCGCACCCTCGGGTGCGTGGGGCGTGGGAGACCAGTGGCTCCTGGCGCGCGGGAGCTCCATGTGCACCCGCTCGGTGATGGAGGGAATCTCCCCCTCGCCGCGCGAGAAGCTCAGGCCCTTCCCGTCGGAGTCGACCAGCACGATGTCGCCGGCCTTCCACTTGCCCTGGAGCAGCTCCTCGGCCAGCCGGTCCTCGATGAGGGTCTGGATGGCCCGACGCAGCGGTCGCGCGCCATAGACAGGGTCGGTGCCCTCCTTGGCCACGAAGTCGCGAGCGGCGTCGGTGAGCTCGATGGACATCCCCTGGCCGATGAGTCGGTTGCGCAGCTCGCCCACCATGAGCTCCACGATGCCACGGAGCTGCTGAGCCTCGAGCGACTTGAAGACCACGATCTCGTCCACGCGGTTGAGGAACTCCGGGCGGAAGAGCCGCTTGAGCTCGCCCTCCACACGGCTGCGGATCTCCTTGTCAGACAGCCCACCGTTGCCCTGGGCGCTGAAGCCCATGGGCGCGGTCTGTGCGATCTCGCGGGCACCTATGTTGGAGGTCATGATGATGACGGTGTTGGAGAAGTCCACCGTGCGTCCCTGGCCATCGGTCAGCCTGCCCTCGTCCAGGATCTGGAGGAGGATGTTGAAGACGTCGGGGTGGGCCTTCTCGATCTCGTCGAAGAGCACCACGGAGTAGGGCCTGCGGCGCACGGCCTTGGTGAGCTCGCCGCCCTCGTCGTAGCCCACATATCCCGGAGGGGCGCCGACGAGCTTCGAGACGCTGTGCTTCTCCATGAACTCGGACATGTCGAAGCTGATCAGGGCGTCCTCGCTGCCAAAGAGGAACTCCGCGAGCGACTTGGCGAGCTCCGTCTTGCCCACGCCCGAGGGGCCCAGGAAGATGAAGGAGCCGCCGGGCCTGCGCGGGTCCTTGAGGGGCGAGCGGCTGCGACGTATGGCCTTGGACACCTTGGTCACGGCCTCGTCCTGGCCCACGACGCGCTGGTGCAGGGCCTCCTCGGCGCGCAGCAGCTTGCTGGCCTCGGCCTCGGTGAGGTTGGAGACGGGCACGCCCGTGATCTCTGACACCACGTCCGCGATGTCGGCCTCGTCCACCACGACGACGTTGGCGTCCAGGCGCTCGCGCCAGGCCGCCTCGAGCTCGTCGCGCTTCGCGCTGAGCTCCTTCTCGCGGTCGCGCAGGCGGGCGGCCTCCTCGAACTCCTGGGCGCTGGCGGCCTGGGCCTTCTCGTCCTTGACGCGGGCGAGCTCCTCGTCCACCTGAGCGAGCTCGGGCGGCAGGCTCGTCTTGTGCACGCGGGTGCGGGCGCCAGCCTCGTCGATGATGTCGATCGCCTTGTCGGGCAGGAAGCGGTCCTGCACGTAGCGGTTCGAGAGCGTCACGGCGGCTGCCAGCGCGCCCTCGGTGTAATGGACGTGGTGGTGCTTCTCGTAGCGGTCCTGCAGTCCACGCAGGATCGAGAGCGTGTCCTCCACGCTGGGCTCGCCCACGTTGACCGGCTGGAAGCGGCGCTCGAGGGCCGAGTCCTTCTCGATGTGCTTGCGGTACTCCTCCGCCGTGGTGGCGCCGATGACCTGGATCTCGCCGCGAGACAGGGGAGGCTTGAGGATGGAGGCCGCGTCGATGGAGCCCTCGGCCGAGCCCGCGCCGATGATGGTGTGCATCTCGTCGATGAAGAGGATGTCCTCCTTGGACTCCATCACCTCGCCGATGACCTTCTTCAGGCGCTCCTCGAACTCGCCGCGGTACTTGGAGCCCGCGACCAGCGAGGCGACGTCCAGGGTCCAGACCTGCTTGCCGCGTAGGATGTCAGGCACGTCTCCCGAAGCGATGAGCTGGGCCAGCCCCTCGACCACGGCCGTCTTGCCCACGCCCGGGTCACCCAGGATGAGCGGGTTGTTCTTCTGGCGGCGGGCCAGGACCTGCATCACGCGCTCGACCTCGCGGTCGCGGCCGATAACAGGGTCGAGCTTGCCGTCGCTCGCCAGCTTGGTGAGGTTGCGGCCGTACTGCTCGAGCATGGAGGCGTCACCCGAGGGCTGGGAGGGCTGGCTGCCGCCGAACTGCTGGCCGAAGGCCGCGCCGACGCCCTGGGGCAGGCGGCGCGAGTTCTCCTCGCTCGTCTGCTCCATGAGCTCGCCCACGGCGTTGCGGATGGCGTCTCCCGAGATGCCCATGCGCGAGAGCGCCGTCATGGCACGCCCGTCCCCCTCGGCGACGATGCCGAGGAGCAGGTGCTCCGTGGCGATGTAGGTCTGGCCACGGGTCATGGTCTCGCGGTAGGCGTCCTCGAGCACGCGCTTGGCGCGCGGCGTGAAGGGGATGTGCCCGCCCGGGACCGGCTCCGACTCCTCGGACGAGATCTCCTTGATGGTGAGGAGGGTCTCGTCGTAGGTGACCTCGAGCTTTGCCAGGGACTGGGCCGCGATGCCCTCCCCCTCCTTGATCAGCGCGAGCAGCAGGTGCTCGGTGCCGACATACATCTTGCCGAGGTTGCGGGCCTCATCCTGCGCGAGGCTCATGACCTTGCGCGCCTTGTCGGTGAACTTCTCGAACATGCGGTCTTGCCCCCCTGTCGAAGGGCCGCCCCGGGGGCGGCGTCGTTTGCTTGTTGGTGTGTACCCCATCGACACGGGAGTGTTTCCCTCGCCCCACGCGGGCGAGAAACGCCACATTCCGGGCCGGAGCCGTGACCAGGCATCCAGCCATTGCCAGCCCGGGCGCCCCGCGCTTGCGCGGAGGGCACCACGGACGCCGACGCCCGGCGGCCTCAGGGCCGCCGGGCGTCAACCGCAAGCCGGAAGGAAGCCCCTCTCACCCGCCCCCAGCTAGGCCTCGGGGTGCTCGGCCAGCCAGACGTCGCGGTCGGGGTCGGTGAGCTTGGTGGCCTCGATCACGTTGGCGAAGAGCTCGTCGAGCTCCATGCCCATGAGCTCGGCGCCGTGGGCGATCACGTCGCGGTCGCAGCCGGCGGCGAACTTCTTGTTCTTGAACTTCTTCTTGAGGCTCTTGAGCTCGAAGTCCTGGACCGAGCCCGAGGGGCGCATGCGCACGCAGGCGTTGATCAGGCCGCTGAGCTCGTCGATGGCAAAGAGGACCTTCTCCATCTGGTGCTCGGGCGCCGGGAGCTCGGGGTTCATGTCGTAGTTGTGGGTCTGGATGGAGTGTGCCAGCGCCGGATTGGCACCCGCCTCCGCGAGGAGCTCCGCCGCCTTCACGGTGTGCAGCTGGTCGTCCTGCCACTTCTCCCAGTCGAGGTCGTGGAGCAGGCCCACCTGGCCCCAGAACTCGACGTTCTGGGGGTCGTACTGCCCGGCGTAGTGGCGCATGAGGCGCTCCAGAGTCTCGCCGTGCTCGATGTGGTAGGGGTCCTCGTTGTACTTCTTGAGCAGCTCGAAGGCCTGCTCGCGGGTGAGGCCACTCTCAATCTTCTCTGCCATCTGGTCGCTTCTCCCTTCCTGCGCGACGTCCGAGGCTCCCGCCTCGGCATCCGCCGCGATGTCCGCCACCGAGGCCGTGGCGTTGTCGGTGAAGGCACCGCTCACCTGGGCCTCGATGTCAGCCCTGGTGATGACCTCGGGCTTCATCTGCGGGAAGAGTAGCACGTCGCGTATCGCGGGCTGGTCGCAGAACAGCATCACCATGCGGTCGATCCCGTAGCCGATGCCGCCTGCGGGGGGCATGCCGTACTCGAGGGCGCGGACGTAGTCGTAGTCGTAGCCCATGGCCTCGTCGTCGCCCATGCCCTTGGCCGCGACCTGCTGGGCGAAGCGCCCGGCCTGGTCGACGGGGTCGTTGAGCTCAGAGAAGGCGTTGGCGTACTCGTGGCCGCAGATGACCAGCTCGAAGCGGTCGGTGAGGCGCGAGTCCTCGTCCTTGCGCTTGGAGAGGGGGCTGACTTCCTCGGGGTAGTCGCAGACGAAGGTGGGATCGACCAGCGTGGACTCCCCCAGCTCGTCGTAGAGCTCGAAGAGGAGCTTGCCGGCACCCCAGCCCTCCTGCCACTCGATCTTGTGGGCGTCGCAGAGCTCGCGCAGGCGCTCGACGGGCGTGTCCATGTCCACGTGCTCCCCCACGACCTCCGAGGCGACCTCCGAGAGGGGCACGGAGCGCCAGGTGCCGCTCATGTCCACCCTCTGGCCCTGGAAGCTGATGACCTCGTGGCCCTCCGCGCAGCCGCAGGCCTCGCGGGCGATGGTCTTGAAGAGGCCCTCGGTGAGCCGCTTCATGCCGTCGAGGTCCGAGTAGGCGCAGTAGGCCTCCATCGAGGTGAACTCGGGGTTGTGGGTGAGGTCCATGCCCTCGTTGCGGAACTGGCGACCGATCTCGTACACGCGCTCGAGGCCGCCCACGATGAGGCGCTTGAGCGGGAGCTCGGTGGCGATGCGCAGGTAGAAGTCGCGGTCGAGGGCGTTGAAGTGGGTCACGAAGGGCCTGGCGTTGGCACCGCCCAGGATGGCGTGCATCATGGGGGTCTCGACCTCCATGTAGCCGTCGTCCTCCATGTAGCGGCGGATGAGCGAGACGATCTGCGAGCGCTTGCGGAAGACCTCGCGGACCTCGGGGTTCATGATGAGGTCGACGTAGCGCTGGCGGTAGCGGACCTCGCGGTCGGTGAGGCCGTGGAACTTCTCGGGCAGGGGGCGCACGGACTTCGAGAGCAGCGTGACCGTGCTGGGCGAGACGGAGAGCTCGCCGCGGCGCGTGCGCATGACGGTGCCGGTCGCCTGCAGGATGTCTCCCAGGTCGAGCTGGCCCAGGAGGGACCAGTCGGCCTCGCTGAGGTTGTTGACGCGGCAGAAGAGCTGGATCTGGCCAGACACGTCCTCGAGCACCACGAAGCAGGCCTTGCCCTGCTTGCGGTAGGCGCGGATGCGGCCCGCGACGGTGTAGGAGTCCTCGGTCGAGGCTCCGGCCTCGAGCTCCTCGTAGCGCCCTGCCAGCTCGGCGGCATGGGCGTCGATGGCGCTCCTCACGGGGTACGGGTTCACCCCCGCGTCGATGAGCGCCTGGCGCTTGGCGCGGCGTACCGCGCGCTCATCGTTGATCGAGGTCTGGGGCGCTGCGCCCTGGCTCTGGTCGGCCATCTGTCTGATCCTTCTCCTTGGTCCCGGGGCGCCCTCGGCGCCTCCGTCACGTGCGAGAGGGGACAAGCTTCCCCGCCTCGCGCCTCCCTCATAGATGGAAGCGCCCCACGCCTGCGAACTTCGCCGGCACGGGGCGCGCTTGCTGCGATCTGCCTTGCCTATCGGGTGATGTTCGTGATGGTGTACTCACGGACCCTGCCGTTGGGCGTGGCGTAGGAGACCTGGTCGCCCACCACGTGGCCGATGAGCACGGCGCCCACCGGCGACTCGTTCGAGATGCGGTGCTCGAGGGAGTTGGTCTCGGTGGTGCCCACGATGGTGAAGCTGGTGCGCTTGCCGCCCTTGTCCTCGAGCTCGACCGTGGTGCCGATCGAGACGGAGAGGTGCATGTCGCTCGAGGACTCGACCACCTTTGCGATGGAAAGAATCTGGCGAATCTCGTTGATGCGGGACTCGTTCTGGGACTGCTCCTCCTTGGCGGCGTCGTACTCGGCGTTCTCGGAGAGGTCGCCGAAGCCACGGGCCTCCTTGATGCGCTCGACGATCTCGTCGTGCTTCTCCCCCTCGCGGAACGCGAGCTCGTCCACCAGACGCTGGCGGCCTTCGGGGGTGAGGATGATTTCCTTGTTGTCCATGCGTGTCCTTCTGTGGGGTGGTGGAGCGGTCGCTACTTGGAGAGCTTGGTGCCGCAGTGGCTGCAGAAGTCCGCGTCGGCGGAGTTCTTGGTGCCGCAGTGGCCGCAGAAGACGGAGTCGCCCGCGGGCTCTGCGGGGGCGGCGTCCTCGACCGCGCCGGCGGCCTCGCCCTTGGCGGCGGAGGTGACGTCCTCCACGACCTCGGAGACGACGTCGCTCACCGCGTTGCCATCCTCGTCGACCTCCTCCATGCCCTCGCGGATGTTCTTCACGGTCTTGCCCAGGGACTTCCCCAGCTTGGGAAGGTTTTTGGGCCCGAAGATGAGCAGAACGACGACGAGGATCAACAGGATCTCGGGAATGCCAAGTCCAAGGATCATGGGGGCCTCCATAGGTTTCGAGCGATGGCTCAGGCTGTTTTCGCGATAAAGCATCCGTTAGTATAGCCGAGGCGGGCACGTACTCACAATCTCTACTCCGCATCAAAAGCCCGTCCGCGCGCACCGTCCAGGGAGGTCTCCATGCCCAAGCCGCTGATCGCGCTCTTCGTCTTCGTCTGCACCCTTGACCTGGTGATTCTTGCCCTTCCCTGGCTGCTCGCGCGACGCGGCGTCCTGCTCAGGCGCACCAAGTTCGGGCCCGCCCTGGTCTTCGACTCGGAGGCGAACGGGCACAGCCTGCGCCTGCTCAACGTGCGGGGCACCTTCCAGAGCCTCAGCTATACCTCGGACGACGACTGGCACGAGCTCGTGACCCTCTACCACCAGTACTTCGCCGAGGTCGTGGACATCGCCGGCGGCGTGGGGAGCGCCTGCGTCATAGGGGGCGGCGGCTTCTCGTTTCCCAAGTGGCTCGTGGCCCACTGCCCCCGGACGGAGGTCGACGTGGTCGAGGTGGACCCCGCCATCATCCGAATCGCGCGCGAGAGCTTCTTCCTCGACCGCCTGGAGGATGAGTTCCACGCCGAGAGGGACGGGCGCCTGCGCATAGCCTGCGCCGACGGCTGGGAGTTCCTGCGCCAGAGCGACCGCCGCTGGGACCTCGTCGTGAACGACGCCTTCAGCGGCAAGAGGCCCCTGGGGCCCATGGGAACGGAGGAGGGGGCGCGCATCATCCACGAGCACCTCAGCGACGACGGCATCTACCTGGCCAATCTCATCTGCCCGCTCGAGGGGCGCAGATCTCGCCCCCTGGACGAGACCCTGCGCGTCTTTGGTCGGGAGTTCTCCCGGCTGTACCTGATTCCCGAGCGACCCGAGGAACCCCGCAAGGACGGGGACAACGTGCTCGTTGCCAGCGACCGGGCGCTGGGGATATCCGAGCGCTACCGCGTGCGCTAGGACGTACCGCCCCCGTCGTCGACCGCGAGCTCGCCCTCGCCCTCCGGTTCGTCCACGGCAAGCTCGATCCTGCGCTGCAGCTCGTCGATGCCCTGGCCGGTCTGCGCCGAGGTGACCACGAACCGGTCCACGTCGACGCCGAAGGCGCGGGCGAGGGCCGCCCTCTGCTGCCCCTGCTTGGAGCGGCCGATCTTGTCCGCCTTGGTGAGCGCCACCACGAAGGGATACCCGCCCCCCTGCAGGAACGAGATCATCTGGCGGTCCAGGTCCTGGGCGTCGTGGCGGATGTCCACGAGCACGACCACCAGGTTGAAGCTGCGCTCCTGCTCGAAGTAGCCCGAGATGAGCGCCGCCCAGCGGGCGCGCTCGGCCTTGCTGACCTTGGCGAAGCCGTAGCCCGGCAGGTCCACGAAGTCGATGCCGTCGGCCTCGAAGAAGTTGACGTTGGCGGTGCGACCCGGCTGGCTCGAGACCTTCGCCAGCGCCTTGCGCCCCAGCAGCTTGTTGAGCAGCGACGACTTGCCCACGTTGGAGCGTCCCGCAAACGAGACCTCCGGCATGCTGGGCTCGGGGATCTGCTCCGCCCTGCCATAGGACGCGACGAAGCGGGCGTCGTTGTACCTGACCGCCATGCGCTAGCCCTCGCTCTTCTCGCCTCGGGTGCCCTTGCGAGCCTTGTCCTCGCGCCGCTGCCGGCGGGCCACCACGAGCCTGCGCGCCTGCACGAGCGCGGCGTAGGCGGCGGGCCTCAGGGGGACGTCGCGGTCGGGGGCGACCTCGGCGACCTCCTTGCAAAACTTGGTCTTGAACTCGTTGAGGCCCATCAGGCTGGGCGAGAACTCGGAGCCGATGGCCATGAGGTCGTACTCCTCGCAACCCAGGCGACCCATCTCGCAGCACTCGAAGTAGACCAGCTTGTCCGAGACGTGCCTGCGCATGGTCTCGTTCCTCGAGGCGGCGTAGTAGCGCGTGGCGCGCGTGCCCGAGATCGTGCAGATCGACCAGGTGACCACGCGGCCGCCCTCGTCGCGCCCGGCGAGCAGGCGGCAGTGCTCGGGGCCAAGGACCTCGAGCATCGTGACATAGTCGGACGCGGGGGCGGGAACGAAGCCGTCGCGCTCGCCCGTCTCGACCATGACCTCGTAGTACTCGTCGAAGGACTCGATCGCGCGCTGGGTCTCGTCCGCGCAGGTGACGGGCGCCTCGCGCAGGGCCTTGCGTACGTCTCGCCTGCCGCGCGGCTTCATGCGCGAGAGGATCGCCTCGTCGCCTCCCGTGACGTCGACGATCACCGTGCGGTCGTAGGGGATCGTGGAGAGCGTGGGGCGAGTCGCGTCGAGCTCGTGCGCCACGGCCATGCGAACGAAGACGGCGTGGGAGCCCATGCCACGCAGGCAGGAGCGAATCGCCTCCACGGCCTGGCGCTCCTGGGCCTCGTCGGGCTCGTCGAGCCAGACCGGGCCATGCTCCGAACGCAGGTAGTGATAGCCGTGGGTCTGGAAGTCCATGACCGACATGATGGCGGCGACTCTCGTGCCGTCGACCAGCTTGAAGTAACCGTAGGGGGTGCGACCCTCGACGGTCTTCTGGTACTCGGCCCAGGACTCGGTCTGCTCAATGGGGAGGGGACGCCCGATGCCCTCGGCAATCTGGCGGTATTCGTCGTAGTCGATCTTCTGCAGCTCCATGATGCCTCCGGAAGCGGCTCGCGTGTTGGTGTGCCCGCGCGATGATGGCGCACGGGACCTGGCTCCATGGTACAGGGGGCGGACGCGGGCTTGCTCGCGGTCGGCGTCGCTGCTCCATAAAGACAGAGGCGCAGACGCCGAGGGAGATTGGCGCCCACCGTCCTGCGAGCCTCCCCCGGCACAAAAAAGCGGGCGGCACGCGATGTGCCACCCGCCCGGGTGCTGCAAGCGATGAGTCGCGCGGAGAGCGTCCCGCCAGCGAGCGCCTACGCCTCGATGAAGGCCTGGAAGTCCGCGACCTGCTTCTTGAGCGCCGCGACCTGCTCGTCGCTGAGCTCGACCACGTTGCTCATCCATGCGCTGCCGTTCACGGCGTAGCCGGTGCCCTCCTCGTCCATGGTGTCCATGCCGATGAAGCGCAGGAGCGAACTCAGGGCTGCGCGCATCTGGGCGGTAGCGGTCTTGCCACCGATGCCGGTGACGGTAACCTTCTTGCCCTTGATGGCGGTGGCGGGCTTACCCTGCTCGACGGGGCGGGACAGCCAGTCGAAGAGGTTCTTGACGTGGCCGGGGAAGCTCGCGTTGTACTGCGGGGTGACGACCCAGATAGCGTCGGCGGCCATGAGCCGCTCGCGCACCTTGGCGACGGCGGCGGGGGTGGGCCACTCGACGTCCTGGTTGATGAGGGGCAGCTCGGAGTAGTCGAGCTCGCTAACCTCGACGGAGTCGCCGAACTCCTCGACGATTGCGGCCTGGACCTGGCGGTTGAAGGACTGCTTGCGGAGCGAGCCCTGCACGAAGAGAACCTTCTTCATGGTAGTTTCCTCTCGATTGGCCCGGACGCGTCCAGGTTCGACCCTCCCCTGCGACGCGCGACCCTGCGTCGCCCGTCCTCGTTGGTAGGCTTCTACCCTCTGCGCGCAGAGATATACAGTGCGCTATTTAATTTTTCGCGATTAATCTTTGGGGAGAAGGGCGTCGTCCGAACCCCGGCGCTCGAGGCTCCTGGCGATGGAGTCCAGGTCCTCCCGCACCGCCCTTCCCCAGCGGTACACGCCACGACCCACGAGGACGATCACGACCACCGGAAGCGCGACGTAGACCAGGAGGACGACAAGCTCCGGCAATCCGAGCCCAAGAACGTGCATCACAACCACCTCCGGACGTAGGAGAGCAGGCAGAGGGGTCGAAGGGCCCCTTCGACTCTTATGCCCAATGCCACGGAGCCCAAGGCATGCGTCCCTGCCGAGCGGAGCGCGCGGTTCGGCCGGCGGCTCTCGGCCCTGCGGCAAGGGCGACGAACGGCCTCGGAAGAGGCGGCCCTACGCCGCCCTGCCCCTCGCCCCCGGCGCCACGTTGACCACCACGATTCCGGCCGAGACCAGCACGAGCGCCAGGACCGAGCGCAGCGGGTCGATGGAACCGGCCTCGCCCAGCAAAAGCGCCGAGAGCAGGAAGCCGAAGACCGGCGTCATAAAGCGGAAGACCGCGATGCGCGACACCGCGTTGACCGAGAGCAGCTGGCTCATGACGGAGTACGCGGCGGCAGAGATGAACCCCATGTACAGGACCAGCAGCACGCCAGCGATGCCGGGGCTCGAGAGGTGGCCGCCCAGGGCGAGTCCGAGACCCGCGAGCACCAGGCCGCCCAGCATGAACTGCCAGCCGCTCAGCATCACGGGATCATGCTCTTGGGTGTGGCGGCGCAGGAGGCAGGTGACGAGCCCGCCGGAAAGCGCGGAGATGAGGATGAGGCCCTCTCCCCCCAGGGCGAAGCCGCCCTTGCCAAGGCTTCCCAGGTTGACCACCACGACGCCGGCGAATCCCAGGACGCAGCCCAGGAGCTTGCGACCGGTGAGCCTCTCCTGCCTGAACGCGAGCGCCGAGAGCAGGATGGCGAAGAAGTTCGAGCTCGCCGTGATGATGGAGCTCGTGGTGCCCATCGCAAAGGCGAGCCCCACATAGAAGCAGAGGTACTGGACGATGGTCTGGAAGGTGGAGAGGAGCATCACCACCGGAAGCTCGTCCACGCGGGGACGCAGGAAGTGACCGCGCCTGACGCTCATGAACGCAGTAACCATGACACCTGCCAGGAAGAAGCGCACGCCCGCAAAGAGGAGCTGGGAGCCATAGTCCCCTGCGGGGATGGAGAAGAGGCGATACCCGAGCTTGATGCAGGGGAAGGCGCTGCCCCAGAGCAGGCAGCAGAACGTGCAGAGGAGGAAGACTCCCCAGCCGGAGGTGAAGAAGGGCGAGAGCCGCGCGCCCTCGTCGCCGTTGCCCGTTGCCGCCGCAATCGCTGAAGCTTCCTTGACGCCCATGAGACTCCTCACGCCGGGATGGTCGCAGAGCGGCGCCCGGCATCAAAAAGGCCGTCGGCACGGATGCCGACGGCCGAACTCTCGTGGTCGGGACGACTGGATTCGAACCAGCGACCTCACGGTCCCGAACCGTGCGCGCTACCAAACTGCGCTACGTCCCGAAAAGCTTGTCTACTCTAGCAGATTTGCCCGGGCGAGAGTGACGTGAAGACAATCGCCGCAAACGCGCCTCGTACTGCCTCGTGCCGTCAGCCTGCCGCCCTAGGCGAGAAGCCCCCCTCGCCTGGAAACCGTACGCGTGGCGCGGGACCAGAGGCCGAGCTCCGAGCTCGCGCGACCGGCGACGCGAGACGCCGCGACCTCGTCCTCGCAAATCGCGAACACACAGCTCCCCGAGCCCGTGACCTGCGCGGCAAGCACGCCCTCCTGGTCGCGCAGCCACCCCTCGACGAGCGCGACCCCTCCCTCGACCCGGGCGGCGGCGTCGGCGAGGTTGTTGTGGAGGGCATCCACGACCGCGCGCACGTCGCCCACGCGAAGGGCCCGGCACATGCCCTCCGGCGAGGGCGGCTCGCTGGGCGCCAGGTCGAAGGCCCGGTAGGCCTCGGCCGTGGAGACGCCTCCCCTGGGTCTGACCAGCGCCACGGGAACACCGTCGAGCGGGGAGAAGGACTCGCGCAGCACGTCTCCCGCGCCGCCCAGGAAGGAGGGAGCCAGGTTGAGGAAGAAGGGCACGTCGGCACCCACGCCGCGGGCCACCGTGACCACGTGCTCGTCGGCGGGATCCTCTCCCCAGAGCTCGCAGAGGGCGAGCAGCATGGCCGCCGCGTCCGACGACGACCCGCCGAGCCCGCTCTGTGCCGGGATGCGCTTGGTGACCTCGACCTGGAAGCAAGGCTCATGGCCGTACTCCTCGCAGAGGCGCTGCGCTGCGACCCACACCGTGTTCTTGCGTGGGTCGACCCCCACGTCCTCGCTCATGCGCAGGCCGGGCTCGCGGCCCGACTCCTCCCAGACGAGCAGCTCGTCGGCAAGGGAGACGGCCACCATGACGGAATCGGCCCGGTGGTAGCCACGCTCGTCCCTGCCCGGATGGATTCCCAGGTGCAGGTTCAGCTTAGCCGGCGCGGCGATCCTGACTCGTTCCGTGCCCATGCGCCTCTCCCCCGTCTGATGGCTCGACATCATCTTGGACGCCCCCCGCCTCCGCCTTCCACAGGCGGGCGGAGGCACGGCTGCCACGGATGCGAGGCGCCCCGCCGGCATCCGACGGGGCGCGCTTCCCTCTTACATCTCCACCTGCGAGTAATCGAGCAGGCGCTCCCCGGTGTCGGGATCATAGAGCTCGACGGTGGAGGTCAGCACGTCCACGTACTGGTAGGACTGGCGGGCGGTGCGGCCGCGCCTCTCCTCTACCTCGATGACGAAGAGGGAGGGGTGGGCGCCCACCAGGGTGCCCGAGCGCTCGATGACGCGGGAGCGACCCATGTTCGCGCGGACCCTGACTCGCTTCCCCTGGAGCCTGACCAGCTCGTCGCGGATCTCGTCCACCCGGTTGACGGGGGAAGTCTCGTTATCCATCGCTTACCTCCAAGAAGTGGCCGCGGCGTGCACGCGATTCCGCAGCCTTGTACCATGCAGCCTTTGAGTGTATATCAGCAGGTGAGTATTCACCAAAGGTAGACAGCCGCAACGCGCCGAGACGGCACCTCGGGCAGCGCGACCCCAGGCCAGCGCGCCAGAACGCGGCCCATCACGAGGAGGACCCATGAACCAGGGACGCAAGGAACGCGTGCTCGAGGGACTCGAGTCGATGGGACTCGAGCAGATGCTGGTGTGCGACCCGCTCTCGATCTGGTACCTGACCGGCTACTACACCGAGCCCTACGAGCGCTTCCTGGCGCTCTACCTGGGCAAGGGCCAGACCGTCCTCTTTGCCAACCGCCTCTTCCCCGACGCCACGGGGGCGGCAGACCGCGTCGTGGGCTTCGACGACACCCAGGACCCCATACCCCTGGTGGCCGAGGTCACGCGCCACGACGCGCCGCTGGGCGTGGACAAGGAGCTCGCGGCGCGCTGGCTCCTGCCCCTCATGGACGCCGGCGCGGCGAGCGGCTTCAGGCTCGCCTCCTCCGCCGTCGACGAGGCACGCTCCGTCAAGGACGAGCGCGAGCGCCAGCTCATGCGCGACGCCAGCCTCACCAATGACCAGGCCATGGACTGGCTCGTGGCACAGCTACGCGAGGGCGTCACCGAGCAGCAGATAGCCGAGGGGCTGCTGGCGGAGTACCGGCGCCTTGGCGCGCAGGACCATTCCTTCACGCCCATCGTGAGCTTTGGCACCAACGCCGCCGACCCCCACCACGAGCCCGACCAGACCGCTCTGACCAAGGGCGACATGGTCCTCTTCGACGTGGGCTGCAAGCGCGACTGGTACTGCTCGGACATGACCCGTACCTTCTTCACCGCCCGTCCCAGCGAGCGCCAGCTCCTGGTGTACGACACCGTGCGCCGCGCCAACGAGGCTGCCGAGGCCATCGTGCGCCCCGGCGTGACCTTTGCCCAGATCGACCTCACGGCCCGCAAGGTCATCGAGGACGCCGGGTTCGGCCCCCGCTTCACGCATCGCCTGGGGCACCAGATCGGCCTGCAGGACCACGAGCCCGGCGACGTCAGCGCGACCCACGACGAGCCGGTCCAGGTCGGCCAGTGCTTCTCCATCGAGCCCGGCATCTACATCCCGGGAGAGATCGGCGTGCGCATCGAGGACCTGCTCATCGTCACCGAGGACGGCTGCGAGGTGCTCAACCACTACAGCCACGAGCCGCGCGTCGTAAAGCTGTAGTCAACGCAGGCGCGAACGGCGCAGGCGCGGGACAACGGGCCCGAGACAAGCGAGAGGGACGCCCGACCTTGGTCGCGACGTCCCTCTCGCCTTGCGCGTTGACTCCGCCACCCGTCGAGCGGACGGCGTCCCCCCTGCCGGCGGCTACTCCTCAGGACACCTGGCCAGTGCCGCCTCGTCCGCTATGACGATGCAGTCGGGATGCAGCTGCAGCGCAGACGCGGGGCAGCTCGGAACCACGGGGCCGTAGCACATGGCCCTGACCGCATCGGCCTTGGCGGCGCCACTCGCCAGGACGAGCACGCGACGGGACTTCATGATGGTCCCCACGCCCATGGTGTAGGCCTGGCGGGGAACGTCGTCGGGGTCGTCGAAGAGGCGACTGTTGGCCTGGATGGTGCTGGGCGTCAGGTCGACGCAGTGGGTGCCCACGGGAAAGCCCTCGGCAGGCTCGTTGAAGCCGATGTGACCGTTGTTGCCGATGCCCAGGAGCTGGAGGTCCGGGTAGCCCGCCTCCTCGACCATGGCGTCGTAGGCTCGGCAGGCGGACTCGGCGTCGGGGTCGGAGCCGTCTGGCACGTGGGTGTTTGCCATGTCGATGTTCACGTGCTTGAACAGGTTGTCGGCCATGAAGTAGTGGTAGCTCTGGGAATCGTCGTGCGAGAGCCCGCGATACTCGTCCAGGTTATAGGTGCGGACCTGCGAGAAGTCTATCTCGCCGCGACGGTTTTTCTCGACGAGGAGGCGGTAGGCGCCGACGGGCGTGGTGCCCGTGGCGAGGCCCAGGACGCTCCTGGGGTCAAGGATGAGCTGGGCGGCGATGACGTCAGCCGCACGGCTGCTCATCTCATCGTAGTCTGCGACGCGAATGATTCTCATGCTTCCTCCGTAGACGCTCACGTTGTGCGGCGGCGCGCGGGCCCGCGCCCTTGGACAAGGACATTATAGAAAGGGCGGTTGCGGACCCCAGGAAGCGCTCGGCATGCGGAGGGTGGGGCGCGCCGGCGGCGTGGACGGCGGCGACTGGCGCGCCGCCCGACGCGACAACGGACTAGAGCTTCGCCGCGAGGTCCATGAGGGCGTGGAAGCGATGCGAAATGGCGTTCTTCTCCTCGGGCAGGAGCTCGGCCATGGTCTTGCCGGGGAGCTCCGCCACGTTGAAGAGCGGGTCGTAGCCGAAGCCGTTGGCTCCGCGGCGCTCGAAGCCGATGGTCCCGGGCACGTCGCCGTCGCCGCGGAGAACCCCCTCGCCGTCCTCGTCGCGCTCGACCAGCACCACAGTGGAGTGGAAGTGCGCGCCGCGCTCGCGCTCGGGGACGTCCGTAAGCTCGGCGAGGAGCTTGTCGTTGTTGGCGTCGTCGTTCCCGTGCTCCCCCGCCCAGCGCGCGGAGAAGATTCCGGGGGCGCCGCCGAGCGCATCGACGCAGAGCCCGGAGTCGTCGGCGACGGCCATGGAGAGGCCCGTCTCGTCCAAGGCGGCACGCGCCTTGATGAGGGCGTTCTGAAAGAAGTCCTCACCGTCCTCGACGGGGTCAGGGAAGTCGCCGAGCTCGCCCAGGGCCACGAAGCGATATCCCTCGAGCCTCTGGGAGAGGATTGCCTCTATCTCCGTGAGCTTGTGCGCGTTGCCCGTGGCCACCACGATCGTGGTGGCCGGGTCCAGGCTTCCTGCGTCTGCTACATCCGACATGTGGTCCTCCTTTGGGAGTTGGTCCGTCGCGTGCGGCACCTCCAACGTCACGTAGGGCGCGCCGCTCGAAGGCTAGCCGAAGATGCTCTCGTCCACGACGTCTGGAATCTGGTCGGGCGTGATGAGCAGGCCGCGGGTGCCTCCCACCATGACCTGGTCGCCGTTGTAGATGACGCCACGTCGCTCGGGGGGTATGTCAAGGGCCTCTCCCACGGAACTCACGTTCTTGAAGAACTTCGAGTTGTAGGTCGCGCTCGACTTGACCTCGAACGCCGCGAAGGGCGTGAGGCCCCTCTCTATGACCAGGTCGATCTCCTCGTCCCTGCCGCTGGTCCTGTAGAAGGACGCGTGTAGCCGTCCCCTCGACGACTGCACGCATTTGGCGTATTCGGCAATGACGGCGTTCTCGAAGACGTTGCCACGCTTCGCGTATGCAGCCAGCGCTTCCGTGTCGTCGATTCCCAGCAGGTGGCACAGGAGGCCTGTGTCCATGAAATAGAGTTTGGGCGACTTTACGAGACGTGCATTGGCATTCGAGCTGTAAGGCCGAAGCTCGAACAGGATGTTGCTGGCGCTCAGGGCCGAGATCCACGACTTCGCAGTCTTCACGTCGACCCCAGCGTCACTTGCCAGGGCCGAGTAGTTGATCAGCTCCCCCGCACGTGCGGCGCACAACCCCATGAAGCGCTCGAACTCGGCCAGCTTGAGGACGCGCAGCTCCTCGCGTACGTCACGGTCCACATAAGTCCGTACGTAGTCGGCGAAGTACCGCGCGGGATGCACTCCGTAGTCATACAGTCGCGGATAGCCGCCGTACAGCACCCAAGCCCACCTGTCATTGCGAACGGCGTCGAGGAGGCGCGCGCCCTTCTCTGGCGCCGACAGGTCTCCCGGCCTGGCCGCCAGCAGCTCGGCGCGCGTCAACGGTGCCATGGTCACGAGCGCCACCCTACCCGCCAGGCTCTGGGACACCTGCTCGAGCAGGAGGTAGTTCTGGGAGCCAGAGACCACAAACTGACCGGCGTCACCGGTCTGGTCGACGACTGTCTGGAGGTAGGAGAAGAGCTCGGGGACGCGCTGCGCCTCATCCAGAATCACGTGGCGGGCATGACGGGCGAGGAAGTCTCGCGGGTCGTCCCGAGCCAGCGCACGCAGGTCAGGGTCCTCGAGCGAGAGATAGGTCCAGTCGGGAAGCATGCTCCTCAGAAGAGTGCTCTTGCCCGTCTGCCGGGCGCCCGTCAACGACACCACTGGATACTCTCCCAGCGCCTCTCTGATGGCCCGCGAGATGTCTCGGGGAATCAAGCCGTTGACCTCCTACCATCAGGATAGATATACGCTTCGTTTAACTGCAACTATACCTGATTTTTCGAGTCGAGATTCCCTGATTTTCAACGTTGAGATTCCCTGATTTGCAGAGCCGGCGCAGCATCCGCCCCGGGCCCCTCCCCTATGCGCCGAAGTTCGTCACCTTGCGCTGCAGCTCGACCAAGCGGGCGATTCCCGCCTGCCCGAGGTCGAGGAGGCCGTTCAGCTGGTCGCGGTCCATGGTGGAGCGCTCGCCGGTGCCCTGCAGCTCCACGATCCCGCCGTCACCCGTGGCGACCAGGTTCATGTCCACCTGTGCGTGCGAGTCCTCGGGGTAGTCGAGGTCGAGCAGCAGCCTGCCCCCGACGAGCCCCATGCTTATTGCCGCCACCTGGCCGGTAAGGGGCAGGCGAGAGATGCGTCCCGCCTCCATGTAGGACCTCAGCGCGTCGTGCAGAGCCACCCAGGCCCCGGTCACGGATGCCGTGCGCGTGCCGCCATCCGCCTGGATGACGTCGCAGTCGCAGGTCACGGTGTACTCGCCCAACCTCCCCAGGTCGCACACCGCCCTGAGGCTGCGCCCCACCAGGCGCTCGATCTCCATCGACCGCCCCTTGCGCCCGCGATACTCGCGGCGTCCGCGCGTGTTGGTCGCCGCGGGGAGCATGGCATACTCGGCGGTCACCCAGCCCGCATGCTGGCCCTTGCGCCAGGCCGGCACGCCCTCCTCCACCGTCGCGGCGCAGAGCACGCGCGTGTCGCCAAACTCCACCAGGCAGGAGCCGTCCGCGTTCTTCATGACGTCGCGCGTGAGCGTGACGGACCTCAGCTGGTCGTCGGCACGGCCGTTCGCACGGACGAGCTCGTACGCACCGGATGCTCCCATGGTTCCTCCCCATATGACGACGGGCCCCGCGGGGCCCGTCCTGGATGCGATGGTGGGCGATGACGGATTCGAACCGCCGACCTTGTGCGTGTAAGGCACCTGCGCTAGCCGCTGCGCCAATCGCCCGTAGGGGCAAAGTGTAGCACGGAGGGGCCACGCGGCACCTGCTCGGGAGGCGCACGCCAGGCGCCATGGCCTGCGTCGCACCTCGCCCGCGGGTTCCTCCCGACCATTCGCGTCGTATACTGTCAGGCATGAACGCCACAGTGAAATCCATCGCGTCCCTGCTGCGCGACCACGGACTGCTGGCACGTGGCCCGCAGTCCGTTGACGCTGCGTCCGTCTCGCTCACCGGGGCAGACTGCGACTCCCGCTTCGCCGGGCCAGACCACCTCTTCGTCTGCAAGGGCGCCGCCTTCAAGCCGGCGTACCTTGAGCAGGCGCTCGAGGCCGGGTGTGTGGCCTACCTCTGCGATGACTCCCGCGCGGACGAGCTCGCGGCAGTCGCGCCGCACGTCTCCGCGCTTGTCGTGCGCGACGACGGCCTCCGCACGGCGATGGCCCTCTCGTCCGCTGCCTGCTGGGGCCACCCCGACAACAAGCTTGAGGTCGTGGGCATCACTGGCACCAAGGGCAAGAGCACGACGGCCTACATGCTCCGGGCGATCCTGGACGCGTGCCACGACACGCCCCAGAGCGCCATCATGGGCTCGATCGACACCTTCGACGGCATCGAGGACGCAGAGAGCGTCAACACCACTCCCGAGCCGCCCGACCTCTGGCGCCACGTTGCCAACGCGGCGCAAAGCGGGCTCCCCTACCTCACCATGGAGGTCTCGAGCCAGGCGCTGAAGTACGAGCGCGTCGTGGGGCTCGGCATCGACGTCGCCTGCTTCCTCAACATAGGCCGCGACCACATATCGCCGCGCGAGCACCCCAGCTTCGAGGACTACTTCGCGAGCAAGCTGCGCATCTTCGAGCAGGCCCGGGTGGCCGTCGTGAACCTGGGGAGCGACCACGCCGACGAGGTCCTGGCGGCGGCGGGCCGCTGCAAGCGTGTCGTGACCTTCCTCGCAGACGGGGATGCCGCCGGCTCCGACGCCGACGTATGGTGTAGGGACCCGCGCCCCTCCGACTCCGGAATTCGCCTCTTCGTCCACACCCCCAGCTGGGAGGGCGAGGTCGAGGTGGGCATGGCGGGCCTCTTCAACGCCGAGAACGCCCTCTGCGCCATCGCCGCCTGCGAGGTGCTGGGCATCGGGCAAGAGCAGGTCAAGGCTGGCCTTGCGCACGTGCGCGTCCCCGGTCGCATGGAGCTCCTGCGCACGTCGGACCCCCACATCACCGGCATCGTGGACTACGCCCACAACAAGCTTTCGTACCAGCGCTTCTTCGCCTCGGTGGCCAAGGAGTACCCCGGCCGCGAGGTCATCGCCGTCTTCGGCGCACCGGGAGGCAAGGCCTACGAGCGGCGCCGGGAGCTCCCCGAGGAGGCGGCGCGCTGGGCGGACTTCGTCGTCTACACGGAGGAGGATCCAGCGCACGACCCCGTGGAGGAGATCTGTGCCCAGATGGCCGCGGCCACACCCGAGGGCCAGGACTTCGAGGTCATCGTCAACCGTCCGCACGCCATTGGGCGTGCGGTCGAACGGGCGTTCCAGAGCCCACGCGGGGCCGTGGTATGCCTCCTCGCGAAGGGAGACGAGACCCGCCAGCACGAGGGGGACTCCTTCATTCCCTGCGAGACCGACGCGACCCTCTTCGAGCGGGCCGTCGCCGCACGCACGGCGCGGACGGGCCGCGGCTAGCTCAACCCTCCCACAAGACGAACGCAGGCCGAGAAAGGACCGCCATGCCCACTGCCCTCTCGCTCCCCACCTTCCCCGTCGACGCCAGCAAGGTCCCAGACCCCATGGCCGAGCGCCTCTCTCGCATAAAATACGTGATCAGCGACACCGACAACACCATGGTGAGCCACGGACAGGCGCTCTCGACCACGGACGGGACCCCCTCCGCCGAGCTCGCGCAGACCCTGGTCGACCTGCGACGCGCCGGCGTCCAGGTGATTCCCTGCACCGGACGCAACCGAGCCATGATCCGCGAGGACGCGCGCATCTTGGGCCTGCCAGGCTGGATTGGCGAGATGGGCGGCGTGCTCTGCCTGCACGAGGGGGCCGACGCTGAGTGGCACTACTTCACGGCGCGGATGCCCTACGATGAGGACTGCGGCAAGACCCCGCACGACCTGATCATGGAGACGGGCGTGGTGGATCGCATGCTTGCCCGCTGGTACGACTGCCTCGAGACCTACAACGACAACAACATCGGCTACCAGTACCGCGAGGTCACGGTGGCGCTTCGCGGGGCCGTGATCGAGGACGAGGCGCAGGCGATGCTGGACGAGACGGGCCTACCCCTCTACCTGGCAGACAACGGCTTCGTGACGCGCATCACGGGCAAGACCATCCTGCCTAGCTTCGAGGGCGGGCGCGTCGAGGACGTGCACACCTACCACATCACGCCACGCGGCCTGGACAAGGGCTCGGCCACGAGGCGCTACGTCGAGCTCATGGGCTGGGACCCGGCCGAGGTCCTGGCCTGCGGGGACTCCCCGGCAGACTGCGCGATGGCAGGCGAGGTGGGCACCTTCCTGCTCATGCGCAACGGCATCAACAACCCCAAGGCACAGGCGGCGCTGGCCTGTGCGGGCAACGCCTTCGTGTCGGCGCAGGACTCGACCGACGGCTTCTGCCAGGCCATGCGCACGCTCCTGGAACTCAAGCGTCAGGCATAAGTAGACGAGGGCCCCTCGCACGAATTCGATTTCGTGCGAGGGGCTTTGTAATACGCGCAGGTTCGCAATGGCCGCGCTCGCATCATTCTCGTCTCGTGCGAGAGTCACATGACGCCATGGGGTGCTTGAGCCACTCCTACGCGGTCTGCTGCCACGCGACGGCGCTACGCGAACTTGGGATTGGCGACGCGCACGCAGTCGGGAAACTCCTCGCGCAGGCGCCTGAACGCCTCCTGGACTTCGGTCGGCACGTCCACATGGACCAGGAAGTCTCTGCCACGCGGGCCGTAACCGCCCTCGTCGTCAGTCAGGCGGGGCAGCTCCCCCATAAGCAGGGTCAGGTAGCGCCGCAGCCCCCACATTCCCAGAGGCTCTTCCTCGAAGTCCAGGCAGGCGAGAGGATCGGCCGCCTCGCTCATGCGGTCCGTGCCTCGCGCCACAACACGCGTCGCATAGGTCGCATAGCTCACGGGAAGTACGTCCGGCCAGTCGTGCCGTGCGATGGCCTCCATGCGCAACTGCATGGTGGCGTCCTGCGAGAGTATCAGCGAGCGACAGGGAACGCCCCTCTCGTCCAGGAGCTCGCGCAGGTAGCCGATGTTGTTTCCGCAGTTGGTTGACCGCCGCTCGAGGAGGTCCGCCTCCAGCCCGTGCCTGGTGCGGAGGTACGCGGCGAAGACGTCCGCCTCGCAGGCGTCGTCCTCGAAGTCGAGGTCGGGGCAGAGGCCGCGCACGCGTTCACGGAAGGTCTGGGTCGTGTGACCGGCCCCACCCACGATCACGTAGGCCTTCGCGACGTCCGCGCGCATCGCCGCCGCCAGCACGTTCCCGCCTGCGAGGATGCTCCCGCCAAAGAGCGCCATCACGTCGGCCTGGGCGAAGCCATAGCGCCCCTGGAGGGCGTCCCGGGTCAGCGTGGGGACGTCACACCTTCCCAGGAACCTCGCTAGAACGTTCATGTCGTGAGCCAGCTGAACTGCGGCCATCTCTGCCACCTCGTCACTCCCCCGGCATGTCCCGGCGTTAGAGCCGTCGTGCGTCGATGCTACGGACGAGCCTACTCTCGCGCTCCACGACGAGGCCGGGCACGTCCATCGGAGCCTCGCCCAGAAGCCGTTCCAGCATGCTCAGGGAAGGGCCCAGGAGGTCGACCGTCGCCATGCCGCGCTCCTCCGCCTCCTGGCGGAGCTCCTCGCGCAGTCCCTCGTCGAGTATGGTGTGGCAGAGCACCGTCGCACTGCCGTCTGGAACGTAGCGATCCAGGTAACGGCGGACCTCCTCCATGCCCTCGACATGCGTTAGGCGAGAGACGACGACGCTCTCGCGCCTGAACTGGATCGCGGCGGCCCTCACGAGCGCAAGCCCCGTCTCGCCCAGCGCGTCAGAGAGCACGTGCACGACCAATGGTCCCCCTGTCCTTGCGCTGCCATCCCCAAGCTCATCGAACTCGACTTCGCGGCACATGGCCTCTCCCCTCATGGAGCCGGACGACCTACGGGCTACATACGCCTTTCCACCTCGGTGGCGCCAAGACCCGCCCGACGCCACCGCAGCTGGATCCTACCCCAGCTTCCTCGCCTCATCGGCGCTCATGCCCAGCACCACCGGCGTCGAGCGGTAGCCCACGCCCATGCGGTCGATCCCCATGTCGATGAGCTCGAGGAAGTGCTCGCGGGTGCGGATGGCGCCGGAGCCCTTGACCTTGATCCTGCCCTCGCCCGCCTCGATCATCGCCGCGACGACCTCGTTGGTCGCGCCGCGCTGCTCGCCCCCCGTGTAGAAGCCGGTCGAGCTCTTGATGAAGTCGGCGCCCGCGGCCACGGCGCAGCGCGTGCCAGCCTTTACCTGGTCGATGGTGAGGGAGTCGGTCTCGACGATGACCTTCACGTTGGTGCCGTAGCTGTGGCAGACGTCGACGACTGCCTTTATGTCCGCGGTCACGTAGTCGAGGTCCCCGGAGCGCAGGCGACCGTAGTTCGCCACGATGTCCAGGTCCTCGATCTCGTAGTTCTTGCAGTACTCCTCGGCCTGGAGCGCCTTGGACGCCGTGGTGGAGAGACCGAACGGGAAGTCGCACACGACGCAGATGCCCGTCTTGGTGCCCCTGACCATGGGGGCGACGATGTCCAGAGAGGCGGGGTTGACGCAGATGGTCTTGCAGCCGAAGTCGATGCCCTCCTGGCTGTACTTCTTGATGTCCTCCACGGTGAACTCGGGCTTGAGCACGGACTGGTCGATGTAGCTCGCGAGCTCGCGCTCGCTCATCTCCGCCGCCTTCTTGCTGGGGTTCATGGCATGTCCTCTCTCTTGTCTCTTTGTACGGCACCTACCGTACTTTTGCTGACGGGAATGTACCACCCCGGCCTGGGGATGTAGGATATGTCTCGTTATTTGTTCGTATGTACCGTACATATATTCAAATCATGGGAGAGGAGCTCGTGGACAACCTCGCCGCCATCGCATCCAGCCCCCTGGACGACAGCTCGCAGCTGCCCCTCTACCAGCAGCTCAAGCAACGCATGCTGCAGCTCATGGCCAGCGGCTCCCTCGACGAGACGACACCGCTGCCCACCGAGATGCAGCTCTGCCAGGCTTTCGGCCTCTCTCGCGCGACGGTGCGTCGCTGCTTCAAGGACCTTGTGGACGAGGGCCGTGTCGTGCGCAGGAGGGGCCACGGAACCTTTGTGAGGCCAGAGACGACACGCGGTGAGAGCAGCGTCCCCCTCAACTTCTCGTCCGAGATGGAGTCTGCGGGGCTCCTGCCCGCGTCGCGGCTCCTGGGCCTGAGACGACGCGAGGCCTCGGGCGGCATATCCCGCAGGCTCGGCGTTGCCGAGGGCACGCCCGTGTGGGAGATCAGACGCCTGCGCCTGGGCAACGACCTCCCCCTGCAGCTCGCCATCGCCTACGTCCCCTGCGAGCTCTGCCCGAACCTCAGCGAGGAGGACCTCTCGACCTCCCTCTATGCGCTCATCTCTCAGGGCTCGGGGGCCCTGCCCGCCCGAGCGGAGGAGAGCTACGAGGCGGTCTGCCTCGACGCACGCGAGGCGAAGGCCCTGGGTGTCAGGGCGGGCAGCGCGGCGCTCAGGGTGCTCAGGACCTCCTTCGACACCACGGGACGCGCGTTCGAGGCCTCAGTGCTCATCGAGCCCGGCGACCGCAGCCGCCTCGTCGTGAGCCTCAGCACCGAGGGCACCGAGCTCCGTCGCGTCTGGGGCTGACGCCCGGCCAAGGTGGCACGCCACTCTCGCCCGCATGATTGCGCGCGTCATGACGGCACGCACTGCGGTGCCCCCCGCCAGAAAGAAGGGTCCCGCCGGAAGACCGACGGGACCCAAATGCTCGACTCTGTGGAACGGGAACTAGAACTCCACGGGCAGGTCGTAGTAGACGCACTTGAGGAGCTGCTCCATGTCCTCCTGGGACGGCTGGCGGGGGTTGGCGCCGGTGCAGGCGTCAGCGATCGCGTTGGCCGCGACGGTCGGGAGCTTCTCGAGGAACTCCTTCTCGTCGATGATGGAGGTCTCGGACTTCACGCCGCCCTCGCCGTAGTTCTTGATGGCCTGGGGGATGTCCAGCTTGTCGTTGAGGTCACGGATGTACTGGACCAGGGCAGCGACGAGCTCCTCGTTGGTCTCGCCCTCGAGGTGCAGGATCTCCTTGGCAACGAAGGCGTAGCGCTCGGCGGCGCGCTCGTCCTTGGCGTTGTACTGGATGACCTTGCCCAGGTACATGGCGTTGGCGCAGCCGTGGATGATGTGGCCGCCGCTGAAGGCGGCACCGGTCTTGTGGGCCATGGAGTGCACGATGCCTAGCAGGCCCGACGAGAAGGCGATGCCGGCGATGCACTGCGCGTCGTGCATGTGCTGGCGCGCCACCTTGTCGCCCGTGTAGGAGACGGGCAGCCACGTGGTGATCTCGCGGATGCCGTGGAGGGCGGGGCCGTCGGTGAAGGTGGAGGCGACGGTCGAGACGTAGGCCTCCATGCAGTGGGTCAGGGCGTCCATGCCGGTGTGCGAGCAGAGCTTCGCGGGCATGGTGTAGGTGAGCTCGGGGTCGACGATGGCAACGTCAGGCGTGATCTCGAAGTCGGCGAGGGGGTACTTGATGCCCTTCTGGTAGTCCGTGATAATCGAGAACGCGGTGACCTCGGTCGCGGTGCCGGAGGTGGAGCTGATGGCGCAGAAGTGGGCCTTCTTGCGCAGCTCGGGCAGGCCGAAGACCTTGCACATGTCCTCGAAGGTGCACTCGGGGTACTCGTACTTGATCCACATGGCCTTGGCTGCGTCGATGGGGCTGCCGCCGCCGATGGCGATGATCCAGTCGGGGCCGAACTCGGTCATGGCCGCCGCGCCCTTCATGACGGTCTCGACGGAGGGGTCGGACTCGACGCCCTCGAAGAAGGCAACCTCGAAGCCGGCCTCCTTGAGGTCCGCCTCGACGTCCTGCAGGAAGCCGCCGCGACGCATGGAGCTGCCGCCCGAGACGATGATGGCCTTGGAGCCCTTGAGGTTCTTCACCTCGTGGCGGGCTCCCTCGCCGAAGTACAGATCACGCGGATTGGTGAAACGTCCCATAAACTCTCCTCCTTCAACTGGCCCCGCCCCCGCGGGGCCGCGATGGTTAGAGAGGCCCTGTGCCACGCGGCGCGCAGACTGTCGCACGCGAACTGGCTCAGCCCCATATCCTCCTGAGGATACCTGCATGAAATAAAATTGGATATACGAAACCACTTGTCTACTTTTAAGGCCCGATTGCTGAATATTTTACCTACATGTATTGACAAAATTGAATGACCAGTATTTACTGTACATTTATATTCATGCCTGGGCGAGAGAGAGGCCCGGCCACCTTCCCCCATAACAGCCCAAACAGGCCACGCTCGCCGCAGCCGTCACGCGCGCCGCGGGACGCGCTCCGCTACGATTGTCGCACCAGCTCCCGGGCTCGGACCCGGGAGAAGAGGCAAGGGAGGCACGCTTGGCATACGAGCCAAACAGGGAGGACTACCAGCGTCTGAGCCTGCAGTTCATGCGCAGCGCCGACCGCATGGGCCCGCTTGCCGCGGCGAGGGCCTTCGCCGGATTCGGCCGCCGCTTCTCGCAGGACCGCGACTCGCTCCCGCAGGACGACGCAGACCGCGCCTTCGGCCTCGTCGCGCGCGCCACCACGGTCATAGACTACGAGCTTCCCTTCTCGGACGACGACAAGGCCCTCGAGCTCATCAAGAAAGGCCACGAGCTCCTGGACGAGGCTCTTCTCCTCGACGAGCACTGCTTCGACGCCCTGCGCATGCAGCAGGCGTCACAGATCGCCTCCTTCGACGGCTACTATGACTTCCTCAGGACCGAGGGCGACGACGTGCGCGCATGGTGCCTGCGCCAGCACGAGCACGCGCTCAAGCGCGAGGGCGGGGAGCGCGGCAGGATCGCCGCCAACCTGGCCCTGCGGCCCTTCATCCGCTGGCGCGCCATGCAGGCGAGCAAGGCAGTCATCTGCGGCCGCAACAAGGACGCCATCGACATCGCCCGCGAGCTCATGCGAATCGATCCCGACGACGAGGCGGACGTGAGGTACACCGCGCTCATCGCCCTTGCGAAGGTCGAGGACGAGCAGGGGCTCGAGGAGCTCTGTCGAAAGGGCGCCCAGATCGAGGCGCGGCGCGGCATGCCCGCGACGCAGGACGCCTGGACGCAGCTCGCGCGCATCGCCCTTGCCTACAAGAGCCACGACCTGGTCGGCGCGCGCGACGCCATCACGAGGCTCGCCGAGACCCATCCCAACGCCCTCTCGGCCCTGGCCATACAGCGCGAGCTCCCAGATGGGGTCTTCTCTCGCCTGGTCACGCAGCCTAGGAGCGAGGACGAACTCATCCTGGCCATATCCGAGGGCACCGTCCTCTTGCAGGAGGGTCGCGACAAGGAAGGGCGCGGTGCCCTGGGCGCGTGGCTGCGCGAGGAATGCCTGGGGCGCCTGGGCCACGACGAGCGCGCCCACGTGTTTGCCGACGAGGTCGAGTGGGGCGTCGGCAGGGAGGCGGAGTAGGTGGACGCGCACGAGGAGCTTGTGCTCAGGCTCGCCCAGAAGCGCAGCATCGCGTTGGGGCTCTCGTCCAGCGGGTACGCGGAGCTCCTCCTCGCCGTGCGCGAGGACCCCAGCTCCTTCATGGACGACAAGGGCGACGAGGCCCTGCTGCTGGTGCAGAAGGCCCTGGAGCGCTACGACGCGTCGCTCCAGGACGACGACCTCCTGGACGATGACGCCTACCTGCAGACGCGGCAGCGGCGCATGGCGCGCATGCGCCAGGACTGCGCGGCCGCGCTTGCGGTCGACCCACAGTGCACGGATGCCCGGCTCCTGGACGCCATCGCGCGGGACCTGGACGTCGACCCCTACCTCGAGCTGCTGCTGGACATACTCGACGACTCGCCCGAGCCGTCCTGGTCCGACGGGGGCGCTGCGGACGCCTGGGACGACGTGTTTGCCCGCCCCCGCCTGCGCGTGCGCGCGGCGATCGTGAGGGCGCTCTTCGACTCCGCCCGCTACCGCAAGGCGGACGAGTGGGCGCAGGGACTGCTACGCGACGCGCCATCGGACTTCCTCGGCGCGCGCCACACCAGCGCGCTCGCCCTGGCGCGCCTGGAGGACGAGGAGGGCTTCGAGGCGCTCGACGCCAGGCTCGGTCGCAGGGGGGACTCCTGGTCGGCCCTCAGCAGGGTGATCCTCCTCTACAAGCTGGGACGCCTCGGTGCCGCGCGGCGCGCGCTCCTGGGCTACAGCCGCCTGAGCGAGGGGGCGGCCTATGCGCTGCTCCGCCCCGTGCTCAAGGAGACCTACATGCCCGACCGGCCCTGCGCGCAGCCCTACAGCTACGAGGAGGCGTCGCTGGCCGTCCACGAGGCCGACCCCGTCATCGTGGACGTGCCCGACCTGCCCGCCTGGGCGGAGGCCATTCCCGAGATCGAGGGCGCGGCGCGCGACTATGCGCGGAAGACCGGCTACGACTGGTAGACGGGGACGCGGAGGGGACGCGCCTGCGACTTTGCTATACTTTGGCCCGCGTCCCCATCGTCTAGCGGTCAGGACATCGCCCTTTCAAGGCGACGACACGAGTTCGAGTCTCGTTGGGGGCACCATCGCAAGCGAAGCGAGCCCGCCTGGCAGCTGCCGGCGGGCTCGACTTTTTGCGCCTCTGGTCACATTCCGGTTGCGGGAGGCTGGCGGCGATGCAGTGCGCCTCGAGGCTGCGTCAGCGTCCATCCAGGCAAACTAGTGTACACAAACTTGGTGCATTATGAAAAAAATCCCAGGTAACTAGTTGCAATATTTTTGCATTTCCCAGTTTGTGCACACTAATCGCACCGTCAGTCCCTCTCATCCGATGCCAACGGACGAGCCGCCGGCACCCTACAGCCCAACCAGCCGCGGGCGCACCGCCAGGCCACCACCGCTACAGCGACGCCAGGCGCCCGAGCACGGACGCCGCCACACCCTCGACGTCCAGGCCGCAAAGCGAGAGGACCCTCTCCCTCGTGTCGGCGGCCTGGTATGCGTCCGGCATGCCCAGCCTGAGCAGGGGCACGCCCAGGCCACGCTCGGCGAGGAGCTCCGAGACGGCTCCGCCCAGACCCCCCACCACGCTGTGCTCCTCAAGCGTCACCACCAGGCGCGCGCCGGCGACCTGCCGCAGCAGCGACTCCCCAGGGAGCGGCTTCACCATCAGCAGGTCGAGCACGCGCGCCTCGACGCCCCGTGCCGCCAAGGCCTCCGCGGCCCTCACCGCCGTCGCCGCGATGGTCCCGCTCGCAACCATCACGACGTCGGGGCTCTCCGCCCCACGCAGCGCGTCCAGTCCCTCGAGAGAGTCCACGCCGTCGGGATGCAGATTGGCCAGGGGCTCGCTCATGCGCACGTAGGCCGGACGCGGGTTGGCGGCAAGCCAGCGCAGCACCGCCGCGAACTCGGCGTTGTCCGCCGGACTCGCAGCCACCATGCCGGGGATGCACCGCACGCAGGCGACGTCCTCCAGGGCCATGTGGCTCGCCCCCAGGATCGCCGAGTCGCAGCCGCAGCTTACGCCCACCAGCATCACCGGCGAGCGCATGATGCCCAGGTTCACGCGGATCTGGTCCAGGACGCGCGCCGTGATGAAGGTCGCATACGAAGGCGCGAAGGTGCAGAACCCCTCGTTGGCCAGGGCGGCCGCGACCTCGATCTGGTTCTGCTCGGCGATGCCGCACTGCACGAAGGCCTCGGGGCAGAGCTCGCGGAGGCCGCCCAGGTTGAGCCGGCGCCCGTAGTCGGACACCACGACGGATAGCTCGTCGCCGCCACGGGCGAGCCCCTCCATCACCTCGCCGAAGACCGCCTTGTGAGACATGCCGGCGAAGCGCGCCGCCTCCTCGGGCGAGACGAGGCCAATGCCTTCGCCCGCGCCCCCAACCGGCATGCCAGCGCCTCTCTCACTCATCGCAGATCTCCCTCTCGCGGGCGTCCAGCTCCTCCATGGCACGCACGTACAGCTCGTCGTCCAGGGCGCAGTCGTGCCACTCCACCCTCATCTCGGCGAAGGAGAGGCCCTTGCCCTTCACCGTGCGCGCCACCACGACGCGAGGCCGGGCCGAGCGTGCCCTCAGGGCTGCCCGCAGCGCCATGACGTCATGGCCGTCCACCTCGCAGACCTCGAAGCCGAAGGAGGCGAACTTGCGCTGGATGGGACCGTTGTCCAGGATGTCCGAGGTCGAGCCGTCCAGCTGCATCCCGTTCGCGTCCACGACCACCGTCAGGTTGTCCAGGCGCCTGAACGCGGCGAAGCCGGCGGACTCCCATATGGAGCCCTCATCGCACTCTCCGTCGCCCACCACGCAGAACACGCGCGAGTCGAGCCCGCGCCTCCTGATCGCCAGGGCGAGGCCGGCCGCGTAGCCCAGCCCCATGCCCAGGCTGCCGCCCGAGGTCTCGATCCCCCGGGAGGGGTCGCGGTGGGGGTGCTTGAACAGGACGGCGTCGGGGCCGAAGAGCCCGCGGTCCAGGTCGTCCTGGCTGATGAGGCCCGCCGCGAGCATGGCGGGATAGAGCGCCACCGAGCAGTGCGCCTTCGAGACGACCAGGCGGTCGCGCCGCTCCCAGGGGGTCCCGTCGCGCCCCGTCCGCATCACGTCGCCCAGAAGGACTGCCACGAGCTCGGCCATGGAGAGGGCACCGCCTATGTGGAAGGGCGTGTCGGGGTAGCGATGGGCGATCCGCGCCACGCCACGACGCACGTCGAGCGCGCCCAGCTCGAGCCTGCGGCGCAGCGCCCGCCCGTCGGAGGCGTCCGCGGGCGGCATGCCGCCCAGGAGCACCGCGCCGTCGTCCTGGAACGATATGCCCGCCACGGACTGCCCCGGCCCCAGCCAGGTGAGGCTCCACTCGATGGGCGTGCCATCCTCGAGCTGGATGTTCTGCTCCAGGACCAGAATGGGCTCGCCGTCGTCGCAGCCCAGGTAGCCGGCATGCTCCTCGTCCACCGGGCATGACAGGTAGCGCACGCTGGACCTGAGGATCTTGCGCCCCGAGCAGCGCTCGACAGCGTCAAAGAGCGACTCGCGCGAGAAGTCCGAGGCCTCGAGGCCCGGACAGGCGCAGAGGTTGGACCAGCTCTCCTGACAGAGTAGCGGCGAGCCGGCCGACGAGCGTACGCGGCGCATGAAGAGCGCGGGGGCGGAGGGGGCGATTCCCAGCTCGCCGGCCACGCTGCGAGGAGCCTCGACGACCTCCTTGGCCAGCACGTCGGTGACGTAGGCCACGCCACGCTCGTGCAGGAGGGTGGCAAACGAGAGGGGCCTCAGCACGCTGGGCCTGGCAAGCCCTCCCTCGGTGACGAAGGTGCCGCTCCCCTTGCGACTGACGAGCAGCCCCTCCTCCACCAGCGTGCGGATGGCACGCCTCACCGTGCCGCGACTGAGGCCGTAGCGGGCCATGAGCTCGGACTCCGAGGGGATGGCGTCGCCCTGCCGCCACTCCTTCGTGGCGATGGCCTGGCGCAGCGCCGAGGCGAGCTGGACGTGCAGGGGGCCCTCGGAGGCAAGCGCTGGTTGGGTCAGATTGCAGCTGGCGTCTGCCGCAAGGGGGTCAGGAAGCGTCGGAAACCCAAAGCGCTGCTCTCTCACGGGATCCCTCTTTCGCTTTGGTCCATGACATGGATAGGTCGTATACAGGACAACTACTGTACAGGCAAATCGTGTACAGGATAGTCCATCCAAGCCAAGCCCATGAAAAAAGGGAGAGTGCCGGGGAGAGGGGCCTCGCGCAAGGCGGCAAGACGCCCGTTCGCGGAATCCGGCCACCGGCGGCGGCTGGCTGGTAGGGGCGGTGGGGTTCGAACCCACAATCCTTTCGGCGAGGGATTTTAAGTCCCCTGCGTATGCCAATTCCGCCACGCCCCCAAGGTCCAGCGGACGCGGACAGCTCGATGCGGCCCACGCGACAAGGGCATCTTAGCGCAGCGGGGCGAGGCGCGGGTGCCAGCCCAGGGGCGATTCCGCGCCGGTGCGTGTCGCCTCGGCGCATATGGCAAGGCCGAAGAGAAGGTCGCTCTCGCTCACCGTGAGGCGGTCGAAGCCCGCGACGCCCATGAGCTCCACCACGGCCAGGGCCCCGCCCAGGATCACGCCGGAGCGCTTGGGCTGAAGCCCCGGAAGCTCGGCCCTCTCGCCCAGCGAGAGTCCCGCGATGCGCACGGCGAGCGACTCCACGTCATCGCGGCCAAGCTCGCTCAGATGCACGCGCAGGGGGTCGTAGGGCACGGGGGCGTCGCGCACGGCGACGAGGCTCGTCACGGTGCCACCCGTGACCACCAGGCGACTGGCACGGTCGCGCAGGCCCTCACCTTCGAACGCCGTCTCGAGGGGTCCGCGGCAGAACGCGCGGGCGGCAGCGACCTGGTCGTCGGACGCCGGGCCGTCCCCTGGCAGGAAGCGCTCGGTCACGCGGCGGCACCCCACGTCCACCGAGGTCACGGCCTCGAGGCGCAGGCCCCTCTCACCCAGGCTGCCCACGGCGAGCTCGGTGGAGCCGCCGCCGTTGTCCGCCACCAGAATCCGCTCGTCGGGGAAGTCCTGCGCAACGCCCAGGAAGGTAAGCGAGCCCTCGACGCGGCCGGCGATGACCTCGGGCAGGAGGCCACGCGCGACGAGGTCGCCCTCGAGCTCGGCCGAGTTGGAGGCGTCCCGCGCGGCAGAGGTGAGCGTGCAGCAGACGACCCGCGCCGCGGCCTGTCGGGCGTTGGCGAGGTAGCGGTCCACGCAGTCGAGGACGCGCGCCCTGGCGGCATCGCCGATCCTGCCGGTTGCAGAGAGGCCCTCGCCCAGGTTGCATATGGTCGAGGTCTTGGCCATGCGCCTCACGCGGCCTCCCTCGACGTCGCACACAGCGAGGCGCGCGGTCACCGTGCCGACATCGATGCAGGCTACTCGTCCCATACTGCCTCCGGGTCGTAGCCAAAGACGAAGTCGAGGGCCTTCGTGGGCCACGCACGCGTGTCCTGGTACTCGACCGGGGCGGAGGGGTCGGCCTTCCCCTGGCTGTCCAAGCCCTCGACGGTCACACTGGTCTCGCCCTCCTGGACGTACCCGCGCTTGCGCGCCTCGTCCTCGATGCCCTCCTTGGACGTCAGGCTCTTGAGGTCGCCCTGGAGCGAGTCGTTCTTCTCGCTCAGCTCGTCGTACCTCCTCTGCAAATCCTCGCCGCTGCGACGCGCGGCGTAATAGCCCTTGACGGGACCATAGAGCGAGGCTGCCACGACGACCAGGACGACCAGGACGACGAGGGCCACCTTGTGCCCCAGCAGGCGAGTACCCAAGCTGCGGGCGGAGTCTGCGACGTCCGAGGGGTCCAACCCCCTGAGGGAGGACAGCCTGCGGGCGGCAGACGCGGCCAGCCCGCCCAGGCCTCCTCCCGCCTCGCGCCCCGTGGCACTCGCGTCCGGGCGGGAGGCGGGGAAGGATGCGGCCCGGGCGTCCTGCCCGGGATTGCGAGCCATGCGGCCGCGCGCGTCATCGGCGGCGGGCGAGGAGGGCCTTCCCCGGCGCGCGCCCGTCGGGACGATCTTCCGTCCCCGTCCGTCGCCACGTCCGGCGTCATGGCCCGACGTGCGCCCAACGTCCCGCGAGAGGGGCCTGGGGTCGCGCGCATGGCCGCGCCTGCGCCCGGCCCTCGCAGCCTCGACGGCTGCCGAGCCGGTGCCTGCGCGACCCATTGGGTTGGTGTCGCCTGGATTCTGGGAGTTGGCCATACCCGCCGTCGCTTCGTCTCAACTTCGTTTTTGGCAGCTGCGGCCTTAGCCGCTCCCTCAGTTATATCAGAGCGGGACGCCGTGCCCCGCGAAGGCACGTGGCTTCGCAAGCTCAGCAGACACCACGGAGGGGCTGGGGCGGCGTAGGTCTGGCGGCGCTTCGATAGCTAGCCGCGAGCGGCACGCTCCTCTTTCTTGACCTCGTCCCAAAGCTCGTTGAGGGCAGATGTCCCCAGCTCGTCGATCGCGAGGCCACACTCGCGGGCAAGCGCCTCCATGCGCGCCCAGCGACGACGAAACTTGCGATTGGAGCTCGCGAGCGCCTCCTCTGCGTCGACGTGGGCATGGCGCGCGACGTTGACGAGCGAGAAGAGCAGGTCGCCAAACTCCTCTGCCGCCTCCTGGCTTCCGGGCTCCTCGGCCTCGAACTCGGCGCGCTCGCTGGCGAACTGGTCCCACACGTCGGCGATGGACTCCCACTCGAAGCCTGCCTTCGCGGCGCGCTTCGAGATCTTCTGGCACTGCATGAGGGAGGGCATCGAGCTCGGTACGGAGTCCAGGAGCCCCTCGGGCGCGACGTCGGACGAGCGCCCCTCTCGCTCGGACCTCTTCACCTCGTCCCAGATGTCCAGGACCTTCCCGGCCGAGTCCACCGCACCCGCTGCGGCGGCGTCGCCAAACACGTGGGGGTGGCGACGGACGAGCTTCTCGTTGAGCTCGCGGCAGACGTCGTCCACGTCGAAGTCACCCTCGTCCTGGGCGATCTGCGCGTGGAGGAGGACCTGCTCGAGGACGTCACCGAGCTCCTCGCGCAGGTGGGGCATGTCGTTGGCGGCAATGGCGTCGACCGCCTCATAGGCCTCCTCGATCATGTTGCGCGTGATGGAGGCGTGCGTCTGGACCTTGTCCCAGGGACAGCCGTCAGGCTGGCGCAGGCGCCAGATGGTGCGCACGAGACGGTCAAACTCGGGGTGGGAGGCGGGCGCCCCGGGGCGCGCTGCCGTCTGGGCGTCCGCCTCATCCGTCAGCCCACTCAGATTGCCCTGCTCCGCTGCCATGTCTCGCTCCTCGTCTGCTCGTCTGCCCACGCGCCCGCCAGAGCGCAGCTGGTCCTAGCGAAGAGCATAGTCCTGGAGGAGCCCGGTGGCCCGCGAGCAACGGCGTTGGCGGCAAACCGACTTCTTCGCCGCAATTGTCGGCACTTCCTCCAGTCCAAAGTACCGACGACCTCGCAGCAACTTGACGCTCGAGCGCAAACCCGTCCGCTTGTCGGCACCTTTCAAGGTGAGAAGTACCGACAAACCGTCCCCGCAGCATGCGGGCGGCAGGTGCGGGCTACGCAAGGTCGCGGTAGTCGATGAGCCTCAGGTCGTCGCGCGACTCGAGCCAGGCGCGCAGGGCGGGGTCGACGAGCGCGTCGACCTCCTTCGTTCGGTCCGTGGTCAGGGAGCTGCTGTGCAGGATGAAGTCGTCCAGGTAGCCGGGATGGCAGACGAAGACGACCGTCTCGCCGTCCGCCATGGACTCGACCGTCTGCCTAATGGCTGCGGCGGGGTCGTAGTCGGGGCTCATGCTGCGCATGACCATGCGCACGGGCGTCCCACCGCAGTCCACGGTCGCGGCCGGATCGAAGGAGACCGGCTGCTCGAGCAGGCCATGCGTGCGCGCGACATGCGAGACCGCCCGGTTCAGGTTGGGCGAGAGGACCGCATGCGCCTCGAAGTAGTCCGGGTCCCTGCCCGTGAGCTCGCGGAAGCGGGCGAGCTGCGCCTCGAGCTCGACCACCGCCTCGTCGAAGGCGACGAAGTCCTCCCCGCGCTGGTATCTGGCGCGGTACTCGCGACTACTCCTGAAGTTGCCGTCTGGCCCGAGGAGGCTGGGAACGAGAGACGCGTCCGCGACTGGCACACCCAGGCAGACGTTGCTGTGCTGCCCCAGGGCCACGTCGGCACCGGAGTCACGCAGCCACGCAAGCCCCCGCTCCGTCTCGGGCATGTTGGGCATGACGCCCACGGAGCGAGCGAGCCCCTCGGCCGCGCTGCGCACGAGCCCGACGTTGACCGCACAGGAGTATCCCAGGTCGTCCGCACGAATCAGCAGATGCTTCATGGAGGCTCCTCTCGCCCGTTGATTCAATGAGCATACTCCCGCAGGGAGCACGACAGCCCGCAAGCCATGGCCTCACGAAGAGCGGCCGACGACCCCGCCAAGCTTGTCGGTACTCCCTTGGGAAAAAAGTACCGACAAACTCGCGGCGCCAGCCCACTCGGGCTATAAATCATCCGTTTGTCGGCACATTTCGAGGCGAGAGGTACCGACAAACCGCAGCCGGCGGCAGCCCTTGCCCCTCGGCGGCAGCCCTACAGCCCTGCCGCCCACCGCGGCATGCCCCTCTCGCCTACTCGCCCTCGTCGTCCCCGCCCACGGCCTCGAGCACCCGCAGCGCCACCGGCAGCAGCTCCTCCCTGCCGGTCCGGAAGGGATAGCTGAGCTTCTTGCTCTTTGGGTACACGATCGCCCGCTCGGCCTTGAGCTTTGCCACCACCGAGCGCGGGACCTCCATGCCCTGGTAGGTGATGCGCCCATTGGAGAGCGAGACGCTCGTCACGCCCAGCCTCTGGCAACGGATGCGCACGCGCGCGCGGTCGAAGAGGTTCTTGCCCGCCAGCGGGAGCGCGCCGAAGCTCTCCTCGAGCTCCCCCTGCAGCGCGTCGACGTCCGCGAGCTCCGCCGCCACCGCCAGCCTGCGGTAGGCCAGCACGCGCCTGTCCACCTCGGGCAGGTACTCCTCGGCCAGGTAGAAGTCGGCCGGAAGGTTGATGTTGACCTCCGCCTGCGAGACGTCGGCAGCCTCCCCGCGCGCCTCGCTCACCGCCTCGCCGAGCATCTGCGTGAAGAGGTCGAAGCCCACGCTGGAGAGGTTGCCGTGCTGCTCGCCGCCCATGAGCGACCCGGCGCCGCGGATCTCGAGGTCGCGCATGGCGATGCGCATGCCGCTGCCCAGGTCCTGGTACTCGTTGATGGCCGTGAGGCGGTCCGTCGCCTCGGGCGTGAGGGGCATCTCGCCCGGGAACATGAAGTAGGCGTAGGCCTGGACGTGGCCGCGGCCCACGCGACCCTTGAGCTGGTAGAGTTGGGCCAGGCCCAGGCGCTGGGAGTCCTCGATGATCAGCGTGTTGGTGTGCGGGTTGTCGATGCCGCTCTCGATGATGGTCGTGGCCACGAGCACGTCTATCTCGCGCTCGCTGAACTCCATCATCACGTCCTCGACCTGAGCTGCGCTCATCTGACCGTGCGCCACGCCCACGCGCGCCTCGGGGGCCGCCTCCTGAACGCGCGCGACGGCGTCCTCGATGGTGGTCACGCGGTTGCTCACGTAGTAGACCTGTCCCTTGCGCTCGAGCTCCGCACGAATCGCGTCGCTCACCACGTCGGGATCCCACTCGCCCACCGTGACCTTGACGGGCAGGCGCCCTGGCGGGGGCGTGAGGATGAGGCTCATGTCACGCACGCCGCTCATGGCCATCTGCATGGTGCGCGGGATGGGCGTGGCGCTGAGCGTCAGCACGTCCACCTGCTCGCGCATGTTCTTGAGCTGCTCCTTGTGCTGGACGCCGAAGCGCTGCTCCTCGTCGATAATCACGAGCCCCAGGTCATGCGGGTTAACGTCGGCGGAGAGCAGGCGATGCGTGCCGATGAGCACGTCCACCGTACCTTCCGCGAAGCCCTCGAGCGCCTGGCGCTGCCGGGCCGGCGTCACGAAGCGCGAGAGCACGCGCACGTCGAGGTCGAAGGGAGAGAAGCGCGCGAAGAAGGTCTCGAAGTGCTGCTGCGCCAGGATGGTGGTGGGGCACAGCACCATGACCTGGCGGTCGTCCTGGCAGCACTTGAAGGCGGCGCGCAGGGCCACCTCGGTCTTGCCGAAGCCCACGTCGCCGCAGAGCAGGCGGTCCATGGGCTGCGTCGACTCCATGTCGGCCTTGATGTCTGCGATGGCGCTTGCCTGGTCGGGCGTCACGTCGTAGGGGAAGCTTGCCTCCATGTCCTGTTGGGCGGGCCCGTCGGGCGCGAAGGCGTGACCCTGCACCGCGGAGCGTCGCGTGTAGAGGTCGACCAGGTCGAAGGCGAGCTTCTTCGCGCTCCTGCGGGCCTTTCCCGTGGCGCGCGACCAGTCGGCGGTGTTGAGGCGGGTGAGGCGCGGGCTCGAGCCGTCGGGGCCCACATAGCGCGTCAGGCGGTCGACCTGCTCGAGGGGAACATAGAGCTTGTCCTGGCCCGCGTACTCGAGCAGGAAGTAGTCGCGCTCGCGGCCGCCCACCTCCTGACGCACGATCTGGCTGAACAGGGCTATGCCATGCGTGGAGTGGACCACGTAGTCCCCGGGCTTGAAGGGAAAGCTCACGCTGGTGGGGTCCACGCGGCGCGCCTTACGGCTGCGCTTCGCCATCCTCGACGTCAGGTCCGACACCGAGAGCACGGCGAGGCGGGCCGAAGGCACCACGACGCCGGCGGGCACGGGCGCGTCGAAGAAGGTCACCGCGTGGCGAGCCAGGGAAGCGGGCCTCTCGCCTGCCTCCGGGGACGTCACGGGAACGGAGTTCTCGGGCGCCGCGGCAAGGGACTCGACCAGAGGGATCGACTCGTCGGTGAACGAGAGCTCGAGCGCCTCGCGAGCCGCGCGGTCCGGCACGGCGAAGACCACTGACATGTCGTCGTTGAGCAGCTGGCGGACGCGGCCCAGGAGCTTGGAGTCCGAGCCGGCGATGGAGGGCTGGCGCACCTCGAGCTCGGCTGCGGCCGAGCCGCCCACCCGTTGGATGGAACTCAACGAGACCCGCTGCTGGCTGCCGAAGTCAAGCTCCCGCGGAGAGGTGAAGAGCCCCTCGAGCGACGTGCGGGCAGCATTGGCCAAGGCCATGACCTCGTCGTTCGCGCGTTGACAGTCGTCGAAGAGCGCGCGGGGCTCCGCCAGGATGACGAGCGTCTCCCCGCTCATGTGGTCGATGGGCGAGGCGCTCGAGCCATAGAGCTCCACCAGGTAGCGGTCCAGCGTGGGGTCTGCCGAGCCCTGACGGATGAGCTCGAGGTCCGCCGCGACCTTGGAGCTCTCCTGCGCGCGGCGGAAGAGGGCGTGGCCTGCCGCCTCGATAGTCTTGGGAGTGAGCGCGATCTCCCTGCAGGGAGAGATGCGCACCTCCCGGAGCTCGCCGATGGTCTGTCCCGTGGAGGGGAGCATGCGCCGCACGCGGTCCACCTCGTCGCCGAAGAACTCAATGCGCACGGGCGAGCTGGCCTGGGCAGGGAATACGTCCACCGCGTCGCCGTGGACGTGGAAGCAACCGGGAGCGCCCACGTCGCCGGAGTCGCCCGCGTCGGCGTAGCCCATGGACACCAGAAGGCGCCCCACGTCCTCGAACTCGAGCTCGTCTCCCACGGCAAAGCTCGAGGAGGCGAAGTAGCCAGAGCCCACGGGCGGCACGCGCCGCAGGAGGGCGCGCGCGCTTGCCACGACCACGCAGGGCTCGCCGGCGCTCAGGTGGGCGATGGCATTGCAGCGGGCACCCACCACCGCGTCGTCGGCGGGCTTGTCGGACCAGGGCCAGTCGCGGCGCTCGGGGTAGCGGCACACCAGCTCGCCACCCAACCAGGCGGCGAGGGCACGGGCCGTGCGGTCGGCCGCCTCCTCGCCGGACACCACCACGAGGCAGGGGCGCGGGGCGCGCGCCCAGAGCGCCGCCGCTACGAGGGGACGGGCGCTCTGGGCCACGCCCAGGGTGGCGTCACCTCCGGCATCGAGCTCGCCCAGGAAGGGGGCGAGCTCGGGCGCCTGGAGGAGCTGCTGGGATATGCGGTTGATGAACATGCGCTTCCTCTCGGTTCCTAGCCGCGGGGTCGTCCGTCTCCCCATTGTCGCGTGACCACGGCCCCCTGTGCGCCAGAGCGACGCGACCACGTCAGACGCGTGCCGAAATCGCGCGACTACGTCAGACGCGTCTGGCGAGAAGCCCTTTCCTGGGCTTTTGCGGCGCCTTCTGACGCGGCGGACGTAGTCGCGGCGGACAGAGACGCGTTCGACGTAGTCGAGTCCGTTGCGCGCGCGTTTAACGTGCTCGAAGCGGACAGGAACACGCGTCACGACGCGCCAAGGCGAGAGGGACGCCACCATGCCGGCAGCGCCCCTCCGGGACATGCGGCCACGACTATGCGCGGCCGCTCCTCTCGGCCAACTCCTTGAGCAGCTCGGCGGACGCCTCGACGTCGGCCTGCCGAGCCTGCCAGCTCCAGTTGCCCTCGGCCACGCCCGGCACGTTCATGCGCGAGCCGTCGTCCAGCATGAGGACGTCCTGCAGCGGAACCATCACCACCTCGGCGTCGGTGTCCAGGCACTCGTCCAGGAGTCCCCTCGCCATCGACTGGCCGCGCACCACGAAGCCCTGCCCGTCCGGGTCGTCCACCCCGAAGCTCTCCTGGCACCAGCCCAGGAGCGTGCTGGTGTCGTGCGTCGAGCTGTAGACGACCTTCTCGGGCTTGGGATGGTATCCCTGCCTCACATCCTCGTCGCTGAACTGGATCACGTCCATGCCGGGGAACCCCGTGGCCGCGACCAACGCGCGCACGGCCGGGGTGATGGTGCCGAGATCCTCAGCGATGAAGGGAAGCTGCCCGAAGCGACGGTGCGCCGCGTCGAAGAGCTCGATCCCGGGCCCGAAGTTCCAGGCGCCGTCCAGGGCGCCCTTGCCCTGGGGGATGGTGTAGTAGGACGAGAAGCCCAGGAAGTGGTCCAGGCGCACGTAGTCATAGAGCTCGAAGGCGCGCTGGAAGCGGCGCATCCACCATGAGTAGCCGTCCTTGCGCAGGAAGTCCCAGTCGTAGGTGGGGTTGCCCCAAAGCTGCCCGTCCTTGGCGAAGTCGTCGGGCGGGGTTCCGGCCTGGAGCGCGGGGTATCCCCTCTCATCCAGCTTGAAGACCTGCCGCTCCGCCCAGACGTCGGAGGAGTCGGCCGAGACGTACATGGGCATGTCCCCCACGAGCTTGATGCCGTGCTCCCGAGCATAGCGGTGCATGTCGTCCCACTGGCGCTGGAACTCGTACTGCGTGGCGCACTCGCGCATCACGGCATGGACGAGCTCCGGGTCCTTGCTGAGCGAGAGGTCCCAGGTGCGGTAGCGCTTCGGCCACTCCTGCCAGGCGCCCTCCCCCAGCTTCTCCTTAATCGCACGGAAGGTAGCGTAGGGGATGAGCCAGTCCTCGTTTTTCTCGATGAAGCGGCGGTAGCTCGCGGTGCCCTCGAAGTCCGACATGAAGCTGGTGCGCTCGCCCTCGACGCCCCACATGAGGGAGCGGTTGCCCGCGAAGGCCGAGAGCCCCGCGTACGGCGAACCGAAGCTGTCGGTTGGGTTGACCGGCAGCACCTGCCAGTAGCGTTGGTGGGCGGAGGCAAGGTAGTCGACGAAGCGCCGACAGGGCTCGCCCAGGGTCCCGGGCTGCCCCGGGTGGTCCTGGTTGGGAATCGAGGTGACGTGCGCCAGCACACCCATGCCACGGTGCATGGGGGCCTGCAGGCGAACCCGCTTGTGGAAGTACAGGACCGAGGTGCCCAGCGGCCAGAGGAAGACCTCCGCCTCGCCGTCCTCGACCTTGGGCACGCGCCCGGACACGACGTCGTCCACGCGCTCGCCACGCATGGGCACGCGGATGCTATGGGAGCTTGAGAGGCTGGCGTTCGCGAGGACGCAGACCACCTCGTCGCCGTCCGTGCGCCAGAAGCCGAAGACGTCGTCGTTGAGCGCGAAGGACTCGAAGTCACCGTTCACGAAGACGGGCAGGGACTTGCGCACCGCGATGGCGTTGCGGTAGATGGTGGCGCAGTTCTTGTCCTCGTGGCCCCAGGGGAAGGCGGCGCGGTTGTATGGGTCGGAGTAGCCCTCCATGCCCGCCTCGTCGCCGTAGTAGATGCAGGGCACGCCAGGCAGAGTCATCTGCAGGAGCGCCGCGACCCATAGCCTGCTCACGGCGAGGCTGCGATGGTTCTGGTCCAGGCGGAAGCGGTAGCGCTCCTCATCGCTCATGCCCGAGGGGTCTGGCGCGTCACCCAGGATGGTGAGCAGGCGTGCCCGGTCGTGGCTGCCCAGGAGGTTGAGTGCAGAGTAGAAGGCGGTGCGGGGGTAGTTCTCGCGCAGGGCCTCGAGCGACTCCGCCAGCTGGCGCGCGCCGATCTTGTTGGTGAGAAAGTCCTCCAGGCCGGACCTGAGGGGATAGTTCATGGTCCCATCCAGCTCCGAGCCCTGGAAGTAGCGGCGAAGCTTGCCGTACGCCACCTTGTGGGAGGCGTCCTCCCAGACCTCACCCAAAAGCAGGGCGTCGGGAGACTCGGCGAGCTCGGCGCTCTTGATGTCCTCGATGAACTCGTCCGAGAGCTCGTCGGCGACGTCGAGCCGCCAGCCGCGCGCGCCCGCCTTGAGCCACTTGCGGATGACGCCGCCATGCCCGCAGACGAAGTCGCGGTACTCGGGGTTCTCCTGGTTGAGGTCGGGCAGGTCCTTGACCCCCCACCAGCTGGAGCAGCTGCCGTCCTCGTTGAACCTGAACCAGTCGCGGTAGCGGGAGCGCTCGCCGGAGCTGGCGCCCCTGCCGCCGTAGTTACCAAAGGCGTCGAAGTACTTGGAGTCACGGCCCGCATGGTTGAAGACGCCGTCCAGGATGATCGAGATGCCCCTCTCGCCCGCGTCCTTGCAGAGGCGCTTGAAGCTCCTGAGGTCCCCCAGCATCGGGTCGACCTTGAGGTAGTCGGCAGTGTCGTAGCGGTGGTTCGAGGCCGCCTCGAAGATCGGGTTGAGGTAAATGGCCGTGACGCCCAGCGCCTTGAGGTAGTCGAGCTTCTCCCTCACGCCCTCGAGCGTCCCGCCGTAGAAGTCCCACGCCGCGATGGAGCCGTCCTCGTCGCGCTGGTAGCGGGGGTACTCGTCCCAATCACCGACCAGGCGGCGCGCCGGCCCCTTGCGAGGCTTGTCGAGCGCCTCGTGGACGCGCCTCTCCCAGTCGTCGCCGCGCCGGAAGCGGTCCGGGAAGATCTGGTACACGATGCCACCCGTATACCAGTCGGGGAAGCTCGTGCGCCGCTGCTCGTACACGGTGATCTGGAACGAGGGGGGCTCCCCGTACGAGAACACGCCCTCGCCGCAGGAGCGCTCGCCCGTCGCGCCATAGCGCCAAACGTCGCCGTTCGCGGCGGTGACCCTGAAGGAGTACCAGATGACCTCGGGCTCCTCGGGAGTTATGGTCACGGAGAAGCGCAGGTGGTCACCCACCTGGCTCCGGTCCATGTCGAAGACGCGCTCGCCCTTCTCGTCCACCCAGACGCGCAGCTGCGCCGTCGCCTCCGGCTCGTCCCAGACGTCCAGACGCAGCGCGACGGAGCCGCCCACGGGGGCGGCTCCGAACGGGTCTCTGTAACGGACGTCAGAGCTGATGTGCCTTGCCCTCACGTGCTCCGCCTATCTCTTGTGCTCAGCGGGCGATCTCTGGGTGTAGGTCGTGATAGATGCCCATGTACTCGTCCGCAGCCCGACTCCAGCTGAAGTCGGTTTCCATGGCCTGCCGCCGTAGCTTAGCCCAAGCCTCCTGATCAGTCCAGAAGAGCTCGCAGGCAGAGAGGAGCGTGTTGGCCATCTCGTCGGCGTTCATGTTGGCGAAGCGGAATCCAGTGCCCTCGCCCGTGAACTTGTTGTACGCCTGGACGCTGTCCTGGAGCCCGCCGGTCTCGCGCACGACGGGAAGCGTGCCGTAGCGCATGGCGATCATCTGGGAGAGTCCGCAGGGCTCGAACTCCGAGGGCATGAGCAGGATGTCACCGCCGGAGTACATGCGATGGCTCAAGGCGTTGTCGAAGGCGATGCGCGCGCTCATCTGGTCGCCGTAGGTCCAGTCGAAGTAGCGGAAGGCGTCCTCCTGGTCCCTGTCTCCGGTGCCTAGGATGGCCACCTGCACGCCCCGCTCCATCAGGCGGCTCATGGCGTAGCGCACCAGGCCGAGGCCCTTCTGGTTGGTGAGTCGGCCTATCATGACGACGAGGGGTCGGGTGGGATCCTCGGCCAGTCCGAGCTCCTGCTGGAGGAGGCGCTTGTCCTCCGCCTTGCCCGACATGTCGTCCACGGAGTACTTGTGGTTGATGAGCTCGTCGGTGGCGGGGTTCCAGGCGTCGACGTCGATGCCGTTGAGGATGCCGCGCAGCGATGCGGAGCGGCGGCGGAATATACCGTCCATGCCCTCGCCGTAGAAGGGCATCTGAAGCTCGCTGGCATAGCTCGGGCTCACCGTCGTGATGATGTCCGAGTAGCAGAGGGCACCCTTCATGTAGTTGATGGAGTCGCGGTCGCAGTAGAGCTGGCCCGCGGCCGTGGGGTTGTCGGCCAGGCCCAGAACGTCCTCGAGGACCTTGTCGGAGTATTGCCCCTGGAACTTGACGTTGTGCACGGTGAAGATGGTCTTCACGTTGCGGCAGGCCTCGGACGCCTGGTAGAACTCGCGGATGAAGACCGGGGCGAGCGCCGTCTGCCAGTCGTTGCAGTGCAGCACGTCGCACTGGAGCTCGGGCAGGAGCTCTATGGCCTCGCAGATCGCCTTCGAGAAGAAGGCGAAGCGCTCGCCGTCGTCGAAGTAGCCATAGGCCGCGTCACGCTTGAAGTAGGCCTCGTTGTCCACGAAGTAGAAGTCGACGCCGTGGTAGGTGAGCTTCTCTATGCCGCAGTAGACGCTGCGCCAGGCAAGGGGCACGTAGAAGTCCGCCACGTGGACCATCTGCTCCTGGTACTCCTGCGGGATGAAGGAGTACTTGGGCAGAATGACGGATGCCTTGGCGCCCGCCCGCCTGAGCTCGGCGGGGAGGGAGCCGGCGACGTCGCCCAGGCCGCCCGTCTTCACGAACGGAACGGCCTCGGCTGCCGCGAAGAGCACCCGGATCTTTCTTCTGACCTGATCGGGCATGGCAATCACCTATTCAGCCGCCTTTTCCTTGATGAGGAGCGCGTCAGGGGTACCCCTGAGCTCGGTGCCCGCGGGAACCACGTTGTTGCGGTCGACGATCGCGTTCTCCACGCGCGCGCCCGCCTTGATGACACAGGACTGCATGACGATGGAGTTGTTGACGGTGGCGCCGCTCTCGACGATGACGCTGCGGCCCAGGATCGAGTTGGACACGGAGCCGTAGATGCGGCAGCTGCCCGACACGCGGCTGTTGGTCACGCGCGAGCCGGTCTCGAACTTGGCGGGAGCGTTGTCGTGGGCCTTGGTGCGGATGGTGCGGCCCTTGGGGAAGAGCTCCTCGGTGGTCTGGGGGTCGAGAAGGTCCATGTTGGACTCGAAGTAGGCGTCCTTGTTGAAGATGGCCGCCACGTAGCCCTTGTAGTCATAGCTCTGGACGTTGACGCGGCCGTAGTCGCCCGCCATGGCCTCGAAGAGGTCGAGGTAGTCGGTGGCCTTGTACCACTCGAGCATCTGGAGCAGGAACTCGCGGCCCACGACGAAGCAGTCGATGAAGGCCGTGTCACCGAAGACGACGCCGTGCTTGACGCCCTTGACCCGAGTGCCGTCCACGTTGAAGCCGGTGACGTCGACGTCCTTCTTGGTGGCCGTCTTGGTGATGACCGTCACGTCGGCCCCGCTCTTGCGATGCGCGTCCACGACCTCGCCGTAGTCCATGTTGTAGACGAAGCTGGCGGACGATATGACCACGAGGTCGCTCTTGCTGCGCTCGAGGAAGACCTTGTTGTGCTCGAGGTCGCGCAGGAGGAAGCGCGACCCGGTGCGCGAGGTGCCGAAGGCGGAGCCAGGCAGGATGAAGAGGCCGCCCTTCTTGCGGTTGAGGTCCCAGTCGCGGCCGGATCCCACGTGGTCGATCAGCGAGCGGTAGTTGTAGGGCATGATCAGGCCCACGGTGCGGATGCCGCAGTTGACCATGTTGGAGAGCGCGAAGTCGATGACGCGGTAGCGGCCCAGGTAGGGCATGGACGCCACGGGCCTGGACTCCGAGAGCACGCTCGGATACTTCGTGGAGTAGTTGGCGGTGATGAGTCCTGTGAGCTTCTCCATTGCTACTCCTCCCCCTTTCCAACCACCACGTCATTCCCGATGACTGCGGTGTCCCTGGTCTGATCGACGCTTCCGAGCACGACGTCCTCCTCGACGATGGAGTTCTCGCCCAGGATGGCGCGGACGACGTGTGCGCCGGCCTTCACGCTGGCGCCAGGCAGGAGGACGGAGTCCTCGACGATGGCGCGCTCGCCCACGAAGCTGTCGGTCGAGAGGATCGAGTGGACGGCCTTGCCATAGATGCGGCAGCCGTTGCCCACCAGGCAGTCGTCGATGGAGCCGTTGGCTCCGACATACGCGGGCGGCCTGGTGGAGGCGTTGCTCATGATGGGTGCCTTGACGTCGAACAGGTCGAAGTCGGGGTTGGCGCCCAAGAGGTCCATGCTCGTCTCGTGATAGCTCGAGATGGTGCCCACGTCACGCCAGAAGCCGTTGTACTCGTAGGTGTAGAGGCGCTTGCCGTCGGCCAGGAGCTTCGGGATGATGTCGTTGCCGAAGTCATGCTCGGAGGTGTTGTCCACCGCATCGGCGTTGAGGGTGTCTACCAGCAGCTTGGCGTTGAAGATGTAGATGCCCATGGAGGCCAGGTTGCTGTCCGGCTTGTTGGGCTTCTCGGTGAACTTGACGATGCGCTCGTCCTCGTCCTGGGTGATGATGCCAAAGCGCGAGGCCTCCTCCCAGGGCACGGGCATGACGGCCACGGTGAGGTCGGCCTCATGGCGCTTGTGATTCTCGAGCATGGCCTGGTAGTCCATGCTGTAGAGCTGGTCACCCGAGAGGATGAGCACGTACTCGGGGTCGTTCTGCTCGATGAAGCCGATGTTCTGGGTCACGGCGTCCGCCGTGCCGGCATACCAGGCGCCACCGGTCTGGGTCGCGTAGGGGGGCAGGATGGAGACGCCTCCGTCGCTCTCGTCCAGGTTCCAGGCACCGCCGGTGCCCAGGTAGGAGTGAAGCAGGTAGGGCCTGTACTGCGTGAGCACCCCGACCGTGTCTATGCCGGAGTTCGCGCAGTTTGACAGCGCGAAGTCGATGATGCGGTACTTGCCTCCAAACGAGACCGCGGGCTTGGCCACGTCCTTGGTGAGGACGCCGAGCCTACTGCCCTGTCCGCCGGCAAGAAGCATCGCTATGCATTCCTTCTTGCTCATGAGCTCCCCTTTCGTTTCTTCGCTGCTGCTTTACTCACCAATATGCCAAATGTCCTTGGCGTATTCCCCAATGGTTCGGTCGCTGGAGAAATAACCCGAGCGAGCAGTGTTCAGGACGGCCGTGTGGTTCCAGACGACCCTGTCAGCGTAGCGGGAGGTGAGCTCCTCCCAGGCGCTGACGTAGGAGTAGAAGTCCTTGAGCACGAGGTCGTGGTCGTTGTTGACCATGAGCTCGTCGCGGACGCTCTCGAAGTTGCCCGAGAGGTGCGCGAGGGTGCCGTCGGTCAGCTCGTCCACGATGCGGCCCAGGCGCTGGCGGTCGGCGTTGTAGAGGTCCCACGCCCAGTACTGGCCACCGGCGCGGAGCTCATCGACCTCCTCGGTGCGCAGGCCGAAGATCTTGATGTGGTCCTCGCCCACGAGCTTGCAGATCTCGACGTTGGCTCCGTCGTAGGTGCCCAGGGTGATAGCGCCGTTCATCATCAGCTTCATGTTCGAGGTGCCGGAGGCCTCGGAGCCCGCCCAGCTGATCTGCTCCGATATCTCGGCGGCGGGATAGATGAGCTGCGCGCTCGACACCGCGAAGTTGGGGACGAAGGCGACGCGAATCTTGTCGTTGACGCGGGCGTCCCCGTTGATCGCCTCGGCGACCGAGTTGATCAGGCGGATGACCTCCTTGGCGAAGGTGTAGCTCTGGGCCGCCTTGCCCGAGAAGATGAAGGCCGTGGGCGTTGGGTCGAAGCTGGGATCGCTCAGGATCCTGTTGTAGACGTCCATGATCTTGAAGACGTTGAGAAGCTGGCGCTTGTAGGCGTGGAAGCGCTTGACCTGCACGTCGAAGACCATCGAGGTGTCCAGCGTGACGCCGGTGGTGCGCTTGACGTAGTCGGCGAGCCGCTGCTTGTCCCACTTCTTGGCCTTCTCGAACTCCTCCAGGAAGGAGGGGTCGTCAGCGTAGGGCTCGAGCCTCGAGAGCTGGTTGGCGTCCCTCAGCCAGCCGTCACCGATGGCGTCGCAGACGAGCTTCGCGTAGGGCGGGTTGGCATTGCCCAGGAAGCGACGGTGGCTGATGCCATTGGTCTTGTTGTTGAACTTCTCGGGCGTGAGCTCGTAGAAGGCGTGCAGGGTCGTCGCCTCGAGTATGCCCGTGTGCAGCGCGGAGACGCCGTTGACCGAATGGGAGAAGATGACCGAGAGGTTGGCCATGCGAACCTGGCCGTCCCACAGGATCGCCGTCTGCTGCAGAATCTCCTGCCAGTTGTCGCGGTCGTGGGGGAAGTCCTCGCGGTAGCGGCGGTCGATCTCCTCGATGAACATGTAGGTGCGCGGAAGCAGCGAGCGGAAGGTGTTGATGGGCCACTTCTCGAGCGCCTCGGGCATGACCGTGTGGTTGGTGTAGCTGATGGTCTCGCGGGCGATCTTGAAGGCGAGGTCGAAGTCGACGCCCTTGTCGTCCACCAGGATGCGCATGAGCTCGGGGCCGCACATCGCAGGGTGCGTGTCGTTGGTGTGGACCGAGACGTGCTTGCCCAGGTTCTCCCAGTCGGGACCGTGCTTCTTCTCGTAGCTGCGCAGGATGGTCTGGAGCCCGGCGCTGACGAAGAGGTACTCCTGCTTGAGGCGCAGGATGCGCCCGTGCTCGCCGGAGTCGTTGGGATACAGGATCTGCGAGATCGCCTCGACGTCGGAGCGGAACTTCATCGCCTTGGCGTAGTCTCCCGCGTTGAAGGCGTCGAGGTCGAAGTCCTCCTCTGCGGGCTCCGCGCTCCAGAGGCGCAGGTTGTTCACGGTCTTCCCGCCGTAGCCCACGATGGGCACGTCATAGGGGACCGCCTTCACCAGGTCGCCGCCCTCCTGGGTGAACCAGAAGCGGCCGTTCTCCTCGTGGCGCACAACGTGCCCGCCAAACTGCACGACGACGGCGCTCTCGTTCTTGCGGGTCTCCCAGGGGAAGCCATGCTCCAGCCAGTTGTCCATCTTCTCGACCTGGCGGCCGCCCTCGATCTCCTGGCGGAAGAGGCCGTAACGGTAGCGCATGCCGTTGCCGTTGCCGTTGATGCCCAGCGCGGCCATGGAGTCGAGGAAGCAGGCGGCGAGTCGGCCGAGGCCGCCGTTGCCGAGGCCCGGGTCGGCCTCCTGCTCGACCATCGTGTCGAGCGAAATCCCCAGCTCGGCGCAGCCCTCCTTGACGATGTCGCGGATGCCCAGGTTGAGCAGGTAGTTGTCGAGCAGGGGCCCGAGCAGGAACTCGAGCGAGAAGTAGTACACCTCGCGGCCGTCGCGCTCCTGGCCCGCGTCGAGGTTCCTGGTCTTGTTGGCGATGAGGGAGCCGAGCACGTAGTAGCGCTCCTGGTCGCTCATGTCCTCGAACTTCTTGCTGAAGCTGCTCTCGCAGGCCTCGCGATACTTGCTCACGAAGTCGGCCTTGTCCTTGAAGATCCTCTTGATGCTGTCTGCCATGTCCATCCTCTGTACGGGTTCGTCGCGGCGGGACCCTAGCCCGCGCGCCTGGCTCGCTCCCTACGCTACGCCTTCTTGGAGGCTGCCCTCCGCGGGGCCTTCTTTGCCGCAGGCTCCGCCTTCTTCGCCGCCGTCGACCTGCCCTTTGCGGGCGAGACGGGAGCGGCCTTCGCGCTCGCGGCGCTCGGCTTCGCCGCAGGCTTGGCTTTGGCTGCTGGCTTGGTCTTGGCTGTAGGCTTGGCCTTCGTCGCGGGCTCCTTCTTTGTTGCCGCCGGCTTCGACTTCGCGGCCGGGGCCTTCCTTGCCGGGGCCTCCCTCTTTGCGGCGGCCGCCGCAGCTGCCTTGGGGGCCTCGGCCTTCTCCGCCGCCTTCATGGCGGGCTTGGCGCTCGCCTCGGACTTGACGGCGGCCTTCTTCGCCTTGGCGGGCAGGGGCCCGTCGTAGCGCAGCACCAGGCCTGCCAGCGGCGGAAGCCTGAGCTCGATGGACTGGTCGCGCATGTTCCAGGGCTCGTCCTCGCTCTCGAAGCGCACTCCCTCGTTGGTCACGCCGGAGCCGCCGAAGGCCTGCGCGTCGGAGTTGAACGCCTCCACCCAGTAGCCCGGCTTGGGGAGGCCAACCCTGAACTGCTCGCGGGTGTTGACGTCGAAGTTGATGAGGACCACCAGGTCGTCCTTCGGGTCCTTGCCATGACGGACGAACGAGATGACCGACTGGTCGCTGTTGTCCGCGTCGATCCACTCGAAGCCCTGGGCGTCGTAGGCATGCTCCCAGAGGGCGGGCTGCTCGTTGTAGAAGCGGTTGAGGGCGGACACGTAGTACTGCTGGTGCGCATGGCTCTCGTACTGGTCTGCCAGGAAGTACTGGACGCCCTCGTAATAGCGCCACTCGATGAACTGCGCGATCTCGTTGCCCATGAAGTTGAGCTTGCCGCCCGCGTGGGTCATCTGGTAGAAGGCCAGGGCGCGCATGCCGGCGAACTGGCGCCAGTAGTCGCCGGGCTGGCGGGTGATGAGCGAGCACTTGCCGTGCACGACCTCGTCGTGGCTCAGGGGCAGCACGAAGTTCTCGTTGAACTGGTACATGGTCGAGAAGGTCAGCAGCCTGTGGTTGCCCGGGCGGAAGGGGAAGTCGGTCTGGCAGTAGTGCAGGGTGTCGTTCATCCAACCCATGTCCCACTTGAAGTGGAAGCCCAGCCCACCGTCTGCGGAGGGGTAGGTGACGAGTGGCCAGGCGGTTGACTCCTCGGCGATCATCATGACGTCCGGGTGGTACTTGCCCACCGTGTCGTTGCAGTCCTGGATGAACTGGATGGAGGCGAGGTCCTCCTCGGTGCCCTTCTCGTTGAACTTCTTCTGGCGCGGGTCGTCGATGCCGAAGTTGAGGTAGAGCATGCTGGTGACGCCATCCATGCGCACGCCGTCGGCGTGGTACTCGCCCACCCAGTAGAGCAGGTTGGACACGAGGAAGGTCTTCACCTCCCCGCGCGCCAGGTCGAACTTGAAGGTGCCCCAGTTGGGATGCTCCTCCTTCTCGTACAGCTTGTCGCCGTTGAAGTGGACCAGGCCGTGCTCGTCACGGCAGAAGCCGCCCGGCACCCAGTCGAGGATGACGCCGATGCCGGCCTGGTGGCAGGCGTCGACGAAGTGCTTGAACTGGCGGGGGTTGCCATAGCGCGAGGTGGGCGCGTAGTAGCCCGTCACCTGGTAGCCCCAGGACCCGTCGAAGGGATGCTCCATGACGGGTAGGACCTCGATGTGCGAGTAGCCCATCTTGCTCACGTACTCGACCAGCTCGTCAGAGAGCTCGTCGTAGCTCAGGTACGAGCCGCTGTGCTCGTCCGAGTCGGGGTCGCCGTTGCCGGCCAGCCCGTCGTCATGGCGCTTCCAGCTGCCAAGGTGGACCTCGAAGATGTTGAGGGGGGAGCCCAGCATGTCGCGCTTGGCACGCCCCGCCATGTAGGCGTCGTCAGACCACTCGTAGCCCGAGATGTCGGCCAGGCGAGAGGCAGTCCCCGGGGGACACTCGGCATGGAAGGCGTAGGGATCCGCCTTGTAGAGCAGGTCGCCCCTCTTCGTCCTCACGAGGTACTTGTAGAGCTGGCCCTCCTCGGCGCCGGGGACGAACCCCTGCCACACGCCGCCGCTGGCAGTCTCTTCCAGGGGGTTCGCGTCGGGTTCCCAGCCGTTGAACTCTCCGATGACGCTCACGCCCAGCACGTCGGGGACCCAGACGGCAAAGTGGAAGCCACGCCTTCCGTCCTCGGTGCATGGGTGCGCGCCCATCTTCTCGTAGCTGCGATACCAGTGACCCTCAGCCAACATGTAGAGGTCATCTTTGCTAATGGTCAGGTCAGGAGTGCGAACGTTCATATCTTCCTCCAGCTTCTTCAGCCTGTGCCGCGCCTTGCGGGGGGGCAGTACCGAGGAATCTTCACAAGACGCCTATATATTCTAGGCCATAGCCTGGGTCGGCACCCATGGCTGCTTTGCCAAATCTGCAAGCGTGGCCAATATTTTGCGGGCGATGGGTATCGGGGCGATCCGCCTGCAACCTCGCCGCCACTCGGAGCCCGCGTCGGATGGAGACCTCGCAGCATGCGGCCCCGCACCTCTCGCCTAGAATGCTCGAAGGGAGAGGAAAGGAGAGGAACATGTCCCGTGAGTCGAAGCGCTCCAAGCGCGAGCGCGGCATCGAGGTCTGCCACCGCATGGGAGATCTGTACCCCGACGTGAGGAGCGCCCTGGACTTCGACGGCCCCTTCACGCTGGTGATCTGCGTGCTGCTCTCGGCCCAGACGACGGACGTGGCCGTGAACAAGGTGACGCCCGAGCTCTTCCGCCGCTGGCCCACGCCCGAGGCCATGGCGGCGGCGGAGATCCTCGAGGTGGAGGACGTCATCCACTCCCTGGGCTTCTACCACACCAAGGCACGGCACTGTGTCGAATGCGCCCAAGCCATAGTCTCGAACTTTGGCGGAGAGGTGCCTGGCACCATGGAGGAGCTCGTCACGCTCCCGGGAGTGGGACGCAAGACGGCGAACATCGTGCTCAACAAGGCCTTCGGCGTGGTGGACGGCATCGCCGTGGACACCCACGTGTACCGCATCGCCTCCAGGCTCAGGCTGGTCGACGCCCCCACCCCCGCCCAGGCCGAGCCCCAACTGCTCGACGTGCTGCCCCGCGAACTCTGGGGGCCCGTCAACGAGCAGTGGATCCACTTCGGACGCGAGACCTGCACCTCGCAGCGCCCCAAGTGCGACGCCTGCGCCCTGGTCGACCTCTGCCCTAGCGCCTTCAAGGCAAACGGCAAGCCCAACGCCAGGCCACGCCGTCGGAGTAGCTAGCGTCGGCCACGGGAGAGGAGTCGCCATGGCAGAGGAGCCAAGGGGGCACTTCTGCAGTTGTGGGGACATCCGCTGCCCCCACAACCCCAACAATCCCAAGAACCTCGCTCGCGGCCTTGGCTGCGATGCCTGCATCAGGAAGAACCTGGCACTGGGCGAGGTTCCCACCTGCATCTTCAAGAACCTGGGCTCGATTGAGGGCTGGGACGACTTCTCCGTCGAGGGCTTCGCGCGCTTCGTGGCGGGACATCCACGGAGCCCCGAGGAGCGCGAGCGCTGCGCGAGGGTGGCGGCGGAGTTCGAGGCCGCGCACGCGGAGAGCTAGGCGCGCAGGCGCAGCCCTTCAAGATAAGACGTCCGCATGCGCCAAAGGACCCCCGGGCCGGCGGGTCGCTGCCGGTCCGAGGGCCTCGAATCATCTCGTGAGACGCCCCTCTCGCCCAGGCGGAGGCCTTATGCCGCAGCGAGCGCTTGGTCGAGGTCTGCGATGATGTCGTCCACGTTCTCGATGCCCACCGAGAGGCGGACGAGGTCCTCCGAGAGGTGCGCCGCCTTCAGCTGCTCGGCGCTGAGCTGCGAATGGGTGGTCGACGCGGGATGGATGATCAGCGACTTGACGTCGCCCACGTTGGCGAGGTGCGTGAACAGCCTCACGTTGTCCACCACCCTGAGCCCCGCCTCGCGGCCACCCTTGACACCGAAGACCAGCGCACCGCCAAAGCCGCCGTGCAGCAGGCGCGAGGCCGTCTCGTGGCTGGGGTCGCCCTCGAGACCCGAATAACGCACCCAAGAGACCTTGGGGTGCCCCTCCAAGAAGCGCGCCACCGCGAGGGCGTTCTGGCTGTGGCGCTCGACGCGCAGGGAGAGCGTCTCGATGCCAATACCGATGAGCTGCGCCGCGTAGGGCGAGAGGGTCGGCCCGAAGTCTCGCAGCTTGTTGGCCAGCACACGGGTCGAGAAGGGGGCGGCAGGGGCGGCGTCCGCGAAGACCACGCCATGGTAGGAGGGATCGGGGTCGGTAAGCGTGGCAAACTTGTGCGGTGTCGAGCTCCAGTCGAAGCGTCCCGTATCCACGACCGCACCGCCCAGCGTCGCGCCGTGACCGCCGATCCACTTGGTGAGCGACTCGATCACCACCGCGGCACCGTCCTCTGCAGGCCGGTAGAGATAGGGGGTCGCGAAGGTGTTGTCCACGAAGACCGGTAGGGGCTCGGGCAGAGAGGAGGCCGCATCGACGAGAGCGGGAGAGAAGAGGGAGTCGCGCGACCTGCGGGAAATCGATGGCCAGAATCGTCGCGGACGCACGGAGGCTCCGCTCTCGCCCTCGGGGCCAGGGAGTCCCGAAGCGCGCGGGCATGGAACGCGGGGGCTTTTCCACATGACGCCCACGCCCTCGGCGCAGCCACCTACAAGGAAAGGGCCCGTCCCCCGATGGGAGACGGGCCCTTTGAAAGCTGTCGCGACACGATGCCAACGAGGCCGCGTCCTTAGTAGTTGACGGACTGCTCCTCGAAGTAGCTCTGCGGGTGGTTGCAGACGGGGCAGACCTTGGGTGCGGTGGCGCCGACGTGCAGGTGGCCGCAGTTCAGGCACTTCCAGACCTTGACGCCCGGACGGTCGAAGACCTCGCCCTTCTCGACGCGCTCGACGAGCTTGTTGTAGCGCTCCTCATGGGCCTTCTCGACGGCGCCGACCATCTTGAACTTGGCGGCGATCTCCTTGAAGCCCTCCTCCTCGGCGGTCTTCGCGAAGCCCTCGTACATGTCGGTCCACTCGTAGTTCTCGCCGGCGGCGGCATCCTTGAGGTTGGTCACGGTGTCGGGGACGTCCCCCTCGTGGAGGTACTTGAACCAGAGCTTGGCATGCTCCTTCTCGTTGCCGGAGGTCTCGGTGAAGATGTTCGAGATCTGGACGTAGCCCTCCTTCTTGGCCTTGCTGGCGTAGTACTCGTACTTGGTGTGAGCCTGGCTCTCGCCGGCAAACGCACTCTCGAGGTTCTTCTTGGTCTGCGAGCTCTCGAAGTCAACTGCCATGTGAACTCCTCTCCGAAGATGCGTGCGGGCCCCTCCCGCACGACGTCTCAAAGCAGCCGCGATAGGCGACTGCTTTGATGGTAGCACTCAGACGTGCCAAATGTCCCCTGAACTATGGCAAAAGCCCTCTCGCTCGAGCTCTTCGAGGAGCTCGAGCACCTCGCCTTGGGCCAGCTCGGCCCTGCCGGCCTCCGACTCGACGCGGCTCAGCTCTTCGGCCAGCACCCCGCATCCAACTCCGACCGCATGGTCGTCGGCATGAGCCAGCAGGATGCGCACGAGCTCGGCGCGCTTCTGGCGGTGCGATCCCTCGAATCTGGACTGCCGCACGTGAGCCGCCGACCGACGCGAGGGGTTGGGAAGGACCCGCTTGAGATGGGCACCGTAATCCAGGAGGGCGTAGTACCAGCTGCGTGGCGAGTCGTCGGGAAGCGAGGCGTCCGGGGGGCAGCACGCCTCCACCAATGGGACGAGGTCCCGGTCTCGCACCCCCACCTCCTCTGCGAGGAGCTCGTGCAGGAAGACCGAGCGCACGTTGGTCTCGAGGTAGACGCCTGGAAGGTCGAAGGCGAAGGCCCTGATGCCCGCCGCGGTCGCCGGACCTATGCCAGGCAGCGCCACGAGCTCCGCGTACGAGCGCGGCATCTCTCCACCGGCGTCGCTCACGGCCTGAGCGGCACGCCAGAGCGAGAGAGCGCGCCGATTGTAGCCCATGCCCTGCCACTCCTCCAGCACGTCGACCGAGCTCGAGGCGGCAAGCGCGTCGGGGGTCGGGAAGCGCTCGCACCAGCGCTGCCAGCGACCGTACACGCGGCTCACCTGCGTCTGCTGGAGCATGACCTCAGAGACCCAGATCTGGTAGGGGTCGCGGGTGCGACGCCAGGGCAGGTCGCGGTACAGCTCGGCCCCCCTCGCCCTGACCCGCTCCCTGAACGAGGCGAGCCCGTCACCGAGCTCGCCCTCCCACTCCAGGCGGGCGGCGCTACTCGTCATCGGAAGCCAGGACCCTGGGACCCACGACCTCGAAGCCCTGGCCCCCCGCCAGCACGGGGTGCTTGTGCTCGGCGACGACCTCATAGAGGGTCACCGAGGAGAAGTAGTCGCGCAGGATGCGCTCCGCCTCGCACCAGATCGGGTTGAAGTGGCAGGACGGCATGAAGGGACAGGGTCCGCCGTCGTCCCCGTTGGTGTCGCAGCTCGAGACCTGGATCGGCCCCTGGATGGCCTCAACCACCGTGCGCACCGTGGTCGCCTTGGGATCGACCGCGAGGCGCATGCCCCCATGCGAGCCACGCGTGCTGTCTATGATTCCGGCACGCACGAGGTCGTGCTGGATCGAGCGGGCGAACGAGTAGGGCACGCTGTTGTTCTCGGCTGCGACCCGAACCGAGACGATGTCGCCATCCGCGCGCACCAGCTCGGAGAGCATGCGCAGCGCGTAATCGGTCTTCCGTGAAATATCCACCTGTGTACCTCCCCTGCGAGCCTCGCGGCGTCCCCATCGCGCGCGGCCTACTTCCAGTCGAGCACCTCCCAGTCGCGGCGCTTGGCCGCGTGCTTCAGCGTCTTGCCCGGGCTCACCGCGTAGGGCTTCTGAGAGGCGGAGAGCAGGTCCTCGTCGGAGTGGTGGTCCCCGTACGCATAGGCGATGACCCACCTGCCCGGCCCCACGTGCTCGTCTGCCCAGCGCTCCACGGCGCGGGTCTTCTCGGGCCCCGCTATGACAGGGCCCGCGACCTGGCCCGTATAACGACCTTGGGCATCCACCTGCATGTCCGTGGCGACGAGGCCATCGACGCCCAGGTGGTCCGCCGCCTCGCGGGCGATGTCCAGGAAGGTGGCCGAGACGAGCAACGTGACGCAGCCCTCGTCCTTGCACTTCCGCACCTCGGCCATGGCTGCGGGACGGTAGCGCGGCAGCAGGACCTCGTCGTGGAAGGAGCGCATCAGGGCAGATATCTCCTCAGGACTCCGCTCGTCGAGGGCGTCGAAGATGACCTCCCGGGCCTCCTCCTGGCGCTGCGGGAGATGGAGCACGTAGCGTGCCCCCCACCAGCCCAGGCGCAGGGCCTGCGAGATCGAGAGGTAGCCACGGGCGAAGAGGTAGCGCGAGAAGAGCGAGCCCGACTGCCCGCTGATCGAGGTACCGTCGAAGTCGAAGACGGCCAGCCTCACCAACTCGTCGTCCTGTCGCCTTTCACCTGCAGCCACCAGAGCCAGCCCCCAATAGACGGTCAGGGACCCGTCGGCCCCGGCACCAAAGCCCTCTAATTGTATGACATAAGTGCCAATTTTTGTCCCCCGCCCCACGGCTGCGGGACGAGGCGAGAGGGACGGTGGGTCCGACGGTCCGTGGCCCCGTGCGCATGGCCACGGACCGCGCAGCCGGGGCCAGCCCTTGCCGCCCTTCTCCCATAAGAAAAAAGCCCCGGAGACCGGGGCTTGAAGTCGCAAATGGCGGGATATGCGGGACTTGAACCCGCGACCTCCGACGTGACAGGCCGGCGCTCTAACCAGCTGAGCTAATACCCCGTTCACCAGGTGCGGGAGCTATTCTACACAGAAGCGCTTCGCCTTGTCCAGTGGCCCTGTGAAAAAAGTTCCCTCCACCATTCATGCACAAGCCTTACCTGTTTTGGCGCCTCCTTCGGGGCATCACCGACATGCGCCCGCATCGGCGTTCGGTGCACTAGCCCAGGGGGACGACCACCAGCCTGCCGTCACTCGTGTGGAGCCTCAGGCTGCTCCCCTGGAGCTCCACCGACTCTATGGATCCCTCGCCCCTCACCGCGTTGCCGTCGGCATCGGTCACCTGGGTCTCGACCGATCCGCCCCCAATCTGGTAGGCAAGGAGGTCCCAGCTGCCGTCGAGGTTCTCGGGCACGATCAGGGCGCCGTTGTAGAGGACCAGCTGGACAGGTACCCCGTCGAGCTCGAAGTAGACCGTCTGGGAGCTCCCGCCCTCAGGCCAGCTCACCAGCGCGTACTTGCCGCTGCTCTGCTTGCGCAGGGCAAAGGTCGTCCCGCGGTTGGTGATCGTCCCGTCCGCCTGGGTCTGGCCCTGCGCCTGCTCCTGCCGCGTCGCCGCGCTCCTGGAGGACGAGAGGGCCCTCCAGAAGAGGAAGCCGCCCAGGGCGAGCACCACGGCGACGGCCACCCCGAGGCCCACGAAGAGCTTGCGGCTGGTCTTGTAGCGTGCCTCTCGCCTTTGGACCGAGGGCTTGTGTGAGCCCTGCAGGCGCATCTCGTCGCCCAGGCCTATGCGCGTCCACGACGAGGTGGAATCTGCCGAGATCTTGGAGACGTTCTGCCTCGTCTCGACCGTCGCCCCCTGCCCAGCGGATATGCGCTGGAAGGAGCCCGTCTGGGCGGGGTCCACGCCAATGGGGCGCGGGGCGTCCTGCTCGGCGCTGGCGGAGTCGGGCTCCAGCTCATAGCCGTCGCGGGGGACGTAGCGACGCGCTGCGGGCTGGGCGTTGCCGGCAGAGTGCTTACCGTGACGGGGGGCGGCCCCGCTCGTGTGTTGTGACATGACAGACCTCCTCGCTCTGGCGTGCATCGTAGCGCACCGGTGCCGCAAGTTGTCGCTACAGCACCCGGCGGGCCTCAATGGCCCGCCCAAGGGTCACCTCGTCGGCGTATTCGAGGTCGCCGCCCACGGGCAGGCCGCTCGCGAGGCGCGAGACCTCGACCCCCAGCGGGCGTATGACGCGCGAGAGGTAGGTGGCGGTCGTCTCGCCCTCCACGTCCGGGTTGGTGGCCAGGATCACCTCGCTGACGGAGTCGTCGGCTAGGCGCTGGAGGAGCTCCTTCACGTGCAGCTGGTCCGGGCCGACCTTGTCCATGGGAGAGATGACACCCCCCAGCACGTGGTAGAGGCCATGGTAGACGCCGGTCTTCTCGATTGCGGTGACGTCGCGGGGCTCGCTCACCACGCAGATGCTCGCGCGGTCGCGCGAGCCGTCGGAGCAGACGTCACAGGTGTCGCGCGTCGCGTAGCTGAAGCAGATGGGGCAGAAGTGGACCTGGTGCTTGACCTGCACGATCGCGTCGGAGAGGCGTCGTGCCGTCTCCGCGTCGGACTCGAGCAGGTAGTAGGCGATGCGCTGGGCCGACTTGGGACCGATGCCCGGAAGCCGTCCCAGCTCGTCGAGGAGCCTCTGGAGGGCCCGGCCGTCGTTTGCCTCTCTCGGCATGCCTAGAACAGCCCTGGGATGCTCATGCCGCCCGTCACGCCCGAGAGCTGCTGGTTCGCTGCGGACTGCGCGGCAGAGAGGCACTCGTTCACGGCCGCGACGATGCTGTCCTGCAGCATCTCGACGTCCTCGGGGTCCATTGCCTCGGGGTCGATGGTGATGGAGTCGATGTGCATGTCGGCGGTTCCGCTGACCTTGACCATGCCGCCGCCCGCAGAGGCGGACACCTGGATGTCGCCCAGGCGGTCCTGTGCCTTGGCGAGCTCCTGCTGCATCTTCTGGGCCTGCTTCATCATCTGCTGCATGTTCACGGGACGTATCCTTTCATGGGCGCGCCGGGGCGCAGTCCGTTCGTGGTCGTGCCGCGGCGCTCGGGCCGCCCTCACATGGTAGCCGCGTTGGGCGGGGGCTCCCCTGGGCAGGGGGCGAATCCCCAACTACTCCGCCGCTCCCCCAGAGCCGTCGGGACGCTCGACGCGAGCCGAGACGCCGTCGCCGAAGACGTCGGTGAGCATGTCCAGGATGTCTTTCTGCTCGGGGGTGAACATCTCCCTGGGCTCCCTGGGGGCGGTCCCCGCAGCCGGCTTGGGCTTGGGCGCCGCTGCGGGAGCCGGGCTTGGGGCTGGCTCCCGCCTGGGCGCTGGCTTCGGCTGGCTGGACCCGGGGGCACCCGCCTGACCGGCGGTCTGCGCGGGCGCCACGGCCGACGGGGAAACCACGGGTCCCGTCTGGGAGACTGGCCCCTGGGGCGGCAGGGGTGCGGACGAAGCGGCCGCCGGGGCCTGGTCGGCGTCCTCTCCATACGCGAAGGCGGACGCATCGTCGTAGGGTACGGCCTCGTCTTCCCAGGGGGCCGCATAGCTCGGCCGTGCGGGCCGGGAGGGCGCCGCCGGGGCGGGAATCGTGGACGTCGAGGCCGGCTGCATGGCTTGAACGCTGGGTGCGGCAGGCGCCGGCACCGGCGTGGGAGACGGCGCCTGAGCACGCACGGGAGCCGGCGCTGCGGCGGGAGGCTCGGCGCGGAGCTTGCGCGCTATGTCCGCACCAACCAGGCTGGACTCGGCAAAGACGAGCCTCCTGTGCCCAAAGACCTCCTCCACGGCAGTCCCGACCACCGAGCGGACGTCGTCGCGCTCGAGCATCTTGACCGAGAATCCGGAGCCCTTGGGCAGGTTGACCTGAAGGACCTCGCCGTCGTCCTTGAGGGCGGAGGACTGCAGGAGCAGGGAGCCGCGCGGGGGGTCGGAGGCGAGAAGGCCGTCGCACACCTGCTGCCAACGGCGCTGGAGCTCTCCCCCATCCGTGACCGCGGGGAAGGCGTGCGCCACAAGTCCCACGGTCGACGAGTTGGGCCGAGTGGGGGTGGCGGCCTGCGTCGGCCGCGCGGGGATGGGCTCCGGGTTCGTCGGTGCCGCCTGAACGGAGGCCGGCGCTGCCGCAGGCTTCGGCCTGGACGACACGTTTGGCTGGGCCGGGGCAGGGACGGCGGCCGACGCCGGCTGTGTCGCGGGCGATGGGGCGGATGCGGGAAGCTTCGTAATCCCGGGATGGGCGGGAGCCGCCTGCACTGGCTGCGCGGGCCTCTCGCCCGTGGGAACGGACGACCGGACGGGGGCCGCCGGCGTCGTCGGCACGGGCCTCTCGCCTGTCGGCGCAGGCACCTGGACGGGGGCCACCGGCACGGGGGCGGCCACGGCACCCGCCGTCAGCTCCGCCACCCGCCGCTCGAGCTCGGCCATGCGGTCCGCGAGCGCGTCCAGCGTGAGGTCGGACTTGGGCCGCGCGATCCGGGTGAGCGCCACCTCGAGTACGAGCCTCTGGTTGGTGGCGGTCCTCATCTCCCTCGAGGCGTCCCCCATGATGCCGAGCGCGCGCGACAGTCGGTCCGGCGACCCGAAGGCAGCCGCCTCCTCGTCCAGAGCGCGCAGCTCGTCCTCCGGCAGGTCGACGACTCCGGGCCTCGCCCCGACGGCGGCGACCACATAGCAGTCGCGCAGTCGCGCGGCCAGCTCGCGGGAGAACTGCAGCAGGTCTCGCCCGGCGTCAACCAGAGTCGCCACCTCGCCAAAGAGCGCGGCGACGTCACGCCTTGCCAATGCGAGCGAGGTCTGCGCGAGCTGCGCACCCGACACCTCGCCCAGGAGGTCGCGCGCCGCCTCGGCCGAGACCTGTCCCCCGCCGAAGACCGAGAGCTGCTCCAGGGTGGAGAGCGCGTCTCGCATGCCCCCACGGGCGTGACGGACGACCAGCTCGAGGGCAGCCGGGTCGTAGCCGAAGCCCTCCTGCTGGCACACCTTCTGGAGCTGGTGCAGGATGTCCTCGTGGGCGATGGCATGGAAGTCGAAGCGCTGGACGCGACTCAGGATGGTGGCGGGAATCTTCTGCGGGTCGGTGGTGCAGAGCACGAAGACCACGTGGCTGGGGGGCTCCTCGAGGGTCTTGAGCAGCGCGTTGAACGCCGCCGTCGTGAGCATGTGGACCTCGTCGATGATGTAGAGCTTGTAGCGGCCACGGACCGGCGCGTAGCCGACGCTGTTGATGATCTCCTCGCGCACGTTGTCGACGCCGGTGCGTGAGGCCGCGTCGAGCTCGTAGACGTCGGGATGCTCCCCGGCCGCGATGAGCCTGCACTGCTCGCAGCTGCCATCGGGCAGCTGGCCTGCGCCCCTCTCGCACATGAGCGCCTTGGCGAGCAGGCGGGCCATGGTGGTCTTGCCCGTCCCGCGCGGGCCGCAGAAGAGGTAGGCGTGGCTCTGCCTGCCCTCGAGCACCGCGCGTTCCAGGGTGCCCACCACATGCTGCTGCCCCACCACGTCCGCAAAGGTCTGCGGGCGATACTTTCTATACAGGGATTCCATCTGACCTCCGCGCCTCTTGTCCGAGCCACAAGTATAGCCGCGCGGGGGCACGGTCATGCATGCCCCGGCCCGCGCGGGCGCCCCCGACTGCAGCGGCCCGCATTGAAGGCCCCGGAGCGGCGCGGGCGGTCCACGACTTGCGCCCCCCTCCCGCGTTCTCTATGCCTCCTCCTGACGTTCTCTATGCCTTCTCATGAAACTGCTGTCGTTCTCTATGCCGATTGCTGAAACGCACGCCGTTCTCTATGCCTTCTTCTGAACTCGACCAAAATCTACCTGGGCTTTTGCCGAACGGCTTCAGGAAAATGCATAGAGAACGCAGGGGCGAGAGGAGCGCGATGACTTGGGTGCTGCGCAAGAGGACATGCGATGACCCACCTCACGGCCGGCGCGACACAGGCCCCTACCTCGCGGCCGGCGCGATCCAGAACTTGAGAAGGGGGAAGCTCACCACCACGGCAAGGAGCGTGTTCACCACCGACGCCACCGTTGCCGCAAGCCCGCTGGACAGCCCCAGCGAATTGACGCAGAAGTCCTGCACGTAGCCCGGAAGCACGAGGTTCACGACCACGATCAGCACGGCCAGCACGGCGTACTTGGGACCAGACTGTGCGAAGTCCGCGTCAGACCTGAAGACCAACCTCATCTGGACGAAGAAGTTCACCACCTGGGCGGCCACCTCGGCGACCAGGAAGGTGACAAAGGCGCCAAGTCCGCCGCCCGAAGACGGGTAGTTGAAGATGAGGAAGTGGAACTCGGTCGTGAGGCCAGCGAACACCGCTGTCCCCACCCAGGTGCAGGCGAAGCGCGTGGCCGTGGAGATGTTGGACAGCAGGTTGAACAGGATGAACTGCCAGAGGCCCTCGTTCTTCCTCGTCCATTCCCCGAAGCCCATGGGCACGTCCCCTCTCGTCCGTTCGCTCCGCTTGCGCCAGGTCACTTCCTCTTCCCGCCAATGCCCGCGCCACTAGGTGACTTCCCTTGCCAGCCGACCGGCTTGAACCGCATTGCGAACCACGTTCGCGACGATGCCCACCAGCATGCGAAGCAGCCCGATGACCCAAAACCCCTTCGCCTCCATCACCAGGCCGTCGACGGTGGCCATGGAGAAGACCCCTCCGGCATTCTTGGCAAGCGCCCTCAGGGGCATGTTCCAGATGAACAGCACGTTGAGGTTCGGCGCGCCGCGGCGCTCCCCCGCCCTGCGCAGGAGGTTGAGAATGGACCAGAGCAGCCAAAGGAGCGGGCTGCGCCCGTGGATGAGGTCGCAGAAGCAGGTGTTGCGATCGATGGTGGCGCGCTCCTGCGGAATCGGCCGGCCAAGAAGCGCCGCGAACTCTGCGTCAGTGACCTCCTTGACCCTACCCGTCTCGTAGGAACGCAGGTCAAGGCCCTCATAGGGATTCTTGGCACCCGTTCCCGCAAGCTCGACCTGCGCCCTCAGGCGAATGTCCTCGCAGGAGGCTCCCACGCGCAGCTCGTAGACGCCCCCCTCGATCTCCCAGGACCCGGTCCCCACGTCGAAGTATCGGAAGGCCTTGTCATCCAGGGCAATGGTCACGCCCTTGGTCTCGCCAGGTTCCAGGAAGACCTTGGCGAAGCCCTTGAGCTCCTGCTCCGGACGGAACACCTCCCGCTTCGGCTTTGACACGTAGAGCTGCACGACCTCTGCACCAGCGCGTCTGCCGACGTTGGTGACGCTCAGGGTCACGACGTCCGCGGCAACCCTGGGCCGGGAGTATTCGAAGCGGGTGTACGAGAGGCCGTAGCCGAAGGGGAAGGCAACGGGCACGCCCGCGGTCTGGTAGTAGCGGTAGCCGACGTAGGGCCCCTCGCGATATGCGGCGACGTGACCCCCTGCGGGGAAGGTCTTGGCGGTCGGCGTGTCCGCGAGGCGCCTCGCCCAGCTCTCGGACAACTTTCCCGAGGGGTTCACGCGACCGCAGACCACGTCCAGCGCCGCGCTTGCCCCGGCCTGGCCCCCCAGGCAGAGGTAGGCGAGCGCGCGGGCGTCGTCCGCCCAGTCGCACTCGACCGGCGCGCCACCCACAAGCAGCACCACGACGTTGGGGTTCGCCGACGAAAGCCGACGGAGCAGCTCCACCTGGTTCTGATTGACACGCATGTCGTCACGGTCCATGCCCTCGGACTCGACCAGCTCGTCCAGCCCCATGCAAAGCAGGACGACCTCGGCCCGACGCGCGAGGTCGATCGCTGCGGCGGCCTTGGCGTCATCCTTGCCACCATGGCGCTCGTACCCCGGCTCGAAGCCCACGAGCTCGAGGCCGGAGCACCCGACGCACCCGAGCAGCGTATCGAGCCTGGTGGGGTTCACCAGGCTCGAGCCCGCGCCCTGGTAGCGAGGGACGCTTGCGAAGTCGCCGACGAGCGCGACCCTCGTGCCCGTGGCAAGGGGCAGGATGGGTCCGCCTTGTTCCGTGGCCTCGTTCTTGAGGAGCACGATGGAGTTGGCGGCGACGTCACGTGCGATGGCATGATGGTCCCCGACGTCGAAGGCGTCATCGGCCGAGGCGGTTGCGGCGCAGGTGGGCAGAATGACGCCAAGAGCCTCCCTCACGCGCTCGTCCACGACCGACTCCTCCAAGCGGCCGTCTCGCACGGCGGCAGTGAGCTCCCGCACGGGCGAGAGGCCAGGGTCGGGCATCTCGAAGGTCGATCCCGCGCGCACGCCCGCGACGTGGTCGTTGGAGCCGCCCCAGTCGGTGACCACCGCCCCGTCGAAGCCCCACTCGCCACGAAGGACGTCGGTGAGAAGCCTGACGCTCTCGTTGGCGTAGGTGCCGTTGACGAGGTTGTACGAGCTCATGATGCACTTGGGGCCACTCTCGCGCACCACGATCTCGAACGCCGTGAGGTAGAGCTCGCGCAGGGTGCGCTCGTCGAGGACGGAGTCCGACGCCTGCCGCCTCGTCTCCTGGCTGTTCGCGGCAAAGTGCTTCGGGCAGGCGGCGACGCCGGTCGACTGGATGCCGCGCACGTAGGCCGCAGCCATCTTGCCGGCGAGGTAGGGGTCCTCGGAGAAGTACTCGAAGTCGCGGCCGCAGAGGGGACTCCGCTTGATGCAGAGCCCGGGTCCCAGCACCACGTTCACCCCCTGGGCCAGACACTCCTCGCCCAGGGCGCGGCCAAGGGCCTCTCCCATGCCCGGGTCCCAGCTGTTGGCGACGGTGGCCGCCGTGGGGAAGCACGTTGCGGGCCTGCTGCCACCTATGCCCAGGTGATTGGCTCCCTCCGCCTGGAGGCGCAAGCCATGGGGGCCATCCGAGAATTGCATGGCGGGGATGCCGTATCGAGGCATGGCACGCGTGGTGAACGCGGAGCCCCCTGAGAGCAGGGCGCACTTCTGCTCCAACGTCATGCGGCCCAGCGTCTCTTCGATCCTTCGAGCAAGCTCGTCTGATGTGCCCACGCAACCTCCCCGCACAACGGAATCCCCTCTCCCCACGACTTTAGCGGTAGGAGGGAGAAGGCGCGGCGGGTAGGTCGAGATGCCGGCGGACGAGGTCCACACGCCCCACATGGCCGGCCGAGGCAATCGGATGCGGCCCTACGCCGCGTGCCCACCATTGCGGCGGCTGCCCTTGCCCATGCGGCTCCTCACGAGGCCCACCACGGTGGGCACGAGCGAGACCAGGACGATCCCCACGATGAGCAGCTCGAAGTGCCTCTGCACGAAGGGAATGCCGCCGAAGAAGTATCCGAGCAGGGTGAAGAGGGTGGACCAGGTGATGCCGCCCAGCACGTTGAACAGCACGAAGTTGCGCCAGTGCATGCCACCCACGCCCGCCAGGAAGGGCACGAAGGTGCGGATGAAGGGGAAGAAGCGCCCCAGGAAGATGGCGAGGTGCCCCCACTTGTCGAGGAAGGCCTCGGTCTTCTCCACGCGCTCCGGCGTCATGGCCTTCACCTTGCCCGAGGCGATGATGCGACGGCCGAAGAAGTGCCCGATCATGAAGTTGCACTGGTCACCCAGGATTGCCGCCGCCCACACGACCCCCAACAGCCAGACGATGTCGAAGCCGCCGCCGTTGGCGAAGAACCCCGAGGCGAAGAGGAGCGAGTCACCTGGCAGGAAGGGGAAGAAGACCACGCCGGTCTCGATGAAGACGATCAGGAAGACGAAACCGTAGGCGGCGAGCGGACCCATGGCAATCCAGCTGGCGATGGCGGCACGCGGATCGCGCAGCAGCTCGGCGATGAAGCTTACGAAGCCCATGCTATTCTCCCAGTCCTTCGGCGCAAACCCGCAGGAGCGGGTGCCGGCATGTCAGCCAGGGAACGGCGCCCCAGATAACAAAGGCGCTCCCGGTCACGAGGTGGCCATGGAGCGCCCTGGAGCGCGCTCGGCGGGAACGGGTGCCCGCCAGAGGCCCCTTATGGCTGCTGCCTTCCGACCCTGACCAGGTTCGAGGTGTGACGTCACCCGAACCCGCCCAACGCGCTTGCGGGATAACTCTACCAAAGTCGCACGTGGGGCGTGCCGCTCACACCAAACGGCCACGAGCGTGACGACGAGGCCCGGGCCACCCAAGGCAGCCCGGGCCCTCGAAGTCGAGAGGGACGCGCGCCCTAGGCCTTGACGCCGTACCAACCGACGTTCTCGTTGCGCCAGCCGAGCCTGACCAGGCCGTCGCGCTCTCCGGCGTTGACAGTGTAGTGATGCGACCCCGCCTTGGCATTGGGGTTGTAGAGACGGAAGAGCGCCTGTCCCTTGGCGTCGTCGGAGTACCAGCCTATCCCCTCGTACCTCCAGCCAAGGCTCACGAGCTTGTCCCGCTCGGCCTTGCTCGTGGTGTAGTGGTGGTCGCCGGCGTTCTTGTTGTAGAGGCGGAAGACCGGGGTGCCGGACTTGGTCGGAGCGACCCAGGCCACGCCCTCGTAGCGCCAGCCGGCCCTCACGAGGCCGTCGCGCTCGCCTGTGCTCGCGGTGTAGAAGTGCTCACCGCTGTTGGGATTGTAGAGGCGGTGCATGGCCTGGGCCTGGACGGCCTGCTTGCCGGACTTGGGACTCGGCTTTGGGTTCTGGTTGGGCTTGGGGTCGGCCTTAGGCTTGGCGGCGCCACCGTTATTGGGCTTGCTGGGCTTTGTGGGAGTCTTGCCCTGCTCGCCGCCCTTGCCCTGGGGCTTGGGGTCGGCAGGCTTGCCGGAGTCCTGCTTGGGGTTGGAAGGCTTCGGGTCTGCGGGCTTGCCCCCCTCGTTCTTGGGCGTCGAGCCCTGACCCTGCGGCTTTTCCTCGGGGACGGGCTTCTCCTCCCCCTTGCTGCGGTAGGTGTCGGCCATGCCGCTGCGCTGGGACTTGATCTGGTCGTTCGTGTACCAGCGGGAGTCCTTGACGGACCACCAGCCACGCTCGTTCGGGGAGCTGGGGAGCTCGTCCAGCACGGCAGGACGGAAGCCCTTCCCCACCTTCCACTCGACCAGGCCGGCGACGTCTCTGAACACATGCAGGGCCTCGGCCACGGCACCCATGTCAACCGCAGAAAGGTCGAGGGCAGAAAGCCGCGAGTCTCCCGCAAACATGGCATCCATGCCCCACAGCTCCGTGCCAAAGGTCTTGGGCAGCCTCAGGTCGGCAAGGGCATAGCACTCGGAGACCAGGGCGTTGGCAACCCTCACGCTCCTGAAGTCCAGCGATGAGAGGTCGAGGGACGTCAGCGAAGAGCAGGCGTAGAACATGTGGTCGACACTTTGAACCTTGGAGGTGTCAATGCCGCCCAGCTCGACCGAGAGCAGCTCGGAGCAACCCTCGAAGAGGCTGGCGAGCCTGATGGTCGAGGACGTGTCGAGACAGCTGAGGTCCGCGACCTTGAGTCCCTTGAGGTTGAGGAGCTCGCTCGAGTCCTCTGGTGCCTTGACGCCGGACCTGATGCTTATGGCGACGACCCTCTTGGTCACGTTTTCAGGAATCGCGTGGACCGACTCCATCACGCCAGAGACGCCGTCGGTCGGAAAGACCACGAGCTCCCCCCCGTCGTCCAACGTGTAGGAGCAGCCCTCGCCAAAGGTTCCCTCGACCGTCTTCGCCACGACGGACGTGGGAAGGAGGATGGAAGCGGCCAGCGCGAAGGCCGCGATGACGGACGCCAGAAGCACTCGGCCCACGTCCTTGATGTGTAGCCCTGTCGTCCGCCTTGCGGGATTCGGGGGCATGCCCACGTCTCTCTCCTGTCTGTTGTAGATTCTGACGTTCATTCAATAGTTCCGAACCGGATATAAAACCGTGGGGGAGCCGGCAGGGAGCATATTAACTGGGCAAACACACGGCACAGTTCCACTGGGCGGATGCGCGTACGTTGTGGATATTTCTCCATGAGCGAGAGGGGCGCGCGGCCGTCGTGGATGGCCCTTCCCACACAAGCGAGGGCGGGTCCCGCAAGCTGCGAGACCCGCCCCGAAGAGGTGACTTGGCGAGAGGCTACCCTGCCTTCACGCCGTACCAGCCGATGCCCTCGCTCCTCCAGCCGAGCTTGACGAGGGCGTCATGCTCGCCCTGGCTCGTCGTGTAGTGGTGGGAGCCAGACCTGGCGTTGGGGTTGTAGAGGCGAAGCAGGGGCTCGCCCTGGGCGTCGTCGGAGTACCAGCCGATGCCCTCGTCCCTCCAGCCGAGGGTCACGAGCGCGTCCCTCTCGTCCTTGCTGGCGGTGTAGTGGTGGTCGCCCGCGTTGGGGTTGTAGACGCGGTAGACCGGGGTGTCGGACTTGACGGGGGCGGTCCAGCCCCTGCCCTCGTAGCGCCAACCGGCCGAGACGACCTGCACGCACTCGTCGAAGCTCGCGGTGTAGAAGTGCTCGCCGCTGTTGGGGTTGTAGAGGCGGTACATGGTCCCGACGGGCTGCTCGACGACGGGCTTGCTCACGGTCACCGTGACGACGTCGGACTCGGCGGTCAGGCCCTCAGCATTGGAGACGACGACCTTGTACTTGGTCTCACCGACGGTACTGGTCTGAGGCACATAGGTGTCGGAGCTGCCCACGTTGCTCCAGCTGCTGCCATCCGTTGACTTCATCCACTGGTAGCTCAGGGGCGAGTCCGTGCGGCCGTCTGCCGCGACGGAGAGCGCGACCGCGCCGCTGCCCTGCTCGTAGCTCGCGGACATGGGCTGCTGGGTGATGGTGGGAGGGACCACCTTGGAGGCATAGGACAGCGTGCCGTCGAGGTCGCTGGACTTGAAGGGCACGGAGAAGTCGCCCGCGTTGATGTAGTCGCGAAGCTCCGTGCGCAACGCCTGCATCTTCTCGAACACCTGGGTCGAGACGACGTCGAAGGCCTCGTTGGCAAGGGAACCGCGCTCGCCCTCGGGCAGGGTCTTCATGTACTCGTCGACGATGCCATGCTGGTCATTAATCTGGTCCTGGACGAGCTTGAGGTATTCGGCGACACCACCAGCGCATGCCTGACGGTTGTTGTACGTCAGGGTGTTGATGTCCATCATGACGTAGTCCATGGTGTCGTCGTCCGCATCAGTAAGAGCGGTCTCGACGCTGTCGATGGACTCCTTCTTCCCCACATGGCTCAAATTGATGGTCTCGAAGTTGTCATAGATTCCCGGAACCTCGGTGAGAAGCGCCGAGTAGCTGGGCAGGTAGACGCTGAACTCCGTGCGAGAGAGAGCCTCCCACTGGATGGTGGCGATATCTGGGCTCATCCCCCTGCGAGTCTGGAAGATGTGGGACTCGATTGTCCGGTTGTTCCCAATGGCATAGAGCTTGCTGTTCTCGTTGGCGTTGAACTGCGTGCCCTCGCCGCGGGCCGCAAGGGAACGCTGTGCGTCATAGAGGGAGTAGTCACTGCGACCAGGAGTAAAGAAGAGGAGACGTGCCTCGGGGCTGACACCGCTCACCCTGCCGGAGGTATCGACCTCGAAGGTACCGTCGGTGAGGGGATTGCCGAAGTAGGAGCGACCCTGTGCATAACGCGTGTTCTGACCCGCGCCAGACTCGGTCTCGCCGTAGGAGCTGGCGACGTCCATGCCACCGTCCGCGAAGGTCACGTAGGTGCCGGCCTTCTTTGCGGTCTCCTCGAGGCCCTCCGAATGCAGACATACGCTCTTGTCGGCCAGGTCGACCTTGAACTGCAGGTTGCCCATGTTGGGATTGATTGAAGCAACGTCGTCAGAGATCTTGATGGCGATCCACTGGTGTCCCGAGAGCTGCTGGAAGTTCCAGACCTCGTTGGCGTCGCCAACCCAGATCTGGTTGCAGTCCTGGGCGCCGTACTTGTCCATGACGTCGCCGAGTATCTCCACTCCCTCACGGGCAGTGGCGGCCTCACCGAGCACGACGTCCGCGATGTTGTACTCGCCCAGGCCCTCGGCCGTCTTCGGGTCTGCCTCCTCGATCTTCTTGTTGAAGTCGGTGGTGAGCGTGGCGGAGCAGGTCACGCCCTTCTCGTTGATGCCTGCTTCGGCATAGGGTGGTGCCAGCTCTCCCCAGTCCGCCTGGGCATCGCGCACGAAGGTGTAGCGGTAGGTCTTCCCCACCGTCCGATTGAAGGCACTCTCTTCCGAGGTGTAGGTCTTGCCATCGGTGGCTTCCTGGACCCCGAAAATCTTCACGTGGCGCGACGCATAGTCTTCTGCGCGGCCGTACAGCACGTCACCCGAGGCGGTGAGCTTGGGACCGATGTAGACCTGAGTGCACGCCAGTGCCTGGACCGGCGTCGCCATGGCAATCGAGGCGGCTGCCATCGAAGCCACGGCGAACCTCTTGAGCAGGTTGCTCCTGTGCATGAGCACGGACTCCCTTCTTCAGCGGTCCCCCGACAGGCCAGGGACCAACCAACTAGACCACTCTTCCGCAGCATAAACGAAACAAAGCTGAAACAGTCATTAACGATTTGCTTCTCCTGCTGAAGGGACAAAAAAGTCCGCCGGACGTGTGCCGGCAGGCCAAGGGAGGACCCTGCGAATATGAAGGGGCGCCCTCTCACCATCGGACATGGAGGCGAGAGGGACGCCCTCACTGGGCTGCTACTTCCTATGCGCGCGGTAGTACGCGATGAGCGCCTTCGTGCTGGCGTCCTGGCCCTGGAGCGCCTCGTCGTCGTGGAAGGCTGGCGTGATCTGCTTGGCGAGCTGCTTGCCCAGCTCGACGCCCCACTGGTCGAAGGAGTCGATGCCCCAGACCGTCCCCTCGACGAAGGTGATGTGCTCGTACAGGGCGATGAGCTCTCCCAGCGCATGGGGGGTCAGCGCCTCACCGAAGATCGAGGTCGTGGGACGGTTGCCCGTGAACACGCGGGCGGGGACCATCCACTCGGGCGTGCCCTCGGCGCGCACCTCATCTGCGGTCTTGCCGAAGGCGAGGGCCTTGGTCTGTGCCAGGAAGTTGCCCAGGAAGAGCTCGTGCACGTCCTGGTCGCCGTCCTTGGTGGGGTTGGGGGTGTTGGCGAAGGCGATGAAGTCGGCGGGGATCAGCCTCGTGCCCTGGTGGATCAGCTGGTAGAAGGCGTGCTGCCCGTTGGTTCCCGGCTCGCCCCAGAAGATCTCGCCGGTGTCGGAGGTGACGGGGCTGCCGTCCCAGCGCACGCCCTTGCCGTTGGACTCCATGGTGAGCTGCTGCAGGTACGCCGGGAAGCGATGCAGGTACTGGTCGTAGGGCAGCACCGCGTGGCTCGCCGCGCCGTAGAAGTTGACGTACCAGACGTTGATGAGGCCCATCAGGGCGACGACGTTCTGCTCGAGCGGCGTGTCGCAGAAGTAGCGGTCGAGGTCGTTGAAGCCCGAGAGGAACTCCTCGAAGCGCTCGGGGCCAAAGGCGACGATGAGCGAGAGGCCCACCGCGGCGTCGACGGAGTAGCGCCCTCCGACCCAGCTCCAGAAGCCGAAGGCGTTCTGTGGGTCGATGCCGAACTCGGCGACCTTGTCGAGCGCGGTCGAGACGGCGACGAAGTGCTTCGCGATGGCCTCCGCCTCCCGCTCGGGCGAGCCGTCGATTGCGCCGCTGGCACGCAGGCCCTCGAGCATCCAGGCCTTGGCCTCGCGGGCGTTGGTCAGGGTCTCGAGCGTGGTGAAGGTCTTGGAGACGACGATGACCAGGGTGGTCTGGGGGTCCAGCCCGCGGACCTTCTCGGCCATGTCGTTGGGGTCGATGTTGGACACATAGCGCACGCTGATGCCCGCGTCGGCATAGGGGCGCAGGGCCTCGTAGACCATGACCGGACCCAGGTCGGAGCCACCGATGCCGATGGAGACGACGTCGGTGATGCACTTGCCCGTCACGCCCTTCCACTCGCCCGAGCGCACGCGCTCGGCGAAGGCGTACATGCGGTCGAGGACCTCGTGGACGTCGGCGACGACGTCCTGGCCGTCCACGACGAGGCTACCGCTCTCGCTCGCGGGGCGGCGCAGGGCGGTGTGCAGGACGGCGCGGTCCTCTGTCGTGTTGATGTGCTCGCCGGCAAACATGGCGGCGCGCCTCTCCTCCAGGCCCACAGCCTGGGCGAGCTTCGCGAGGAGCTTGAGCGTCTCGTCGTCCACGAGGTTCTTAGATAGGTCGAAGTGCAGGTCGCCGAGGTCGAACGAGAGCTTCCTCACGCGCTGTGGGTCGTTGGCGAAGGACTTCTTCAGGCTGAAGCCGCTCGTCACCAGCTTGTCGTGATGCTCCTGGAGCGCCTGCCACTCGGGGGTCTGGGTCGCGTCAATAGGTGCGGGAACGCCTGCCATGTCTGCTCCTTTGTTCGCCATGAGAAGAACCCTGGACACACAGCTAGCGTAGCGCAAACGGAGGGGTCGGACGTCACGTTTGGCAGATGCTTGGGAACGCCTCGACCCCGCGCCAACCCGATACGAGGGCGAGAGGGGCGAGCTTCCGTCATAGCACCCCCGCCAGGAACCACGAAGCACGCCGTCGCCGACGGCCCTGGGCTAGTACGGCTCACCCAGCGGCGGCAACCTCTTGAGGCGCGCCCACATGAGTTGCTTCTGGCGACCGTCTCCCAGAGAGGCCGCAAACTCCCCCAGCGCCATGACGCGCATGCCCAGGACGTGGGCCACGACGCCCTCCTCGAGCATGGCGGCGTCGAAGTCCGGCAGCCCTGCCAGCTCCGCGGCGTAGGCGTCGCGCAACGCCATGGCGGCGACGCCGTCCACCGCTATGACCGTCGCGGGGTCCAGTACGCAGACCGCCTCGCGCAGAAGCGCCGCGTCCAGCGGCGCTGTCGAGCCGAGGCCCACGGCGCCCAGGGCCACCCAGTCCTCCGGCGCGTATCCCAGCGCCGCCAGCGCCGCGCGCAGCGCCTCGCCGTCCGCACCACCCAAGAGCGGCCCGCCGGCGAGCTCGTCCCCTGAGAGGGACCCCTTCACAAAGAGGCAGGACGAGAAGGCGTTTCCGGACATGTTTACGTCGCGCTCGGCGAGGGATGCCAACTCGAAGCGCTGCTTGCGCAGGTAGGCATCCCGTCTTAGCTCGCGCTCGCCCCTCATTGCCCGCCTTCCGTCACCGTTTCCACACTTATCGATTCTACTGCCGGCATGCCACCGCTATGGGGTATAAGCCGCCCAGAGAGCAAGCGCCGCAAGGCACCCTACACAAGGAGAGACAACAATGGCCAACGCTATCACCAACGCCGAGTTCGACTCTGTCCTCGCCAACTCTGACAAGCCCGTCCTGGTGGACTTCTGGGCCTCCTGGTGCGGCCCCTGCCGCGCCCTGGGTCCCGTCGTCGAACAGGTCGCCGACGAGCTGTCCGACAAGATGGTCCTCTACAAGTGCAATGTCGACGACGAGGGCGAGCTCGCCCAGCGCTTCCAGATCGTGAGCATCCCCACCCTGATCCTCTTCAAGGACGGGAAGCCCGCCCATACCATGGTGGGCAACATGCCCAAGGCTGACCTCCTGAGCGAGCTCAACGCCAACCTCTAAGCCTTTTGAGAAGGGCAGCCCCTTGGCGGCCCGAAGTAATACCCTTGGAGGCGGACGCCCACGCGTCCGTCTCTTTTTGTCTCTGGCTGGAGGGTCCACATGGGCGAGCGCGTCAGTAAAACCTTCGACCTCTTCGGGCGCCTCGTGCGCAAGAACCTCTGGACCATAGTCCTCATCCTCGCCGTGGTGGGCTTCATCGCACTGCTCGAGGAGGTGCACGAGGACGGGCTCCTCGCCCTGGACGGATGGGCCTACTACCTCGTCGTGCTCCACATGAGGAGCGAGTGGCTCACTCCCATAATGCAGTCCATATCCGAGCTCGCGCTTCCCGTCGTCCTCGTCGTCATGCTCCTGGTCGTCGAGGCCTTCGCCCCCGGAAGGCGTCCCGGCCTCTGCGCCGCGGTCAACCTTGCTCTGGCGCTTGCGCTCAACCTGGTGCTCAAGGAGCTCGTGCAGCGACCCCGGCCCGAGGGCTACCGGCTCATCGCGGAGTCCGGCTATAGCTTCCCCTCCGGCCACTCCATGGTGGCGATGGCGTTCTATGGGCTCCTGGTGTGGATGGTCTGGCGCTACGAGGGGGACCGCTTCGTGAAGGTCCTCTGCATGAGCGGGCTCTCGCTGGTCATCGTCGCCGTCGGCCTGAGCCGCATCTATCTGGGTGTCCATTACGCGTCAGACGTGATTGCCGGATTCTGTGTGTCCATCGCCTGGCTCTGCGCGTACACCCGCATCTTCGTGCCCATGTTCCTGCCTGAGGGACATGGGCCGGAGCGTCGGGCGGCGCAAGAGCCATAGCCCCCGGCACCCAGCCGGCAACGGGAAGCTCGCACCTCTCGCCCCTTCCAGGCGAGAGGTGCGCCTCATCCTGGCTCGGAATCGCTCACAGGCCTACGATCTCTGCCTTGAGCAGTCTGCCGTCCTCCGCGATGATCCTGCCCATGGTCGGGCCGCCGCCACGGGGCAGGCTGGGGCTCCCCGGGTTCATGACCAGGACTCCCGTGCGGGAGTCTCGCTCCAGGAGGGGGCGGTGCGTGTGTCCGCAGATGGCGACGTCGCAGACCTCGAGGTCGAGTCTCTCCTGGTAGTGGCAGACCTGCCAGCGCAGGCCGCTGGCGAAGAAATGGGTGACGTTGCCCACGAAAGGGCCGTAGTCGTAGCCCCAGTCGTTGTTGCCCTTGCAGAGCTTCAGGGGGGCTATCCGCTCCAGGCGGCGCGCGTCCGCCGTCGAGCACATGTCACCGGCGTGCACTATAACGTCAGCGCCCTCAAGTGCCCGGAGCAACTCTGCGGAGAGGTGGCCGTGGGTGTCAGAGACTATGTCGTAGCGCATGGAACTCCCGTCGGGTCCGTCTTGTCGGCGGCCTAGATGCCCAGGGCGCGCTTGAGCGCGACCACGCGGCGGCGCGAGACGGGGATCTTCTTCTCGGGAATGCCCTTGAGGCCCAGCTGCAGGATTCCGCTGGAAATGACCTCGACGTCCTCCACGTGGTCGAGGTTCACGATGTAGCCGCGATGCACCCTGAAGAAGCCGTGGGGCACGAGCCTCTGCTCGAGCTTGGCCAGGGAGATGGTCGAGAGGAAGCGGTCCTCGTCGGTGTAGATGCAGGAGTAGTCGTCCTTCGCCTCGATGAAGCGAATCTGGTCGACGGGGACCAGCACCTTGCGTCCGCCCTTCTCCACCGGAATTCGCTCGATGGAGACGCGGGTGCTGGGAGCGGGCTTGAGGCGCGCCTCGACCTTGTCGAGGGCCTGGGAGAGGCGATCGGTCTCGACCGGCTTCATGAGGTAGTCGACCGCGTCGACGTTGAAGGCGTCCAGCGCGTACTCGCTGTATGCGGTGACGAAGACCACGGCAGGCGGGTTCTTGAGCTTCCTCAGCGCCTCGGCGAGCTGCATGCCAGAGGTCTTGGGCATCGAGATGTCCAGGAAGAGCACATCGGGATGGCGCTCGGCACCCTCCTTGCTGCGCACAAGTGCCTCGACGGCCTCGCGCGCGCTGCTCGCCTCCTCGACGGACTCGACCCTCCCGGTCTCGTCCAGGAGGAACCTGAGCTCGGAACGGGCGGGAGCCTCGTCGTCTACGATCAGAACGTTAAGCATGCAATCAGCCAACTTTCTTCCGCCGGCGGCGGTAACCGAATGCCTACGAATACCAAAATGACCACGTCAGGGCCCAATTCACCATCTTACGCCTGTTGGCGCTAGCCCGCGCCCCCTGTGGGTGCGGCTCCCACAAGCCGCAGCGTGACGCAGGTGCCCGCACCCTCACGGCTCATGATCTCGACCCCCGACCCCATGCCGAAGAAGCGCTCGATGCGCTCGGCCACGTTGCGCAGGGCGATGCCGGTCCCCTTGTCGCTCTGGGACATGCCCCTGCCCTCGGCGCTGGCCTCGAGCAGTCCGTTGGCGACCTCCTCGCTCATGCCGAGGCCATCGTCGGCGACGGCGATGAGCACGTCTCCCCCGTCCGAGACAACCTGCACGTCGATGTGGAGCGGTCCCTCGTCGCTCATGGCGTGGCGCACCGCGTTCTCCACGATGGGCTGCACGAGGAAGCCCGGAACCCGCACCTTACCGCATCCGGGCTCGACGCGCTCGGTCTCGACGATACGGTCGTCGCCGAAGCGCGCCTTCTCTATCTTGAGGTAGCGCCTGGTCTGCTCCAGCTCCTCCTCGAGGGGGATGAGCTGCTCGGAGCTCTCGAGCGTACGACGATAGAAGACGGCGAACTCGCGCAGGAGCTCGCGGGCGCGGGAGGGGTCGGTCCTCGTGAGCGACGCCATCGTGTTGAGCGCGTTGAAGAGGAAGTGCGGGTTGATCTGGGCCTGCAGGGCCTTGACCTCGGCACGTGCCGTGAGCTCCGCCTGGCGGTCGAGCTCGTAGGCAGAGAGCTGCGTAGAAAGGAGCTCCGCGAAGCCGCGCGCAATGGCGAGCTGGGTGCGGTCCACGTCCCGGCCGTGGCGGTAGTAGAGCTTGAAGGTCCCCACGGGTCGGCCCGCCACCTCGAGCGGCGCGATGATGCCCACGGGAAGCACCTGCTCGCGGGCATCGCGCGAGAGCCCGACCTCCATGTCGGCCCATTCGTCCCAGTCGAGGTTGGTGAAGGTCTGCACGTGTCCGCTGGACAGGACCTCGCGGGTGGGGTCGCTGTTGGGGGCACCGACCTTGAATCCCGAGAGGTCGTCGCCCACGAAGGCGATGGTCCGCCTGTCGTCGCTGATGGCTATGGCCGATGCCGTGGTCTCGGGAAGGACCAGCTGGCAGACGGCCATGGCGCTCTCGGGGCTGAGGCCGGCGGACATCTGACGCAGGGTCCCGGACGCGACGCGCAGGGTCCTCTCGGTCGCCTGCGACCTCAGGTCGTCCGGTGCCATGAGGGCGGAGCCGCCCGCCACGATCACGACGGCGAGGCCCGCGCCCGCGACGACCGCCGCGGTGATGTTGCTCACACCGATCCCCCAGCCCAAAAGCACCAGGAGCGCGAGCGACGACGCCACCAGGAGCGTGTTCACGAGGAGCCTGAAGTGCGCCATCACGAACCTACGCATGCGTGCCGCCATCCTGCGCCACGGGGGTTCCACTATGGACGAGACGCCTGGCCAGCAGCGCGTCCTGCCAGAGCGTCCCCATGATCTTTGGCCAATAGGTCTGGAAAGCGAAGTAGCTCGAGCAGTGGCGGTCGGCCCAGGCGCGCGCCTTGCGACGGCCGCGCAGGAAGATCTTGAGGTAGGCCATGCGCTCCGGGCCCGCGATGGCGCGCAGGAGCGAGGTCAGCGCGATCCTGTGGCTCACCTCGGGAGAGACCCACTCGCTGGGGTACGGCCTGAGGGACTCCGGACGCACCTGGCGGAGGCCGATGCTCGAGTTGGCGAAGCGCAGCTTGGCGACCTCGTACTCCCAGCGATAGACATCCTGCAGGAAGCGTGCCGCGCGCGAGGGGCACTCGGGCGGCAGGTGGCGCACCCTCCATTGGTTGTCGAACCACACGTCCAGGCCGTGCATGCGCAGGTCGAGCAGGTAGTCGAGGTCCTCGCCCCTGGGAATGGCCGGGTCGAAGGCCACGTTGCAGAACGCCTGCGCCGCGACGGCGAAGCAGCCGCCGCAGACGTAGTTGGAGCGAGAGATGCGCGTACCCGTCTGCGCACGGTGCATCCACTGGTTGAACTCCACGCGCTTGGCCCAGTAGCGGTCCCGCCAATGCGGCTTGGAGACGTCCGCGTAGGGAGATCCCGAGCGGTCCAGGAAGTGGCCGCTCTTCGCCATGATGGGAAGTCCCTGCCGGTTGTCGAGCCCCAGGCCGAAGAGCGCGTCGATGAGGAAGTTCTCGTCCAGGGCCACCTCGTCGTCGTCCAGGAAGACCACGACGTCGTGTCCGAGCACGGCGGCGACGGCGAGCCCCATGTTGCGGATCGCGCCGTAGCCCCTGAGCGAGACGCTCTCCCTGTCCATCTTCGGCGCGATGGCCTCCACGGCACGAGTGACCAGGTCGGCCTCGCGCTGGTCCACCACCAGGGGGTTGAGCCTTGGGTGGGACCGGCAGATCGCGTCCACGCGAGCGCGGGCGCCCTCCGCGCAGGAGCGCGGCGCCACCAGGAGAACCACGACCCTCAAGACCCCGCGGACCGCATCGAGCGAGGCGAGGCAGGTCTCCAGCTCGGGCAGGGGCTTCGCTATGGGCGTCGCATGATCGTACGCACCGACCCGCCCGATCTCGAGCGGCTCGTCCTGCCAGGTCCAATAGGAGGGTATGACCACGACCGGATTCAAGGGCTACGCCCCCTCCGTCGCCGTCGGGGCAGCCTCGTCCTGCAACAGACGCCGAGGAAGCGGGCTCGCGAGGAGCGCCCTGAAGAGGGGCAGGCCCAGGGCATAGACCACCAGGCCCTCACCCAGGCCACAGGCGACGAAGCCAAAGAGGTACATGGCGGGATAGGCGCCGTCCAAGGCGATGGACGTGAAGGGGATGGTGTAGAAGCCCAGGCCCTGGAGGAGCAGGGGCAGGTAGGCGGGGACTATGAGGGCGTTGGCCAGGACGGGCCCCAGGACGGCCACGGACGGGCGGGAACGCAGCCTCCAGGTGACGAGGGCGCCCAGGGTCGTGGCCAGGGTGCCGAACACCACGTCCAGAAGGCCCAGGAGGCCAGTCCCGGAGAGCGCGATGTTCGCAATGTTCGCGATGGCGCAGCCCAGGGCAAGGCCGGGGACGGCGTCCGCGGTGAGGAGGGCCAGGACGCAGACCGCCTCGGAGAGCCTGAGCTGCACGGGCCCCCACGAGAGGCCGCCCAGGAAGGCCATGCAGACCAGGGTCAGCGCGGCATACAGGCCGGCGATGGTGGCGATGCGCGTGATTCGGGTGGGGGTGAGCTGCTTCTTAGTTGAGTTGGGAGAAGCGAACAACGTGGAGCCTCCTTCTGTGGGCGTCTGGCCCGTCGGTAGCAAGTGCCAGTCCATTCTACCCTCACCCACGGTTCGGGCCCCCTGGGCGAGCAGCTCGTGCGGGCTCCTTGACATGGGCGCCCGGCCACAGCATCATGGCGGGGCCGGCGGGCCAGAGGGGCTGCGCCGCATCGGATGTCAAAGGGACGGCTGGGTAATGTCAGGCATTCAGGAGGAACTCTCCGCCTCGCAGATCGAGGAGTCCGTACGCATCGCGAACCGAAGGGAGCATCCCGGCAAGCTGCGCTTCTTCGCCACGCTCAACCTGGGCATCTTCCTCACCTCGCTGGGAGTCGAGCTCTTCAAGTCGCCCAACCACTTCGCCCTCGGCGGCACCTCGGGCATGTCGATCATCCTCGCGACACTCTTTCCCGGGCTCCCCGTGAGCGCCTTCATGTGGGTGATCAACACCATCCTGGTCGTCTTGGGCCTCGTGTCCCTCGACCGCAAGACCATGGGCTGGACGGTCTACACCTCCTTCGCCCTCTCGGCGTACATCAGCCTCCTCGAGCTGCTGCTGCCCATGCCCCACCCACTCACCGACGACACGCTCCTCGAGCTGATCTTCGCGGTCCTCCTCCCTGCGGTGGGAAGCGCCATCGTCTTCAACATCGGCGCCTCCACGGGAGGAACAGACATCCTGGCCATGATCTTGAAGAAGCACACCTCGCTCGAGATCGGCAAGGCGCTCATGGTGGTGGACTCCCTTATCGTGGCCGCCGCCGCCGTCATCTACGGCCCACGGACGGGGCTCTACTGCGTGCTGGGACTACTGGCGAAGGCCTTCTTCGTGGACGTGTTCATCGAGAGCATAAACACGCTCAAGGTCTGCACCGTGATCAGCCGCAACCCCGACGAGGTGCTCCGCTTCATAGTGACCGTCCTGCACCGCACGGCGACCGTCCGCAAGGAGTGGGGTGGCTTCAGCGGGCGGGAGGAGCGCGTGCTGGTGACGGTGCTCAGCAGACGCGAGGCCGCCAAGCTCCGCAACCAGCTGCGCAGGTCTGACCCCAGCGCCTTCATCACCATAGTGAACAGCTCCGAGATCATCGGCAGGGGCTTCCGCGGCGTCTGACGGACGCCCGCGCGCGGTAGCCCTCCGTCAGGAGCCCTGGCCCAGTCTGCGCGCCTTCCGGAGCAGCGTCCCGTATCCCTCGAGGAATCGCTCGCCCAAGGGACAGGCTAATCCCTCGGGCAGGACCACCCCATGCTCGTCGGACACCACGAAGGCCTCGTCGAAGGCAAGTCCCCCAGAGCGGACCTCGTCGAGGAGGCCCGACCTGCGCTCCACCGAGATGCCAAGCGTGCGGGCGAGGTCCTCCACGAGCGAGGCCGTCCCGGAGGGGACGCATCCCTCCCCCAAGCCCCAGACGAGACCTCCGTCAACGACCGACCATATGGTCTCGGGCGCGACGTCGGTCTGGTCCGCCTCCCTCTCCGCGAGGTCGGCACGGGCCAGGAGCGCGGGCAGTCGGCGGTCCGTCAGGGGCTCGTAGGGACCCACTGTCATCGCCGCCCTGCCGCGCTCGTCCACCATCAGCATGAGGACGCCATCGGGATGCTCTGCCGCCCCGGACGCGAGGGTCCACTCTATGTGCTGCTTTGCCCAGGCCACGAGCTTGTCGTCCAGGGGAGCGTCCCCCAGGTGGCGACGGCTCAGGGCACGGAGGTGGCGGTTCTCGAGGGGGAGGGTCGCCCCCGCGAGGCGCCAACGGCAGACGAGCGCGGGCTCGCCGAGCATGAAGTCGCTGTCGTAAGGCTTGGTTTCGGGCATGTTCGTCCCTTCTCGGGTGGCCGCTCCTGACGCGGGCCAGCAACTCGAAATGATATGGTCCTGGGACGCCACATCTCAAGGCCTAGGGGAGGAGAGCGCAGAATGTCGCGGCTCGCACGGGAGAACGTCGCCTATCGTCCGTTTGAGGAGAGGGACTTCGACGCGGTGGCAGGGCTCTACCAGACGCTCTGGTGCGCCGGGCTCGACGAGCGCGTCGCGGCCAGGGCCGGACAGCTTGCCGCGGCGACGTACCTCTCCGCCTCGTCCCTTGGCCTCGTCGGCTGCGTGGGGGAGGACGTCCTGGGCGTCGTGCTGGCGCGCGATGGCTTCGGGCGCAGGGCGCCGCGCTGGGAGGGCCGTCGCAAGGAGCTCTTGGCAGAGGCCGAGGGGCTCGGCCTGGCCCGTGAGTTGGTGTCCGCGCTCGCCATCGACCGCAGCGAGTTCTCGCTTGCGGCGGACTACTCCCGCAGGGGAGGGCGCTTCTCCCAGGCGCAGATGACGCTCCTTGCCGTGAGCCCCGAAGCGCACGGTCTGGGGATGGGCAGCGGCCTCTTCGACCGCATGTCATCCTTGATCGCGCGCGCCGGTGCCCCGAGCTTCTTCCTCACGACCGACGACGAGTGTGACTGGGGCTACTACGAGCACCGGGGGCTGAGCAGGATATCGTCACACGAGGTGGTCGCGGACGCCGACGGCAATGTGATTCGGGTCTACCTCTACGGACGTGACCTGACGTAGGCCTCATGTGTCCCGCTGACGCGCGGGGACCCGCACAGGAGGAGGGGCCGCGACGAATCGCGGCCCCTCCTTGCGTTCGGGCGATGATGCCGGCGCCGTGTCCTAGGCGGTGATGCGGGTGCCTGAGAGACCGGCCATGGCCTCGGCGGCCTTGTCCAGGGAGCCGATGATGCAGACGCGGCCGGGGCGGCTCTCGGCGAACTTGATGCCAGCCTTGACCTTGGGCTCCATGGAGCCCTTGCCAAACTGGCCCTCCTCGACGTACTTCTTGGCCTCCTCGACGTTGATCTCCTCGAGGTCCTTCTGGTCGGGCGTGCCGAAGTTGATGGCGACGTGGTCGACGGCGGTCAGCAGGACCAGGACGTCGGCGTCGCAGTCCTCGCCGAGGAGCTCGCCGCCCATGTCCTTGTCGATGACCGCGGCGACGCCCTTGTAGGCGCCCTTGTCGCTATAGTCGCGGACCACGGGAATGCCGCCGCCACCGCAGGCGATGACGATGAACTGGTTGTCGAGCAGGTTGAGGATGCTCTCGTACTCGACGATCTTCTTGGGCTCGGGAGAGGCGACGACGCGACGGTAGCCGCGGCCGGAGTCCTCGACGAAGGTCATCTCGGGGTGGGCCGCCTTCTCGGCGTCAGCCTGCTCCTTGGTCAGGAAGGCACCGATGGGCTTGGTGGGGTTGCGGAACGCGGGGTCGTCGGGGTCGACCTCGATCTGGGTGACCACGGAGGCGACGTGCCAGCGCTTGTAGGCCTTGTGCATGGAGGCACCGATGGCCTGCTGCAGGTGGTAGCCGATGTAGCCCTGGGACATGGCGCCGCACTCGGGCAGGTCCATGCTGGGGATCTTGGGGTCGGTCTGGTTGGCGTAGGTGAAGGCCTTCTGGATCATGCCGACCTGCGGGCCGTTGCCGTGGGTGATGATGATCTCGTTGCCCTGCTCGATGACCTTGAGCAGCGTGGGGGCAGCCTCGCGGACGCGACGGATCTGCTCCTCGGGAGTGTCGCCGAGTGCGTTGCCGCCGAGTGCGATGACGACGCGGTTGGGCTTTCCGGGGGCCTTGGACATGCTTCTTTCCTCCTTGTGTGCTGAGTTCTGCCTGGCGTGGTTCCAGATGCGTCAGGAACGGGCTCGTGGCTCGTAACGTATCGAATGGTAGTCCGTATCGAATCTACTTTATTTAGAGAATATATGCACTCCCCAAACGGTAGGTTTTTCTCTACCAGAGGGGGACCGTTTGCGGGGCAGGAGACGTTTTCCCACATATCTCTACCGCAGCTATGGTGCCAGCCTTGCTCGTCCTAGCTGCGACTATCTGGATGCGGACAAGATGCTGCCCACAAGGGCCGACCCCCGCTTCGCCCCCTTGGCACCCAGCCTTGTCCGATGGATTCAAAGTATTGGATATATTCTCTTTTTCTTTCTTTCTTTTCTATATGTGCAAATGGGCCGACCGCCGCAGGGGGACGGGACACGGGCCCGCCCCCCTGCGCTACGATTCTCGCCATGAGCACAGACGTCCGCACAGCACCCCACGGCAGCGCCGCCCATGGCGTGGTGGGCCGCTTCGCCCCGACCCCCTCGGGGCGCATGCACCTGGGCAACGCCTTCTCGGCCCTCATGGCTTGGGCCTCCGCCCGCTCCGCGGGGGGCCGCATGGTGCTGCGCATCGAGGATCTCGACCCTCGGGCGCAGGACAGTCGTCGCAGCGAGCTGCTCATGGACGACCTCCGCTGGCTCGGCCTCGACTGGGACGAAGGCCCGCACTTCCAAAGCCAAAGGACCGAGGTCTACCTCGGGGCGTTGGAGGAGCTGCGCCAGAGGGGGCTCACCTACCCCTGCTTCTGCAGCAGGTCAGAGCTGCACGCCGCCACCGCACCCCATGCCTCGGACGGCACCTACGTCTATTCGGAAACATGCAGGGACCTGTCCGCCGAGGAGGTCGCACGGAGGTCAAGGGAGAGGCCCTCCGCGACGCGGCTGCGCGTCCCCCGTCGTGGGGAGCCCGATGCCAGCATCGCCTTCGAGGACCTTGGCTTCGGACGGCGCGAGGAGTGCCTGGAAAGCGAATGCGGGGACTTTCTCGTGCGCAGGAGCGACGGGGTCGTGGCCTACCAGCTGGCCGTCGTGGTGGACGACGCCCTGATGGGCATCAACCAGGTGGTGCGCGGCCGAGACCTGCTGGGGTCCGTGGCGCGGCAGACCTACCTCGCGCATGTCCTGGGGCATGAGGCACCGACCTTCGGACATGTCCCCCTCGTCGTCGCCCCCTCGGGGCGCAGGCTCTCCAAGCGTGATCGGGACCTCGACCTCGGCGCGCTCCGAGCCTCCGGCGTCAAGCCCCAGAGGGTAATCGGCGCTCTCTGCCAGGGCGTCGGGCTTGCCGAGCCTGGGGAGGAGCTTGCGGCGGACGAGCTCGCGCGGCGCTTTTCCTGGGACGCGATACGAAGCCACCGGGACGACCTGGTGGCAGACGCGCTTGCGTAGGCGGCGAACGGGCCACCCATCCGCTGGGGGGCCAACCCTTGGTCGCCGCGAGGAGGGCGGGCTCGCCAACCACCGCCCATGACAACGTTTCCACAGGCCAGACAAATATCCCGTCCCCGTTGTGACGCGAGCCCGTTGTGGGGTATCATGCTCTAGCACCTCGAACGGAGAGCTGACCGAGAGGCCGAAGGTGCTCGCCTGCTAAGCGAGTATAGGATGCAAATCCTATCTGGGGTTCGAATCCCCAGCTCTCCGCCAGATTCTGCTGCCTGGAACGCGACGCGTCCCAGGCTTTTTCTTTATTTCCGGGCATAGACTTAGAGGTGCATCTACACAAAAAAGTTTTCTAGCTTCTACCAGGCATTTCTTGTGTTCTCCTAAATATTTCAAGATTCTCGCTTGACTCATGGTGGTGGGGATGGCATTCTAATTCCTGCAACGCGGCGTTACCTCAGCTGGATAGAGGGTCTGACTACGAATCAGAACGTCACAGGTTCGAATCCTGTACGCCGCACCAGCGAATGCAAAGCCACCTGCTCGGGCAGGTGGCTTTTTTCATGCCCTTCCACATGCCACCCGCAAGCTACCCCATGACAAATTGCCCGCTTGCCTATGCATCGAGGGCGAGGCGGAGCTCCTCCCCACTGGGCCTGAAGATCACGTAGCCCGAACGTTGGGCCTCGTAGGCATAGGGAAGGCCCGCCCTATCCATCGCGTCCTCCAGGTCGAGAAGGCAGTGGCCCTCCTCGAAGTAGCGGGCCAGAGAGACCGTGGTGCCTTCGCCCTCCGTTCCGCCCAGCAGCTCCACGAGCCGCCCGACGAGCCCCTTCTCCATCAGAATCCTGTGCCTGTGGAGGGGTATGCCGAAGACCGCACTCGTCACGGGCCCCATGCTGCGTTCCGCTATGGAAATCTGCCCTGCGGACTCCTCGTACAGGTGATGGCGCTCCTCCTGGCCCTCCTGACGGCTGTGGAGCAATTCTCTTCTCGGCCTGCGCATTCTCTCCCCTTCTCTCGCCCTGCCCCCATTGTATCAGAAAAACAGAACATATGTTCTGTTATATCGAGCGGGTCGGGCGGGGGAGGAAGAGGCGCCCCGAAGGACGCCTCTCGACCTCATGCATGTCCTTCCGATGCTACGCCTCGGGCTTGATGACCTCCACGCCGCCCATATAGGGCACGAGCGCCTCGGGGATGGTGATGCTACCGTCGGCGTTCTGGTAGTTCTCCATGATGGCTGCCATGGTGCGCCCGACGGCAAGCCCCGAGCCGTTGAGCGTGTGCACGTAGCGGGTGCCCTTGAACTCGGAGGGGTCACGGTAGCGGATGTTGGCGCGACGAGCCTGGAAGTCCCAGCAGTTGGAGCAGGAGGAGATCTCCTTGTAGTTGTCGTAGCTGGGGAGCCAGACTTCGATGTCGTAGCACTTGCGGGCGCTGAAGCCGATGTCGCCGGTGCAGAGGGTGACCACATGGTAGGGAAGGCCCAGGGTCTGGAGGCAGAGCTCCGCCTCGGCGACCATGCTCTCGAGCTGGTTCATGGAGTCCTCGGGCTTGGCGAACTTGACCATCTCCACCTTGTCGAACTCGTGCACGCGGATGATTCCGCGGGTGTCGCGGCCTGCGGAGCCCGCCTCCTCGCGGAAGCAGGGGGTGAAGGCCGTGTAGAGCAGGGGGAGCTGGCTCGCGTCGAGCACCTCGTCGCGGTGGATGTTGGTGAGCTGTACCTCGGCCGTGGGGATGAGGTAGAGGTCGGGGCGCACGTGATAGAGGTCCTCGTCGAACTTGGGCAGCTGGCCCGTGCCAAAGAGGGAGTCATGGTTGGTGATGACGGGGGGCCACCACTCCTTGAACCCCGCCCTGTCGTGCATGTCGATGAAGAAGTTGATCAGGGCCCTCTCCATGCGGGCCCCCATGCCGCCCAGGAGGTAGAAGCGGGCGCCGGCGAGCTTCACGCCGCGATCGAAGTCGATCATGCCCGTCGACGGGCCGAGGTCCCAGTGGGCCTTGGGCTCGAAGTCGAACTCGCGCGGGGTGCCCCAGCGACGGACCTCCGGATTGTCGGAGTCGTCCTTGCCATAGGGGACGCTGGGGTCGGGGATGTTGGGTATGGCGGCCACGAGGTCGAAGAGCTCCTTGTCCAGCGCCCCCCTGCGCTCGTCAAGCTCGGCGATGCGGCTCTTGCCCGCGGCGACCTTGGCCTTGGCCGCCTCGGCCTCCTCGTACCGGCCCTCGCGCATGAGCTGGCCAATCTGCTTGGAGGCGGCGTTGCGCTCCGCCTGGAGCGCCTCCACCTCCACGATGGTCTGGCGGCGCTCGTCGTCCAGCTCGAAGAAGCGCCTGCGGTCCCAGTGGGCGTTCTGCCTGGATTCGCAGGACCTATCGATGGCGTCGGGATTCTCCCTGACGAACTTGATGTCGAGCATGTCGTTCCCCTCATGGTCTGGATTCTTTTGGGTTCGGGTGCGGCGCCCCAACCCCTGGCGCGAGGTCGCGCACGTATCGCAAGTATATACTTGTGCTGCTTTTGGACGAGTGCGCGGCACGCAGGGCCGCGCATGCTATGGAAAGGGCACGTCATGGACTTCTTCAGCTGGCTCTTCGGAACGCGCCCGGGCGTGTTGGCCCTCATCCTGGGCGGGATCGTCCTCTTCCTGATCATCTCCCTCGTGCTCGAGCGACGCACTCGTGCCCTGTACAAGAACCACAAGAAGTCCGAGGGCGACTGGGACCTCTTCGACTTCGACGAGGATGACTCGGAGAGCGGCTGGAACGACTTCGAGGACGACAACAAGTAGGCACGCCCGACCTGGCGCAGACCCACGGGGGAGAGGGGCATGCCCCTCTCCCCCGACTTCTTGTCCTTTGATGGAGATTCGAGCGACGACTCCGGGCACAAAAAAGCCCCGGACGAAACCGGGGCCAAGCGATCATGGTGCGGGCGAAAGGACTTGAACCTTCATGAGATTGCTCTCATACGGACCTGAACCGTACGCGTCTGCCAATTCCGCCACGCCCGCGTAGGCATGGATTCTACTACCACCTTCCGATGGCGTGCAACAGAAATCTGCCCTCGTTTCGCAAAAACCGCCGCCGCGGCGCGTTGGGCGCTAGAATGGGTAGACACGGATGGCTCTTGAGCACAGCAGCTAAATCGAAACGAGACCCGAGCCATGGCAGACACTCTGGGAGCCAGGGGTGCCTCTTCGGCACCATACGGCCAGGCATACGAGCAACAGACGCGCGACCAGCTCCTGCTGGGGCGTTACCGCGTCATGCACCCGGGCACCGTCGGTGGCTTTGGCACGGTCCTCACCTGCTGGGACACCCGCCTCCAGCGCCGCGTCGCCATCAAGCGCATGCCGCTCGTGGCCCAGGGGACGGGCGCCGCGGGCACGTCCACGGTGATGGAGGCCCTTGCGGAGGCACGCACCTCCAGCATGCTGGCCCACCCCAACATCGTCACGATGTTCGACTTCGAGGCCGACCGCCACTGGGCCTACCTGGTCATGGAGTACGTGGACGGCCTCACCCTGTCCGAGCTCCTCGCGCGGGTGGAGGGGGGGACCCTCACCAACGACGAGTGCGCCCACCTGGTGAGGTCTGTCGGGAACGCCCTGGCCTTCGCGCACGAGAACGGCGTCCTCCACCTGGACATCAAGCCCACCAACATAATGATTGAGCGCTCGGGAACCATAAAGCTCTGTGACTTTGGCATGGCAACGCTTGCCTCGGCAACCGGCTTCGGCGACGCGCGCGGCGGCACCGTGGGCTACATGCCCCCCGAGCAGATCGAGGGGGGGGCTCGTCGACGAGCGCAGCGACATCTTCTCGCTCGCGGTGGTGGTCTGGCAGGCCCTCACGGGCGAGAACCCCTTCGCGGCGCCAAGCGCGGAGCTCTCGCTCAAGAAGATCGAGAAGGGCCCCAAGTCCACCCTCGCCAAGCTCGACCCCAGCCTCGCCGGCATGGCCGACGAGGTGATGTGCCAGGCGCTGAGCCCCAGTCCCGCGGGGAGGGTCCCTACCGTCGAGGCCTTCAGGGACGAGCTCTCCTTCGCGCTGGGAGACGCCGAGGCGGGCGCCGAGTCGCTGAGCGCACTCATGGAGCAAGACGCGGACGAGGACGGGGCGGGCTCCCTGGAGCGGCCCTACGAGGAGCTGTCCCTCTCGTACCGCTACCCCTGGCTCCCGCAACTCGTCACACGCGCTGGCTGCTCCCTAGCAGCCCTCGCCGCGACCTGGGTGGCCCTGGGCGGGGTCGAGCTCGCACAGGCATCGTGGAGGCCGTGGCTGGCGCTTGCCTGCGCCGGCCTGACGGCGGCCTGGACCCCGCTGGGAGGGCTCCTCGCGACGCTCTGCCTCTGCGCCAGCCTCTTCGACCAGTCCACGGTCACGGGCCTTGCCCTCCCCATGGCGCTGGCGCTGGCCTTCCTCGTCTGGTGGGCCCGCGAGGGGAGAAGGGACCCGCTCGGCAGCCTGACCCTCCTCCTCCCCTCCCTGACCCAGAGCCCGCTGGCGGGGCTCCCCCTTGCGACGTCGGTCCTCGGACCGCCGCGTGCCGCCCTCGCCACGGCGGCGGGCTGGGCCTTCGCCCACTGCCTCATGAGCTCGTGGCGGCTCGGCTTCGACGCGCCCGCGGTGGCGCGCGACCTCTTCGACCTGGCCCTCCGACCCAGCTCCTGGCTGGTCCTGGCCGGTGGCGCCGCGGTTGCCGGGCTGGCCTCGCTGCTCGCCCATTGGAGGGAGACTCCCGCCGCCCAGTACCTGGCACAACTGCTTGCCCTTGGAGGCTCTGTCGGCGTCAGGGCAGTCGCCGCGCGGATGGAAAATGGGGGCACCTGGGTGGCCCCGAGCTGGCCGGCCACCGTCGTTGCGGTAGTCTGTTGTGTGATTTTGTGTCTTGCCGTCAGGCTGAATGGCCCTATTCCCGCACCCGAGGGGGCTGGTGAGTTCCATGAATCTGCTTAGGACCTTCGAGAGCCGCGTGAGCGACGCCTTCGGCGCCGGCGCGTCGGGAAAGCCCGCCCCGTTCTCGTTCAAGAAGCTCGCAAAGCGCGCCGCGCGGGCCATGGAGGCGGAGACCTTCCAGATCGACGGCGTGGACACCGCGCCCGCCCTGTACACCATTCTCGTCGCCCCCGCGGACGACGCGGCCATGCGGCCGCTGTACCGCGAGCTCACCGACGAGGTCTGCGGCTTCGTCGAGGCCCAGGCAGACGCCAAGGGCTACGCCTTCGTGGGCAGGCCCCTCGCGCGCTTCATGGTCGACCCCTCCCTCAAGGCAGGGCGCTTCGCCGTGTTCGCGGAGAACGTCGACTCCCACACCCTGGGACGCCTGAGGGAAGAGGAGGAGGCCTTCGTCAAGGGGTCCTCCGGCATCGGCGGCGCGGCGGCGCGTCCGGCCCAGCCCGCGCCGCGCAAGGCAAGGCTCGCCGAGCCCAGGAAGGCGGCGCATGCCGAGCCCGCCGAGCGGCTCGAGGCCCAGGTGCCCTCCTGGGAGGAAATCCAGGCACCCGCAGCCGAGGAGTTCGCCCCCCTCGTCGCACCACTCGCGGGCGACGCCTCGGCCGGCCTCAACGTCCTCCCCACCGACTTCGTGGACGACTCCGTGCAGGAGGCGGGAGTCGCGGCCGAGGACGTGGCACCCGCATCGCCCGCCGTGGACATCCCCCCGACCGTCCGCCGCAGCGTCCCCCTCGTTAACCCCCAGCGCGCCCAGACGTCCCGCGAGCTTCCGGAGGAGGGCCCCAGCTGCCTGCTCATCGACCACCAGAGCGGACGCACCTACACCGGCGGCTCGCCGGTCACCATCATCGGCAGGGAGCGCACCCAGGGCGGCATCGTGCTGCGCGACCCCAACGTCTCGCGCAGGCACGCCGAGCTAAGCTACGACGGCCACGACTGGCGCATCGCCGACCTTGGGTCCACCAACGGGACCAGGGTCAACGACATCGACGTCGACAGCTGCATCCTGAGGGACGGCGACCTCATCACCCTGGGCCTCATGAACCTTGAGTTCAGGGAGAGCCGCGCATGATAGACCTCGTCCTCTTTGGCGGGCGCATTGCGCTCGTCATCCTCCTCTACCTCTTCCTCTTCGCCGTGATGAAAACGGGCATAGGCCTCGTCCGCGGCCAGAGGCGCGACTCGGCCATCTGGTCGGTCGACGTCGAGAAGGGCGAGAGGTCCCTGCGCGGCCTGCACGTGGACATGCTCGGACCCGTCATCGTGGGACGCTCCCCCTCGTCCGACATCGTGATTGACGAGCCCTTCGTCTCATCCTCCCACGCCCGCTTCACCCTACAGGGACCGGCCCTCGTGCTCGAGGACCTCAACTCGACCAACGGGACCCTGGTGAACGGCCACCCCATAGCCCAGCCCGTGACCCTGCGCGACGGCGACGAGATCCAGGTTGGCAACGCCGTCATGCGCGTGAGCCGCCGATGAGCCCGTTTCCCCTACATAGGGACGAGCTCGAGCGAATCCTGCGCGGCGGGGGCGAGGGCGAGGCGGCCCAGCCCGTCAACAGCCCCGGCCACGACACCGTCGCGGTAGGGTCGCGCGAGGGAAGCGAGTCCAAGAGCGGTTCCACGACCAAGCTCTCGTGGGGCTCGCGCACGGACATCGGCCTGGTGCGCGCCCACAACGAGGACTCCTTCCTGGTGCAACCCCCCGCCTTCGCCGTGTGCGACGGCATGGGCGGGCACGCCGCCGGCGAGGTGGCAAGCTCCATAGCCGTGGAGACCATCGGTTCCCGGCTGCCCCTCCATGCGGACGACGTGCTCCTGGGCGCGGCCGTGGAGGCGGCCAACCTCGCCGTCATCCAGGGGGCGGCCGAGGGGCTGGGCAAGCCCGGCATGGGCTGCACGGCATCCTGCGTCCTCGTGGAGAACGGCAAGATGGCCATAGCCCACGTGGGCGACTCGCGCATCTACCTCCTGCACCACGGGACCCTCGTCAGGCTCACGCACGACCATTCCTACGTCGAGGAGCTTGTCGACGCGGGGGAGATAACCGCCGACGAGGCGCGGGTGCATCCCTCCAGGTCCGTGATCACGCGCGCCCTGGGCTCCGACCCAGACATGTACGCAGACCACTTCACCCTGGACGTCACTGCCGGAGACCGCGTCATCCTCTGCTCCGACGGCCTCTCGTCCATGGTCGAGGACTCGGAGATCGAGGCAATCGCGGTCTCGTCCCCCCTGCCACAGATGGCGGCCGACAACCTGATGTCTGCCGCGCTCGCCGCGGGCGGGCACGACAACGTGACCATCGTGGTCGTGGACGTGACGGACGACGGCATGGTCGAGGCGCACTTCCACCGCCGCCGGAGGGTCGCCATGGGGATCGTCGGCGCGCTTCTCGCTCTCGTCGTGGTCCTTGCCGCGCTGGGGGCGGAGCTCGTGGGCAGCTCCTGGTACCTGGGCGACAACGATGGGACCGTGGGCATCTACCACGGCATGGAGAGCAGCTTCCTGGGAATCCCGCTCTCGAGCCTGGCCGAGACCTCCTCGGTCAAGACCAGCGACCTCCCCCTCGCGATCCAGGACCGCCTCAGGAGCGGCATCCTGGTCAACAGCGAGGAGGAGGCCCGCGAGGCCATAGAGGGCTACCGCGACCAGATCGACTCTGACAAGAGCTCCGCCGCCGTCACCGCCGACCGCAGCACGGCCGGCACCGAGGTCTCGAGCCCGCAGGAGATACAGGCCGCACCAGAAGAGGGCGGCGGCTCGGGGTCGTCGGGCAAGGGTGGTGAGTGACGTGGCAGAACGCCATGCGAACACAAGGCGCAACACGGAGCTCCTGCTCCTCGTCCTCGGGGCCGTCCCCGTCGTGCTCCTCTATGCCATGTACATAGCAAACGCACAGGCCGCCGTAACCCTGGGCTCCCTCGCGCTGCCCATCGGGCTCTTCGCCGCCTTCGCGGTGGCGCATGTCGCCATCAGGATCTACGCCCCCGGCGCCGACCCAGCGATCCTTCCCATAGTGTTCCTGCTCTCGGGCGTGGGCATCACCTTCGTGTCAAGGCTCGCCCCCGACCTCGCGGGCGGACAGGTCATGTGGCTCTTCGTCTCCGTCGCCGTCATGGTGGCGGTCCTCGTCGCCGTGCCCAGCGTGGACACGCTCGCGGAGTACAAGTACACGATGGGGGTCGCGGGCGTGGCCCTCCTCCTGCTGCCCATGCTCGTGGGCACCGAGAAGGGCGGCTCCAAGCTCTGGCTCCAGCTGGGCGGCCTCTCCTTCCAGCCCGGAGAGATCGCCAAGGTGCTTGTCGTCCTCTTCCTGGCCGCCTACCTGGCCGAGAACCGCGAGCTCCTCTCCGCGTCGACCCGCAAGGTGGGACCGCTCTCGCTTCCCCACCCCCGTATGCTCGCACCCATGTTCGTCATGTGGGGCGTCTCCCTGCTCATCGTCATCTTCGAGCGCGACCTGGGAAGCGCATTGCTCTTCTTCACCTTCTTCGTGATCATGCTCTACGTATGCACGGGACGCGTGAGCTACGTGCTTGCCTTCCTCATCCTCCTGGCCGTGGGCGGGGCGCTCTGCTACGTGCTCTTCAGCCACGTCCAGACGCGCGTGCAGATCTGGCTCGACCCATTCAAGGACCCCAGCAACGCGGGCCTGCAGATCGTCCAGTCCCTGTACTCCCTCGCCGACGGAGGGCTCACCGGCGCCGGCATAGGCAAGGGCCTGCCCAAGCTGATCCCGGTGGTCGAGTCCGACTTCATCTTCTCCGCCATCGGAGAGGAGATGGGTCTCCTAGGCGGTTCGGCCGTCCTCATCTGCTACCTGCTCCTCGCCGTGCGGGGATTCGCCACCGCGGCCCGCGCCAAGTCGGACGTCGCCGCCTTCACGGCCGTGGGTCTCACGGCCGCCCTGGTGTTCCAGGCCTTCCTCATCGTGGGAGGCGTGACCAGGCTGCTCCCCCTCACGGGCGTGACCCTGCCCTTCATGAGCCAGGGGGGCAGCTCTCTCCTCGCAAGCTTCGTGATCGTCGCGCTGCTCCTCAAGACCGGGGACGAGGGCACGGGTCGCGAGGCCATGGTCCAGGCCTCGGGAACCGGCAAGGTCGCGTCCGTCGAAGCCCCGTCTGAGGTCGTGCACGGCTCCCATGCGCGCGGACGCTTCGGCATCCTCACCCCCGAGTCGGGCGTACTGGGCCGCGTCGCCCTGGGCAACCGCCTCGTCAGGCTCCTCGCCGTCTTCTCGCTCATGTTCGTCGCCCTGGTGGCGAACCTGAGCTATGTGCAGGTCGCGAAGGCCGACTACTACCAGTCGCTGCCCAACAACAATCACACCATCGCCAAGAGCGCCAAGGTGCAGCGCGGGGCCATCATCACCTCCGACGGACAGACCCTCGCCGAGTCTACCCCCCAGGAGGACGGCAGCTACGTGCGCCGCCATCCCCTTGGCGCGCTCGCCGCGCACACCGTGGGCTACCTCTCCACCCGCTATGGCGCGACGGGCGTCGAGGCGTCGATGAACGAGGCACTCACCGGAAGGGCCGACTACTCGAGCTGGAAGTCCGCGCTCTTCTCCATGGCCGGAATCGCCAACCCCGGGTCGTCGGTGGTCCTCACCATCAACTCGCAGATGCAGCGCGCCGCCGAGTCGGCGCTCGAGGGCGAGAGGGGCGCCATCGTCGTCCTCGACCCCTCGACGGGGGCCGTGCTGGCGAAGGCCTCCGCGCCCTCCTACGACTACGACAGCATCGAGGAGGTCATGACGTCGGACGGCAGCGGGGGCTCCCTCATGGACCGCTCGACGCAGACCCTCTACACCCCCGGGTCCACCTTCAAGGTGCTCTCGCTCGCCGCCGCGCTTGACTCCCAGAAGGCGACGCTCGACACGAGCTTCCCGGCTCCCGCGAGCATCTCGATCGGCGGGGCTGACATCACCAACGTCGACCAGGAGGAGTGGGACTCCCTCACGCTCAAGGAGGCCCTGGCCTTCTCCGCCAACACGGTCTTCGGCCAGCTAGGCCAGGAGCTCGGCGGGAAGCTCCTCGTGAGCTATGCCAAGGCCTTCGGCTACGGCAGCAAGATCGGCCAGGACTTCTCAACCATTGCCTCGCTCATGCCCGACCCCGCCGAGATGAGCGAGTGGGAGACTGCCTGGGCCGCCGTGGGACAGCCCGTGGGCATGCACGACAGCCCGGCTGGCCCCCAAACCACCGTCATGCAGAACGCCGTGATGGCCGCGGCCATCGCCAACGGCGGCATAGCCATGAACCCCTACCTCGTGGACCACATCCTGAGCCCCGAGGGAACCACCTCCTCGACGACGCTGCCCAAGGCCCTGGGCCAGGCGGTGTCCGCCCAGACGGCGGCCTCGGTCAAGGAGGCGATGCTCCAGGTGGTCGAGGGCGGAACCGGCACCGCGGCGCGCGTGAGCGGCGTCAAGGTGGCGGGCAAGACGGGCACCGCGGAGGTCAGCTCCTCGGTGGCCAACTCGCTCTTCGTCGGGTTTGCCCCCTATGACCAGCCAACCCTGGCCATATCGGTCTGCATCGAGGGGTCCGAGGACAACGACGTGCAGGGCAGGGCTGCGAGGGTGGCGGGCAAGGTCCTCGCCTCCTGCCTGAGCGTCCAGGCGGCAGGGGCGAACCTCTAGGGGCCTGGGGGTACGGCAGGCGAGGGCGCTGCCTGCCTCGAACGTGGTAAGACGGCGCGGGTGCTGCCGCGCATGCGATGGGAGAGATGATGTCAGACAGGGTGCTAGGCGGACGCTACACGGTCCAGGACAAGATTGGTGCCGGCGGCATGGCCGTGGTCTACCGCGGGTTGGACGAGGTGCTGGGCAGGACCGTCGCCATCAAGACCATGCTGCCTCAGTACGCGGGTGACGCGTCGTTCGCCGCGCGCTTCAAGCAGGAGGCCCAGGCGGCCGCGGCGCTGCAGAGCCCCTACATCGTCTCCGTCTATGACTGGGGGCGCGACGGCGACACCTACTACATCGTCATGGAGTACCTCCGCGGGACCGACCTCAAGAGCGGCATCCGCAGGCATGGCGCCCTGGACGGCAAGAAGGTCGCCCAGGTGGGCTCGCAGATTGCGCAGGCGCTCTCCGTCGCGCACCGCCACGACATCATCCACCGCGACATCAAGCCGCAGAACATCATGGTGCAGCCTGACGGCAACATCAAGGTGATGGACTTTGGCATCGCGCGTGCCAAGAACAGCCATCTGACCACCGACAACTCAGTGCTGGGCACAGCCCACTACGTCTCTCCCGAGCAGACCCAGGGCAAGGAGCTCGGCCCCACGACGGACATCTACTCGCTGGGCATCGTCATGTACGAGGCGGCCACGGGCAAGGTGCCCTTCGACGGGGACGATGCCATATCGGTCGCCCTCAAGCAGGTCAACGAGCAGCCCAAGCCGCCCAGCCAGCTCAACCCCAGCGTGGACAGCGCGCTCGAGGGAATCATCCTCAAGTGCATGCAGAAGGACCCCGAGGCACGCTTCCAGACGGCGGACGAGCTCTACCACGTCCTGCGCGACTACCTCGCTGGCAGGATGCAGGCGGTGAGCAGCGCCACGGCCACGACGGCGATTCCGACCACACCAGTCATGGCACCCCTCCAACCCGTCAACAGCACCCAGTCCATCCCCCGCATCCAGGCCAACGGGCACGGCCGGCCCCGAAGCGCGACAGAGCAGGCGCGAGAGAAGGCACAACGCGAGGCACACGGCCGCAGGCGCAAGCTCGTCTTGGGAACCGTCTTCGTCACCCTGGCGCTCATCGCCGCCATCGTCGCGATAGCCAGCCTCCTCACCAACCGCAACGCCACCGCAAGCGTTCCCAACCTGTCCAACCTGACCGAGGAGCAGGCTCTTGCAACCATCGACGCCTCGGTTTTCGAACGGGGCACGGTCAAGGAGTCCTACAGCTCCACCGTCGCATCTGGACTGGTGATGGACCAGAGCCCCGACGCAGGTCTCGAGAAGGCGCGTGGCACCCAAATCAGCATCGTCATCTCGAAGGGCCCCGAGCCCGCGGCGGACGTCGTGGTCCCCGATCTCAAGAACCTCTCGCCCTCGGAGGCGGAGCAGGCCCTTGCCAAGGCGAACCTCGTGGGCCAGGCCGGCGACTCCGTCTATAGCAGCGAGGTGGAGGTGGGCAAAGTCGCGCAGCAGAGCATCGCGGCCAACAGCACGGCCAAGGCAGGTGACACCGTAACCTACCAGCTCTCGAAGGGCGTCGAGACCGCCGAGGTGCCCGACGTCACGGGCTACGGCGAAGAGAGTGCGAGGAACACGCTCCAGAACAGCGGCTTCGGCGTGAGCGTCCAGCGCAGCTCGAGCAACAGCGTCGAAGAGGGCGAGGTCATCAGCCAGTCTCCCACCGGCACCGCAGAGAAGGGCGGCACCATCACCATAACGGTCTCAACGGGACCCGCCGACAAGAACATCCCCAACGTGGTGGGCTACAGCGAGGACGGGGCACAGAGCGCCCTGGACAACGCGGGCTTCCTCGTCAACACGACCTACGCCACGAGCCCGAGCGTCCCTCGGGGCAACGTGATCAGCCAGTCCCCCACCGGCAGCGCGAAGGCGGGAAGCACCGTGACCATCGTGGTCTCCACCGGGTCCGGCTCTGGCACGAATGGAGCGGGCGAGGCGGATGGTGGTAGCTCTGGCAAGAGCAGCGGCACCTCCAGCTCGACCGAGACGAAGTAGGCGTCGCCGACGGACGGTGCGAATACCCCCGCATCCATCCATCTGGGTGCGGGGGTTCCCTTGTCCGTCCGACCACCAAGAGCACGAGGCGGGCAAGACAAGAAGAGGCCTCGTACCGCAGCGCGTGCGATACGAGGCCTTGTTCTCTGGTGACCCCGATTGGATTCGAACCAACGACACCAGGTTTAGGAAACCTGTGCTCTATCCCCTGAGCTACGGGGCCATGCAAAGGCATTCTACCATCACCTGGCCGCGGGCGCAGCACAAAGCTTCACGTCTCGCAGTAATTGCGGCGTGTCGGAGTCTCGTGAGCCGCGAACTCCGATCATCCTGCATTGCCGGTGGTTGAATGCCGACAGACGTAGGGCGAGAGGGAATACGAGACAAGAATATCCCGCTTGTCGGCACTTTGCAGAGCATGCGGTGCCGACAAGCGCGGGATGTCCCGACGGTCGGAAAGGCCTACTTCTTCTTGGCCTTCCCCTCCTGCTCGAGCTGCTTGGCGTCCGCCTCAAGAAGGGCCATGACCTTCTTGCTGCTCATGGATGCCACCTCCGCGTCAGCAGCGCGACGCAGGGGCCTCACCTTGCGCCAGTCGTACACGAAGGCCGCGATGATCGCCACGTACGCGAACACGATGGCGACCAGCATGACTATGCCGGCAGGCGATGACGGGTTGGTCGCCGCCTCGGGGTAGAAGTAGGTGATGGCCCAGGTGACCAGGGTGATGACAAGACCGGAGCCGATGAGCGCCCACCAGACGCGTTGGCTCTTCCTGAACTCCGAACGCTGGTTGAGAAGAACGCGGGACAACGTGGCCCTGCGGTCCTCCTCGTCGCGCCGCGCGTTGCGTGCCGCCTTGCGCTCCTCCTTCGTCATCTCGCTCTCGGCCTTGCCCGAGGCAGATTGGCTGCCGCGGCGCACCTTCTCGCTCGAGACGACCCTCACGCCCGACGCCGCCTCGCGGGCGGGACGAGCGCGCGTGACCGAGCGCCTGGTAAATCCGGCGCGGGGCTTGTCTCCCCCGTCGGCTGCCTCACCGGCCTTGGATGCCTTGGGGCTTGCCGCGGGAACGCTTCCCGCCTCCTCGGCCTCCTTGCGGGCCGCTTCGATGGTGTCACGCAGAGACATGGGACTCCTTCATGGGCTTGAACTCGCTTGCGGTGATTATCTTGAATGCCTCGGCATAGCGCCTCGAGCTGCCCTCGATGACGTCGGAGGGGATGTGGGGCGGTTCCCCGGTCATGTCCCAGTTCGCCTTGAGCCAGTCACGCACGAACTGCTTGTCATAGCTGGGCTGGACATGGCCGGGTTCGTAGCCGTCGGCAGGCCAGAACCGGCTCGAGTCGGGGGTCAGGCACTCGTCGATCAGGGTGAGCCTGCCATCGACCATGCCAAACTCGAACTTGGTGTCGGCAATGACGATGCCCCTGGTGGCCGCATAGTCCGCGGCGGCCTCATATATCCCAAGCGAGGCGTCGCGCAGCTGCGCGGCCACCTCTTCCCCCACGATCTGGGCGCAGCGCTCGAACGAGATGTTCTCGTCGTGGTCGCCGAGCTCGGCCTTGGTCGAGGGGGTGAAGATGGGCTCAGGCAGCTTTGATGCCTCCTCCAGGCCGCCGGGAAGCTTGATTCCGCAGACGGTGCCGTCCTGGTCGTAGGTCTTCTTGCCGGAACCCGTGAGGTAGCCGCGGACGATGCACTCGATGGGAATGGTCTGGGCCTTCATCACCAGCATTGAGCGGCCGCTCAGGTAGTCTGCATAGGGGGCAAACTCCTCTGGATAGTCCGAGACGTCCATGCTCAGCATGTGGTTGGGCATGAGGTCCTGGAACCTCTCGAACCAGAATGCGGAGATGCGGGTGAGAACCTCCCCCTTGAAGGGGATCTCGTCCGGAAGGACGTAGTCGAACGCGCTCACACGGTCGCTGGCGACCATGAGCAGGCTGTCGCCGCAATCGTAGATGTCGCGGACCTTGCCGTGCGAATCGGGGCGAAGCTCCATGGCTTCCATTGTCTCTCCCATCGATGTTGACGACCGTGGTCGTGCCGGGCACGACGTTCCCCATTCTAGATGAAGCCTGACCAAGCTCGGCAAACAACGGAACAAGTCACCCGATGGCAACCGGACTGGCGGGGAAGCGCCCTCCCCTACCTCTCCTGTTGCGGGCGAGCGGGTGTCTTGCGTTGCTCGAGGGGGAGGCGGAGGGTGAAGGTGGTGCCCTTGCCCAGCTCGGACTCCACGCCAATGACGCCGTTGTGCTTCTCGACTATCTCCTTGGTGAGGGCGAGGCCCACCCCCAGGCCGCCCGAGACGCGCTCGCGGCTTGCATCGGAGCGCCAGAAGCGCGAGAAGACCCTGGGGATGTCCTCCTTCGAGATTCCGATTCCCGTGTCCTGGACCGAGACCTGCACCTCTCCCTTGACGCGGTCGCGCCTGACGCCCACGACGACCCATCCGCCCTCGCCCGTGTAGCGCATGGCATTGGACATGAGGTTGGTCACGGCCTCGCGGATGAGGTCCGCATCCACCTGGGCGTAGCACTCGTGCGCGTCCGTCTTGTCGTCGAAGCGCAGGTGGAGGCCCTTCTCATGGAAGAGCTGATGCTGCATCGAGACCATGCTCTTGACCAGGTAGACCATGTCGGTCCGCTCGAGCTTGAGCGCGCGCGTGCCGTTCTCGATGCGCGAGAGGTGGAGCATGGCGTCCACGAGCCGGGAGAGGCGGCGCACCTCCTCGGCCACCGTCTCGAAGTGCTTGTCGTCTGAGGGCAGGACGCCGTCCTGCATGGCCTCGACCGTGGCGAGCATGGCCATGAGCGGCGTCCTGAGCTCGTGGGCGACGTCGCTCGTCAGGCGGTGCTCGAACTTGATGTCGTGCTCGAGCTCCGTTGCCATGGAGTCGAAGGTCTCTCCCAGGCGCCCTATCTCGTCGTCACCGCGCAGGTTGGTGCGGGCCGTGAGGTCGCCGCTCCTTATCTGCGCCGCCGTCGAGGTGATGGCCTTGATGGGCTTGGTGAGGGCACGCGAGGCCAGGTACCCGATGACGCAGGCAAGGATGACCGCGACCGCCGCTGCCGCCGCGACGGCACCGTAGGAGTTGGTGCGGAAGGTCGAGTCGGCGCTGCTCGTGAGGGCGGTGGACCCATAGGCAAGGAGCCTGACCGTCCCCACCACGTTGCCCGACGAGCTGAGCACCTCGGCCGAGACTATGGACTCGGGCCGGCTCGAGGGCGCCCGTCCGCTCGTCGCCGACATGCGATGCGAGACCGTCCAGGAGTCGTCGTAGAGCATGGTGCCGTCGGAGTCCTCGAGCTGTACCGCCACGCCGGCGGACGAGACGGAGGCGAAGTGGGCGTAGCCCAGCACCTCGTCGGTCCATGAGCCCGCGCTGTCGTACTGTACGGCTATGCCGTCGGCGAGCTGGTCGGCGAGGGTCTGAAGGTTCTGCTGGGTGTAGCGACGAAACTGCCCCTCCCAGACCACCGCAAGCACCACCGAGAGCACCGCAGCCGTCATGATCGCCGTCAGGGCGAAGTAGAAGGCCATGCGAGCGGTGAAGGTCTTGGTCGGTCGCGAGCCGGACGTCCGCGCCATGGTGTTGAAGGAGGACTTGGGTGAGTCCGACCCAAGTGAGGAGGCCTCGCCGTACTCGCGGCGGGCCTCCTCGTTGTCGAGTATGTCAGGCAAGGTCTGCGTCCCCTACCTCTTCGCCTCGCCGGCGTCCGCCTTCTGGGCTGACTCGAAACGGTACCCCACGCCGTGGACGGTGTACAGCCAGCGCGGGTTGCGCGGGTCGTCGCCCAGCTTGGCGCGGAGGTTCTTCACGTGCGAGTCGATGGTGCGCTCGTAGCCCTCGAAGTCGTAGCCCAACACCTTCTCGACAAGCTCCATGCGGGTGTAGACGCGTCCTGGGTAGCGGGCGAGGGTGGTGAGCAGCTTGAACTCGGAGGCAGTGAGGTCGACCTCGTTGCCCTCGACCATGACCTTGTGGCCCGAGATGTCGATGACCAGGTCTCCGAAGTCCAGCACCTCCAGCGGGGGCTCAGCCTCGGTGTGGGCGCGCCTGAGGAGGGCGCGCACACGGGCGACGAGCTCCCTGGGCGAGAAGGGCTTGATCAGGTAGTCGTCGGCGCCGAGCTCCAGCCCGATGATGCGGTCTTCCACCTCGCCCTTCGCGGTGAGCATGATGATGGGGACGCTCGACGTCTCGCGAACGGCGCGACAGACGCGCTCGCCCGAGAGCTGGGGAAGCATGAGGTCGAGCACGATGAGGTCGAAGCTGTGCTTCTCGAACTCCTCGAGGGCGCTCTTCCCGTCACCCACGCCGCGGACGATGTAGCCCTCGCGCTCGAGGTACGCCGCCACGGCGTCACGAATGGTCTTCTCGTCCTCAACGAGCAGAATCTTCTTCTCTTCCGAAGCCATTCCGGCCCCCCTCACGTCCCGCCGATATCCCAGCTCCCCACGTCAGGCATGGGTGCACAATTTGCCTATACAAGAGTCATTTTAGCGCACCTGGCGTCCGTGCCCCAGAGACTAGAGCGCGAAGGACCTCACGGCGACGGCCGACGGATATCCGGTCTTCTCGTCCTTGACCGTGGCGAAGGTGACGAAGTGGTCGCTCGTGCCAAGGGTGGCAGGATACTCCCCGTAGTCGATGCAGCGGTTGGATGCCGAAAGCACCGAGTAGGTCTTTGCGTTGGTGTCCACGACGAAGTAGGAGGAGGTGCTTTTGATGACGAACGTGTCACCCTTGCCCGTCACGGCCGCAGTCGGCTCGCGCGAGAGCATGACGAAGGGCCCCTCGCCACTGCCGATGTAAGTGCCCATCTTGCCCAGGAGGCCACCGGACGAGTAGCTCGCCTCGATGGAGAAGGCGAAGCGGTCGCCGATGCGGACGGCATTGAGGGGCCTCACCGACGCGGGAAGCACGAGTTGGTCAATCTTGGTTGAGAGCTTGTCGGAGAGCGAGTACGCCGTGATGCCATAGAAGGTTCCCTGGTCAGCGTTCACCCGGGGCACGAGCGTGACCGTCCCGTCCGAGACGGCCGGCTCGGTGGCGAAGCGACCCGGCGACTCCACGACGGCCTGTGCGCTCGTGTCGCCGGTCTGCCAGAGGTAGCAGAAGGAGTGCTCGGACCTCTTGTCGCCCGACGCGGAGGGCATGACCTGCCAGAGCACCCTGGAGTCCGTGACCGCGAAGCGCGGCGGGTCGTAGTCCGAGCCTGCCGACCAGAGCGTCGAGGGTGTGCCGGAGAGGGCTCCGTCCGCAAAGGCGGCAGCATAGAGGGTCCAGTCGTGGGTGAGCAGGTTGAGCTCGACCCAGGCGTATGCGGAGTCGGAGCAGCGCACGTCATAGATGGCCACGTTGCTAGCATCGCCGGCCAGGGGCTTCGGGACCACCTCGCTGACCTGTCCCGTCGAGATGGAGAAGGCACCACCCTTGACCATGGGGTTCGAGCTCGAGCCGGCCGTGGTGCAGGGGACCCAGCTCCCCTCGCCCGGATGGAGCACGTTGCCCAGGGAGATGCTCCAGCCACCCTGCTGCGCGATGGGAAGCTGCTCTGCCTCCTGGTAGCTCTCGAGGATGTTGGTGGCAGACTCCTCGCCCACCACCACCGGGCTCGACCCCTCCTCGGACTTGTGCTTGCAGCCTGCGAGCACACTCACGCCCGCCGCGGCGACGCTCGCGGCGGCAGTGGCGCGAAAGAGGCCCCTCCTGGTGATGCTGTGCTTCGTCATGCGAGAAGGAACCCCTTTCCGGAATCGGTCGGCCGTCGGCTGGGCGCATCCCATGCCATCCCGCCTACTCGAAGCTCAGTCCTTCCAAGCGGTCAAAGAGCACGTCGGACCTGGTCAGGAAGCTACGTGGGTCGAAGATGGCGTCGAGCTGCTCGTCCGTGAGAGTACAGGCCGGGTCTGCCTCGAGCTTCTCGCGGAAGCTCGTGCCCTGCTCGCAGCGCTGGATCTCTCCCCAGGTGGCCATGGCGTTCGACTGCACCACCTTGTAGGCGTCCTCGCGGCTCATGCCCGTGTCCACCAGGGCGAGCAGGACCTTGGACGAGAAGAGCATCCCACGGGTGCGGTTGAGGTTCGCCATCATCTGCGCCGGGTACAGCACCAAGCCGTCCACGATGCGGATGAGGCAGCCAAACATGTGGTCGAGCGCGATGAAGCTGTCCGCCTGGGCGATGCGCTCCGCGGAGCTGTGGCTGATGTCGCGCTCGTGCCAGAGCGCGACGTTGTCAAAGGCCACCTGCGCGTTTGCCTTGACCACGCGAGACAGGCCGCAGACCTTCTCCACCGTGATGGGGTTGCGCTTGTGGGGCATGGCGCTCGAGCCCTTCTGGCCACGACAGAAGGGCTCCTCGGCCTCGAGGGTGTCGGTCTTCTGGAGGTTGCGGATCTCTGTCGCTATGCGCTCGCAGGTGGCGGCGCAGGTGGCAAGGACGCCGGCGAGGTATGCGTGGTGGTCTCTGCTGATGACCTGGGTCGAGAGCGGGTCATGCGCGAGGCCCAGGTGCTCGCAGACGTACTCCTCGACGCGTGGGTCGATGGACGAGTAGGTGCCCACCGCGCCGCTGATGGCCCCGAAGGCCACGTTCTTGCGGGCATCCTTCAGGCGGTCGTGGTCGCGCTTGAGCTCCCAGGCCCAGCTGCCAAACTTCATGCCGAAGGTCATGGGCTCGGCATGGATGCCATGGGTGCGGCCCACGCAGAGGGTGTCCCGCTCCTCGAAGGCACGCCTCTTGCAGATCTCCCCCAACCTGGCGCAATCGTCCAGGAGGATGTCGACGGCCTGGGTGAGCTGGTAGCAGAGGGCCGTGTCGCCCAGGTCTGAGCTGGTCATGCCGTAGTGCACGTGGCGGCTGGGCTTGGGCTGGCCCTCGGGGACCTCCGCGTCGATGTACGAGCCCATGTTGGTCAGGAAGGCGATGACGTCATGGTTGGTCACGGCCTCGATCTGGTCGACCTCGTCCTTGTCGAAGGCGGCGTGGTCGCGAATCCAGCGCGCCTCCTCCTTGGTGATGCCGCCCTGTCCCAGCTCGGCATGGGCCTCACAGGCCAGGACCTCGATCTCCTGCCAGATGGCGTACTTGTTCTGGAGCGAGAAGATGTGACCCATCTGGGGGCGGGTGTAACGGTCGATCATGCGGGGTGTCCTTTCCTGGGCTGCGGACGTCCCCCAATTCTAGCGCGCCGCAGCGGGGTCCACTAAGCGTGCAGAGGTGGGGACCCTGGCCGGAAGGCCGCCGTCGGTGTCCCCTGCCGTCTGCGACCTACTCCCCCGCCAGCGAGCCCTCGTCGGCCTCGAGCGCGGCGCGCGCCTCCTCGAGCTGGCGAGCGAGCGCCTGTGTACCCGTGCCGCCGTAGCTGTTACGGGCCGAGACTATCCCCCTTGGGTCGAGGTCCTCCGTCACGTCGGAGTCGAAGAGCTCGGAGGCCTGGCGGAACTCCTCGGGCGTCAGGTCCTCCAGGCCCTTGTGATGCCTCTCGCAATATAGGACGAGCTCCCCCACCACCTCATGGGCCTTGCGGAAGGGCACCCCTCGCTTGGCGAGGTAGTCTGCCACGTCGGTCGCGGCGGTGAAGCCCTTCCCCGACTCCTCTTCCATGCGGCCCTCGTCGAGGCGCCAGGTGGAGACCATCCCCCTCACGCACGCCATGCAGTCGAGCAGCGTATGCGCCGCGTCGAGAGGACCTTCCTTGCACTCCTGGAGGTCCTTGTTGTAGGCCAGGGGAAGCGACTTCATGGTCGTGAGGAGGGCCACTAGGTCACCGTACACCCGACCGGTCTTGCCACGGGTGAGTTCGGCGAAGTCCGGGTTCTTCTTCTGGGGCATGATCGACGAGCCGGTCGAGTAGGAGTCAGAGAGCGTGACGAAGCCGAACTCCGTGGTGGACCAGAGCACGATCTCCTCGCAGAGACGCGAGAGGTGCATCATCGAGACGGAGCAGGCATAGAGCAGGTCAAGGAGGTAGTCACGATCGCTCACGGCGTCCATGGAGTTGGGGATGGGATGGTCGAGGCCCAGGGACTTCGTCGTCTGGAAGCGGTCTATGGGATAGGTGGTCCCCGCCAGGGCGGCGGCTCCCAGGGGGTTGGCATCCGCCTCGTCGAAGGCGAAGGAGAGGCGCTTGAAGTCACGCCCCAGCATCCAGAAGTAGGCAAGCAGGTGATGCGAGAGGAACACGGGTTGCGCATGCTGCAGGTGGGTGTAACCCGGCATCACCACGCCCCGCCGCGCCACCGCCTCGTCGAGAAGGGTCCTCCTGAGGGCAAGGTTTCCCCTCATGAGCTGGGCAAGGAGGTCCTTGGCAAGGAGTCGCAGGTCAAGTGCCACCTGGTCGTTGCGCGAACGTCCGGTGTGAAGGCGCGCGCCGGCTGGACCGACCATCTGCGTGAGCTTCGACTCGACCGCCATGTGGACGTCCTCGTCGTTCACGTCCCACTCGAAGTCGCCGTCGTCTATCTGCGTGAGGATCCGAGAAAGGCCCTCCTGAATCCTCTCGGCGTCATCCACGCCGATGATGCCCTGGTCAGCCAGCATCCGGGCATGTGCCATGGACCCGGCGATGTCTTGACGGCACATGCTCTTGTCGACCTCGAGCGAGGCGCCGAAGCGCTGGGTGAGCTCGTCGACTCCCTGTTCGAACCTTCCAGACCAAAGGGCCATCCTGACCCGCCTTTCTCATCTCGTGTTCGCTCAGTCGTTCGCCACTGTATGTGCCTGAGGACGCAAGGGCGCGCACGCGGGCCGAGTCTTCCCGCGTGCGCGCAACCCCAGCTCCCGCCGGACAACTTCCCCTACGCGGAGAGGGCCGCGTAGCCCAGCTTCGCCTGCTTCTTGCCCGCAGGCGCGGGAACCGCCTGTTTGTGGGCGGGACCCTGCTTGCCCGACCAGGTCTTGCTTGGCAGGCTGTGCAGGTCTATGAAGCCCTTGGAGGCACTGCGGTCGAAGCTGTCGCCGTCACCGTAGGTCGCAAGGCTGAGGTCATAGAGGGAGTAGGCGCTCTTGCGGCCGGTCACGGTGAGGCTGCCCTTGTAGAGCTTTGCCTTGACCTCACCGGTGACGAAGGCCTGGGTGCTGGCGCAGAAGGAGTCAAGCGCCTCCTTGAGCTGGCTGTACCAGAGGCCGTCGTAGACCACCTTGGACCACTGCTGGTCGATCATGTGCTTGTACTGCAGGGTGTCGTGGTCGAGGCAGAGGGTCTCGAGGGCGTGGTGCATGTTGATGAGGGCGAGGGAGGCGGGGCACTCGTAGCACTCGTGGCTCTTGATGCCCACCACGCGGTCCTCGATCATGTCGATGCGTCCGTACCCGTGTGCGCCACAGACCTTGTTGAGCTGGACGATCAGGGGCAGGAGCTCCATCTTCTTGCCGTTGAGCGAGCAGGGCACGCCCTTCTCGAAGCCGACCACGATCTCTTCCGGCTGGTCGGGGGCGGAAATGGGGTCCACCGTCATGGTCCAGATGTCCGCAGGGGGCTCGTTCCAGGGGTTCTCGAGGACGCCGCACTCGATGGCGCGACCCCAGAGGTTGTCATCGATGGAGTAGGGCTTGGCGGCAGTGGTGGGCACGGGCACGCCATGCTCCTGGGCCCACTCCATCTCCTGCTCGCGGGTGAGGAGGTCCCATTCGCGCACGGGTGCCAGGACCTTGATGCTGGGGTCGAGAGCGTGGATGCAGGTCTCGAAGCGCACCTGGTCGTTGCCCTTGCCCGTGCAGCCATGGGCGATGTACGAGGCACCCGTCTTGTGGGCGATCTCCACGAGGTGCTTTACGATGAGGGGACGCGAGAGCGCGGAGAGCAGGGGGTAGGTGTCCTCGTAGAGGCCGTTTGCCTTGATCGCCTTGGTGAGAACCTCCTTCGCGTACTCCTCGCGCATGTCCAGGGCCTCCGAGTGGACGGCTCCCATCCGCAGGGCCTTCTTCTCCACCCAGGCCAGGTCCTCTGCGTCCTGGCCCACGTTGCCGCAGATGGCGACGACGTCGAGTCCCTTCTCGAGCTGGAGCCACTTGACCATGACGGAGGTGTCCAGACCGCCGGAATAGGCGAGGACGACCTTCTCCTTCGTGGCGGCGTTGGTGGCGGCGTTTTGGATCTTGGTTGCAGGCATGGTTGCTCTCCCCTGTTTTGTCGTTCGTTGCTTGGTGTGTTGGTTATGGTCGTGGGCACGCGATGGGAGGGCGTCCCCTCCCAAAAAGGTGAATACGCTGCGTGCCAGGTATTTTTCGTACAAAAAAGCCTGGCATTGCCAGGCGGTGTCACAGTCCTATGTGTGCGAGGCCTCTAGTTTTGCCTCAGCGGACCGGGAGCAGCTCGCGCTGGCGTCGCAGCGTGATTCGTCGGCCCTGGCGTCGGAGAGAGAGCTTGATGCCTGTGTTGTTGTCCATCGAACCTCTCCCCCTTCCCTGCGCCTGGACTCCTGCTCCACTTGTTGTTGAGGGATATTACGCCTCTATGCAAATGCGCGTAAGACGAGAGCCCCCTTTGGTTTCCTGCTCGAAACAATTGGGCAGGTGAAGATGGACAAGGATCTCGATGTCGTCAATTGCTTGCGTCAACGATTTGAATATCAGCAGCTAGCAGCCTGTTACATAGGGAAATAGTTGCATCATGGGCATACGAGAAGCAGGCCAACGGGAAGCACCACCGTTGGCCTGCAAGCGTACGTGGTGGGCCGTGTGGGGGTCGAACCCACGACCTTGGGATTAAAAGTCCCCTGCTCTGCCAACTGAGCTAACGGCCCGATATGTCACGCGATGAGACGTCCGTGCGATTCTACCACGTGCCTGGGTCGCTACTCGGCCTCCCAGGCCCACTGCCCGCCCACGAAGATGGGGGTCTCCTCTCCGTTAGTGTCGACTCCCCAGACGTCCAAGTCGTCGGCGCCCACCATGAAGTCGACGTGGGTGGAGGACTGGTTCACCCCATGGGCCAGGAGCTCGTCCTTGCCCATGTCGAGCCCGCCATCAAGACACTCCGGGAATCCCATGCCAAGGGCGAGGTGGCAGCTCGCGTTCTCGTCGTAGAGCGTGTCGTAGAAGAGGATCCCACCCTGCCTGATGGGGGTGTTCTTTGAGATGAGGGCGACCTCTCCCAGGTGATGGGCACCCTCGTCTGCCGCCATGATCTGGTCGAGCGCGGCCTTGCCCCGACGGGCGTCCCACTCGACCGCCGCGCCGTCTCGGAACCTGATCCAGAAGTCGTCGATGACCTGACCCGCATGCACGAGCGGCATGGCGGAGTGGACGATTCCCTCCGTACGGTTGCGGTTGGGGGTGGTGAAGACCTCCTCGGTGGGGATGTTGGGGAAGAAGACGGTCCCATCCACCGTCCGGGCGGCCCCTCCCTCCCAGAGGTGGCCGGCGTTCATGCCAACGACGAGGTCCGTACCATTCGACGACCGATACCTCAGGCTGTCATAGGCGGCAGCGTTGAGCAGGCGCTTGTTCTTCTCGAAGGTGGCGTTGTGGGTCTCCCAGGCACTCTGGGGGTCGCGGCCGTCCGAGCGCGCCACGCTCAGGATGGCGAGCCAGAGCCTGTAGATCGCCTCGCTGCCCGAGAGCTCGGGGAAGACCTCGCGGGCCCAGGCCTCGACGGGAACCCCCGCGATGCACCAGACGTTTCGGCCGAAGTCCATACCCTCCCTGAACGCGAGGCACTCGGTGTTGCGCGCCTTTCGTGCGGCCGCCGGCTTGGCGGGGTCAATCCCGTCGAGCGCGGAGGGGTCGCTTCCCTCGAGGAAGAGGAACGCAGCACCAGCCTCGGCGAGAGAGTTGAGCTGCTCTCGCTGCCACGAGGGGACGTGCTCGAAGTAGGCCTTGTCCACGTGCTCGTAGGTCAGGCGTCCCACCACGTCGTCAGACCAGATGACCGTCACGTGTCCCGCGCCCGCCTCGTAGGCCTTCCTCACGACGCGGCGGGCGAAGTCCGCCCGCTCCACGGGCGCCTGCAGTACGAGCTCCTGTCCCCGCCTCAATGCCGCACCCTTGCGAACCAGCAGCTCGGCATAGTTGTCAATCTTGGGAGAAAGATGCCCGATGGCGACATGGCACTCTTCGGCGGTCATGGGAACGCTCATGGATTGCCCTTTCACGAAATCGGGCCCCGAAGGGCCCGATGACAGTCTATGGAGCGGGCAACGGGATTCGAACCCGCGGATGATGGCTTGGGAAGCCATTGCCTTACCACTTGGCGATGCCCGCATGTTTGTGGATTCTATCACAGCTCCCATTGCGACGTGCCCAAGGCTTTTGTCGAAACTGTCGCGAATCCCATGCTCGGAGGGCTCGCGTCCCTAGCTGACGCCAGACTGGCGCAAGCTGCCGATGGGTTTGCTGCCAGCTCGCATGAGTAGCCTCTACTCCCCAACGTAGGCGACCGGGGAGGTCTGGTGGAAGAGACGCTGCTTGCAAGGCAGGAGATACGACGGGCGGAGGCGCTTGGACCGGACGAGGTCGGCCTGGCCTCTGGGGCGGCGGGCAAGAGGCGGCGTCCGCCGCGGGCCCAGCTGCGCGGAGGCGACCCCGTGCGCGGGGGCAACCCCCTCGGAACGGGACATGCCGGCAGCCACCACAGGGGGACCGCCGGCATGCAATAGGTTCATTGGGTCGGACTTGGTTCTTGGACGGACCCTCCTATGCCCGTCGAATGAGCTCGGCGACGAGCTCGGCGACGTCGACCACCTGCGCCGCATCGAGGTTCTCCGGCACGTCGTCCGCGGTGTGAGAGAGCGCGGGAACGCCGTCCTCAGAGACGCCCATGATCGTTGCCGCACGCATGGACGACTGCATGGCGGGTGTCGCGTCCGTGTCAGCCCAGTCGAAGCGAACCTTCTCCAGCCCGACGTGCAGGTCGTCTGCGATCTTTGACAGCAGGCGGACCATCCTGCGGTCTGCCCTGCGCGGACTGGTGGCACCCTCGCTCGTGAGCACGCTGAGGCGACCGGCGCCGACGGTGTCGAGGTTGACGACGAAGGCGCCACGGATGTCCTTGCGGTGCTCGGCCATGAAGCGCTTTGCGCCAGCGTGGTCGAGTCCCGAGGCACCCAGGGCCACGAACCAGACGTCGTGGGCAAGCAGCTCGTCGTCACCCATGCTCGTGATGGCCTCGCGCAGCTCTTCCATGCCAATCCCCTCCCGGGGCTCCATGGCCTGGGGCTCCTCTCCACCCAGGATGTAGCCCTCCGCAGAAGCCTGGCTCGCGCCTTCCTCGGAGCCGGCAGGCTCATCCTCGACGAGCCTGAGGTCAAAGCGGCTCGTCGCGCCTCCCTTCCATCCGTCGCGAGGCCTCCCCTGCTTCGCGTCCGAGAAGTTGTCCCAGCTGCCAATCTCGCGGCCGCTCTTCTTGGCGTCGAAGTCCTCGTCAACGCCAAGCCAAGAGCTCAAGGAATCTGAGTCTTCCGTCTGGTCCTTGTGGCGACCGAAGATGTTGAAGCGCTTCTTGCCCATGGGCCTTGCCTGGTGGGACCCACCCCGTGGCCGCGGAGACTCAGACCGCAGGGCACCCTCGCCCACCACGCCCAACGGCTCGCGCTCGCCCCTCGTATAGGAGAGGTCCGCGGCCGACGGGCGCGCGCGTCCCTCGTCGATGCCGCGCGGGGCGGGAGTGGGGCTGGGCTCCTCGGGGGTAAGCGGGTCGGGCGTGGCCTCTGACGGATCAGGAAGGTCGAAGAGCACCGCCCGGCGCGCGATGTTTCCCGGCTGAGGCGTGAACTCGCTCTTGCCCCAGTTGGGATCATCGACCGCCGTCGGCTCCGGACGCCGAGGCTCTGCCGGACGGGGTTCGGTGCCGTCCATGGCATAGGTGTCCAACCCCGACACGTCCTTGGAGGCCAGTTCCTCCTCGCTAGGCTCCTCGTCCTCCATGAAACTCAGGTTGGGGGCGATGACGGTTGCGTTGGGATCCAGTTCCTGGGCGGGGTCGCCGGTAGCAGACGACTCCGTGACCCTGACGTCTTCTGCGGACACGAAGGGCCGTGCGTCGAGGGTCAGCTCGCTCTGGTCGACCTCTGCCGGCTCCTCGCCCAGGACGTAACCGACGGCCCTCTCGGGTCGGTCGTCCTCCGGCTCGGCTTCGTCGAGGGGTTCCGCAGCTGACGGCTCCCCTCCCTCTACCGGCATCTCCTCGTCTGAATCGGGTGCCACCTCGGTCGACGCCTCCGGCTCCTCGCGCTCGATCGGCCTCTCCTCCACGTCGTCCTCGGCGACGGGCATGGTCACGAGGGTCGGCTCGTCGCTACCGTCGGCAACCACGGGTTGGGCCATAGTCTGGCCAAGCTCGTCCGCCCCTGGGGTCGGACCGTCCTCCGGAAGCCGCTCGAACTCGGCATCCATGATGTAGTCGTCGCGCAGGGGCGCGAACAGGCTGAATCGTGGGAGAGGTGCCTCGTCCTTCGCTGGCTCTTGCTCCAAGGTCTCTGCTCCCGCGCCTGCCGGCCGAGTACCGTCCGGCAAGGTGGCTTGCCCTGGCTCCGCGACATCCTGGACCAAGGGCTCCGCCTCGTCCTCGAAGGCAGCTCCGTCGTCAAGGGCATCCGCTTCGCCACGTGAGGCACCGGCTTCGGAGACCTCCGCCTGCTGGTCAGGCTCCCCTGCTCCCGCAGATCCCTCACGCAGGTCCTCGCCGTCGAATTGCTGGGAGTCGCAGGGTGGTTCGTCCTCTCCCTCGACGTCGCCCTCGGTGACCTCGGCTGTCGCAGACTCAGCCCGAGGTCCGTCCACCCAGGCTTCCTCGGTTGCCGGGCCGCCGTCTGTGACGGGAACGGGGACGGCCTCAGAATCGGGCTGAGCCCCCTCTTCGGGGACGAGTTCCTCCGCTTGCTCGTCCTGACTCCGCGGAGCGCCCTCTAGCGCTGTCCCTTCCTGAACCGCTTCGCTCCCGTCCGCGCCGTCCGCCGCGAATCCGGGCTGCAGGTCTGCCGAGGCATCCTTCCGACGCAAGGACTGGCCGCCAACCTGGGGCTCGAACTGCGCATCTTGCTCGTGGGCAAAGTTTGGCTCGGGAACGGGCGCGATGGCTGGGTTGGGAACCGCCTTCAGACGCGTGAAGATGGCTGCGTTGTCTAGGTAGGCGTCGTTGATCGAGGGAACGCTCGCGGGATCGACCTTGCGGGGTTCGACGTCATGGACGCTCGGGGTCTCGAACTGTGACGCCATGGGGCCGTCGTAGGGCAGGGGCTCTTCGTCACGGGCGTCTGCAAGCTCGGACTCGGAGTCAGCCTCCTCGCCCTCGGCATCCACGGCCACGAGGACCCTCTCTTCCTCGTCTGCGGCGCCCTGCGGATCGGAAGAGGGTCCGTCCGTGATGCCAGGTGCGTCCTTTGGTCCGGCGGCGTCGAGCGACACGCTTGGAACGGTGTCCCCTGCGGCGCGCGCGTGGACTTCCGCTAGCAGTGCCTCCTCGTCCTCATAGGTCACGGCGGGCGTGGCGACGGTCTGGCTGGGATCCTCTGGCTGCAGGGACTCGCCCTTCTCGTCAGCCTCCGTCCCCTGACCATCCGCGACCTGCACGACAGGCTGCTCCCCAGGCTGGCCGGAAGCCAGCTCCTCCCCACGCTCGATCTTGGGAGCCTGGCGCTCGCCTCGAGGGATGAGCTCCCTCACATGGGAGAGCGCCGACTTGACGGAGGCGAGGAGCTCGGCAGGGCGGGAAGGAGCGTCGGGGTCGATGACCTCGAAGTCAGCGATGAGGGCGTCGTCAGCCGACGAGCCCTGCGTGGAACCACCCTCGGCGGCCTTGGCGGGGTCCGCGGATGATTCCTCCTCGAGGGACGACTCGGAGATGCGGGCGTTGGCGCGTGCCATGAACTCGGGCATGGTGGCCCCGGGCTCTGGCCGTGCCCCCGCCCCAGACGAAGTCTCCCCCATCTCGCTGGTGGACCCGCTTGCGGACGGGGAAACTCCGGGGAGAGCGCCGTCGACGTCGATTTCGGGCAGGTCGGGAAGAACGACCTGGGGCACGGGAGGCTTCTGATAGACGATCTGGCAACTCTCGGGAAGAATCTGGAGCTCCTCAATGAGCCTTGCGCCGCGACGGACCGACTTGGGACCCTCTGGTTCGGGCGCGGGAATCACCTGGGGAGTGAAGGCGGCGGTCGCCGGGTGGAGGCCTTCCGCCGCGGTCGAATCAGCAGGCGACGGAGCGGTGGAAGTGACGTCCTCTCCCCCCCTGTCAGCAGGAAGCTCGTCCAGAGAGGCAAAGGCCCGCTCGGAGGCCTCCTCGTCACTCTCTACCTCGAGCTCCTCCTCGAGCGGAGCAGAAGGACCCTCGCCAACCCCCTCGGAATGAGGATGGGCGGCGGCCCAGGCCTTTGCCTCGTCATCCGCGGGACGCAGCTTGTCCAGCACGCCCAGCATGGCCGCGACGGAGGCCTTGTTGTCGTTGGCGCCGGTGGTACAGGAGGCGAATCGACCATAGATTCCCGCGATGCCGACGAGGAGGAGGGGGAGGGCCGCCAGCATTCCCAACACCCAGAAGACGTGACGGATTGAGGCGGGGATGATGGCGATGACCTGAATCAGGGAGCAAAAGGCCACGGCGATGCCACACCAGAGGCTCGACCGCATGAGGAGCGGCTGCCACCTGGCCAGCTGGGGCTGGAAGAGGAGCCCCTCGTTGGGACTGTCGTAGTGGGCGACGATCACGATGGGACGGTTGCCCTTGACCACCAGGGGGCCGCTGGCTCGATGGACGCCGATGACGTTCTGGCTGCGGGCACGGGTCCCGATGCCCGATATAAGGTCCCGGCCACCGAAGCGCAGGCCCAGGAGGATGGACGGCACAAGCACCAGGGCGAGGCCGACCAGGCCCACGACGGAGCCCAGGATGCCCGAGAGGACCATGCCGATGACCATGATCACGAGCAGTATCGCCCGCGGAAGCTCAGGCGCCGCGGGCGCGGCGAACTCCTGCAGGCTCGTGTCGAGGCCGTGCTCCTGCATGATCGACTCGATCAGCTGGGAGGCGTCTAGCTCCTCCTGGCTGTTCGCCGGAGAGATGTCCACCTTGTCGTTGAGATAGTCGAGGTAGCTGCGCGTCGTTGCCATGCCATACGTCCTTTGCCGAAGCAGGGAGAGAATCGTCCACTTTCCTATCGTCCGAGTATACGTCTTATGATGCATATTTGTTCTACCAGCACAGCTCGGGGGTCGGAGGCGGCAGCTACCCGCACGGGGGCAAGGCCTCGCTGCACGGCATCGGATGTGGGAGGACGCATGGAGGACGATTTCGTCACGGTGAGCAGGGACGACGAACAGGCCAGGCGCGTGGCGGGACTGATCCTCGCCTTCTCAAACGCCAAGCACGCCCTCTCCAACGAGGAGCTCCGGAACACCTACTACCCGCAGGCAAGCGACGAGGCGTTCCGAAAGGCCTTCAGGCGCGACCGCGCGGCCATGTCCGCCTGCGGCCTCAGCCTCGTCAACGTCGCGAGCGAGGGACAGCCCGGTCTCTGGAAGGTTGACGAGGCCGCGTCCTTCCCCGGAGGGGGGTCCCTCTCCTCTAAGGATGCGCTGGTGCTGGACGTCGCCTGCGCTCCCCTGACTCACGACCCGAGCTTTCCGCATAGGAGCGAGCTGAGGCTCGCCCTGGCCAAGGTCGACGGATCATTTGGTCCCAGCGGTAGCCTCGAGCGGCTGTTCTCTGGCAGCGGGATCGACGACGGGCTCCTACCTCCCCTACTCGCCGCCCTGTCTGGGAGACGGGAGGCGGTGGTCACCTACCAAGCAAGGGGCCAAGAGCCAAGGGAGAGGAGGCTGCGCCTCTATGGGAGCTTCGGCCTGAGGAGGCAGAGCTATTTCGTCGCCTCGGAGCTCCGCGATGACGGAAGCTGGAGGGAGCCCCGAGTCTACCGCCTGGACCGCTTCCTCTCCGCGAGGGTCGTGTCGGGCAGTTCCTACCGCATACCCCCGGATTTCTGCGTGGGTGACTACCTGCGCCTCCCCTTCCAGATCGGGCCCGAGGTCGGCACGGTCACGATTCAAGACCTGGGTTGCACAGAGGGGGAGGTGGCCGCGGAACTCGACCGACGCGGCAGGCACGTCGATGGGCGCGGGGGGCGATGCTGGGAGGTCGGATACTCCGACCCCGAGGCGTGCGCCCGCTGGTGCGTGGCGCATCGCCTGATGCCCGTCGGACCGCGGAAGGTCGCCGACCACTGGGACAGGGTCGTGGAGGAGGCGTGCGATGCCTAGCGGGGCTTCCAGGCGAGGCAGGAGGGGCGGGCTCGAGGAGGCACGCGAGCTGGCCGCCCTCCTGGGCAGCCTCTCGGCCCAGGGTAGGTCACTCTCGCTATCCACGGTCGCCGCGCGACTCGGCTGCAGCACCCGGCACGCGCGCCTGCTCCTGGAGCTCGCCCTCACCGCCCACGACGAGGAGGGCATGGGTCTCCCCATTGGCCTCGGTGACGACGACCAGCTCGTCCTGGCATTCGACAGCGAGCGCAAGGGGCACCCGCTCAAGCTCACCCCTTCCGAGTCCGAGGCGATGCGGGCGGCGCTCGAACGACTGGGGATGTCGCAGGATGACCCAATCTACCAGGGAGTCCTTCCCTACCTCTCTCCCACCGGCGAAACGGGCGCGGAAGGGCGGCCACAGGGGCCGGACGTCAGCGGCAGGCCGAGCGTCCTCGACCTCTGCGCCCAGGCCATAGCCGATGGTCATGGCCTGGGCTTTTGGTATCGCGGCGCCGCCGATGCCGAACCAAGGAAAAGGCGCGTCATCCCCCAGACGCTCAGGACCGAGGAGGGGGCATGGTATCTCGAGGCGCTGGACCTCGAGATACAGGCCCAGAGGACCTTCCGCCTGGACCGAATGGCCGACCCCAGGCCGTTCGCGACGGGGGAGCACAAAGGGGCGGTGACCATGGGGCAGCAGGGCCATGAGGTCGTGCGCGAGGTTGCCGTGGACTTCCTCGACCAGGGCCTCCTTGAGCTCTTCTCCTGGCATGGCATGCGAGTGACGGGAGAGTCGGAGGGCAGGACCTCCGTGACCCTCCCCCTCTACGCAGGAGACTGGCTGCCCCTCAGGCTCGCAGCCTGCGGAAGCTCCGTGGTGATACGCGACGAGGACCTCAGGGCCAGGGTGAGGGAGGCCGCGCGGGCTCTGCGCGCCGCCGCGACAAAGACGGGCCGGGTGTGAGCTCCCTACGACTCGTGGCCCGCCCGCCACATCCTGATGTACTCCCCCACGTTCCCGCACTCGAGCTCGCAGGGTGGCTGCTTGGGCAGGGAGTTCGTGAACTGGCGCCCATAGCGCTTGCTGACCAGGCGTGAGTCGGCGAGCACGAGGACGCCGGTGTCGCTCGAGCTTCTGATGAGCCGCCCTGCCGCCTGCTTGACCGAGATAACCGCCTCGGGGAGGGAATGGCGCCACCAGGAGCGGTCCTCGCGAAGCTCCCTCTCCCTCACCAAAGGGTCCTTGGGGCTGGCGAAGGGCAGCTTGGGGATGACGACGCAACGGAGGGTGTCCCCTGCCGCGTCGAATCCCTCCCAGAAGGACCTCAGGGCGAAGAGGGAGCGGGAGCGGTCGGCGAGGAACTGGTCGCGAAGCCTGCGCGGTGACGCGCCACGCTCCTGCATGATCAGCTCAAGTCCCCGCTCATGCATGCGGGGAAGCACCTGCTGGTAGACGAGCTCCATGTCACGCCTGTTGGTGAAGAGGGTGAGCACCGAGCCGCCCATGGCCGTGTGGACGTCCACGAGGAGCTGGGACAAGGCCTCGCGATAGCGTGGGTCGTTGGGCTGGGGCATGTCCTTGCACACCACGACCGACATGTTGTCCTCGTAGTCAAAGCTCGAGTCGAGGCGGAGGTCACGATGGGCGTCAGGCCCTAGGGCATCGAGCCCCACGGAATGGTCGAAGTGCTCAAAGCTCTTTCCGACGGCCATGGTGGCCGACGTGAACACGACGCTTTGCATCTGCGACAGCCATCTCTCGGCCAGGTCGGGTCCGACCTCGAGCTTCTCCGCCACGAGGCGCTCTGATGGCATGTCCCGCTTGCGGCGGGCGAGCTCTGCTGAGTAGAAGTAGCTCTGGTCGCTCCCGTCCAAGACGAGCGAGAGGGACTCCCCCAGCTGCCCCAGGAAGCTCGTCGATGCCCTGAGGTCGCCTGCCAGAGGAGCGTCGGCCTCGGACAGGGCCTCGAACGCCTCTCGCGCGTCCTTCTCCGCCTCCTCGAGGCGTCTCAGGCAGACGTCGCCCACCTGCTTCAGCGACCCCCACTCGTCGCTCTCCCGCAGCCTCGCGTCAATCCAGACGTTCACGCGGTCATAGTCGCCCGACCCATCTGCCTGGCCTGCAAGCCCATGCAAGGCCAGGAGGAAGTCCGCGCAGGACACGGAGGCGCGGGCGGACGACGCGGACAGCTTGGTGAGAAGACGCTGGTAGAGGGTCGCCTCGGCAAGACCCGAAACCTGGACCATGAGGTTGTGGAGGGTGCCGGTCTTGCTGCTCCCCAGCTGCTCGAAGCCACGCCTCACCAGGTCGCCCGAGAACTCACGCGCCCATTGGCGGCGCGCCTCGCCCTCGAAGCCGTGTGCCTCGTCCACCACCCAATGGCTGATGGGGGGCAGGATCTGTCCATCGAGGTCGATGTCCCGGAGCAGGAGGGAGTGGTTCGTGACCACGACGTCGCTTTGGCTCGCCCTCTTGCGGGCGCCGTGGACCAGGCACTCGTTGGGATAGAAGGGACAGCGGTTCCTCAGGCACTCGTTGGCCGTGGTGGAGAGCATCTGCCGTGGAACGTAGCGCCAGCGGATGCCCAACGCGTCGAGGTCGCCCTGGGGGGACTGCAGGCAGAACGCGTAGCTCACCGCGATTGCCGTGAGCATCTCGGACTGCGTCGTCCGTGGAGACTTTCCCATGCCGTCCACGAGCGAGAGGGGCAGCTCGGCGTAGGTCGAGGTCTCGAGCCTGTGGAGACAGGGATAGTGGTCGTAGCCCTTGAGGCTCGTAAAGCTGAGCCCATCTGGGAGAACCCGCGCGAGGGCGGGAAGCTCCTGGGATATGAGCTGGTCAGTGAGGGCGTTGGACTTCGTGGCGACCCCCACGGTCAGCCTGTTCCTCTGTGCGAACATGAGCTCGGGAAGCAGGTAGGCCATGGACTTCCCCACCCCGGTGCCCGCCTCGATAGAGCGATGCGAGGAGCTTGCGAGGGCATCCCTGACCTCCAGGGCCATCTGCTCCTGCTCCTGTCGCCACTCGAAGGACGGGTACATGCGCTCGACCAGGCCGCCGCGCCTGAACTGCGCCGTCACCTCCTCCGACGAGGGGGAGACGAGCTCCTCTCCCCCATCCGGCGCTTCCGTCCTCATGGCTGGGCGCTCGCCGGCAAGCAGGTCCCTCCTGGCCTGCCTCAGCGAGAAGGTCGCCTGTCCCTGCTCCTGGGAGAGGTGACCAATGACGGGTCGGAAGGGCCAGTCCACCTCGGGGTGCATGTCAGCGAGACGACCCAGGAGGCCGGGCCCCAAGTCACTGAGTCCCAGGAGTATGACGCGCCACATTCCACACAGCGCGTCAACGTCCGCCATGGCGCGATGCGTGACCGCATCACAGCCAAAGGCGTGCGCCATGTCGGCGAGGCGATGGGTCGAGAGGCGCGGCAGCGCGATGCGTGAGAGCGCTAGCGTATCTATCCAACTGTCACTCACGTCCTTGCCGCCGGGCACGGACTCCACGAAGGTCCTGTCGAAGGTCGCGTTGTGCGCAAGCACGGGGACTCCACCGACGAAGTCCGCGAGCCTGCCAATGACATCGGGCGCCTCGGGCGCGAGGGCCACGTCGGCGTTCGATATCCCCGTGAGCGCCGATATCTCGGACGGGATGGGTCGATGGGGATGCACGAAGCTGTGGAAGCGTTCCACCACCTCGCGTCCGCTCAGGCGGGCGGCGGCCACCTCGATGAGCTCGCAGCCCTTGAACGAGAGGCCCGTCGTCTCGGTGTCAAGGACGACTATGTCCTCCTCGAGGAGGTCAAACGAGGTCTTTGTGGCACGGCGCTCAAGACTGCGATAGCGCTCGGCAACCTCTTCCGGAGTGCCCGGCAGGAGAATCTCGTCGACGGGCGACGCCAGGGGTCCCATCCCGCTCATGCTGCTCCCGTCACTCCCTAGTCCTGGTCGTTGCCCTCGAGGGCAAGCTCCACGAAGCGCTTGCAAAGATCCGGGAAGCTTATTCCCGCGTGACGCGCGGAGTCGGGAAGCAGGCTCATCTCCGTCATGCCGGGGATGGTGTTGGTCTCGAGGATGACGGGGGTGCCGTCGGCGCGAACGATGAAGTCGCTCCTCGAGGCGCCCCTGCAGCCCAGGGCCTGGTGCGCGCGGATGGCCAGCTCCTGGGCCCTCGCGTAGCTTTCCTCTGGAATGCGGGCGGGGATGACGTGGTGGAGCTCGGATGGCTCGTACTTTACCTTGAGGTCATAGAACTCCGCGTTGGTCACGATCTCCACCACAGGCAGGGCCTCGGGCTCCTCGTTTCCCACGACAGGAACCGTGATCTCCGTCCCCTCTACGCAGGATTCGATGAGGACGCGGCATCCTCCCTCCCCTGCCCGCGCCACGGCGCGGGCGAGCTGGCCCGCGGAGGTGACCTTGGTGATGCCGTAGCTCGACCCGTTGGCGGCGGGCTTCACGAAGACGGGAAGCCCGAGATTGGCTACGAGCTCCTCTGCCTCGCTGTCTGCTAGGGCGACGTCGCCAGGGAGGTCCACCCCCTCGGGAACGGGTATCTGCGCCTGGCGATAGATCGCCTTGGCAACCTCCTTCTCCGTGCCCATGGCTGATGCGAGCACGCCAGAGAAGGTGTAAGGCAGGTGCAGGACCTCAAGCATCCCCTGGATGCAGCCGTCCTCGCCGTAACGTCCGTGCATGGCGACGAAGGCCACGTCGTATCCCCCCGAGACGAGCGCGGCCACGAAATCTGGCGCGGCGACGTCCAGGAGAGTGACGTCAGAGAAGCCCGCCTCGGCGAGGGCCTTCGCACAAGCCTCGCCCGATTCGAGCGAGACCTCCCTCTCGTCGGACCATCCGCCCGCAAGGACCACGAGCTTGCTTTGTGTAACGTCGGTCTTCGACATTCCTGGACTCCTTAGGGCGCGAGCGCCGTGCGCTAGACTCTTCTTGCAGGAAAAACACCTAGATGACGAGGATACTCCTGCCTCGCATCCAGACAGTTTGAGGGGTCCAAAACATGCAAGACGACAACAACGCGGCTGGTGGGACAAGGCCCGGAGTCGACCTCCACAGCCTGTCCCACGGACAGCTCCTCTCCCTTCTGGAAGAGCTCGGGCAGCCAAAGTTCCGCGCCAAGCAGATCGAGGAGTGGATATGGGAGAAGAACGTCAGCTCCTTCGAGCAGATGTCGAACCTCCCAAAGTCCCTTAGGGCACAACTTGCCGAGCGCTGTAGCCTTGGCGGGGTCGAGGAGGTCGCACGCCAGGTCTCCGCTGACGGCAGTCGGAAGTACCTCCTGCGCTTTCCTGATAGGGTTTCGGTCGAGTGCGTGGGCATGCCCAACAGGGATCGCCTCGCGGTCTGCGCCTCCTCGCAGGCGGGCTGTGCCATGGGATGCGCCTTCTGTGCGACAGGGGCTGCCGGCCTCACGCGCTCCCTCACGGCAGGAGATATATACGAGCAGGTCATGCACGTACGCGATGACTTCGGAACGCGCGTGACGAGCGTCGTCCTCATGGGACAGGGCGAACCCCTCATGAATTACGATGCCACGCTCGCCGCGCTGCGCAGGCTCAACTCACCCGAGGGTGCGGGAATCGGCGCTCGACACCTCACCGTTTCCACCTGTGGCGTCATTCCCATGATCAAGCGCTTCGCAAACGAACCCGAGCAGTTCACCCTCGCCGTATCCCTCCACTCTGCCGTGCAGCGCACACGAGACATGCTCATGCCAGGCGTGCGCAAGTACTCCCTGCTCCACCTCTATGACATCATGGGCGAATACGTGGACAAGACGGGGCGCAGGCCCACCTACGAATATGCACTCATCAAGGGTGTTAACGACAGCGAGGAGGAGCTTGCCTCCCTCTGTGACTTCTGTCGGGACAACCTGGCCCACGTGAACCTGATCAAACTCAACGAGGTGAAGGGCAGCAAGTTCCGCCCGACATCCGACGCTCGCGCGCAGGAGTTCGTCCGTAGGCTCAACTCCGTGGGCGTGGAGGCAACCATTAGGAACTCGCGCGGCGCAGACATCGATGCCGCTTGCGGGCAGCTCAAGCAAAACATCGATCGTATGGCTTGATTCTTCCTTCCAAGACGCGATGCCCCGTACTAGAACATTTGTTCTAGTACGGGGCATCGACTTATGTCAAAAGAGACCTATAGGCCCAGACGTATCCATTCTTGCTCTACGTCTTGGGTCGGCACTTCTTCCTCCATGACCATTCCCGTGACTCGTTCCATGAGTCCGGACACTTGACGAGCTGAGCTCATCACTGTTTCGGTCATGTCCCTGACCGACCTCCGTGCCTCCTCGTTGAGCAGGAGGTGAAATGAGAGGAGACTCACGCCAGATAGGACTACCACTGCTGCAATGGTTCTTCTCAGATGGGTCATTACAATGCTTCCATTCCGCCGCTCAGCCTATCGACGAGCTGCGCAAGTTCCTCTTCATCCGCAAACTCTATCTCTACCTTGTTCTTGTTCCTAACCCTCTTCACCTTTACGTTGGTATCCAATGCAAGACGAAGCTGTCGTTGGGCCCGCTTGAACGACTGGGGCACCAGCTCTCTCTTAGGCTTCTCCCCCGTCTCATTGTTGCCAGAAAACAATGGGGCAAGGTTTTCTGTCTGTCTGACGCTCAGTCCTTGCTCTAACACCTTCTGCGCCAGCTTGAGCTTCCCCTCTTCGCCTGCCACGGCAAGGATCGCCCTTGCATGCCCAGCGGTGAGCTTTCCGTCCGCCATCATGTCCTGGACTTCCTGGGGTAGGTCAAGCAGGCGAAGCGAGTTGGCGATGGCCGAGCGGGACTTGGAAAGTATCTTTCCGAGCTGTTCCTGCGTAAAGCCGTTGTCTTTGATGAGCTTCCTGTATCCCAGGGCCTCCTCAATGGGATCAAGATCGGAACGCTGCAAGTTTTCGATGAGTGCCAGTTGGAAGACCTCATCGTCACTAATCTCTCGAATGCTTACTGGAATCTCTTCGAGACCAGCGAGCTTCGCAGCTTGGTAGCGCCTCTCCCCTGCCACTATCTCGTAGTTTGCACCCTTTTTCCTCACAAGGATGGGTTGTAGGACCCCGTTTTTCTTGATTGAATCAGAGAGATCCTCAAGTGACTGCTGATCGAACTTCTTTCTCGGCTGGCCCTTGTTAGGCTTTATTTGACTAAGCGGCAGTGTTGATGACGACGTGATTGCGCTCACTTCCGCATCGGCACCACCCATGAGTGACTCGAGGCCCTTTCCGAGCCCACCTTTTCTAGCCACGACGCACGACCTCCCTTGCAAGCTTCATGTAGGCGAGAGAACCCTTGCTTACGCGCGCATACATATTTATCGGAAGGCCATGTGACGGCGCTTCCGAAAGCTTCACGCTTCTAGGAATGATGCTTTTGAATACCTTGTTCCCGAAGTACTTACGAACTTCCTCTACAACCTGTTTTGAAAGAGTTGTCCTAGCATCGTACATTGTCATTACTACGCCAAAGACATCCAATCCAGGATTCAAGCGCGCTTTGACCATCTTCATCGATTCAAGGAGCTTAGTCACGCCCTCCAAGGCATAGAACTCGCATTGTATGGGGATGAGCAATGCATTTGCCGCAACCAGCGCATTGATCGTAAGAAGCCCCAACGACGGGGGACAGTCAATGAAGACGTAGTCGAACTCGTCTTTGATTCCCTCGAGTACGCTCTTCAATATCGTTTCTCGCGACATAACCGAGACTAATTCTATCTCTGCACCTGCAAGCTGTATCGTGGCTGGTATTACGAAGACATGAGGCTCTATTGTGTCTTCTATAAGTTCCTCGATGGGATAGTCATGCAACAGTGCATCGTAAATGTCGTGTTCCAGCTCTTCTTTCTCAATCCCGAAGCCAGATGAGGTATTCCCTTGAGGATCAAAATCTACTATCAGGACTTTCTTTTTTTGTTCACCTAGGGCTGCGGAAAGATTCACGGCAGTGGTCGACTTACCAACCCCACCTTTTTGGTTGATTATTGCTAGTACCTTTGCTTCTCTATCTGGAAAGGCCCTCTTTATATCCTTGAATCCCACAAATCCTCCCTCATAGCCCGTCTGTTTTTGCTTCGTGTCTCAAAGGCTTCATTCATGATAGGGGACTTGTTTCACGTGAAACAAGTCC
>NZ_KQ960133.1:25668-129891 GCF_001553055.1 Olsenella sp. DNF00959 | reverse complement strand
GGACTTGTTTCACGTGAAACAAGTCCCCTATCATTCAGTTCTTTTGTTTCACGTGAAACGTTCCTCTCATTACAACGGCTTATTCTTAGCCATACCAATATGTCTTGGCAGGTTCAACTTTGCCTTCCCAATTTTTTCAAACGTAAAAATCTCCCTATGACCCTGATCGAGGGGTAGTTCGCATGTTTCACGTGAAACAAGCTTCATTCCGCAAAGTGGTGCGACATGAAGTGCATGATTGACTTCATCTGACTCAATTCGTCCCTTTGAAGATATGAGAAGGCCACCTACCTTCAGTAGGGGAGAAGAGTACTCAATCAAAACGGAGAGCTGGGCAAGCGCCCGGGCTGAGACCAGACTCGCAGCAGCTGGAATCTCCTTAGCAAGCTCTTCAGCACGAAGTGAACTCGTATGCACGCGATCTGACAACCCAAGCTCAAGAAGGAACTCATCGACCGCCTTCGACTTCTTGGTGACCGAGTCCACAAGGATGCTGCGGCAGGGGAGCATGATGGAAAGAGGGATGCCAGGATAGCCTCCACCTGTACCCAAATCAACGTAGAGGTCATTCTCAGCAATATCATGTGAATCAAGAGGCAGGAGAAATAGAAGCGAGTCCAGGATATGACGTAACAGTCCGTCCTTGGTGCTAACGATTCTCGTGAGGTTGATTTGTTTGTTCTTCTCCTGCAGCAGATGCAAGTGCTGCAACAATAGACTTGCCTGTTGCTCGTTGAGCTGAATGCCATAGGAAAGGGCAAGGGAGATGAGGTCTTGGGTCGGATCCGCAATGGGACTCATGTAGTTTGGCCTTTCTGACAAAAGTTTCTCAGACAAGAACTTTGGTCAAAACAATGGGGGAGAGGCTTCAACCTCTCCCCCAAATTATCCGACATGGACAGCTTTAAGCAATCAGCGCACGAAGGTGATGACAACCCTTCGATCGGGGTCTTCGCCCTCAGAATGAGTGCTGACATCGACGTCATCGACAAGGGCGAGGTGAACGAGACGCCGTTCATAGGCATTCATGGGAGCAAGGCTCACCTGTCCGTGCTGGCGCTTGGCACGTGCTGCAGCGGAACGGGCGAGGGACATTATCTTCTCTCGACGGCGAGTCTTGTATCCCTCGATGTCGACTACTACCGGGTAGTGGAACTTAAGTTCATTACTCATAAAAGAAGAAATCACCATCTGAAGCGCATCAAGGGTGCGGCCGTGACGACCAATAAGAACCGCAAGGTCACCACCGCTCACGTCAAGAATGAGCTCCCCCTCGTCGCCGTCGTACTCGTCAATGACGGGCGAGGTCTCGCCAAAGAAGGCGAGCAGGCTCTTGAGGTAGCCGACGGCGGTGTCTGCGATGAGGTCCACATCCGCATCCTCTAGCTCGACACCAGACTCAAAGCGCTCCCTCACGGCAGAGAAGCGGTCATTCGCGACTTCGACATCCGCGGAATCGGAAGGCCTGGGCTCAAGGGTGAGCTTCTCCTCTTCCTCCATGTCAAACCTCCATCTTCCTAGGGCAGAAAAAGTAATCAAAGAGACAAGGGAGGCTAGCCCTTCTTGTGGGGACGGGGCTTGCGCTCCTTGCGGACTACGTCGACCTGGACGGGCTGGTTGGCCATCTTGGCCTCGGTCTCGGCCTTCACGCGGTCCATGACGCGCTGGGTGACGACCTTCTGCTGGACTACCTGCCAGATTGCGGACGTGTCGTAGTAGAGCAGTACCGCACCGGGCACGGACCAGCCAAACCAGAGCATCATGATGGCCATCATGACCCCCATGATCAGGGTCTGCTGGCGCTGGTCCTCACCGGTGTTCTTGAGGTTCATGACCAGGGGAACGAAGGTCAGGATGCCGAAGGCGATGTCGAGGATGATGTAGATGAGCGCCCCTGCCAGACCCCCTGCCGCAAGGGCGCCGGAGGCGGACTGGGAGAGCGAGGGCATGATGTTGAGGAAGTGCGCCTCGGCGGGCACGTTGCGGGCGACGGTGAAGAGCGCAAAGAAGACCGGCATCTGAATCAGCACCGGAAGGCAGCCACCAAGGGGATTGAACTTGTTCTCGGAGTAGAAGCGCTGCATCTCCTGGGCCTGGCGTTCGGGATCGTTCGCATAACGGTCCTGAATCTCCTTCATCTTGGGCTGAAGGGCCTGCATGCGCGCGCTCGAGGCAGTTGAGCGGGTCATGAGGGGCATGACGATGAGGCGCATGATGAAGGTGAGGATGATGACGGCCACGCCCCAGTCGCCCGTGAGACGGGCGAGGCTGGCAAGGACGTTCGTCAGAAAGCTAATAAACCAATCCCACATGGTTCCTCCGGGCTAGTGACTAGGGAACGGGATCGAACCCGCCCTTGTGAAAGGGATGACAACGCAGGATGCGACGGACGGCAAGGAGGCCGCCCCGTGCCGCGCCATAGCGCTCGATCGCCTGGATGGCGTATTCCGAGCAGGTGGGGGAGTAGATGCAATGGGGGGAGAAGAGGGGAGAGACGTAGTGCCGGTAGCCCCTCACGATGGCGAGGAGCATGTCCGCGACGAGACCCCTCGCCCCTGTGCGCACGGCAGGCATCCTAGTCACCAATGCGGGCGAGAAGCGAGGCAATGGCCTCTCCCACCTCCACCGAGCTGCTCTGGTGGGTGCGGCCCGTGGCAAAGAGAATGACGTCGTAACCAGCCAAGGGGAGACCACCTCTGCGGGCACCCTCCCTCAAGACCCTCTTGCATCTGTTCCTATAGACCGCACAGCCCAAGCGCTTAGGTGCAACGAAGGCGACTCTTCCCAAGCCGCCTTCGCCATCTTCGAGCACTGTCATGCGAACGAGTCTATGGTTGACCCGCTTCCCGCCAGAGAAGACCCTCTCAAAATCCCTCTTGGATTTGATGGTCTTCATCGGAATCCTAGACGGTGAGCTGCTTGCGGCCCTTGGCGCGACGGCGAGAGAGAACCGCGCGGCCGCCCTTGGTGGCCATACGAGCGCGGAAGCCGTGGGTCTTGGCGCGCTTCCTCTTGTTGGGCTGATACGTGCGCTTCATGTCTGAATCCTCCTGGGAGCATATAAACGAACCTATAGCGTCAAGCTATAAGATTGTAGGGGTCCGCCCCAACAAAAGTCAATTTTGGCTCTATGGGGCGAACAATTTACCCATTTTACGCTTTTACGACCAAGTAATTTGATGGGCATGCGTCTCGTTCGACGCACAAGTCACCAGGAGACGTATGAAATCATTCAGACAACAGTGAAAATTGCCGAATAGTTCACCTCTAGCTGCTATTATTTTTCAGCACATGATTTTACTAATACGCAGTTATCTACAACATTTCATCTCCTGTTGAAAACTTTCATTTGTTGAAATTCATTCGTGAATGTTTTCATCCTTGGATGAATGAATGTCGAAAAGCGAGGAAGCGCGCATGTCTCACCCGTTCTATCCCTTCGTGCAGAACGAGGGAAGCGAACAGGACGACCAAAGAGGGGGAGCGGACGAGCTCGTCGTGAGGTTCCCGGCGCGAATCGCCGTATACGACGACGCGGCGGCCGCGCCGAGGGTCGTGGTGGTGGAGCCCTCTGACGTGCGCACCTACCTCGAGGAGATAACCGCCACCGTGGCACGACTCTGCAAGGAGCAGGGTGGCAGCATCCCCTTCATGGTCATACGCGAGGTCGTCGAGAACTACGTGCACGCCTACTTCGCGCAGCCCACGGTGTCGATACTCGACGGGGGAGAGACGATTCGCTTCTCTGACCAGGGGCCGGGCATAGCCGAGAAGGGGCGTGCCCTGGAATACGGCACCAGCTCTGCCACGGAGGAGATGAAGCGGTACATAAGGGGGGTTGGGTCGGGCCTGCCCTACGCCCAGCAGTACATGGAGGACCGAGGCGGCTACCTGAGCATCGAGGACAACATCAAGGGCGGCACCGTGGTCACCATCTCCATGCTCGAGCGCGGGGAGGATCAAGAGATGGGTCAGGGGATGCCGCTCCAACCGTTGTCTCCCGTCGCTACCCAGGCACAGCCCCCCATGGCATTCGCATACCCCTATGCCTACCAACCAGCACAACAACAGGCGGGCTACATGCCCGTACCGGGGTACGTCCAACCAGCATGGCAGTCGATGCCGCAGCCCATGGCTCCCACGGCACAGACGGGAATTGCGACACAGGGAACGCCGGTCGTCCCTCCCCAGGGCGGAGGCACGCTGGTAGGAGGGCTCAACATCTCCCAAAGGGGCCGCGTCATCCTCCAGTACCTGCAGGTCCACGAACTGGTGGGGCCCACCGAACTCAAGAACAGCTTTGGCAGCTCGCAACCCACCTGGACGAGGGAGCTCAAGGCGCTTGAGGAGGCGGGCCTCGTGTCAAAGAGGGCCGGCGGACAGAAGAGGGGCCTCACGGAGGCGGGAAGGGCGATAGCGGCGGGCATATAGGACCGAGGCAGACGTCTTCGGGAGTTTTCATCATATAATGGGATGCACTTTTCAACATTCATCCCCGAAGACAAGTGGTGAGGCATGGATCCCGTACAAGAGTCGGACGCGAAGATACTCTGGCACGACGTGCTGGGGCTCCTGGCGTCCAAGAGCGTGGCACCAGCGACGCTCGCCATGCTCAGGAGCTGTGACGCGACCGCCTTTGACGGAAGCGAGCTTCACATCGCGACGAGCATGGGATTCGCCCAGAGGAAGATCGTCCAGCAGACCCCGCTCATTGAGGAATGCCTCGAGCAGGCGGCATTCCAGCACGTGAGCCTGGTGGTCGAACTCCTGCAGGAGAGCGCGCCCGCCGCCATCCAAACGAACGCGACCGTGACTCCCGACGAGCTGAGCGGACTTGCCGGCTCTTCGGGGGAGCCCGTCGCCGCGCAGGGACAGGACGAAGGCTGGCAGAAGGCCCAGAGGCCGCAAGGGCGGCGGAGGAACAACAGCTTCCAGAACGACACCAGCGTCCTCGACTCCAAGCTCACCTTCGACCGCTTCGTCGCCGGCGAGGAGAACATGCTCGCCTACGAGGCCGCAAAGCAGGTCGCGAACGGCGAGAACAAGAGCTACAACCCGCTCTTCGTCTACGGGAAGAGCGGCCTAGGAAAGACTCACCTCCTGAGGGCGATACAGAACTACATAGTGAGGAACGACCCCTCTCGCCTCTGCGTCTACCGCACTGCAGGCGAGTTCATAGAGGAGTACCGCATAGGCTGGAACGACGACAAGCTCGACGCGCGAAGCGCACTCACCGAGCGCTATCAGGGCGTTGACGTGCTCATCATCGACGACGTCCAGAACATGATGACCGCTGCGGGCACCATCAAGTTCTTCTTCGAGACCTTCAACGCGCTCATGGACCGCGGCAAGCAGATAGTCTGCGCCGCGGACCGCTCGCCCTCCCAGCTTGGCATGGGCGACAGCAAGTTCGACGAGCGCGAGACGAGCCGCATGGACTCCGGCGTCACCGTAAGCGTCCAGGTGCCCGACTACGAGCTCAAGCTCAGCCTCATCAACACCTTCTACGAGCGCATGCGGCAGGACGCCGCCGTCGAGCACGTGCCGGACCTCGGAGGGAACATCCCCGAGGACATGCGCAAGTACATGGCCGAGCGCGCGGGGACCAACATCCGAATCATCGAGGGCTTCGTCCACACCTGTCTTCTCTATGCCTTCCGCAAGGAGAGGAAGGGGGAGGCGCTCACGCGAGAGGACATCGCGCGCCTCGCGGCGGCAAAGTGGCCCACGGGCCAGAGGGTCGTCACCGTCGAGCAGATCCAGAAGGCCGTGGAGAGCTACTACGACGTGGCCCACAGCGACCTCATAGGCTCGAAGCGCAACAAGGAGCTCATGGAGCCACGACACGTGGCCATCTGGATGACCAGGGAGCTGACGGACAACACCCTCGCCGACATAGGGAAGCGCTTCGGCGGGCGCAGCCATGCGACGGTCAAGCACAGCATCGCGTGGGTCGACCGCACGAAGAAGGAGGACCGCCTCTTCCTAGACCGCATCCAGACCCTCCACGACGGCATCTGCGACGGAGGGTAGTGGAAAAGTGGAAGAAAGGTCGTCGGTTTCATGTGGATAAGCCCCAAAAGCTGTAGAAGGAGTTTTCCACACGTCGGCCGATTGTTTGGATTGTTGAGTGGCAGCCTCTGGCAGAACATTTGAGACGATAGGCTCTACCAGCAGGTTTAAGAAGTATTGAACATTTCGACAGGCTCTATTATTACTACTGTCTCTTAATAAGAAAAAAAGTACTAATAGCCATAGAAGGGTCGCTCATGAAATTCTCGGTGAGTCAGTCGGCACTGGCAGGTGCTCTCGCGGTCGTCTCTAAGGGCATGGCCTCCAACTCGACGCTCCCCATCCTCTCGGGCGTCTACATCAAGGCCGAGGAGGGCGTGCTCGAGTTCCAGACCACCAACCTCACCATCTCCATCCGCCACAAGATACAGGCGAACGTGGAGGAGGCCGGCGCCACGGTGCTCTCGGGAAAGATCCTCTCCAACATCGTGAAGACCCTCCCCGACAGCGCCGTGAGCTTCGAGGGCGCCGGACACACCGTGCTCATCTCATGCGAGAAGAGCAAGTTCCGCCTCAACACCCTCGAGGCGGGCGACTTCCCCGAGTTCCCCGACCTCTCCCCTGACCGATCCATCGAGCTCCCGAGCGGTCTCCTCTCCCAGATGGTCGACAAGGTCTACAAGGTGACCTCGAAGGACAGCTCGCGGCCCATCCTCTCGGGCATCCTCCTCTCGGTCGAGGAGAACACCATCAGGCTGGTGGCGACGGACTCCTACCGCCTCGCGGTGTGCGACTCCAACACCGAGACCTCTTCAGTCGACGAGGCCTTCGTGGCCATAGTCCCGGGCAACACCTTCCACGACGTCCTGATCCTGCCCTCGATGACCGAGGAGGTCATGGTGGGCATCACCGACAGCCAGGTGGTCTTCTCGTTTGGCAACACGACCTACGTCTCGCGCAAGATAGACGGGACCTTCCCGAACTACCGCCAGCTCCTGCCCCCCAGCTGCACGACCTCCGTGAGGATTGACGTCCCCCAGTTCGCGGCCGCCCTCAAGCGCGTGTCCGTCATCGCCCTGGCAAACCCTTCCGTGCGCTTTGACATAGACGCCGACGGCAAGGTCTTGAAGCTCAGCGCCTCCTCCCCCGACCAGGGGGAGTCCACCGAGCTCCTTCCCGTCGAGGTCGAGGGAGAGGGCATGGCAATCGCCCTCAACTACCACTACGTCTTCGACTGCGTCAACGCCGCCACGGGGCAGGACAGCATCACGCTCGAGCTCCAAAGCGCCATGCAGCCGGGCATCTTCAAGTCCTACTCGAAAATCAACTACCTGTATCTCCTCATGCCCGTGAGGATGTAGCTGGTGGGACTCCTGGCCCGCAGCCTCAGCCTCACGGACTGGAGGAACTTCCCCGAGCAGGACCTGGGCCTCGGCCAGGGCCTCACGGTGCTCGTGGGACGCAACGCCATGGGCAAGACCAACACCGTCGAGGCACTGCAACTGTTGACCGCAGGCTACTCCTTCCGGCGTCCCAGGCCGGGACAGCTGGTCCGCGAAGGTGCCAGCAAGGGCCGGGCGCGCCTGCGCCTCGAGGGGGACGGCCGCGTCGTCGACCTCGAGTGCACGGCGACCTCGGATCCGCCGCGGCGCCATTGGAGGCGCAACGGGAAGGCCTGCGCCCCGCAGGACCTGCCCCGGACCCTCATGTCGGTGCTCTTCTGCCCGGACGACCTCTCGCTCGTGAAGAGGGGGGCCTCGTATCGCAGAGACGAGATAGACGACTTCGGACGGCAGGCCGCACCTGGCTACTCCCGTCTCCTGCAGGCCTACGGCCGTGCGGTCGACCAGCGAAACCGGCTCCTCAAGGAACCCTATCCAGACCTCTCGCTCCTCGACGCCTGGGACAGCTCGCTGGCGCTCGGCGGCTCGGCCCTCCTCGTCGCCCGCGAGAGGCTGTTCGAGAGGCTCCGCCCGCGCGTCGTCGAGGTGTACGGACAGATAGCGGCCGGCGAGCGCCTGTCCTGCTCCTACGAGTCCTCGTTGGGCATAGACCTCGCCGGACTCTCCCGCGAGGAGGTGTGCGACGCCTTTCTCGCCCGTCTGTCAAAGATCAGGGGAGACGAGCTCAGGCGCCAGCAGACGCTCGTGGGGCCCCAGAGGGACGACCTAGCCTTCAGGGTGGAGGGCCGCGACGCGCGGAGCTTTGCCTCGCAGGGGCAGCAGCGCACGATCGTCCTCGCCTGGAAGATGGCGGAGGTCGATCTTGCCCGCGAGGTCGTGGGACAGCTTCCCCTGCTCCTCCTGGACGACGTCATGAGCGAGCTCGACGCCGACCGCAGGGGCGCCATGACGCGCTTCGTCGAGGAGGGGATGCAGACCGTGGTCACCACGACGAACCTGGGCTACTTTCCCGAGGAGCTGCTGGCGGACGCGGAGGTGGTCCACATTGGCGAATAGGGGGGAGGGGGGCCCGGAGAGCCTGGGAAGCTTTTTGGGGAGCTTCCTCTCGGGCGGCTTCGGAGGCCGACTGAGCGCTAACCAGAGGGCTGCGGCCGTCTGGTATCGAGCCAATGGCGACACGGAGCGCTGCCACACGACAGGAGTCTTCCTCCGTAAGGCGCGCACCCCGGCGCTCCCGCCCGTCCTTGGGGTCTACGTTGATTCCTCGAGCCGTCTCACCGACTTCAGCGCGAGCAGGGACGTCTATCTTGCGCGCCTCGCCAACGCCGGGCTCGAGCTGTCGGGCATAGAGTTTCGCCTGACCCGCCGTCCGCGCACCGAGACGGCCCCGCATGAAGCGCGGCCAAGCGGCAAGAGGCGCCCGATGGACCTCCCGCCGTTGGGTGAGGCGGAGAGAGGCAGGGTCGAGCGGCTCACCTCAGACCTCCCCGACGGGCTTCGGCAGAACGCCTCACGGGCCATGGAACTCTCCCTTAGGCGTGATACGCTCAAGGCAAGAGAATCTGGCGCCGACGCCAAAAAATAGGTTCATAAGCCGTCAGAGACGGTTTCATGGATATTCTGACCGGTGTTTTTTCATTGGTACCAATACAATTCCTCCACTTTGAGAGGATATGTGGCCTAGAATCGCAAGGTCCCATGCACCATGGACCAACCACGCTGAGTGAGAGAGGAACCACGTGGCCAAGAACGAGAATAACTACGGCGGAAACGAGATCAAGGTCCTCGAGGGCCTCGACCCCGTCCGCAAGCGCCCTGGAATGTACATCGGCACGACGAGCTCCGCGGGTCTCCACCACCTCGTGTGGGAGATCGTCGACAACTCGGTCGACGAGGCCATGGCAGGCTACTGCAGCAGGATCAAGGTGACCGTCCACGCCGACGGGTCGGTGACGGTCGAGGACAACGGCCGCGGCATCCCCGTCGAGAAGCACCCGCAGAAGAAGATTCCCACCCTCGAGGTGGTGCTCACCATCCTCCACGCAGGCGGAAAGTTCGACAACTCCGCCTACAAGGTGTCCGGCGGGCTCCACGGCGTGGGCATCTCCGTCGTCAATGCCCTCTCGAAGCGGCTCGTGGCCCAGGTGAAGCGCGACGGCGGCATCTGGGAGATGGAGTTCTCGCGCGGCAAGGTAACCAGCAAGATGAAGCGGGTCGGCAGCTCCAAGGCGACCGGCACCACCATCACCTTCTGGCCCGACGAGGAAATCTTCGAGACGACAGTCTTCGACTACGAGGTGCTGCGCAACCGCCTGCAGGAGACGGCCTTCCTCAACAAGAACCTCAAGATTGCCCTCGTCGACGAGCGCGAGCTCACGCCCCGCACGGACGAGTTCTGCTACTCCGGCGGCATCGTGGACTTCGTCAAGTTCCTCAACGAGGGCAAGACGATCCTGCCCGGCTGCTCCAAGCCCATCTACATCGAGGGCAGCTCCGAGGAGGGCGCGCCCGTCGACAAGCGCGGCGAGGTAGAGGTCTCCATGCAGTGGAACGCGGGCTACTCGGAGACCGTGATGACCTTTGCCAACGACATCTACACCGACGAGGGGGGCATGCACCTCGAGGGCTTCCGCACGGCGCTCACCAAGACGATGAACGACTACGCCCGCAGCCACAACCTCCTCAAGGAGAAGGACAGCAACCTCACGGGCGACGACATCCGCGAGGGCCTCACGGCGGTCATATCGGTCAAGCTCCCCGACCCGCAGTTCGAGGGCCAGACCAAGGCCAAGCTGGGCAGTTCGTACATGCGCGGCCTGACCAACAAGATCGTCTCGCAGGGTCTCTCCGAGTATCTCGAGGAGCACCCCAACCAGGCCAAGGAGATGTTCAAGAAGGCGTCCCAGGCGGCCAAGGGCCGCCTCGCGGCGCAGAAGGCCCGCCAGGCGACGCGGCGCAAGGGCCTGCTCGAGAGCGCTGCGCTTCCTGGCAAGCTCGCGGACTGCTCCGTGCGCGACGCCTCGATGACTGAGCTCTTCATCGTGGAGGGCGACTCCGCAGGCGGGTCGGCCAAGGATGGTCGCCGCCGCGACATCCAGGCCATCCTTCCCCTGCGCGGCAAGATCCTCAACGTGGAGCGCGTGGGCGACCACAGGGCCTTCTCGTCCGAGACCATCCAGGCGCTGATCACCGCCATCGGGACGGGAGTCACGACCTCCATGGGAGACGGCGGGGACTTCGACATATCCAAGGCCCGCTACCACAAGATCATCATCATGACGGATGCCGACGTCGACGGCGCGCACATCCGCATCCTGCTCATGACCTTCTTCTACAAGTACATGCGACCCCTCATCGACGCAGGCTACGTCTACAGCGCCTGCCCCCCGATCTTCGGCGTGAAGGTGGGCAAGAGGATCCACTACGTCTATCCCGACGGCCGCACCGCCGAGGAGACCCTCCTCGCCCAGGCGATCGAGGAGTACGTCCCGCGCGACGGAGAGGGCAAGCAGCGCAAGTACAGCGTCCAGCGCTACAAGGGCCTGGGCGAGATGGATCCCCAGCAGCTCGCGGACACCACCATGGACCCCAAGAGCCGCATTCTGCAGCGCATCACCATCGAGGACGCGGCCAAGGCGGAACTGGCTGTGTCCAGGTTGATGGGCTCGCAGGTCGAGTACCGCAAGGACTACATCGAGCGCCACGCCAAGGATGCGCGCTTCCTCGACATCTAAGCGAAGGGACAGCAAGTGGCAGAAGACAACGACACCCCCCGGGAGGGCCAGGACGGCATGCTGCCGGACGACCTCCGAGAGCTGCTGAGTCGCGCGGAGCGCGACGAGTCCGACGTTCCCGTCTATGACCCCGACGCCGAGGACGAGGCGGGCATGGACGACGGCGCCGAGGACGACGCGGACGAGGAGTTCGAGCTCGCTGCGGACAACCGTCCCGACGGCGATTCCGTGGACATCCATGGCGGCAGACTCCAGATGCACGAGTTCGGACACGAGATGGAGCAGTCCTTCATTGAGTACTCCATGTCGGTCATCACGGCCCGCGCCCTCCCTGACGTCAGGGACGGCCTGAAGCCCGTCCACCGGCGCATCCTCTACGCCATGAACGAGGCAGGCATCTTCCCCAACAAGCCCCACAAGAAGTCGGCCTGGACCGTCGGCGAAGTCATCGGCAAGTACCACCCGCACGGCGACTCCGCCGTCTACGACGCCATGGTCCGCCTCGCCCAGTGGTTCTCCATGCGCGTCACCCTCGTCGACGGACACGGGAACTTCGGCAACATCGACGGAGACTCCGCGGCCGCCATGCGATACACCGAGTCCCGCCTGGCCCGCCCCGCCATGGAGCTGCTGCGCGACCTCAACAAAGACACCGTCGATTGGAACCCCAACTACGACGAGTCCCTGCAGGAGCCAAGTGTGCTTCCCGCCCGTTTCCCCAACCTGCTGGTCAATGGCTCGCAGGGCATCGCGGTCGGCATGGCGACCAACATCCCGCCCCATAACCTGGGCGAGGCCATCGACGCGACCTGCCTGCTCATCGACAATCCCGACGCCACGACGGACGACCTCATGAGGGTCATGCCGGGTCCCGACTTCCCCACCGGCGCGGTGATTATGGGGTCCGAGGGCATCAGGCAGGCGTACGAGACGGGCAGGGGCATCCTCACCGTTCGCGCCAAGGCCCACGTAGAGTCCACCAAGGGTGGCCGCAACAAGCTGGTGTTCACCGAGTTCCCCTACGGCGTCAACAAGGGCACGCTCCAGGAGAAGATCGCCCAGCTGGTGAACGACAAGCGCATCGAGGGCATCTCCGACATGCGCGACGAGTCCAACCGCAAGGGCCTGCGCCTCGTCATCGAGCTCAAGCAGGGCGTCATCCCCGAGGTCGTTCTCAACAACCTCTACAAGTACTCCTCGCTCCAGACCTCCTTCGGCATCATCGACCTCGCCCTCGTCAACGGCGTGCCCAAGCTCCTCTCGCTCAAGGAGATGCTCCAGTGCTATATCGACCACCAGGTGGAGGTGGTCACGAGGAGGACCCGCTTCGACCTGGCCAAGGCGCAGGCCCGCGCCCACATCCTCGAGGGCCTGCTCGTCGCGCTCGACAACATCGACGAGGTCATCAGCATCATCCGCTCCAGCCGCACCGACACCGAGGCCTCAGAGCGCATGATCGCGCGCTTCGGCTTCACCAAGGAGCAGACGACCGCCATCCTCGAGATGCGCCTGCGGCGCCTCACCGGCCTCGAGCGCGACAAGATCCAGGAGGAGCTGGACGGCCTGCACCGGGCGATCGCCTACTACGAGGAGCTCCTGGCGGACGAGCGGAAGATCCTTGGCGTCATCAAGACCGAGATGGGCGAGATCCGCGAGAAGTACGCCGACAAGAGGCGCACCACCATCTCTGACGCACCCGTCGCCCTCGACGTCGAGGACCTCATTGCTGAGGAGGACATGGTCGTCACGGTGACCCACTCCGGCTACGTCAAGCGCCTCCCCGTCTCGACCTATCGCTCCCAGAAGAGGGGCGGCAAGGGCATCCAGGGTCTCTCGCTCAAGGACAACGACTTCGTCGAGGACCTCTTCGTGGCATCTACCCACGACTACGTGCTCTTCTTCACCAACAAGGGCAAGGTCTACCGCGTCAAGGTCCACGAGCTGCCCATCGGCTCGCGTCACGCGCGCGGCTCGGCGCTGATAAACGTGATACCGCTTGCCGAGGGCGAAAGGGCCGCCGCCGTCATCACGACGCGCGAGTTCCCCGAGGACGAGTACCTGCTCTTCGCCACCTCCAAGGGCATGGTCAAGAAGACGGCCATGAGCGACTACGACAAGAGTCGTCGCGACGGTATCATCGCCATCAACCTTAAGAAGGACGATGAGCTGGTCAACGTGCGCCGCGTGAAGCAGGGAGAGAACGTCATCCTCTGCACCGACGCCGGCAAGGCAATTCGCTTCGACGAGGGGGAGGTCCGTCCGACTGGCCGCGACACCTCGGGCGTGAGGGGCATCACCCTGAGGGATGACGCCCGCATGCTGGGCATGGAGATTTCCAATGGCAAGGGCGACCTGCTCGTGGTGACCGAGAAGGGCTACGGCAAGCGCACGCCCGTATCCGAGTACCCCGAGCACAAGCGCGGCGGGCAGGGCGTCTTCACCATCGCCATGACCTCCAAGAAGGGCAACCTCGTGGCCTGCCGCGTGGTCGGCCCGCAGCACGAGCTCATGATGGTGTCCGAGGAAGGCGTGGTCATTCGCGTGAAGACCTCTGACATCAGCCTGCTGGGCCGGTCGACCCAGGGCGTGAAGATAATGAACATCGGCGAGTCCGACCGCGTGAGCGCCGTGGCACGCATGATCGCCCGCAAGAAGAAGGCGCCCAAGGCCAACGTCAACCAGGGCATGCTTGACCTTGGCGCCGCAGGGGCCCGGGACGCCGACGACGAGGATCCCATCGACATCGGCGGCGAGGAGGAGCTCGACGAGTCCTTGATCGAGGACGATGACGAGTAGGCCCTCCGACATGAGGTAAATGGGGACCCCGGGCAAATGCCCCGGGGTCCCTCCCTATTCGAGCCAAGTTCCTGGCGCGACGCTCCGAGTCCGGAGGCCGTTGGGCCTACTAGTCGAAGTCCTCAGGCGAGATGGACTCGACGAAGTCGTGGAAGCGCTCCATCTCCTGCTCTTCCTCCTCTCGCCTGACTCCCTGGAAGTCGGGCAGCGCCGCAGCCTCGAGCACGTGCTCGTCCGCGAAGAGTGGCACGTCCATCCGCACCGCGAGCGCGATGGCGTCCGAGGGGCGGGCATCCACCTCGACATGGCTGCCGTTGGGGGCGGTGAGGAGCAGGTTGGCGTAGAAGGTGGTGCCATGGACGTCCACGATCTCTACCGCGTCGAGCGTGGCTCCAAGCTCGCGGATGGTGCGCGCCATTACGTCGTGGGTGAGGGGGCGCCCCTGGTGCTCGTCACCGATGCCCATGCTTATGGCGGTCGCCTCTATGGGACCGACCTGTATGGGAAGTTGTATGGGCTCCTCGTCCCTGCCCGCGGTCCTGGTCTTGAGGACTATGAGCGAGGTGACGGGCCCGCCGCCCACCACGATCGTCTGTATGTCCATTCTCTTCACGTCGCCGCACTTCCTCGTACCTGTTTGTGTAGCTATGGTACCCAGACGCCGGCGCGTCTCCCCAAATGTGAGGGAAATCGCAAAGACCAAACTTTTTTGTTGACCGGCCATCGGGCAGCAGGTATTATCTCTTCTTGCGTTGGGCCCGTAGCTCAGTTGGTCAGAGCGTCCGGCTGATAACCGGGAGGTCACAAGTTCGAACCTTGTCGGGCCCACCATTTCTTGAAAATAAACGCCCCAGCGCAGCCGAGTCGCCGCTGGGGCGTTTATTACTCTAGATGGGGCAGGCCGCCGCGCAACACGGGGACGTAGCTCAGCTGGGAGAGCGCGGGCTTTGCAAGCCTGAGGTCGTGGGTTCGAACCCCATCGTCTCCACCATGCAACTCCGGCCAGGGACTCGTCCCTGGCTTTTTTATTCTCGGAACAATGCCTGGTCCCTGCCCCCTTGGCAGGACAGCTCGGGCTTGCGCTACCATCGACGGGACACTGACGCGAACGGAAGGACCTTCTCCATGGCAGCAGACGAGTGCAGGCGCGACGGGGTTTCGTCGGAGCTCGACGTGCTCTCGAGCACCCTCATGGGCGACGCCTTCGACATGTTGGCGTCCGGTGACGAGGTCAACGTGCTGCTCGTGGTCCAGGACGAGGACGGCAACGCGGGCTCGTACGAGTTCTCTGACGACGGAATCGAGCAGTGCATCGAGGCGGCACGAAGCAAGGTCCTCGAGCTTCGTCATGCCATGGGTGACGAGGAGGCAGGGCTCGGCCTTCCCGTGCGCTATGCGCTCGCCTACGAGGGTGCTGTGGGGGACGACGATGGCTCCTACCAGGATGCCCTCATGCTCGAGTTTGGCGAGAGGGGATACAAGAGTTATTCCGCGTTCTCCTACTTCGAGTGCAGGGGAGAGGGCGACGGCTTCCGTTGGACGGAGCCGGCACCCGCCGGCGAGCTCGAGCCGCTGATCTAGCGTTCCCTCGCCCTCTTGTGCGTCCCAAGCGGCAGTTTGCGTGGAGTGCAAGCGCTTTTCGGCCAGTGCGCACAACGTATGGCGCTCGTGCAGTAAAGTCTCTCGCATCTATGCAACGTACGTCGAACGAGAGGCCCAAATGCTCCAGGAGCACATCAGGAACATCGCAATCATCGCCCACGTAGACCACGGCAAGACGACCCTGGTCGACCAGCTGCTCAAGGCAACCGACGCCTTCCGCGAGAACCAGCAGGTCGAGGAGCGCATCCTTGACTCCAACGACCAGGAGCGCGAGCGCGGCATCACCATCCTGGCAAAGAACATCTCGATCGACTACAAGGGCGTCAAGATCAACGTGATAGACACTCCCGGCCACGCCGACTTTGGCGGCGAGGTCGAGCGCGTGCTCAGGATGGCCGACGGAGCGGTGCTTTTGGTGGACGCTGCCGAGGGTCCCATGCCCCAGACCCGCTTCGTCCTGCGCCACGCCATCGACGCAGGTCTCAAGATCATGGTCTGTGTGAACAAGATCGACAAGGACGCTGCCAACCCCGCACGAGCCCTCAATGCCTGCCTCGACCTGATGATGGACCTCGGGGCCAATGACGACCAGCTCGAGTTCGCCATGGAACACGTCGTGTATGCCTCCGCCGCCAACGGCTTCGCCCGCCTGGACCCCGATGACGGCAACCAGGACATGCTACCCCTGCTCGACATGGTCGTGGACTCCCTTCCCGCTCCCGACGCGGACGTCGAGGGACCCCTCGCGATGCAGTGCGTCACCATCGACCACTCGGAGTACGTCGGTCGCATCGGCATCGGTCGCATCTACTCGGGCACCATCCACGACGGCGACAAGATTCTAGTGGTGAAGAACGACGGCTCCCGTGCCATGAGCCAGGTGAAGCAGCTCTTCACCTTCGACTACCTGGGACGTACCGAGTGCCAGGAGGTCGGCGCCGGGGACATCGCTGCCGTCGTGGGCGTCGACTCGACCGACATCGGAGACGTCTACACCGACCCCGAGAACCCCGTCGAGCTCGACCCCATCGAGATCGACCCCCCGACCCTTGCCATCGTCTTCGAGCCGTCCACCTCGCCCCTCGTCGGCCGCGACGGGGACATCGTGGGTGGTCGTCAGCTGAAGGAGCGCCTCGAGCAGGAACGCGAGAACAACGTGACCATGCGCATCGAGGAGCTTCCCGACAAGACCGGGGTCGAGGTCGCCGGCCGCGGCATCCTGCACCTCTCCGTCCTCATGGAGGACATGAGGCGCGAGGGCTTCGAGTTCCAGGTGGGCCGACCCCGCGTCCTGATCAAGAAGGACGAGGACGGCAACCGCGTCGAGCCCGTCGAGCAGGCCGTCGTCGAGTGTCCTGGCGAGTACGCGGGCAAGGTCATCGAGCTCTTTGGCAACGTCGGGGGCACGATGACCCAGATGGACGCCGGCACCACCCAGACCCACCTCGAGTTCAAGATCCCCACCCGCGGCATCATGGGCCTCAAGAACCGCATCCTCAACGTCACCCACGGCGAGGCGGTGTTCTACCACACCTTCCTCGAATACGGTCCCTATGCGGGAGAGATCGGCGGACGCCAGAACGGCGCCATGATCTCGATGTCGACGGAGAAGGCCGTCGCCTACGCCCTGGGAACCCTCCAGGAGCGAGGACAGCTCTTCGTGGAGCCTGGCACCGAGTGCTACGAGGGCATGCTGGTGGGCGAGAGGTCCAAGCCCGGTGACATGGTGGTCAACATCGCCCGCACCAAGAGCCTGGGCAACCAGCGCTCCTCCACGGCGGACATCGCCGTCCAGCTCACGCCCCCCAGGACCTTCACCCTGGAGGAGGCCTTGGAGTACATCATGGACGACGAGCTCGTCGAGGTGACCCCCAAGAACATCCGCCTGCGCAAGCGCATCCTCAACGAGACCGAGCGTCGCAAGTGGCGCGTGCGTCACGGCATGGTGGACAAGTAGCGCAGGGGCTCATGCGCAGCAGGCGCAGACGAGGGGCGCCGCCCAAGGGATCGGGCGGCGCCCCTCGTCACGCGTCAGTTGGTTGCCCTATCGCTTGTCGTCCTCCTCGCGGCTGAACTTCGCCCGCGCATAGCGGCGCACATAGACCTCCGCATCCTCCTGGCCACGTGCCGCGGCGCGTGTGTAGACCTCGCGCGCGACCTTGCCCACGGTGGGGCTGAGGTCCACGCCAGCTGGCGAGAGCACGTTGAATCGGAGCGACCACATGCGAAGCCCCACCACCACGAGCACCCCCAGGATGGTCGCCCAGGGTTGGTTGACGTGTGCCACCGAGGCCATGATCCAATAGGCGAAGGAGCCTCCCAGGGCGCAGAGGGCATAGAGGTTGCTCCTCAGGAAGATGCGCGGCGTGTCTCCCAGGGCTATGTCCCTCATCATGCCGCCGCCTACTCCCGTGATCGTGCCCATGAGGGCGCAGGCCCAGGGGGTGAGTCCGTAGACGAGGGCCTTGTCCGTGCCCGCGACGACAAAGAGCCCGACCGAGATGATGTCTGTCCAGGCGAGCAGCCGTGGAAAGCGGTGGAGCGACCCCGAGAAGAGGAAGCCGATGATTCCCGTGAGGACGGCAGCGGGGATGGCGAGGGTGGAGCGAAGCATGTAGACGTCGCCCACCTGCATTATGGTGTCGCGCACGAGTCCTCCGCCCAGGCCTCCCAGCACGGACAGCGCGAGGTAGCCAACCAGGTCCAGGTCGCGTTCCTTAGCGACGAGCACCCCCGTGAGGGAGCCCACCATCACGGCGGTGAGGTCGAGCCATACAGGGATGCTCGCGGGTGCGTTGCCTGCGGCAGATGAGAAGAACTCAGGAACCATGCGCCCCTCTTTTATGTCGTCGTTGCGGTCAGGCGCCTATGGTAGCGCGTGATGGCGCCCGTTCCTCCTTCCACACGATGGGACGTCCCCTTGGCCTCGCAGATGGAGAAAAATTGGCTGTCGCGCTGCCCGGGGAAGTAAGGTATACTTGCGCGTGCGGTTTCAGGGAGAGTTGTCCGAGTGGCCGAAGGAGCACGATTGGAAATCGTGTATACGCCTAAAGCGTATCCTGGGTTCAAATCCCAGACTCTCCGCCAGAACTTCCAGCGGCGCCTCCGGGCGCCGCTTTCACACCCTTCGGAGGGGTGGCAGAGTGGTTGAATGCGGCGGTCTCGAAAACCGTTTAGCCCCTCGGGGCTACGAGGGTTCGAATCCCTCCTCCTCCGCCAGAACTTGCAGACCCGCCCTTGGTGGCGGGTCTTTTTTGTGCCTTCATGGCGGCTTCGGCTGTCGAAAACGTGCGTATATCCTATATATTCAGCAATAGGTGGCCCTGACAGACCCCAGGCGCGACCTTCTGCGGACGCCTTTGCGATGGGAGGGCCTCATGGCACACGACAGCGCTTCATATTGGTCCAGGGCATGGGGGCTGCTCACGCGCGACAAGGGCTGGGCTAAGGTCCTGCTGGTCATGGGCGTGGCAGGCTTCGTCCCCATCGTGGGGATGCTTGGGACCTCTGGCTATGGACTCGAATGGGCCCGGCTCACCGCCTGGGGCGTCGACTCGGCTCCAAAGCAGAAGGACGTGAGGGTGGGGGAGTGCATCTCCAGCGGATGGAGAGGCCTCGTCTCCGCGCTCGGCCTCGTCTGCCTTTGGGCAGCCCTGAGGATGCTCTTTGCCCAGTCGTTCGAGGAACATCCCTTCGGTCTCATCCTCATGGCACTTGACCTGGCCGTCGGCGTCATCTGTTCGCTCTGTGCCCTGAGAGCGGCCATCTATCAGGACTTCAAGGCTGGTTATCAGGTCAACCGCATCATCGACATGATTCGCAGGGACCCCGTCGGGCTGGGAAGGATCATCCTCGCCGTCTTCCTCATGGACGCCGTCATTTGGTTCGTGGTCGCCCTCTTCACCGTGATAATGGCGGTCGCGTTTGCCTTTTCGGCCCTCTCCGTGTTCGGGGCCACGGAAGGCGTGGACGTCCCCCTGGACGTCATGCTCAGATACCAGACCTTCTCGGGGCTTTTCTTCCCCACCATCATAGTCATGGTCTACCTGGTGCTCGTTGCGTACAGCTTCGTCAACCTCATGGAATACAACATGCTCGCGCTCTGGCTTTGTCAGTTCGACGTCCCCTCCTGGGGGTCCAGCTCTGACCCGCTTCCTGATGTCCCTGTGCCGCCTGCTGTGCCCGTTGTGTCCCCCGTGGTGCCAGGGGACCTCGCCATCGAGCCCACGGCTTCTACCGATGCGCCATCGCCCGAGGGCGTTTCGGGCACTGGCGCCTGCGCCCTCGCGTCTGCCGCCTCGTCAGATTTCATGCCAGGGGATGAGGCCTCCCCGGTCCCGGGCGATTCAAGTTCGACGCCGGCGCCCGCGGCGGGTTTGACCTCGGAGCTGGAGGTTCCGGGTTCTTCCGTCTCGGATGACAAGGACGGAAGGGAAGGCTCAGAGGAAGATGCTGGCGTGGAGGTCATAGATCTGAGCTCCCCTAGCCCTAGGGGCGATGCGACACAGGACGGCGTCGCTGGCATCAGACTGCAGGGGGACGAGGTCGAGCCAGGCGAATAACGGCAGAAAACACCCATTCCATTCGAGCGTATGCCCATTTGGTGGAGAAGAGCTGACCTGCCGGCGCTTGCTGCCACCTCCCACGACATGACCTACCTGCGAGGCGACCCTCACCCATTGCACACGCTGGCAGTTGGGAGAGGGCCAGCTGCCAGCTAGTAGGGACATCCTTGATGTGGGGAGTGTATGGGAGCCGGAGGGTGTGGGGGGAAACACGCAGGCCAGGCCCAAGTCCTGTGTTACGATTCCAAACCGAACCTTTCCTGCTCCGGATGCAACCTTCACGTTCCGGAGCCGTTTAGCCCAGAGGAGGTGACCACATGAAGGCTTATGAACTGCTGTACTTTGTCGATCCCGCAGCCACCGAGGAGACTCGCGCTGGCGTCATGAAGCGTATTGACGTCGCTGTTACCGAGGCAGGCGGCACCATCGACAACGTCGAGGATTGGGGCAAGCGCAAGCTCGCCTTTGAGATTGACAACCTCACTGAGGGTGACTACACCCTAATCAACTTCCATGCAGACCCCACCCAGATCGCCGAGCTCGACCGAGTTCTGCGCATCAACGATGCCGTCAAGCGCCACATGGTCGTGCGCCGCAGCGACAGGGACTAGTCATGGAAGCGCAGGCAGCACGCCTGCGAATGAGAGGCAGTGAGCAACGTGAGCATCAACAGGGTGAACATTTCCGGCAACCTCACGCGTGACCCGGAGCTGAGGGCCACCCAGGGAGGGATGCAGATCCTCTCCTTCGGTGTCGCCGTCAACGACCGGCGCCGCAACGCCCAAGGCGAGTGGGAGGACGTTCCCAACTTCATCGATTGCGTCGTGTTCGGCAACCGTGCCGAGCCGCTCAGCCGTTTCCTCTCCAAGGGCTCGAAGGTTGCCATTGAAGGCAAGCTTCGCTGGAGCCAGTGGGAGCGCGACGGCCAGAAGCGCAGCAAGATCGAGGTGGTGGTGGACGAGGTCGAGTTCCTCTCGTCCAGGAACGCCCAGCAGCAGGGTGGATCCCAGGGGTACCAGCCCCAGGGCGGCTATCAGCAGCAGCCTTCCTACCAGCCCCAGGGCGGGTACCAGCAGGCGCAGCCCAGCTATGCCGCCCCTGCTCCGGCCCAGGCACCCGCTCCCGTCCAGCCCCAGGCCCCTCGTCCCGCCGTGCCCAATCCGCCCCAGACGGACGTTTACGACGAGGACATCCCGTTCTAGCTTCACTTAGGGCGGCACCGCCGCCAAAGAAAGGCATTAAGACATGGCTAAGCAAAGGCAAGTCGAACAGCGCCAGCCGCGTCGCAAGTTTTGCCAGTTCTGCAAGGAGAACGTCGAGTTCATCGACTACAAGGACGTCCAGCTCCTTCGCAAGTACATGACCGACCGCGGCAAGATCAAGCCCCGTCGCGTCACTGGCGCCTGCACGCAGCATCAGCACGACATCGCGGTCGCCATCAAGCGCGCCCGCGAGATGGCCCTTCTGCCCTACTCCGTCCCCGTGGTTTCCAGCCGCGGCGGGCGTAACCGCGGCTAACCGGGCCGTCCGAGCAAAGACGACACCACGTGGGCGAGACGAGCCATAGCTTCATCCCTCGGGCAGACAAGGGCCTGTTGGACTCCTCCAACGGGATGCGACCGGGCGTTGGTCCCAACCTGAGGCGGGTTCTTGCGAACCTGCCCTCACAGGGGCTTTCCTGGGCGATTCTGGGAGGGGCGGTCTCTGTACTCAGCACGGCGCTCGCGGCTGCACTCGTGGCCTTCGGGCTCTCTGGTGCTGCGGGAGAGGGAGGGACGAGAAAGGCGTTCCCCGCCTTTCTTGCCGCCCTCGCTGCGGCATCGCTTGCTGCTGCCGTATACGACCCCCTTCGTCTTGTGACTGCCCTGCCCGCGCTGGCCAGCGCCTTGGCGCTCGTCCTCCTTGCGGACGAGACGGGCATCACGGCATCGAGGGCCTGTGTCTTGGTCCTCGTCTCCGCTGCGGCCGCACTGGGTTCCAGTGCCGCCGTCGCGGCGTCGCAGGGGACGAGCGTCACCGCTCCCATGGAGGCCTACGCGGCTTCCATAGTCGCGGCAACGGGCGGCTCGCAGAGCCTGGCGCTTCGGGAAGAGGTCGGACACGCCCTCTTCCTCGTCAGGACCTACTGGCCGCTCGCCTACCTGGCGAGCGGTGGCCTCCTCGCGGCCTCCTCGAAGCTCGGGAGGGACGCGTGGCTGCGCGGTAGGGGGCTAAGGCCTCGGAGGACGCCCCTGGCGAACTTCGACGCTCCCCTCTGGGTCCTGCCGGCCTTCGTGGTCGGCCTCGCCCTGAGCGTGGCCGCATCGCGGCTGACCGGCCTTCCGGCGGGCATCGGCCTTGCTGGCAGAAACCTCCTCGCCGCTGCGCGGGTGGTCCTCTTCCTGCAGGGTTGCGCCGTCGCCGTGGGCTTACTCAAGAGGAGGGACGCTGGTGTCGCTACCCAGGCAGTCGCCGTGCTGGTGGCCGCCTGGCTCGAACTGTCGTTTGTAATCGTGAGCGCCGTCGGCGCCGTCGACCTCGTCGCGAACTTCCGCGGACTTCCGCGAAGACGCACCAGCGTGGGTTAGGCGCCTGCAGGGCTCAATGCAGGGAGTCGGCCTAGGCCGACCAACAAAAGGAGTTCCCATGAAAGTCATCCTTCTGGATGAGCTCAGGGGCAAGGGCGGAGAGGGCGACATCGTAGAGGTCGCCCAGGGCTATGCGGAGAACTTCCTGTTCCCCAGCAAGATCGCCCAGCCTGCCACCCCTGGCAACATCAAGCAGCTTGAGGAGCGCCGTCACAACATCGAGAAGCGCGAGGAGAAGCGCATCGGCGATGCAGAGGCGACCAAGGCCCAGCTCGACGGCAAGTCCGTCACCGTCGCCGCCAAGGTCGGCGAGAACGACCAGCTCTTTGGCTCCGTGACCGGCACCCAGATCGTCGCCGCCATCAAGGAGCAGCTCGGCGTAGAGGTCGATCGCAAGCGCCTCGTGCGCAGCGCCGCGATCAAGACCGCCGGCAGGCACCAGATCGAGATCAACCTCTACCGCGAGATCAACGCCGTCGTGACGGTCCTCGTCGGCGTGACCGAGGAGGCTCCCGTCGAGGAGCCTGCCGAGGCCGAGGAGGAGGTCCAGGTCGAGGAGGCCGGCGAGTAGGACTCGCTGGTCCGCCCAGCACCCACTAGCTGGTGTTATCAACACGAATCGCAGCTAGTGGGCGCAAGCGGAGGCCTTTGGCCACAAAATGAACCACAAGAGGGGTCCCATGGCGGAAGGCCACGGGACCCCTCCTCTTTGTAAACGAAACAAAGAGACAAATCATCTACCTGCAATTATTCATCTATTACGCATACCTATGTCACAAAGTCGCACATGGTCATGCTGGTTGTCTAATAAGCAGGGTGGGGGCGTGGATGTAGAAAACTCCGTTGGCAAAATAATCCCAATTTTGTCGAAAACTGTGAAAAATGGTGAAAGCCCCGCTAGTGGGGAATAGCTATCAACAATGCCCTGTTGACGGGTCTGTTTGACATATCTGGCCGCGTCTGGATGCGCTACCATGCCCACGCAGCCGACGCTAGGAGAAGCCATGCCCGACGCAACGTACGACGACTATCCCTCGATGCCCCGCGCCGACGTGACGATGCCGCAGGACCGAGCCGCCGAGAAGTCGGTCCTCTCGGCCATGCTGCTCTCGCAGGACGTCCTCCAGGAGTGCCTCGTCGATTTGGACGAACAGGACTTCTACCTCTACTCCCACCGCGCAATCTTCCACGCCATGAACGAGATGTTCGACCGCGCCCAGCCCGTGGACCCCATCTCGATGGCGGATCACCTCAAGAGCGCGGGACAGTTGGACAAGGTGGGTGGCATGGCCTACCTCCTCGAGCTCAACGAGGACTCCCTCTCGCTCGCGAGCTGGCGCCACCATACGGAGATCCTGCACCGGGACTCGACCCTGCGCGCCATCATCGCGGCGTCGGCGAGGATCACCGCCCTTGCCTTCGACGCTCCCGAGGACACCAAGGAGGTCGTGGATACCGCCGAGAACCTTCTTTTGGGCGTGACCAGCAGGGAGATAGGCGACAGCTACTCGGACCTCTCGGAGGTCATGGGCAACCTCTACAACGAGCTTGGGGAAGCCTGTCTCAACCCCGACGGCACCCTGGGCGTCCTCACCGGGTATCCCGGCATAGACCGAAGGCTCCAGGGCCTCCGGGCGGGCCAGATGATCGTCATCGGCGCGCGCCCAGGCGTGGGAAAGACCTCCTTCGCGCTCAACCTGGCAACCAACGCCGCGGCCAACGGCGCCTCGGTCGCCTTCTTCTCGCTCGAGATGAGCAAGGTCGAGATCGCGCAGAGGCTCCTCTCGGCCTATGCGAAGATCCCCCTCTCGGACATCCGCGGCGCCCGCATCAAGGACAACCAGTGGCCCACGATCCTCGAGGCCACGCGCGACCTCTCGCGCCTGGACATCATGATCGATGACACCCCGGGAACCACCGTGACCGAGATTCGTGCCAAGGCCCGCCGCATGCTCAAGGGCAAGGAGAACGGCATCGTGCTGGTGGACTACCTGCAGCTCCTCTCGCCCCCCTCGGGACGCCAGCGTGCCGACTCCCGCGCCACCGAGGTCTCGGAGATGTCGCGCGGCATCAAGATCATGGCCAAGGACCTCGAGTGTCCGGTCGTGGCCCTCTCGCAGCTCAACCGTCAGGTGACCGACCGAAAGGGGCAGCGTCCCCAGCTCTCGGACCTGCGCGAGTCCGGCTCCATCGAGCAGGATGCCGACATCGTCATACTGCTCGACCGCTCCATGACCGAGGAGGAGGCGGAGAGGCCCGACCGCCCCGACTTCAACGTCACGGAGTTCATCATCGCGAAGAACCGCTCGGGACCCCTGGACATCGTGCCGCTCATGTTCCTGCCCGGCTCGACCAAGTTCGTCGAGGTGGACAGGCATCACGAGGGCTAGCGGCAGCGCGGCGGAACATCCTGCGGCCCGTCTCCGTCCCCAGGGCGGTGCGGGCGTCCGCGCCCCGCTGCCGTATAATTGGCCGGTAAGCACGGAAACCCAAGAAGGAGACGCAATGCCTGCATCAGTGCTGGTGGGAACTCAGTGGGGCGACGAGGGCAAGGGCAAGGTGACCGACCTCATCGCGGGTGACTACGACGTGGTCTGCCGCTTTGCTGGTGGCGCCAACGCCGGACACACCGTCATCGCCGGAGGCCACAAGCTGGCCCTGCACCAGGTTCCCTCCGGGGTCATGTACGAGGGCACCTACCCGGTCATAGGCAACGGCTGCATCGTCGACCCCGAGATCCTCCTGGGAGAGATCGACATGCTCGAGGCCCAGGGCATCTCCTGCGACGACCTCAAGATCAGCGGCAACGCCCACATCGTCATGCCCTACCACAAGGACCTCGACGGGGCCCACGAGAAGAGGCTCGGCAAGAACCTCATCGGCACGACGAAGCGCGGCGTCGGACCCACCTACATGGACAAGATGAACCGCACCGGCCTGCGCGTGCAGGACATGCTGGACGAGAAGATCTTCCGCGAGAAGCTCGAGGCCGCACTCGAGTACACCAATCCCATCCTCGAGAAGGTCTACGAGCTGCCCACCTACACCGTGGAACAGATCTGCGAGACCTACCTTCCCTACGCCGAGCGCATCAAGCCCTACATTGTGGAGAGCTCGCTCTTCCTCAACGAGCAGATCGAGGCAGGTAAGAACATCCTCTTCGAGGGCGCCCAGGCCACCATGCTCGACATCGACCATGGCACCTACCCCTTCGTCACCTCCTCGAACTGCACTGCGGGCGGAGCCGTGACGGGCTCTGGCGTTGGTCCCGTCCACATCAAGCGCGTCCTTGGCATCGCCAAGGCGTACCTCACCCGCGTCGGATCCGGACCCTTCCCGACCGAGCTCTTCGACGAGGTCGGCGACAAGCTGGGCGAAGTTGGCCACGAGTACGGCGTCACCACTGGCCGCAAGCGTCGCTGTGGCTGGTACGACTCCGTCGTCGTCAACTACGCCGCCCGAGTCAACGGCCTCACCGACCTCGCCATCACCAAGCTCGACGTACTGGGCTGCCTGGACCAGATCAAGGTCTGCGTCGCCTACGAGTGCGACGGCAAGCGCTACACCACGGTTCCGGAGCATCAGAGCGTCTTCTACCACGCGAAGCCCATCTACGAGACGCTTCCCGGCTGGAACTGCGACATCTCGGGCGTGCGGGACTTCTACAAGCTCCCTCGCGAGGCAAAGGACTACATCGACTTCCTCGAGCAGCTCGCAGGCGTGCGAGTCTCGATCATCACCGTCGGCCCCGACCGCGACCAGACCATCGACAGGTGCTGGAGGTAGTCCGGCGCGTGACAAGGAACCCCCGCGACAACCGGGCCTTCGCCATAGTCTGCGACAGCCTCTGCGACCTCCCGCTGCCCGTCTTCGAGGCGGCGGGAGTCGTTCCCCTGGCGCAGGTCGTGCGAATCGCCGGCACGGACTACCGGGACTGCGTCGACCTCGACCCCTCTGACTTCTATGTCCAGATCTCGTCCACGCACGGGCAGGTCAACACCTTCGCGCCCTCTCTCGACGAGTACGTGGACACCTACAATCGACTGGTTGCCGAGGGCTGGAAGGACGTCGTCTCGCTCCATGCCTCTTCGGCGATGAGCGACTCCTTCGCCCTTGCCCAGGAGGCCGCGTCCCGAGTGACTGGCGCAAGGGTCGAGGTGGTCGACTCCTGTGGGACGTCGGGGCAGCTCGCCCTGGTGCTCGCCTGCCTCGTCTCCTCCCGTGACGGGGGCTGTGACACGGATGAGGCCCTCGCCCGCGTGCGTGAGGGCGCCTTGGCGGCGCGCTGCCTCGTCGTGCCCGCGCCCGACGCGCGGCCAACGCTCTCGAAGCTTCGTCCCAAGCCCGGTCTCCTCAGGCGCGCCGACTCCCTGCGCGTCCGCGCGATGGGCGCCCGAAGGCTCTTCGCCATCTCCGACGGGGGAGAGTCGCGCGAGGTCATGCGCGCTACCGACCTCCAGCGCCTGGCAGGCAGCATGGCCCGGACCATGAGTTCGTACTCGCAGGTCGTGGGCCCCCTCACCTACGTGGAGATCAGCGCCGGCGTGCCACGGCTCCTGAGCATCATAGAGAAGCCCCTTGATACCAACGAGTTCGTCTCCGACCGCGCGGCGGTGCTCAACACCAATCCCTGCACCACCTGCCAGCTGGGAATCGGTGCGGTCGGGATAGCCTACATGCCTTCCTCGCTCCTTTCGGCGAGAGAGGCGTCTGGAATACTCTGCATGCAGGACTAGTCCTTGGGAGGCAGCACATGAACGTGACCGACGGAAAGCTCGACATCCTCCTCCTTGGCTCCGGCGGTCGCGAGCATGCGCTCCTGCTGAAGCTCGCCGAGTCCCCACGCGCGGGGAGGATCTGGGTCGCCCCGGGCAATGGCGGGATGGACGAGCTCGCGACGCCCGTGACGCTGGACCAGGACGACCCTGCGGCGGTGGCCTCCTTCGCCACGGACAAGGGCATAGGCCTCGTGGTCATAGGTCCCGAGGCGCCCCTGGTGGCGGGCGTGGCGGATGCCGTGAGGGCGGCCGGGATACCGGTCTTCGGCCCCAGTGGCAGGGCGGCCCAGATGGAGGGGTCGAAGAGGTTCGCGAAGGACGTCATGGCCCGCGCCGGAGTTCCGACGGCGGCCTGGCGCAGCTTCACCGACGAGGCCTCCTGCCTTGCGTACGTGCGGTCGCTTGGCGGACCTTGCGTGGTCAAGGCTGATGGGCTCGCCGCGGGCAAGGGCGTCATCGTCGCCCAGGACGTGGACGAGGCCCTGGACGGCGTGCGCGAGTGCTTCTCCGGCGGCTTTGGCGAGGCGGGTCGGACGGTGGTGGTGGAGGAGCTCCTCCAGGGCCCCGAGTGCTCGCTCCTCGCCCTGACCGACGGCACCACCCTCGTTCCCCTTGCCACCTCCCAGGACCACAAGCGCGCCCTGGACGGGGACAAGGGGCCCAACACGGGCGGCATGGGCGTCTACTCCCCCGTGCCCATCCTCCTTCCCGGCGAGCTGGAGCAGATGACCCAGATGATGCAGGCGACGGTCGACCAGCTGCGCCGCGACGGCATCACCTACAGCGGCTGCCTCTATGGCGGCTTCATGCTCACCGAAGACGGTCCCAAGGTGCTCGAGTACAACGCGCGCTTCGGCGACCCCGAGACCCAGGTGGTTCTGCCTCGCATGAGGGGGGACCTTGTCGAGGCCTTCCTGGCCTGCGACGACGGAACGCTGGACCGCGTGGACATCGGCTGGGGGGACGACTGGGCGGTCTCCGTCGTGCTCACCAGCGCCGGATACCCCGGCAGCTACGAGAGGGGTAAGCCCATCAGTGGCATCGAGGACGCCGAGACCCTGGATGGGGTCACGGTGTACCACGCCGGCACCCGTCGCGACGGCGGCGGCCGCATCGTCACCGACGGCGGCCGCGTCCTGGACGTGACGGCGGTGGCTGGGAGCTTCGAAGACGCCCGCAACCTCGCCTACCAGGCCTGCGACAGGATCTCCTTCGAGGGCAAGACCTATCGTCACGACATCGGAATCAAGGCCATCAAGGGACGAACGAGCCTCTAGGCCAGACTTGAACGGAGTGCACAAGGTGAAAGAGAAAAAGCCCGACACGGAGGTCGCCCCCCAGGACTCCGGCGAGGAAGAACCCAGCTACGAGTCGCGAGCCGAGGCGAGCCAGGGACTCGAGGAAGCCATCGGTGGCATGCGCGACGCGACCCAGGCCTTCGTGTACGACGGGCAGCGTGCCACGACGGGCCACAGCTCCGGGGAGCCGATGCGTCGCGGCCTTGTGCTGGGCGATGACGACCCGCGCGACCGAGACCTCCGCGAGGCAGTGGTGAGCGAGGACACGGTCTGGCAGGGGCGCATCTTCGACGTGTCGAGGCTGCAGGTCAGGCTGCCCGACGGGCGCCAGGCCCTGCGCGACGTGGTGCGCCATCCCGGAGCGGTCGCCATCGTCGCGCTGACCGATGACGGGCGAATCTGTCTGGTCCGCCAGTACCGCACGGCGTTGGGACGCGTTACGGTCGAGGTCCCCGCCGGCAAGCTCGACCCGGGCGAGGACCCCCTGGACTGCGCCGAGCGCGAGCTTCTCGAGGAGACGGGGATGAGGGCGCGCAACATGGCGTTCCTCACCACCATAGCCTCCTCCGACGGCTTCGCCGACGAGCTCATTCACATCTACATGGCGACAGGCCTCAGCTTCGGCGCGTCTGACCCGGACGCCGACGAGTTCATAAACGTTGACCTGGTCGACCTCGGCGAGCTGGTGGACGCCGTCCTGGACGGTCGCATAGAGGACGCGAAGACGGTGGTCGGCGCCCTCATCTGCGACGCGGTGGGGCACCGCCTCGCCATGCAGCCCGAGGACGGCGCGGAGTAGGCGGAGCTTGCCTATACTTAGCTTGACTGGCTCTTTTTGTTGTTGATGCGAGTGGCAGGGAGAATCTCCATGGCAAGGAAACGAGAAGGGGCGCGCATCCAGAAGGGTGCCCTCACGGCCGAGCAAGCCGAGAGGCTCTTTGCCACCGTCGACGAGACGGGCCACACCAACGAGGAGACCGCCGCGCGCCAGAGGCGCCATCGCAAGGAGTTCGGCCACGGGGTGGACGTCGACCCGCTCGCCGGCGCCGACCCCTCCGGCTCCAACGTGGAGAAGGTCATCACGCGTACCGCCGTGACCTTCGTCCTGGTCTTCCTCGTCATCGTCGTGGCGCTGCAGGTCGCCGCAGGCCTCATCCGCCGTGCCAGCACCGCGAACCTCGCGGAGAACGTCAACATCACCACCGTCGCCTCCGCCCTCAAGGGTGGCGTGGAGTGGGGCAACGGCTTCACGCAGTTCCCCGAGAAGTACTCCGTCCAGGAGGCGGACGAGAACACGCATCGTGTCGAGGTGACCGTCACCGACACCTCGTCCGAGGACGCGCTCGAGGCCTTCGCCGGCTCCCAGATCCAGGCCACGGCCTTCTCTGTCAACGCGCTCCTCAACCCCAACATCGACACCGTGGTCTATCGCGTCAACGTGCATGTCGGCGCCAACGGCAAGTTCCAGACCTCCTCGTTCTTCGGCTTCCTGCAACCCACGGGAGAGATCAAGACGCTCATGACCTTCATCTGGACCAAGTCCACCACCGACACGGGGGTGCGCTTCAACTGCACCATCACCGGCGTGGACACGGCGATGCAGGAGGAGCTCAGGAAGAACGTGACGACGAGCTTCACGCCCTCGTCGATTCTGGGCGTCGTCCTGGGCGACGAGGACAAGGGCACGGGTTCCGATTCGGCCAGCGTGGACTCCACCAAGGCGAACCCGGACTCCTCCGAGAAGGGCGATGGCTCGTCCGCCTCGTCATCCACGGGCGACGCGGAGCAGACCAAATCCGCGGCATAGCGGATTCGCACATGCCCGAACGGCCAGGGGGACTGCGGAGCTCGTGCTCCGCAGTCCCCCTTCGCAATGACCAAAACGCCTTTCGCCTAGCCTTCTCTCGCCTAGCCTTTGAGGAGAGTGCAGACGTCTCCCAGCACGGTCTCGAAGTTGACCCCGCGCATCTCGAAGTCTGGCTGGTAGCGCGTCACCACCATGGCCTTGCGCACGAGCTCGCCTGCGAACTCCGTCGCCTCGAGCAGGGACCTTCCGCACATGACGGCGGCAAGCAGGCTCGAGGCATAGAGGTCTCCCGTGCCGTGGAGCATGTAGGGCAACAGCTCGGCCTTGACCTCGCATACGTCGAGGTCGTCCCCACAGACGTAGTTTCGGATGAGTCCGTCCCCGCGGATGACCCCCTTGAGGACGACGGCCTTGGCGCCCATGCCCACGAGCGCCTCGAGGTTCTGCCTCACGAAGTCGTCGGAAACGTCGTGCCCCTGGTAGGTGATGCCGGTGAGGATGGAGGCCTCGGTGAGGTTGGGGGTGAGAAGGTCCGCCCCGTCGACGAGGGCGCCCATGGCCTCGCACATCTCGTCGGTGTAGGTGGGGTACTTGGCGCCCTCGTCACCCATGACCGGGTCGACGACGCGCAAGGCGCGCGGGTGCTCGCGATAGAGGCGCTGGATGGCGCCCACCTGTCCGGCGGAACCCAGGAAGCCGGAGTACACGGCGTCGAGCTCGACGCCCTCCTGCACCCAGGCGTCGAGGTAGGGCTCAAGCATGTCGGTGGTGTCGTGCATGTGGAAGACGGGGAATTTGGTGTTTGCCGAGAAGAGCGAGGTGGGGACAGGACACACGTCGCATCCGGCGGCAGAGAGCACGGGGATGGCCACTGCCAGGGAGCACTTCCCGTAGCCGCAGAGGTCATGGACGGCCGCCACACGCGGTATGTAGTGCCCCTCGCGCCGGTACAGCCTGATTTCGCTTGCGTTGGTCATGGTGGTTCCTCTCACATGGACTGATGGACCGATGCTGCAGGACACGATAGACCATCGGCACGGGGTGCGCCGCGCTTGTAGCCAGAGTGTGCGCGCCGAGGAGCGGGCGCTCCCGCCAACGTATACTGGGAAGGCACGATTGCACGGGCACAGACGAGGGGAGACCTCATGTCAGGCGAGCAGCAGGCACCGTTGGTGGGAATCATCATGGGCTCGAAGTCGGACCTTCCGTCCATGGAGGCGTGCACCAGGCAGCTCGAGGAGTTTGGCGTGCCCTACGAGCTCGTCGTCGCCTCGGCCCACCGGGCCCCGGCGAAGGTGCGCGAATGGGCGTCTGCCGCGGCAGCACGCGGCATCAAGGTGATCATCGCCGCCGCAGGCAAGGCGGCCCACCTGGGTGGGGTCGTCGCGGCCTACACGCCGCTGCCCATCGTGGGTGTGCCCATGAGGACGAGCGACCTGGGGGGGATGGACTCGCTCCTCTCCATGGTCCAGATGCCCTCCGGGGTGCCCGTCGCCTGCGTGGCGATCGGCGGGTCGAAGAACGCGGCCATCTACGCGACCCAGATCCTGGGCGCGTCCATGCCCGAGTACGCGAACAAGCTGGTGGAGTTTAAGCGCCAGATGGCGGAGGCCTAGCCCCGCCCGGAAGACGAGAGGAGACCGCGTGCCAGGGAAGCACATGAGAAGGGACGACGCCCCTCGTCGGGAGGGGGGACTGGGTCAGGGCGTGCATGCGCCGCTCCCCATAGAGCCTGTCATCGAGCGCAACCCCGCCGACCCCGAGCGTCGCGCCAGGAAGGGCGAGACGACGGGGGAGAGGGGCTCGAGAAGGCGCCGCCTCCTCGTCTCGAACGTCCTCCTCGCCGTCGGCATCGTGCTCCTCCTGGTGGCTGCTGGCCTCTGGGGGTACTCCCGCTGGCAGTACCACGAGCAGGACGTGGTCAACGACAGGCTCGCGTCCTTCGCCAACGTGAGCGACGCGACGTCTGCCTCGGACGACGGCAGCGCGAAGGCCCCGGTCGACGTCGACTGGGCTGGCCTCAAGGCGGTCAACAAGGACGTGGTGGGTTGGGTCTACGTGCCCGACACGGTGGTCAACTACCCCGTCTACCAGGGCACGGACAACGACTACTACCTACACCACACGGCTGAGGGCCAGTACACTCTGGGCGGACAGGTGTTCATGGACTACGAGAACACGGCCCCCGGGCTGATCGACGGCCAGACCATGCTCTATGGCCACCATCTCAAGAGCGGCCAGATGTTCTACTCGCTCTTCCTCCTCAAGGACCAGGAGGTCTTCGACGCCACGCCGACCATCTGGTACCTCACCGAGCAGCAGAGCTACGAGCTTGAGCCGCTCTTCGTCTACTACACCCAGCCCGACGACGGGACCGCGCGCACGACCAAGTTCGACTCGGACGAGGAGCTGAGGTCCTACTTGAACGAACGCCTCGCGAAGGCCGTGGCGAGCCGCCCCGATGCGGCAAGGATAATTTCGGGCCTGAAACACGTCATGACCATGTCGACCTGCAACTACTACGATGGCTATGGCCGGTCGCTTCTGGTCTGCGTCCCCAAGGCGGAGGCAGCGGCGGCCCTCGCAGCCACGGAATAGCCCAGGCATGACCCCTTCCCAAGGAGACCGCCCAGTGAGAGAGACGTCTCGGACCGCCTTTGACATCGACGAACTGGGGGAGGGAGATTCGCCTCACGAGGAGTGCGGCGTCTTTGGCGTCTGGGCCCCCGGGCGTGACGTGTCGCGCATCACCTACTTCGCCCTGCGCGCCCTGCAGCATCGCGGCCAGGAGTCCGCGGGAATAGCCGTGGGGGACGGCAGCACGGTCTTGGTCCGCAAGGACCTCGGACTCGTGGACGCCGTGTTCACCGACGCGGACATCTCGGCCATGCGCGGCAAGGTGGCCATAGGGCACGTCCGCTATGGGACCTCCGGCGCGCGCAGCTGGGAGGCGGCGCAGCCGCACCTCTCGACCATCAGCGAGGTCATCATCGCCCTCGCCCACAACGGCACGCTCGTGAACTCGGACAGCCTGCGCGCGAGCCTGGTCGAGCTGGGCGTGCCCTTCCGCTCGAACACCGACTCAGAGGTCGCCGCCAAGCTCATCGGCCACTACACCAAGGAGACGAGCCACCTCCGCCAGGGCATTGCCAAGGCCATGGGCATGATCGAGGGCGGCTACGCCATGGCGCTGGTGCGCGAGAATGCGCTCTACGCCTTCCGCGACCCCAACGGGATACGTCCCCTGGTGCTGGGCCGGCTGGGAGACGACGGCTGGGTCGTCGCCTCCGAGACCTGCGCCCTGGACATCGTCGGGGCCGACTACGTGCGCGAGGTCGCGCCCGGCGAGATCATCCGCGTCTCGGACGACGGCCTGGTGAGCGAGAGGGGCGTCCCCGCACGGGTCCCGGCCAGCTGCATCTTCGAGGAGGTCTACTTCTCTCGTCCCGACTCGGTGGTGATAGGCAAGTCGGTGTACTCCATGCGCTTCGACATGGGACGGCAGCTCGCCCGCGAGGCACCGGCCGAGGCGGACCTGGTCATAGGCGTGCCCGACAGCGGGTTGCCGCCTGCGGAGGGCTTCGCGCGCGAGCTGGGCATACCATTCGGCGAGGGCTTCGTGAAGAACCGCTACGTGGCGCGCACCTTCATTCAGCCCACCCAGGAGCAGCGCAGCCTGGGCGTGCGCCTCAAGCTCAACGCCCTGCGCGACAACGTGGCGGGAAAGCGCGTCGTCATGGTGGACGACTCCATCGTGCGCGGCACCACCTCGAAGCAGATCGTGCAGATGCTGAGGGAGGCGGGCGCCAGGGAGGTCCACGTGCGCATCAACTGCCCCGAGGTGAGGTGGCCCTGCTTCTACGGCATCGACACCGACGTCCAGTCCCAGCTCATCTCTGCCAGCAAGGGCGTGGAGCAGGTGAGGGAGTTCATCGGGGCCGACAGCCTGGCGTTCCTCTCGCTTGCCGGACTCAGGCAGTGCGTGCCCTCGACCGGCTGGTGCTGCGCCTGCTATGACGGCTGGTATCCCGTGAGGATCCCTCAGAGCTTCGCCCAGGGGAAGTTCATGGAGGGCTACAGGCCCGGGGGTCCCGAGGAATAGTGGAAGCCCCCGCGTCGGCGTCCCTGTCCCGCACGACCATCGAAGAGAAGACCCATGAGAGGGGAAGCAATGGAGAAGGCCCAGACGAGGCACGTGAGCTACGCCGATGCCGGCGTCGACGTGGACGAGGGCGCGCGCGCCGTCGACGCCATCAAGGAGATGGTGGCGTCCACCAGCAGGCCCGAGGTCATCGGTGGGCTGGGCGGGTTTGGCTCCTGCTTCTCCATGGCGTCCTTCAAGGACATGGAGGACCCCGTCCTGGTCTCGGGCACCGACGGCGTGGGCACCAAGCTCGCGATCGCACAGCTCCTGGGGCGCCACGACAGCGTGGGGCAGGACCTCGTCGCCATGTGCGTGGACGACGTGGTGCCCATCGGCGCGGAGCCCCTCTTCTTCCTCGACTACATCGCCATAGGGAAGCTGCGCGCGGAGCACGTGGCGCAGGTGGTGAGCGGCATCGCCGAGGGCTGCCGCATGAGCGGTTGCGCCCTCGTCGGTGGAGAGATGGCCGAGCATCCGGGTGTCATGGCCCCCGACGACTACGACCTCGCGGGCTTCGTGGTGGGCGTCGTGGACCGTCCCAGGATGATCGGCCCCGACAAGGTGCGCGTGGGTGACGTGATCCTGGGACTTCCCAGCTCGGGCATCCACTCCAACGGCTACTCTCTGGTTCGCAAGGTTGCCATCGAGGGCAAGAGCATCGAGGAGCTGGAGGCCCCGCTCGAGGAGCTGGGCGGCGAGTCCCTGGCGGACGCGGTCATGCGTCCCACCACCATCTATGCGGGGGCGCTGGTCAGAGCCCTCAAGGTAGGGGCTCCCATCCACGCCATGGCGCACATCACGGGCGGTGGCATCACAGAGAACCTCAACCGCGCCCTGCCCGCGGACATCGACGCGGTCGTCGACCGTGGCGGCGAGGACGGGCCCGGCTGGGACGTCCCGCCCGTGATCGACTACTGCGTGCGCGCGGCGGGGCTCACCCAGGACGAGGCCTACAAGACCTTCAACATGGGGGTGGGCATGAGCCTGATCGTCGCCCCCGAGGACGTGGCCATGGTCCGTGCCGCCCTGGCCTACCAGGGGCTCGAGTCGTTCGTGATGGGCGAGTGCGTGCCGGGCAGCGGAAAGGTGAGCTACCGATGAGCGACGACCTCACGTTCTCCACCCCCGAGCCCGCGAGCCTTCCCATGGCGCGCGAGGGACGGCCACTGCGCCTGGGGGTGCTCATCTCCGGCTCGGGCACCAACCTCCAGGCGATCATCGACCGCATCGCCGACGGGACGCTGAATGCCACCGTCGAGCTCGTGGTCTCCTCTCGTCCGGGAGCCCTGGGGCTCAAGAGGGCGGAGGCGGTGGGCATCCAGACCCTGAGCCTCTCGAAGGAGATCTACGACGACCCCCTGACTGCGGACGAGGTCATCGCCACCGAGCTGCGCCGCCGCGACGTTGACTACGTGGTGATGGCGGGCTACATGAGGATGGTCCACTACCCCATACTACGGACGTTCCCATCCCGGGTCGTCAACATCCATCCCGCGCTGCTGCCCAGCTTCAAGGGGGCCCACGCCATCCAGGACGCCTTCGACGCCGGGGTGAAGGTGACGGGCGTCACGGTGCACTTCGCCGACGAGCGCTACGACTGCGGACCGATCGTTGCCCAGCGCGCCCTTGCGGTCGAGGAGGGTTGGGACGTGGACGAGCTGGAGGCGCACATCCACCAGATCGAGCACGTGCTGTACCCCGAGGTCATCCAGCTGCTCGCCGACGGTCGCGTGAGCCTGGACGCCGACGGCAGGAGGGTTCACGTCACCCCCTCTGCCTAGTGGGGACCTATCAAGCGATCAGAAGCTGCGGATGACGGCAATCTTGTTCGAGAGGTTCGCGATGGCCGGAACCTTTATGAGCAGCCGGTAGACAGGGTTGATGAGGGGCATCTTCTCGCTCAGGCTGCGGTCGGCGACGTGGCGCAGGCCATCGATGCCGGCCACCAGCTCCGCGCCGCTCCGCGCACCAAACGTGAAGCGAGCGTTGCTCTTGGAGATGCTCTTCTCCACGTCCTTGCCCACGAAGCGAGGGTTGAGAAACTCGACGAAGAGGGTGGCGCGGGCGTAGCGGTCCCGCACGATCGAGAGAATCCGTGCCACGTCCTCGGCCGAGAGGTACATCGTCAGCCCCTCGACGATCACGAGGACCGGCCCGTCGATGGGACCAACCTCGGCCGCCCATGCTTCGTCCATGGCCGAGAAGGCATGCATCTTCACGCGGTCGGTGTCCTCGACGAAGCGGCGCCGGACGTCGATGGTCTCGGGCAGGTCGATGTCGTGCCAGCGGATGCGGCCGTTGTCCATGCGCCAGAAGCGCATGTCCATGCCGCAGGCGATGTTGATGACCGTGCAATCCGGGTTCGAGGCCACGAACTCGCCCACCATGTCGTCGAGCAGCATCGTGCGGGCAATCACGCCGGCACCCATCGCAAGGTCCTTGTCGGCGAAGGAGAAGTCGTAGTCCATCCGGTCGACCATCTCGACGGCCTTGTCGTCGTGGATGAGGGCGTTCTTGCGTCGCGACTCCTTTGCCCGTGCGTAAAGGGTCTGGACCATGGTCTCCGGCACGCCGGATATGTCTATCTTCTCCATGCGTCGTACCTCGCCTGTTCCGAAGGTTGCATTGGCAGCAAGAATAGTAAGACTTTGCTAACTTTCAGGCAAAGTGACTTAGGGAGAGGCGCGGTGGAGCACCCCGTCACGGGACCTTTTCCGCCGGTCCTTGCGGCTACCTTTCGTGCGACAGCAGACAGACGGTCTCCACGTGCTTGGTGTGGGGGAACATGTCCACGAGCTCGATTCTGCGCGCGTGCCAGCCGTGCCTGCGGAACTCCCCCAGGTCGCGGAGCTGCGTCTGGGGGTTGCAGCTCACGTAGACCACCGCCCGGGGCTCGAGGGCGCAGACCGCGGCGATGAACTCGGGGGTTGATCCGGCGCGCGGCGGGTCCATCATCACTACGTCGAAGCCTTCGCCACCACGCTCCCGCAGGCGCCTCATGTACTTGGTGGCGTCGGCTCGGACGAAGTCACAGGAGGCGGAGAGGCCGTTCTCGCCCGCATTCCTCCTTGCGCAGTCCACGGCGCCCGCCACCTGCTCCACCCCCACGACGCGCACGTCTCGCCCGTTTTCTTGTGTGGCACGGGCGGCGCAGATGCCTATGGAGCCCGTGCCACAGTAAGCGTCGAGCATGCGCTCGCCGGCCCGAAGCTCCGCCGCGTCGATGGCCAGGCTATAGAGCACCTCGGTCTGGGCGGGGTTGGTCTGGTAGAAGCTGGTCGGCCCCACCTCGAAGCGACAGCCCAAAAGCTTGTCGTGCATGACGCCCGGTCCCAGGAGGGTAACGCAGTCGCGGCCCAGTATGGCGTTGGTGCGCCTTTGGTTGACGTTCTGGACGATGCTCGTGAGCTCGGGGTGAGCCTCCTTGAGCATGCGGGCGAGCCTGGACGCGTGGGGGAGCTGGGACCCGTTGGTGACGATGGTCAGGAGGACCTCGTCCGTGGCGTACCCGCTGCGTACGACGGCGTTTCTCAGGACTCCTGTGCCTTGGTCCTCGCGGTACGCGGGAATGTGCAGCCGCTCCGCCGCCCGTGCGAGGTCGTCGATCATCGTCCTTCCGCAGGGGTCCTCCACCAGGCAGTCGTGACAGGCCACGATGCGATGGCTCCCTGCCTCGTAGAAGCCGGACCTGACCCTCCCCTTCGCCCCTGGGGCGAAGGGAGAGGCCATCTTGTGGCGGAAGCGCAGGGGTTCCTCCATGCCATGGACGCGCCCTAGCTCGCAGCCGTCCTCCTCGACGGCGGGCGAGAAGAGCTCCTCCATGGCCTCCTGCTTGCGCCTCAGCTGGATGGGGTAGGGGACGGCGAGCCACTCGCAGCCACCGCAGCGCCTGGATATGGGGCAGGTGTAGGTCCTGAATCCCACGCTCTTCTCCCGCCTCGCTTGCCTCGCCTTGGTTACCAACTTGTACGGGCTATTGTACGGCCAGGTCTCGCACGTCGATCGAGCGATAGAATCTGGGAACCACGAATCGACCGCGACAGAAGGGGGACCTCATGGGAGCTCCTACCAAGATCGGCATCATCGGAATGGGCCACGTTGGCGCGCACGTGGCAAACGCCATTCTCTACCAGGGACTTGCCGCCGAGATCTATTGCGTCGACTCCATCGAGAGCAAGGTCGCCTGCGAGGTCAACGACCTCCAGGACGCCATGCCCTTCTACCCCCGCCAGGCGCGCGTGTACAACTGCCATGAGAACTACGAGGAGCTCCTGGGCTGCGACGTCATCGTCAACGCCGCAGGCCACGTCGCCCAGGCGGCTGGCAACCGCGACGGCGAGCTCTTCTGCACCGCGGAGGAGACCAAGAAGTGGGCGCCGCGCATCAAGGGCTACAAGGGCGTCATCGTCACCATCGCCAACCCCTGCGACGTCGTCGCGACCATGGTCTGGAAGCTCGCCGAGCTCGAGCCGCGCCAGGTCGTGGGGTCGGGCACCGCACTTGACTCCGCACGCTTCCGCCATGCCCTCTGGGACGCCACCGGCTACAACCCCAACTCCATCACCAGCTGGATGATCGGCGAGCACGGTGCGAGTCAGTTCGCCGCTTGGTCGCACGTGTCGTTTGGCGCCACGCCACTGGCGGAGCTCGAGAAGTCAGATCCCAAGCACTTCTCCTTCGACAAGGACGCCATCGAGGAGGCCGCGCGCATGGGCGGCTACGTGACCTACGCCGGCAAGCAGTGCACCGAGTACTCCGTGGCAAACGCCGCGACCGAGCTGGTCAAGGCCGTGGTGCAGGACTCCAAGCTCATCACCCCCGCGGGCACCCTGCTCGAGGACGTCTACGGAGAGAGCGGCCATTACAGCTCCATCCCCTGCGTCATTGGCAAGGACGGCGTCGAGGCCACCTTCCCCCTCGAGCTCAGCGCCGACGAGCAGGAGAAGTTCCACGCCAGCTGCAAGCACATCCAGGACAACCTCGAGAAGGTCAGGTGCTGGTAGGCTGACCCGTCACGAGTCGTAAGGCGATTTCAGCGAGGAGCCGGCGACCACGACGGCCGTCGGGTCCTCTCGCCTGTAAATGCTACGGTAGACAATACAATTGAACTTTATTCAAAATTCGTCCACCATCGTCTTCCAAGAAGAGTAAAGTGACCCCAGTTTTAAATTAGGGTCAAAACGACTCACGAGGAGGGGTGGCCATGCAGTCCAAGATCGCGCACGCGGCAGAGCGCAAGGCCTTTGGCGTCGCCATAGACCGGATCATCAAGAGCGCATCGGGCGAAGACCGGGAGAAGAACGTCGAGCACCTCATCGACATGGCGGGCAAGCTTCTGAAGGACACCTCCCCCGGTGCCACCCGCGGCATCCGCAAGGGCCTCTACCCTGGCTCCAAGTGGGAGAATTGGCTCTTTGACGTCATCGACACCACCGACCCCAACGTGCTGCGCACGACGGTGCTCAACGGTGGCTACGAGGCTGCCTTCCGCGGCCTGCGCAACACCACGGCAAACGCCGAGAAGTACCAGTGCAACGTGCCCTGGATCATCCTCTTCGACCCCACGAGCGCCTGCAACAAGCACTGCGTGGGCTGCTGGGCGGCAGACTACGGCAACCGCCTCAACCTGAGCTACGACGAGATGGACCGCCTCGTCACCGAGGCGTCGGACCTGGGGACCCACCTCTTCATGCTCACCGGCGGCGAGCCCCTGGTGCGCAAGGCCGACGTGCTCAAGCTGGCCGAGAAGCACAACGACTGCCTCTTCAACATCTTCACCAACGCCTCGCTGGTGGACGAGAGGTTCTGCGAGGACGTGCAGCGCCTGGGCAACGTCGTGTTCTCGGTCTCGCTCGAGAGCTACGAGCCCAGCGTGAATGACGGCCGCCGTGGCGACGGTTCGTTCGAGGAGGTCATGCGCGCCTTCGACCTCATGAAGGCGCACGGTCTGCTCTACGGCACCTCCACCGCCTACACGCGCGAGAACACGGAGCGCGTCTCGAGCGACGAGTTCTTCGACCTCATCATCGAGAAGGGCTGCCGCTGGGCCTGGTTCTTCCACTACATGCCGGTGGGGGAGGGCGCCAACGCCGACCTCATGCCCACCGTCGAGCAGCGCGAGTACATGCTGCACCGCATCCGCGAGATCCGCGGCGTCGAGGGCGGCAAGCCCATCTTCGCCATGGACTTCCAGAACGACGGCGAGTACGTGGGCGGCTGCATCGCGGGAGGCCGCGTCTACTGCCACGTCAACGCCCGTGGCGACGTGGAGCCCTGTGTCTTCATCCACTACTCCAACGTGAACATCCGCGACCACAGCTGGCTCGAGTGCCTGCAGCAGCCCATCTTCCAGGCCTACCGCCGGCACTGGCCTTGGAACGACAACATGCTCCAGCCCTGCCCCATGCTCGAGAACCCCAAGATCCTTCCCAAGATCGTGGAGGAGTCCGACGCCAAGACCAGCGAGTACGTGGCACCTGAGAGCGCTGAGGACCTCTGCGCCCGCGTGACCCCCTACGCCGAGGAGTGGGCGCCCAAGGCCCGCGAGCTCTGGCTTGCCGAGCATCCTACGGGTCGCAAGGTCTACGAGGACGAGATGTCGCAGCAGAGCGTCGACTTCAAGGCCAAGGTCATAGCCGAGGAGGACGCGCGCGAGGAGGCCGTCATCGAGTAGGGTCTTTCCCGACAACGCTGCGCCGTGCCTGCGCCCACCGCGCATGCACACACGCTGCCCGACGAGTGATTCGCGCGCTGGCCGTCCATGGGTATGGTGGTAGCCAGCGCGCGGCCTCGCCGGGCGCTTGTCGTCCATAGGTGCACGGTGGCTTCGCCGTCGCGTTCTTCCCCTCGGCGTCGCCGCCAGACTTGCGGCTCGAGGAGGAACCATGGCAGATTCGTCTAACGAGAGGGTAAAGAACCTCGCGCTCGTGGGCCAAGGCGGCGTGGGCAAGACCATGCTGGCCGAGGCCATGCTTCACCTGACGGGCAAGACGACCCGTCTGGGAGGCCACGCCGGCACTAAGCCCACGCTTGACTACGACAGCGAGGAGGGCGCCCGCGGCTTCTCCATCTCGACCACCATCGCGCCGGTCGAGTGGAACGGCGTAAGGATCAACGTCCTGGATGCCCCCTGCTATCCTGACTTCGTCGGCGACGCCTATGGCGCTCTCGCCGCGGCTGAGACGGCGCTCTTCATGGTCGACGCGGCGAGCGGCCCTGGCACCATCACTACCCGCCTTTGGTTCGCCGCCGAGGAGCTCTCGCTCGCCCGCGCGCTCTTCATCAACCGCTTGGACCGCTCCGACGCGGACTGGGACACCGCCCTGCTCACGGCCCAGGAGCGCTTCGGCAACCGCCTGGCCCCCGTCACCATCCCCATGGGGTCTGGGGATGCCTTCGCGGGCATCATCGACGTCGTGCACATGAGGTCACGCCACCTCGTGGACGGCAAGCCCGTGGTGGGGGAGGTCCCCGCCGAGTTCCTCGAGGCCGCCCAGGCGGCCCACGCGCAGCTCACCGAACTCGTCGTCGAGGCGGACGACGAGGCCATGATGACCTACCTCGAGGGCGGCGAGATCAGCCAGGAGCTGCTCGAGTCCCTTCTCGCCACCGCCATCGCACAGCGCATCTTCGTCCCCGTCTTCGCGGGCTCCTGCGTCAAGGAGGAGGGCGTCATCTCGCTCATGGACGACGTGGCGGCGTGGTTCCCCAGCATGGCCGACTTCGGTCGCGTGCCCCTGGTCAACGGGGAGACGCTGGACATCTCTCCCGACGACGATCGCCCCGTCGCCTTCGTGTTCAAGTCGCTGCAGGACCAGCAGAACGGGCGCCTCTCCTTCGTCAAGGTCCTGGCCGGCACGCTCACGCCCGGCATCGAGCTCATGAACGCGCGCACCCGCAAGACCGAGCGGCTGGGTCACCTCTACAGCATGTGCGGCCGCGAGACCACCGACGTCAAGTCGGTCGCGGCGGGCGACGTCTGCGTGGTTCCCAAGCTCGAGGCAATGACCGGCGACACCCTCTCGGTCACCGGGAAGGTCGAGGCCGCCGCCTTCCGCTTCCCCAACTCCCTCTATCGCATCGCCGTCGAGCCGGACGAGCGCGGGAGCGAGGGCAAGGTCTTTGCCTTCCTGGAGAAGAGCGCGGCCGCCGATCCCACGCTGAGCGTCGAGCGCGACGAGGAGACCGGGCAGACCGTCATCTCCGCCATCGGAGAGGCGCAGGTCTCCGTCCTCCTCGACCGTCTCGAGGAGCGCGCGGGCGTCACGGCTCACACCGTCAAGCTGCGCATCCCCTATCGCGAGACCATCCGCCGCGTCGCGAGCGCCCAGGGTCGTCACAAGAAGCAGACCGGCGGCGCCGGCCAGTACGGCGACTGCTGGCTGCGTGTCGAGCCCAACCCCGGAGCGGGCTACGAGTTCGTGGACGAGGTCGTGGGCGGGCACATCCCGCGCAACTTCATCCCCGCCATCGACAAGGGCGTGCAGGAGACCATGGTGGACGGCGTCCTTGCCGGATACCCCCTCATCGACGTGCGCGTTGCCGTGTACGACGGTTCCTACCACCCTGTCGACTCCAACGAGATGGCCTTCAAGACGGCAGCGCGCATTGGCTTCCAGAAGGCGATAGGCCAGGCAGAGCCCGTCCTGCTCGAGCCCATGGCCCACATGAGCATCACCGTGCCCGACAGCTACGCCGGCTCGATCATGGGTGACGTGTCCGCCTCTCGTGGCCGCGTCGAGGGCATGTCGGCCGCCAGCGGCCAGGGCGAGCAGGGCATGACCACCATCGAGGCGACCATTCCCTACGCCGAGGTCACCGACTACGCCACGCGCCTGCGCTCGCTCTCGCGCGGGACGGGCGAGTTCGAGCTCGAGGTCTCGGGCTACGAGCAGGTGCCCCACGACGTGCAGGCCAAGCTCGCGGCAGAGTATGCCGAGAGGCGCGCAGAGGGCAGGTAGCGGCAGGCGAGGCGGGCCGCGCGGGTCACAGGATGGGGGTGTCGCCCTTGCGGCGGCACCCCCTCGCGCTTGCGGTTTGGCGGGTGCCTGCCTCCGTCCCGCGCGTCTGGTCTATTCTTGTCTGACGGAACCCTGCGAGCCGTTAGGTTGGTTGAACCATGTGGAGCGAGCTCTTCCCTGCCGTCCTGGCGTCCTGCGCCGTCATCTTCGTCCCGGGCTATCTCATGGGACGGGCCCTCGGCCTTTCCCGGAGCTGGTCCGTGTGCATGGCGCCCCTGCCTTCCTTTGGGCTCATCGCCCTCGCCGGCATCCTGTATGGGACGTTGGGCGTTGCGGCCCAACCCCTGACGCTCCTCCTCCCCCTCTCCCTCCTCCTCGCGGTTCTTGCCCTCCTGGGCCGCTCGTTCCGGCTGCCCGACCTCCCCCGCATTGGCTGGGGAATGATCGCCCTCTACCTCGCGATGGGCCTGGTGGCCACCACGTTCATGTTCGTGCGGATGCTTCCCAGCGCCAACGCCGTGATGACGGGCAGGGACCTGGCTCACCACATCAACAGCATCAGGGCGTTCGTCTCGACGCAGTCCTTCTCGTCTCTGAGGATGGGTCCGTACCTGCTTTCCCAGGACCTTTCCGTCGACCCCTACGCTCTTCCGGGCTTCTATCCTGCAGGCTGGCATGCCGCCGTCACCCTGGTGGTGCAGATGGGAGTCACAGAGATCTCGGTCGCGATCAACGCGGTGAACGTGACCATCTCGTCCTTCGTGTGGCCGCTGGGCACCCTCGTCTTCCTTGCCTGGTCGTTTCGTGGCAAGCGCCGCCCCCTTGCCGCCGGCGCGCTCGCCACGGTGAGCTTCATGGCGTTCCCCTGGTACTTCATGAAGTTCGGCCCCATCTACCCCAACCTCGCGGGATTTTCCCTCGTGTTTCCCTGCGTCGTCGCCTTCATGCTTCTCGTGGAGCCTGCGTGGAAGCGCCCCGCGCGCCTCAGGGCGCTCGCACTCTTCCTCGTGGGCGGCGTGGCGCTCGCCCTCACGCAGCCAAACGCGATCTTCGTGGCCGCCGTCATCCTGGTTCCCTACGTCGCGGCGCGCATCGTCTCTTCGGGCGGCGTCCTGAGGGTCCTCTTGCATGAGTTGCCATCCGGGCTGGTGGCAGCCCTCTGGGTCGTGGCCTGTGGTCTCGTCTGGCTTGCGCTCAATCGGGCGCCGTTCATGTCCGACGTGGTCGGCTTCGGGCTCTGGGGGTATCGCATCTCTCCCTGGGAGGCCCTCGTGAACGTCGCGACCCTTGCCTACCAGGCCTTCTTCGTTCCCGACCTGGGACAGCCCCTTCTTGCGCTCCTCGTGCTGCTGGGTCTGGTCTGGACTCTGAGGAACAGGAGACTGCGTTGGATGTCGGTGTCCTACGTCGCGGCTGCGGGCATCGTCTTTGGCAACGCGACCATGGGCGGCCTGGCGAAGCAGCTGCTCTCGGGCTTCTGGTATTCGGATCCGCCTCGCGTCGCCGCCGTCGCCGCCCTGTGCGCCGTCCCTTTGGCGGCGTTGGGCATGGACTGGGTCGTCACCGGCGTCTCTCGCGCATTGGGGGTGCGGGTCGGGGATGGTTCGCACCTTACCGCGTCCGCCCTCACGTCGGGAACCCTCGCCGCCCTCGCCATCCTCGTCTTCTATCCCGGGGTCAGGATTCCCACCCTCACCTTCAGCGCGTTTCCGAGTTCGGGACGGATCGAGACCCAGGTCGAGCAGACGAGGCTGCAGGTCCAGGAGGCGTACTCGCAGTACGGCTTCTACACCACGCGAGAGCGCGCCTTTGCCCGCAACTGCCAGAAGCTGATCGAGGCCGAGGGGGGAGCGGACGCCCTGGTGATCAACAACCCCTTTGACGGCAGCGCCTATGCGTACGGAGACGCGGGCATGCGCGTCTACTTCAGGGAGCTCAGCGAGGGGATAGGTGCGGATGGCGGGGCAGAGGCGACGGTGAGGGCGAGGCTCGATCACGTTGCCGACGACCCCGAGGTGAGGGCGGCGGTCAACCAGCTCGGCGCGCGCTACGTCATCAGGTTCGAGCACCTCAAGGAGGACAAGGCCTACTCGATGCTCTGGAACTACGACCATGACCTCTGGAAGGGCATCGACTCCGTCAACGAGGGCACCCCGGGCTTCGAGCTCGTGATGAGGCAGGGAGATATGGCGCTTTATCGCATAAGTGCCGCCTAAATCCTCGTGCCGACGTAACCGACCTGGCCTTTGGTATCCTTCTGGGGACCATAGCTGAACAGGGAGGTTGCGCATCCGCGCATGGACATAGCCATAAGCGTCACTGTCACCACGCTCCTCATACTCGTAAACGGATACTTCTCGATGGCCGAGATGGCCCTCTCGACCGCACGCAAGGTCATACTCGACCATGACGCGGACGAGGGCGACGAGAAGGCGGCGCGCGCGGCCCAGATGAGCGAGCATCCGGGTGACTTCCTCGCGGTCATCCAGGTGGGAATCACGCTGGTCGGCTTCTTTTCGTCCGCCTTCGCGGCCACGAGCCTCTCGGGTCCCCTCGCGAGCCAGCTTGCGTCCTGGGGCGTCCCAATGGACCTGGCCCACGTCCTCGCCACCGTGCTCATCACCCTTCTGGTCTCGTACATCTCCATCGTGGTGGGCGAGCTCGTGCCCAAGCGCATCGCGATGGCCGACGCCGAGGGCGTGGCAAAGAGCGTGGCCGGGCCTCTCAGGAGCTTCGCCGTCATCGCCCGTCCGCTCGTCGCGCTCACGGCGGCGAGCACCAATGGCCTCGCCGCGCTCCTCGGCATCGCTAGCGCCGACGACCGGCAGAACGTGGGCGAGGACGAGATCAAGTACATGGTCACCGACGCGGACGACCTGACGGACGAAGAGAAGTCCATGATCCACGAGATCTTCGAGCTGGGTGACGCCATCGCCCGCGAGGTTATGGTGCCCCGCGTGGACATGACGGCCGTCGAGGACTCGACCACGGTGGGCGACGTGATCGAGCTCATGCGCCGCACGGGCTACTCCCGCGTTCCCGTCTATCACGAGGACGTCGATCGCGTGGTGGGAATCGCGCACATCAAGGACCTCCTCGGCCCCGTCCTCGAGGAGGACGCGGGAGACAACATGATCGCCCGCTACATGCGTGGGGCCGACTTCGTGCCCGACACGAAGGACATCATCCCCCTGCTCTCCGAGATGCGCACCAGCCACGACCAGATGGTCATCGTGGTCGACGAGTATGGCGGCACGGCCGGCGTCATAACCATCGAGGACATCGTCGAGGAGGTCGTGGGCGAGATCGAGGACGAGTTCGACCCCGACAACAAGTACCTCACCCAGCTGGGTGAGCGCGAGTGGCTGGTGGACGGCCGCTTCAGCATCGACGACGCCATCGAGCTCGGTTGGCCCATCGAGGACCGCGAGGAGTACGAGACGGTCGCGGGCTTCGTGCTCGAGATAGCCGACGGCCTCCCCAAGCCGGGCGATGCCTTCGAGGTCGATGGCTACAGGTTCCTGGTGCAGTCGGTGCGCGGCCGCCGCATCGCCCTGCTCAGGGTCACGGCCCCGGAGCCAACGACCGGAGACGAGCCGCAGGGCTAGGTGGCAGGCGCGGCGCGCCACCAGGTGCCGTGGGGCGTCTCGCCGACGAGGCCCTGCAAGGCTCCCGTCCCAACCTGCGCGCGGGGCGTCCTCCTCGCCTTTGACTACAATGTATGGACGCATGCGGTTCCTAGGAAAGGCAGCTCCATGGCACAGCTCATAGACATCCTGCGGGTCGAGGTCGGCCTCAAGAACCTCGTTGCCCGGGTGCGCGTCTCGGACGAGGCTCCGCTCATGACCAGCGAGGACCTGCAGGGGACCACGCGCGTCTACAAGCTCATGCCTCACATCGTCGAGCATGCCTGCCTGGGGGACGCGAGCGAGACCTTTAAGGAGGTCATGGGCAACACCGAGCTGGCCCACCTCCTCGAGCACGTGACGGTGGAGCTGCTCTCGCGCTCCGCCGCCTCCGCGGAGGTCTCTTCTGGCCGCACCTACCCCGTCGCGGGAGAGGCGCGCACCTACGACGTCGAGCTCTCCTGCCCCGACGACGTGTTGGTGTGCGCCGCGCTCTCCAGCGCCGTCTGGGTCATGGACTGGGCCTTTGGCGGGGGAGAGGGGCCGCGCCCTGACGTCGACGCCATCGCCGAGGGCCTGACCGGACTGGTCCAGAGCCTGGGCGACGAGCCTGCCGAGGCATACGAGCGCGAAGTCCAGGAAGAGATTGACGCCGAGGTGGAGAAGAGAAGGGACGAGCTCCTGGCCCAGCGCGAGGACGAGCTCGCCCAGAGGAGGGCCCTCGCTGAGGCCGCCGCAGCGGCTGCCGCCGACCAGGCACGCGCCCGCGCGGCCGCCGAGTCGGCCGCGCTCGAGTCGAGCCGTGCGGAGGAACTCTCGCAGCTGCCAAGCTGGGCGGTGGATCCCGACGACCCTTTTGTCCGGAAGGTCAGGGAGGGCCGCGGCCCTGACTTCGTCCAGCGGGAGGCCTCGCCCGAGGCCTGGCAGTCGGCCCAGGAAAGCCTCGGCTCGAGCGATGAGGAGCGTTCCGGGGACGCAGGCGACGTCCTCGATTCGTCGCAGGCCCCCTTCGTCGAGACGGTCGACGAGCCGGGGCCTGTCACGGATGGCGGGGACGTTGAGGTCGAGCTCCCCTGGTAGGAAACGCGGTCACCGACCGCGACGCACTCCTCCGGGCATTTGCGCTTCTGGTAGCCCCAGGTCGGCTAGGATGGTGTCACCATGCAGGGGCGGTCTGTCTCCGCATACGGGAAGGATCTCTCGGCCTTGGCTGGGAAACGACGGGAGGAAGACATGAGCGCAAAGGGAGCACTTGGATTCGTGGCAGGCTTGTTCGCGGGAGCGACGGCCGGATTCGCGGCGGGAATCCTGATGGCGCCTCGTCCCGGCGCGGAGAGCCGAGCCATGGCCGCCGACGCCATGAATGACGCGTGGGACAGCGCGGTCGACTCATACGAGCGCGGCTCGCGCGTGGTCAACGACAAGATCGCCGGAGTCCGTCCGGGCATGGACGCCACCACCGACGAGCTGCGCGCCAAGGTCGACCTGGCCCGCGAGCGCATGGACCAGCTGCGCGACTCGCTCTCCGAGGCCGTGACCAACGCTTCCACGCAGGTGCAGGAGACGGTCTCGGACGTCGCCGACAAGGTCAGCGCTGCCGCCGAGGCGACGGCGTCGGACTCCGCGGTCCACGTGGAGGTCGTCGAGGACGATGCGACGGACGAGGGGTAGCGCTCCTTCGAACGCTGCGTTTGGGGGCGGGCGGACGTTTTGACGTCGCCCGCCCCGCTTGGTTTCGTGCGCGCGGCGCGAGAGGCGCGCGGAACGTTCCGGCAGCCGGTTCGGGAGCCATCGAGGGGAGAAGGGCATGGCCAGGATCTCGGAGCTCATGGGCAGGAAGGTGTACGAGCTGCGTCCTGCCCGCAAGGCGGGCGGCGAGCCTCGGCGCAGGAGGGTCGGCAGGGTGCATGCCGCGGTCTTCTCCCCCGACGGCAGGTCCCTGGTAGGCTACATGGTCAGGCGCCCCGACATCGCGGGGATGGTCAGGCGCCCCGACGCCTTCCTGGCACTTGACTCGCTCCGGTCGGGCGAGGACGCCATATTCCTGACGAAGGACGCGGGGCTGGCGCTGGATGACGGGGCCCGTGGCAGGCTGGGCCTTGAATGGGACTCCTGCGTCATGTGGGCGGGCATGGATGCCAAGACGGAGCGAGGTCGCGTCCTGGGCTACGTGGGTGACGCGACCTACGACGCCGGGACCGGTCGCGTGCAGAGCTTTGCCGTGGGAGACGGCGGCGTGGCCCAGTCGCTCGTGGGCTCGGTTCAGGTCCCCGCGTCCATGCTCAGGGGCTACCGAGGCGGCTACATGGTGGTGGACGACGCTGCGTCTCGGCTCTCTTTGAGCGGTGGTGCCGCGGCGAAGGCCGGTGAGGCGAGCGCCAGGGCGCAGATCGCCGGAAGGAAGGTCGCGGCACGAGCCGACGAGACGGCCTCTCAGGCGCTTGACAGGGGGTCCAGCGCGCTTGGCCGCGCGATCGGCAAGGCCAGAAGGTCCGTGGAGGGGGCAGCGCAAGGTGGGTTGGAGCCCAAGAAGGCGACGGCCACCCAGCCAGGGGCAAAGAAGACCTCGCGGAAGAACACGGGCGCGGACGGCGCACGAGCCGTGGGCCGCCAGATGAAGAAGGCCGGCGGAATGTTCGGCTCCTTCATGGACGAGTATCGCAAGGCGAGCAAGTAGGCCAAGCGCCCTCGGCCTTCGCGGGAAGATCGTCCTGCGGCCTACCCATCGGCCGTCCCCGGGGTACGCGGGCCAGGGCGCCTCCGCGTCCCGACAGCCTAGTATCCCATCGCCTGGAGCGCGAACATGATCACCGTGAGGACCACCACGGCGACGATGGTGAACCAGGTTAGCGCGTTCCAGATGCGCCCGTTGGCCCAGCGACCCATGACGTGGCGGTCGCTTGCGATGTTTACCATGCATACCAGGAGCACGGGCAGGAGCACGCCGTTCACGATCTGTGCTGCCATCATGATGCCGAAGAGGTTCGCTCCCGGGAGCAGCACCAGGGCGGCGCTCAGGATGGCGATGGCCGTCAGGATGCCGCGGTAGGCGGGGGCCTCCTTCCAGCTGCGGTCGGTGCCCCTCTCCCATCCAAAGGCCTCGCACACGGCACCCGCGGTGATGCCGGGCATGACGCAGGAGGCGAGGAACGACGCCCCCACAAGGCCTGCGGCAAAGAGCACGGCGCTGTACTTGCCCGCGAGCGGAACCAACGCCTGGGCCGCGTCGGCAGCGTCCTGAATCACCACGCCCGCGGGGAAGAGGACGCTTGCGGTCGTGAGCACAATGAACCAGGCGATGGCCTGCGAGACGAGCGCGCCGGACACGTTGTCGGCGCGCTGCCCAAGGATGTCGCCCTCGTCGAGGTTCTTCTCGGCAACGTTGCTCGAGACCATGAAGATCATGTAGGGCGAGATCGTGGTGCCTATGCTTGCCACCAGCAGCGAGATGTAGGCGGGGTCTCCCGACATCTGCGGCACGACCGTGCTGCCAAGCGCCTTGCCCCAGTCGGGTCCCACCACGACGCCGGTGATCACGTAGGTGACGAAGACGGCGGAGATGGTGAGGAGGACCTTCTCGATGTGGCGGTAGGATCCAGACATGGCCAGGAGCCACGACGCCAGGGCGGCCACGGGCACCGAGACGTAGACCGGGATGCCGAAGAGCAGAAGTCCCGAGGCGATGCCCGCGAATTCCGACACCGTGACGGAGAAGTTCGAGAGGATGACGGCCAGCATGGCGACCGTCGAGATGCGGATGCCAAACTGCTCGCGGATGAGGGAGGCGAAGCCCTTGCCCGTCACGCAGGCCATGCGCGCGGCGGTCTCCTGCACCACGACAAGCAGCAGGCAGGTGAGCGGGATGGACCAGAGCATGCCAAAGCCGTAGCGCGCGCCCTCGGACGAGAAGGTCGCGATGCCTCCCGCGTCCATCCCCGCCAGGGCGGTGAGGATGCCGGGTCCCATCACGGAGAGCGTCGAGCGGAGCCGCTGCCCCCTCGAGGGCGCCGCGTCGACTCCCGCCGCCCGTCGTGCCGTCGCCACCCTAGGCCCCCAGCCCGCCGGGGAGGCATGCGAGTGCGACGGCGTACACCACGATCGCAACGGCCATGGCCGTTGCCTGGAGCGCGAGGCCCGAGGTCTCGAGGTTCTTGGCGTCCCTCACGCGCAGGATGGTGAGGTATGCCGGCGCGCAGAGGAACGACGCCATAACGCTCACGGCCGCGGAGGCGAAGCCGTGGAAGCTCGGGTCGTACGCGCCCAGGCCGCTCGCGAAGAGCGCCGCCTTGATGCCGCCGGCGACGAGCAGGACGAGCGCGGAGAAGAGAAGCCCCAGGCCGAGCCCCTTGATGGTGAAGCCCAGAAGCGACGGCGCGTCCTCGTCGTCAGGGTCGTAGCCCAGGAAGAAGTTGGTGACGTAGCTTATGGAGTCGTTCGCGGCAATCACGGCCACGGGCAGCGCCAGCGCATGTAGGAGGGTCGTGTCGCTTGCCCCGTTGGTCCCCGCGACCAGGGCGAGCGCCGCCAGGCCCAGCATCCAGAAGGCGAACCACAGCTCGTTCCTGAGCAGCCAGACGAGGTCGTGGCCACCGCGCGACCCGTCCCCGTCGCGACTCGCCGCACCGGCGATCTGCAGGTCCTCCTCGTGCTCCTCCTCCATGACGTCGAGCGCGTCGTCCACCGTGACGATGCCCAGCAGCTTGCGCGCGTCGTCCACGACGGGCATGGCTAGGAGGTTGTACTTCGCGATGTCCTTGGCCACGTCCTCCTGGTCGTCGTCGGGGCTCGCCACGACGAGCTCGCTCTCGGCGATGTCCGACAGCACGGTCTGGCCGCCATGGACGATGAGGTCGTTCAGGCTCACCGCGCCGGCGAGGCGGCCTTCCTCGTCCTTGGTGTAGACGTAGCGGACGGACTCGAAGTTCTCGTCCAGACCACGAAGCGCCGTGATGGCGTCGTCTACGGTGCCCGTCTCGTCCACCAGGACGAACTCGCTGGTCATGATGCGGCCGGCGGTGTCCTCGCGGTACCCCAGGAGCTGGCGGATGGCCTTCTGCTCCTGTACGCCCATGAGCCGAAGCAGCTTCTCTGCCTTGTCGTAGTCGAGCTCGCTCACGAGCTCGGCCGCGTCGTCGGGGTCCATCTCCGACAGCATGCGCGACGCCGTGGCTTCCTCCATGTCGCCCACGATCTCGGCTGCCATCTGGTCGTCGTCGAGCTCGGCCATGGCGTCCGCCGCCTGCTCGTCGTCGAGTTGGGCGAAGACCTGGCCGCGCAGGCGCGGGTCGAGCCTCTCGATGATGTCGGCGACGTCGGCGGGGTGAAGCTCGTCCAGCGTCTTGTGCGAGACCGACAGCTTCACGTTGGATAGGTCCCTCTCCACCAGGTCCATGTAGTTCCAGGCGATGATGCGCTCGGGGATGGACTTCCCGAAGACGCGGGCGATCTTGAGGGACGCGCGCTCGAACGCGGGCGAGAGGGACCTCAGTATTCCCCGGACGCCCACCTCGGCGCCGAGGAGGCGCAGCTGAGAGGAGCTGGTGTCCGAGAGCTTGAGGTCGTTCACGCGCACGACGCGCATGCCGCGCGTGTCGACGATCTGCTTGTTGAGCAGGTCGCGGGCGATGAGGACCTCGTTGGGTTGGAGGTACGAGAAGCGGATGTCGGTCGAGACGACCTTGAGTCGCACCTCGTCGTCGTCGAAGGAGCCTACGTACTTGCGCCACGAGATCATGAACGGTGTCTTGCCGGGCCCCTCGACCGCGAGCGAGGTCACGCGGGGAAATACCTCGCCGGTGGCGATGCCGAGGTCGTTGACCCTGCCAATCCTCTCACCGTCGAGGTCGTAAACGGGGTTGCCCAGCATTTGGGACAGATAGATCATGCGTGCTCCTTCGTTGGTCCGTCGCCGCGCATCGCCGTGGATCGCGTCGCCTTCGCCGGGGGTACCCCGCGGTGAGACCAACCAGGACGCACCGAGGGGTCATCGACTGTGAGGTCGAGGTTTCATCAATGACCCTTCTCGTAGCTTCTTCTCGTCACAAGGCGGGGTCGAAATGGCCACCTGCCTGCGCCTTGAGCATTGTACACGCGTCGAGCTGCCAGAACTCCCACGAATGCCAATCACCACGCAGGAAGGTCATGCGCCATCCCGCGCACCGTCCCGTCGCCCATTCCCGTCCAGGGGCACGCCGCGCGAGCCAGCTGATGTGGGATACTTCCTGGGGTGGACCCGCAGTCAGAGAAGGGGGCGCGAGGTGAGGACCCTGCAAGCCAAGCACTTCCTTGCGGCCTCTCCCGAGGATGAGGTCGGGCGGAGATGACGCGCGCCTTTCCACGCCTCCCCACGTTCGGAAGGCCCGGTGGCGCATCCTTGTCCCCCGATGCGGGACGCAGGTGCCGCATCGCCCTGCGCGTGGCGGCCGGCCTGGGAATCGGCCTGGTGGTCGCCGCCAATGTCGCTGCGGTGCGCTTCGGCGAGACGATCGACTCCTACCTGAGCAGCGACGAGGTCGACGTGTCAGACGTCCGCGTCGAGGCCCAGATGGCCCGCGATGAGAAGCTCTCGGAGGAGGTCGAGGCCGAGGGCCTGGTGCTCGTGCAGAACAGGGGAGACGTGCTTCCCCTCCCTCGCGACGTCGACCGCGTGAACGTCTTCGGCTGGGGTTCGACCCAGTGGGTGGGCGGCGGCTCGGGCTCGGGTGGCGTGGCGGGGGAGTGCGAGGGCATCCTGCAGGCCCTGACCGACGAGGGCATCGCCTACAACGAGGCGCTCGCCAAGATGTACCGTAACTTCCAGGGCGAGAGGCCCTTTCTCTCAAACGGGTCGCTCAACACCCATGACTACGAGTTCTGCCGGCTCTACGAGCCGAGCGTCGAGGACGAGGGGCTCTACACCCCCGAGCTCCTCCAGGAGGCGAGGGAGTACTCCTCCACCGCGATCGTGGTGCTGAGTCGCGTGAGCGGCGAGAGCATCGATTGCCCGCGCGAGCAGTTCCGCGTCACCACCAAGGGCGGTCCCGTCAAGCGGAGCATGGCCCGGCACTATCTCGAGCCCTCCCCCGAGGAGGAGGCGCTCATCCGCTACGTCGCCGCCAACTACCAGAACGTCGTCGTGCTGGTCAACTCGACCAACCCCATGGAGCTCGGCGTCGTCGAGTCCGTCGAGGGGGTGGACGCCTGCATGCTGGTGGGCGCCACCGGGACGACGGGCGCGCGAGCCGTGGTGAGGGCCCTCTGGGGGGACGTGAACCCATCCGGCCGCACGACGGACACCTACGCGTACGACTTCTCCACATCCTCCAGCTGGGCCAACGCGGGAGCGGACGGCGAGGGCCACTACCTCGACGCAGGGGGCTGCTACCCGGCCGACGGGACGCTCAACGGCAACGTGGGCACCCGCGAGGCCTATGACTCCGTGCGCTTCGTCGACTACGCCGAAGGCATCTACGTCGGTTACCGCTGGTACGAGACGGCGGACGCGGAGGGCTTCTGGGAGGGGGAGAGGACCAGCCATGGGGAGGGCTACGACGGCGTCGTCCAATACCCTTTCGGCCACGGCCTGAGCTACACGGACTTCTCCTGGCAGGTGGTCTCGCGCGACCCCCTCAGGGGCGGGGAGCTTGACCCAGACGGAAGCGTGACTACCGTGGTGCGCGTCACCAACACGGGCTCGCGGGCGGGCAAGGACGTGGTCGAGCTCTACGCCACGCCACCCTACGAGCATGGCGGGATCGAGAAGCCGTCGACGCAGCTCGTCGCCTTCGCGAAGACCGACGAGCTCCAGCCAGGCCAGAGCCAGGACGTCACGCTGAGCTTCGACGTGCGGTCCCTGGCGAGCTACGACTGCTATGACGCCAATGGCAACGGCTTTGCCGGCTGGGAGCTCGAGCGCGGGAGCTACAGGATCGAGCTCAAGCGAGACGCGCACACCCTCGCGACCTGCGCGCACGCGAGCGTCAGCTACGAGCTGCCGCACGACCACCCCTACCCAGACGACGCAAGGACGGGGGCGCGGGTCTCGAACCGCTTCACGGGCAGCTCGGCCGAGGCCGGCGTCTCCATCGACGGCAGCAGCACGGGGTCGCCGCTGAGACTCCTCACGCGGGCGGACTTCAGGGGCAGCTTTCCCAAGAACCGTGACGTAGACCGGACCATGCCCGACGCCGTCCGCATCCTCAACCGCTATGACGCGGGTCAGGCCCGCGCGCAGGACTCCCGGTACGACGGAGAGGTCCAGATGACCCAACAGCCCTCGCAGGCCAAGGCGAGGTTCTATGCGCTCGAGCGCCACGGCAGGCTCACCGCCCTGGGCCGCGCCCTGGGCGAGGACTACGACGACGAGCGCTGGGACTCCCTGCTCGGACAGCTCTCGCAGGGGCAGATGGAGCAGCTGGTCCTGCACGGCTACTCCCACACCTCCGAGCTCGGCGTGATAGGAAAGCCTCGCAGCAAGGAGCTCGACGGCTCGTCCCAGGCGTCCTCCTTCAACCAGCTCCGCTGGGGGGTGGGCTTCCCCAACCCCACCACGCTGGCACAGACATGGAACCCCTCCCTGTCAAGGCGCTTTGGTCAGGCGGTGGGCATGGAGTGCGCGATGCTGGGCATCGACGGCTGGTACGCCCCCGCCTGCAACCTGCATCGCACGCCCCTGGGCGGGCGGAACTACGAGTACTACTCAGAGGACCCCCTCGTGTCCGGCGTCATGGCCGCCCGTACCATCGAGGGCGCGCGCCAGGCGGGGACCTACACCTACCTCAAGCACCTCGCCCTGAACGAGCAGGACTCCTATCGCGACTCCCTCTATACCTGGCTGAGCGAGCAGTCCCTGAGGGAGCTCTACCTCGAGCCCTTCCGCAGGGCGGTCGAGGACGGTGGCTGCACGGGCGTCATGAGCTCGTACAATCGCATCGGCGCCATCTGGGCGGGCGGCAGCGAGGCTCTCGTCGATGGCGTGCTGCGCGGCGAGTGGGGCTTCCGCGGCTCCGTGATAACCGACTACAGCGACCATCACGCCTATATGAACGCCGACCAGATGCTTCGTGCCGGCGGCAGCCTCTTCATGGACGGCGTCTTTGACGATGGCGGCTTCGCCCTTGACACCACCACCCCAAACTTCCGCCGGCGCCTGCGGGCGGCCAGCAAGGACGTGCTCTACACCTGGCTCAACGCCCGCGCGTCCAACCTTGGCTACAACGACGCGGCGGCCGCGGCGGGCGAGGCCACGCTCGACCGTCCCGCCAAGACCAAGGGGACCTCCCTCGTGCTGGTGGTCGTCTCGCTGGTCGACGCGCTTGTCGCGGGGACCGTCGTCGTCCGCGCCGCCATGAGGATCCGCCGCCGCCGCAGGGCGTAGGGCCGCTCGCTCCCGCTCCAAAAGGACCGATTTCGACAAGGTGCCCAATCGGGGGGGCCACCGTTCCTCTCCCCGGGCGCGTTGTTGGCCGCCGGGGCCATGGCGCTCGCCCTTACGGGTTGTGCGGAGGGGGCAAACATGAGGGGGAGCTCTTCGGGCGGCGACAAGCCCGTGGTGTACGCGAGCTTCTATCCCGTGGCAGACCTCACGCACCAGGTGGTGGGAGACCGCATGGAGGTGCGGACCATCATCAAGGGCAGCCAGGAGCCCCACGACTTCGAGCTTCAGGCTGGCGACCGAGCCGAGCTGGGCGAGGCCGACCTCGTCATCTACAACGGAGCAGGCATGGAGGACTTCATGGACGACCTCAGGGGCTCCGAGGGTGACGACGGTCGCTTCCTCGACCTCTCGCAGGGCCTCACGCTGCTTCGGGGCAAGGACTCGGACGGGGACGATCGCTCGAGCGTCAACCCCCACACCTGGCTGAGCGTGAGAAACGCCCAGCACGAGGTCGAGCTCATCCGCGACCGGGCGAGCGCGATGGACCCCGACGGGGCGGGCACGTACCAGGCAAACGCGCAGAGGCTCATCGACGAGCTGCACGAGCTCGACCAAAGTTTCCAGGAGCGCCTGGACAAGGGCAAGGCGGGCGAGAGGTACTTCGTGGTCTCGCACGCGGCGTTCAACTACCTGGCGCACGACTACGGCCTGCGGCAGGTGGCCGTGACGGGCATCTCTCCCGAGGACGAGCCGTCCGCGGCCCAGCTTGCGACCATCGCCGACTTCGTGAGGCAGCATGGCATCGACACCATCTTCTTCGAGGGGAGCGCGACCCCCAAGGTCGCGCAGACCCTGGCGCGGAGCACCGGCGCCACCACCTCGACCCTCTACACCATGGAGAACCTGAGCGAGGAGGAGATGGGGCTTGGCTACGTCGAGCTCATGAGGCGCAACCTCGACGCCCTGGCGGAGTCGTTTGATGTGTGAGCTGGTGCGCGCGGGGGCTCGAGTTCTCGTACGAGGGCGTCCCCGTCATAGCCGGCCTGGACTTGAGCCTGCGCCCTGGCGAGCTGGTCGCCCTGGTGGGCAGGAACGGAGCGGGCAAGTCGACGCTCATGAGGCTGCTCTTGGGCGAGCTTGCGCCTGACGCGGGGGAGCTTCTCGTCCTGGGCGAGCGTCCCGTGACGCACCGCCACTACCCGCGCGTCGCCTACGTCTCGCAGGACTCCTTGCGTGGCTACCGCCATTTTCCCACGACCGTCCGCGAGCTCCTCCAGGTCCACTGCCGGCAACTGGGAATCAAGTCCGACGTCGGCGAGCTCCTGGCCCAAGTGCGCCTGGAGGGCTCGCTCGACAAGGCGCTCGACCAGCTTTCGGGTGGGCAGCTCCAGCGGGTGGGGCTGCTCGTCGCCCTTCTCAAGGACGCCCGTCTCATTCTCCTCGACGAGCCGACCAACGGAGTGGACGCCAGCTTCTCGGACGAGCTTTTCCAGGTGCTGAGGGACATGGCGGACGCGGGCAAGGCAGTGCTGGTCGTGACCCACCATCCGGACGAGCTCGAGGGCCGTGCCGACCGTGTGATCAGGCTCAGGGACGGCAGCATCGAGGAGGTCGTTCAGTTGTCGGAAGGAGACGTCGGCGCGTGATGTTCGAATACGAGTTCATGCGGCGCGCCTACCTCGCGGGCAGCGTCCTGGCCGTGATCCTGCCGCTCATAGGCCTGCCAATTCTGCTCAAGAGGCTCTCGATGATGGGCGACACGCTCTCACACGCCTCGCTCGCCGGCGTGGCCATAGGCCTCTGCCTGGGCTTCGACCCGCTCCTTGGTTCCCCGTGGTCGCCTGCGTCGTGGCAGCCTTGGGGGGTCGAGCTCATCAGCAGTCGCCTCAAGGCCTACCAGGAGATCTCGACCGTGATCGTGCTTGCGACCGCCATCGGCCTCGCGGGCATCTTCACGAGCCTCACGGGCGGGAGCAACGCCATCAGCTCCTACCTCTTTGGCTCGATCGTGACCATCGGGGACTTCGAGCTCGCGCTGGTGCTCGTCGTGGCGGCTGTGGTGCTGGTCACCTACCGCCTGATCTACGACCGCCTCTACCTGAGCGCCTTCGACCCCGTCGCGGCCCCTCTCATGGGCATCGACGGCCGGGCGCTCAACCTGGCGTTCTCGTTCCTCGTCGCCATCACGGTAAGCGTGGCGGCAAAGACCATCGGCTCGCTGATCGTCTCGTCGCTGATGGTCATACCCGTCATCTGCGCCATGCAGTTCGCACGCAGCTACAGGGGGACGCTGCTCCTCTCTATAGCCCTCTCGCTCGCCTTCGTCCATGCGGGCCTTGCGGTCTCGTACCACCAGAACCTCAGGCCCGGATCCGTGATCGTGCTCATCGCAGTGCTTGCTTTATCAGTGGCGATGCTCGCCAAGAGAAGGTGGGGGTACCTATGAACAACGTAAGGAAGGCAGGCCTGGGCCTTGCCGGTGCCATTGCCGCGGCGGCCGTCGTCGCGGCGCTGGGTGGTCGCGGGCTTGGCGTTCCCGCGTCGGGTGGCCGGCAGGCGCCCGCGGCACAGGAGCAGGTTCGGGTACTGCGCCAAGACGACCCCGCGAGCAAGGCGGACGTGTCCTTCGCCACGGACGACACCACTGAGGTCCTCATCGACGCCCCCGAGGTGGATTCAGACCAGATCGTGAAGGTGGTCAAGCACGGGGACCACTGGCACGTCTTCACCGCGGACGGACGGGAGTTCGTCACCTACGAGGACCCGAGCGCACTGTACCCCCACGCATACTCGTGAGGGTGGTGAGTCTGGACGAGCTCGCCCGCCAGCCCATCGTCCGCATCCTCAAGCATGACGACCACTACCACGCCTACACGGAGGACGGCAGTGAGTTCATCTGCCGCGAGGATCCCTCCCGTGCCTTCCCCAAGATCAAGATAGGGACCTTCGAGGGGAGCCATGGCGGGCATGTCTCGCACGTGGGTCGCGGCGCTCGGGGTGGCGCGGCTGGGAACGGCGCGCCCCGCTCGCGCGGCAAGGCGGGCGCCTCGAAGCCTGCGGGCCCCATCGCCCCCATCAAGCAGGACAAGAACGACCCCAAGCGCGTGCTATCCATCGAGCACCACAACAACCACTGGCACCTGCACCACGCAGACGGCTCCGAGAGCGTGGTCTACGAGGACCCCTCCTCCGCCTACCCTGACATCAAGATCACGGAGTACGACCTCAACATGGGGCGCCACTTCGAGCCCCTCAAGCCGGGCGAGAGCTTCCGCTACGAGGACGTCGACGCCGCGCTTCTGGTTCCGCTTGACCAGATTAACTATGGCAACGTGGTCCACTCCGTCGACTACGACGAGGCCGCCGGTGGCTTCGTGATTCCCCACCACGACCACTACCACTACGTGTCCATCCAGACGATCATCCAGTTCTGCAAGGACGGTGGGGACACCTTCCACGGCAACGCCCCGCGCGCCGTCGTCGCCACCCTCAAGTACCTGGTCCAGCACCCCGAGGCGCGTCCCAAGGGCAAGAACGGCTGGGGGAGCGACGCCGAGGTGGGGCATGGTGGCGGAGGCAATGCCCACGACGACGAGCGGAACGGCGACCACGAGGTCGAGCGCGACCACGAACGTGCGGCGGAGTCCCGAGACGAGGAGGAGGTGGACTTCACGCGCGGCCCCAGGATCGAGCGCATCGTGCACGAGGGCAGCGTCTGGTACATCTATTACGTCGACGGCAGCTTCAGCACGCTGACGCACGACCCCGAGGACCGCTATCCTGGCGTGCCCATCGAGGAGGGCTCGACGCCCGTCAACGACGGCATGAGCGACGACCGCGCAGGCACTCCCGCCACGGACAAGGACGAGGTCGGGGGTGAGGGGGTCGCAACTGTCCGCCCCGAGACGGGGCCCACAAGGGAAGGGACGTCCGCCGCGGTTGGCCACGAGTGCGAGGCGTCGGCGGCGGCCGAGGGTGCCGACCCCGAGCGCGTGGACGCCTCCCGTGAGAAGGACGCTCCGGCGGAAGCGGCAGATGCCGACGAGACGCCGGCGGGCACGACGGACGACGCCCCCGGCGTGGCATAACCCCGGGCTGGCACTGCGCGCCACGCGAGGTGCGGGGCATTCTCGCCTAAAGAAGGAACCCGGTCGGGATGATCCGGCCGGGCTCCGCTCGTGCGAGGGGGAAGGAGGCTAAGGCTCTAGAACTTGACCTGGGGCGCCTGGCGCACGGAGGCGTCGGCGGCCTCGAAGCCCTTGCGGCGCGGGAACTTGGACCCGGCGACGATGTTGCCGGGGAAGGTGGTGACGGCGTTGTTGTACTCGAGCACGCAGTCGTTGAAGCTCTGGCGCGCGTAGCTGATGCGGTTCTCGGTGTCGGTCAGGTCGCCCTGGAGCTGTTGGAAGTTGGCATTGGCCTTGAGCTCGGGGTAGGACTCCGCGACGGCGAAGAGGTGTCCGAGGGTCTGGGTCAGCTGGTTGGAGGCGGCCATCTTGTCCTCGGGGGTGACGGCGGAGCTCACGGCAGAGCGGGCCTTGATCACGGCTTCGAGGGTCTGGGACTCGTGGCTGGCATAGCCCTTGACGACCTCGACCAGGTTGGGGATCAGGTCGTTGCGGCGCTGGAGCTGCGTGTCGATGGTCTCCCACGCGTTGTCGCAGCGGTTGTTCTTCTGGACGATGCCGTTGTAGATCGAGATGAACCAGATTCCCACCACCACGATGAGTGCGATGATGATTATGGCGAGCGTCATGGCGATTCCCTTCTCGCGGCTCGTATCCTGTCAGACAAGTATACCCGGACCCGCCCACATTCGACCTGGGACGTGGTCCTGACGGCATGTGATGTCCGCGGGGCAACGAAGTCGGATTGCGGGGGTTCAATGTCGACGCGACCGTAAGGCAGGGGACTGACGCCATCGCACCGGGAGGCACCTGGGCGACCTGGCTGATGCGCATGGCGGAGGGGGAGGGATTCGAACCCTCGGAACGGGGTTACCGCTCGACGGTTTTCAAGACCGCTGCAATCAACCACTCTGCCACCCCTCCAATGGGTGCGCGGATATATCCTAGCGCATGAGCCCATGCAGAAGAGGGGAGGCTAGGGGACGATGGCCGAAGCGGAGCGACGGCGCGAGGTCGACGAGGCCTTCATGCGCGAGGCCATCGAGGAGGCCCGCCTTGCCGCGCAGGAGGGAGAGGTGCCCATCGGCGCCGTCGTGGTCTGCGACGGAAGGGTGGTCGCACGCGGTCGCAACCGGCGCGAGCTCGACCATGACCCATCGGCCCATGCCGAGTTCAGCGCGCTGGTGAAGGCGTCGCAGGCGCTGGGTCGCTGGCGGCTTACGGGCTGCACGGCCTACGTGACGCTCGAGCCCTGCCTCATGTGCGCGGGGCTCATGGTCAACTCCCGCATAGACCGCTGCGTCTTTGGTGCCCCAGACCCCAAGGGCGGCGCGCTGGGAACGCTCTATGACGTGAGCCACGACGGACGGCTGAACCACGAGTTCGAGGTGGTGGGTGGCGTGTTGCAGGGTGAGTGTGCGCAGCTGCTTCGCGACTTCTTCCGCGCCCGCCGTGCGGAGCAGCGTGCCGCGAGGGGTGTGGCCTCGGACGAGTAGGGTCGCGCGGGCTCAGGAGCCGGCTCGTCCGCTTACGGACGTCGTCTAGGGCGCATGAGGCCACGCATGCCCTGCCCGTGCGACCGCTCGTCCGCCACGTAACTGCAGTTTTTCTCGCTGTTTATCCAATAGTGAAGTATCTTTGTCTGTATTCCGGGCGAAGGGGCTTATGGGCATGGGCAAGTGGTTCGACGCGGACGACGTACGCGAGGCATACGGGCACATTCGCGACCACGTGCGTCGGACCCCGCTGGAGGAGGCCGTCTATCTCAACGGAGGAGACACGCGCTACTTCTTCAAGCTCGAGAGCCAGCAGATCGGCAAGAGCTTCAAGATTCGTGGCGCCTACAACACCATGTCGCGGCTGAGCGACCGCGAGCGCCGGCACGGCGTGGGCACGGTCTCGACGGGCAACCATGGCGTTGCCGTCGCCTATGCCGCCCGCGAGCTGGGAATCCGCGACTGCATGGTGGTCGTTCCCATGGGGACGCCGCATTCCAAGACCGACCGCATACGCTACTACGGCGCCCGCTCCATGATGCTGGGCTCGGATTACGACGACTCCATCACGCTGGGCATCAACTACATAGACCGCAACGAGATGTTCTTCGTGGACCCCTATGAGTACGACCCGCGCGTGTACTGCGGCCAGGGGACCATCGGGCTCGAGGTCCTGGAGCAGAACCCAGAGGTCGACACCATCGTCGTGCCCGTGGGCGGTGGCGGGCTTATCACCGGCATCGCCACCATAGCGAAGGCCATGAGGCCCGACGTGCGCATCGTGGGCGTGCAGACCAGCGCCTGCCCGGCCATGCTGCAGTCCCTGCGCGACGGAGTCTGCTACAACCGCTACCCGACCTCGGGGAGGACCGTCTGCGAGGCGATCGTGGGCGGCGTGGGGCAGATTGCCTTCGACATGCTGCCCGACCTCCTCGACCAGATGATCATAGTGAGCGAGAGGTCCATCCGCTCCGCCTTCAAGTTCATGGTGAGCCGCGAGCAGCTGAGCATCGAGCCGGGAAGCGCCATGGTGGTCGCTGCCGTGCGAGAGCATGCGGAGCTCGTGGGCGGCCGCAACGTCGCGCTGGTGATAAGCGGCGGCAACCTGGACGCGGACGTGCTCTCGGCCATCCTCGAGGAGGACTTCGGCGACGAGGGGTAGGCCGACTTGGCATCGCGTGTCGGGCACGCTTCCGCGCGCCCCTCGCCTTGCCGCGCACGCTTCAGCGCACATCGAGTCACGTCGAGCACGCATCAACGCACGCTAGGTCGCAGCGCACACGCCGTTGCGCACACGATTTTTGTCGAGCACGCACCAACGCACAGCCGGAGCTGCGTCTGCGCTGTTGGCACGTGGGTCTCGTGTGCGCAAGAGCGTGCTTGGTCCGTGGCGCGTGCGCAAGGGCGTGGACAACGCGGGCCGTGTGCGCCGGCCCGTGGGCGCCGCGGGTGCAGTGGTGCAAAGGGGCGAGGGACGCGCCTACACCAGCTGGAAGATGAAGAAGTCCAGGTAGTGGGTCTCGGGCACGCCCCAGAGGATGGGGTGGTCCGGTGCCTGCTGGCGCTCCTCGACCTGGCGCAGCTGCACCCCGGCCCCGTGTGCCGCCTCCGCGATCGCCTGCGCCAGGCGCTCTCGCGACATGAAGTGGCTGCAGCTGCAGGTGGCCAGGTAACCGCCGCGCGGAAGCATCCGCATCGCATCCTGGTTGATCTGGCGGTAGCCGCGCATCGCGTGGTCGATGGTCCTGCGGCTCTTGGTGAAGGCGGGCGGGTCCAGCACGACGAGGTCGAAGGGACCTCCCTCGGCGCGCAGCCGTGCCTTGTCGCGCGCGAGCTCGGGCAGGTACGCCAGGACGTCTGCCTGGGTGAACCCCATGCGCGGCGTCCCGTCCGCATTCACGTCGAGCCCGTTCAGCCGCGCGTTCTGCGCCGCCAGGTCGAGGGCCGTCTGGCTCACGTCCACGCAGCGCACGAACTCCGCCCCACCCGCGGCGGCGTTGAGGCCGAAGGGCCCCACGTGACAGAAGCAGTCGAGCACGCGTCGTCCCCCGCTGACCTGCCTCACGGCGCGGCGGTTGTACTTCTGGTCGAGGAAGAAGCCAGTCTTCTGGCTGTTCTCTATGTCAAGGTCGAAGGCCAGGCCGTTCTCGTGCACCACGAGTCGCGCGTCTTGGGGCTCCCGCGCCAGGCAACCGTCCAGCGCGCCGCCGCTCACCTCGATCGCGAGCGGGTCCACGGCCCCCGGGGCCGAGAAGTCGTACCAGCCCTTGCGGGGCTCGAGCCCCTCCTTCAGGCGTGCGGGCGAGTCGGAGCGCTCGTAGATGCCGCGCACGCGGACGCCGTCCTCCTCGAGGACGAGGGCCAGGAGCGGGAAGAGGGTGGGCCTCAGGAGCTCCATGCCCACGGTGCCCACCTGCGCCACGAGCACGTCCTCGTAGCGGTCCACCACGAGGCCGGGGAAGGCGTCGGCCTCCGAGAAGAGCAGGCGACAGCAGTTGGTGTCCGGCTCGCAGCCGGCAAGGGCGCGCGATCCCATGGTGGCCTTGCGGTGCCCCCACGCCCAGCGGAGCTTGCGCCACCAGAAGGCGGCGTCGAGCCGGTCGTTCGCGTTGCGGCTCACCACGCGCACGCGGATCTTGCTCTTGAGCGAGAGGAGCCCCACTCCCTGCCAGGTGCCTCTTTCCTCGAAGAGGTCGATGGCACAGCCGTTCGTGGCCTCACGCCCGTCCAGGGGAGAGGGACGCAGTTCCAGGACCTCGCCTTCGAACACCCATGGGTGACCTGCCTTGAGGGAGCGGGCGGCCTTGCGGCTCACGATTGCCTGGGGGTAGGGTCTGAGCTGCTTCATGCTGGGCGTCCCTCCGGTCCTTGCGCTGCCTGCGGGCGAATACGTCTCGTTTGGTCCCGCGTCTTGCATTATGGCCGACACGCCGCCCCCTGCTGGCCGACAGCCTTGAGGCACCAAGTTCGCTGGGCATGGGCCGACCTGTCCCATGCCCCGGCCCCAAAAGGTTACGAGCGGGGGACGGATACCGTTACGTCCGAGTTTCGCCTTGGGCCTCGTAGCCCACGCTCCTCTCATCCGGCCCCTAACATGGCCAGACACCCGCGGCGTCGGATGGGGAGGGAGTGGCCCCAAGGGGTCCGACTCGGCCCAACCCACTGGAGCCGCGGCGTCAGCCAGGGCGGGAGAGGCCCGCCGGCACGAGTGGCGACGCGTCGCCGCGACCCCTGCGAGGGAGGTTGTAACTACTATGAACGGACTGTTTGTGATCGTTGTTGCTGCGGTGGTCCTGGTCATTGGCTATATCGGGTATGGCCGCTGGCTAGCGAAGTCCTGGGGGGTCGACGAGGACGCGCTGACGCCCGCGGTGCGCATGGAGGACGGCCACGACTTCGCCCCCGCCTCGCGCTTCACCGTCTTCGCGCACCAGTTCTCGTCCATCTGCGGCGCGGGTCCCGTCACGGGCACCATCGTCGCCATGATGTTCGGCTGGCTGCCGGTGCTGCTCTGGGTCCTGGTCGGCGGCATCTTCTTTGGCGCCGTCCATGACTTCGGCGCCCTCTACGCCTCCGTCAAGAACAACGGGAAGTCGCTGGGGCAGCTGATCGAGAAGTACATCGGCCGCACCGGCCGCAGGCTCTTCCTGCTCTTCAGCTTCCTCTTCTGCTGCATCGTCGTCGCCGCCTTCACCTCCATGGTCGCCGGCACCTTCAAGATGAGCGTGGGCGAGGCCGGCGTCCTGGACGTCGCGAGGTCCTATCCCGCTGGCGCCGCCGGCACCATCTCGATCCTCTTCACCTTCGTCGCCATCCTCTTCGGCTGGATGTGCCGCAGGTACGAGCTTTCCGGCTGGAAGCAGTTCGCCTTCGCCGTCCTGCTCATCGCCGCGATGTTCTTCCTCGGCATGCTCTTCCCGATCTACTTGAGCCTCAACGCCTGGATCGCCGTGGTCATGGTCTACTTGGTGTTCGCCTCCGCCATGCCCATCCAGACCCTCAAGCAGCCCCGGGACTACCTCACCACCATCATGATGGTGGCCATGATCGCCTGTGCCGTCGTGGGCATCGTGGTCCTGGGCGTGAGCGGCAAGGCCACGATGACGGCACCCATGGTCGTCTCGTCCCAGACTCTGGACGCCCTGTCCGCCAAGGGCAACTACCTCTTCCCGGTGCTCTTTGTCTCGGTCGCCTGTGGCGCCCTCTCGGGCTTCCACAGCCTGGTGTCCTCCGGAACCTCCTCGAAGCAGGTCTCTAACGAGGCTGACGCCCTGCCCGTGGGCTTCGGCGCCATGGTCCTCGAATCCTTCGTGGGCGTCCTGGCGGTGGTCGTCGCCGCCATTATGTTCAGCGACATGAACACAGCAGGAACCGGCGCCCTCAACTCCGGCGCCGCGAGCACGCCCTTCCAGATCTTTGCCGCCGGCGTCGCGCGAGGCATGACCGCGATTGGCATCAACTCGAGCTTTGCCACCGTCTTCATGACGATGAACGTCTCGGCATTGGCGCTGACCTCGCTCGACGCCGTCGCCCGCATCGCCCGTACCTCGTTCCAGGAGTTCTTCCTCAAGACCAACGACGCCGGCGAGGAGGCTGGGGAGGGATCCCTCGCATATCGTGTCGTGACCAACGTGTGGTTTGCCACCTTCGTGACCCTGGCGATCGGCCTGTCGCTCACCTTTGGCGGCTACCTCAACATCTGGCCGCTCTTCGGCGCCTCCAACCAGCTCCTGGGCGGCATGACCATGATCACCCTGGCCGTCTTCTGCAAGGCCACGGGCCGCAAGGGCTGGATGCTCTACCTGCCCGTTACCTTCCTGCTCTGCAGCACCTTCACCTCACTTGCTATGAGCGCCTACGGCTGCGTCACAGCGCTTGCCGCGGGGATGACGGTGGACGTGCTGGCCACCAAGGGCCTGCAGCTGGTCTTTGCCGTCCTGCTCATGGCCCTGGGCCTGATCGTCGCCTACAACTGCCTGAAGGAGCTCTTCACCACCGAGGCCGGCTCCATGCCCGACGAGGAGCCCGAGTGGTCCGAGCTCGGCTGCAAGCACGTCGCTGCCCGCGCCGCGGAGGACGCTTCCTCAGGCGCCGCGTCTGCGGCGGCCCGCGCGTAGGCGCGCCCCTCCCCGGGGCTGCCGGCGCGGCAGGAGCGCCCCTCTCACTGTGTCAAAGGTGGAGTCCCCGCAGCTCTGATTGGGCTGCGGGGACTCCCTTTTCGTCGTCCATGACCCCCGTCGCAGGACGATCACCTGTGACGGGGCCGACACGCTCGCTAGATGTGCCCGCACTCGCCCAGCGCGGAGCGGTCGTACCAGGCGGAGAGCAGGTAGGGCAGGATCGCTTTGGCGTCCACGTCGGCCAGGCGCCTCATGCCGCAGACCGTGAGGTCCAGGGTGGAGAGGCCACCGCCTATGACGCTGATGACGGGCAGCTCGCCCCAGGGGTCGTCCGGAGTCGAGCGAAGCTCGAGCTTGGTGACGTAGCCCGGCGTCCACTCCTTGTAGTCGTACTGCACGAGCGCCCCGAGGAGCGCCCCGGAGGTCAGCTCGGCGCCGCCTTCGGGTCTCACCATGCGGTCGAAGTGGTAGTAGAAGCCGCATCCCTTGGTGGTGACGCCCGCCCCGGGCCCCTGGAAGATCATGTGCGTGAGGGGCGTGTTGTACTCGCCGAGCTCCATGCGCACGCTGGCGACCTGACAGCCCCTGCGGCTGACCTCGGCCGTCACCACGTCGCCGTCACGGCGCAGCACGAACTCGGCCCCCATCTTCTTGGGCATGGAGCCGTTGTCGCGCCCGAGCTGCGTGGCCATCTCCTGGCCGTTGCCGCCCAGGAGCAGCGAGAGCGTGTACTGGCCCAGCTGCTCGCCGGCGTAGCAGTAGACGCCCAGGATCGCCTCGTAGTAGTCGTCCGTGAACGAGGGACGATTGATGTGGTTGATCGAGAGGACCACGACGGGCATCTTGAAGGGCGTGAGCTCCGGTGGCAGGACGCGGCGGATGGCCTCGGGCGTCGTGGTGAAGGCGATGTAGATGCCGCGCTGGTCACCCATGATGGAGGGCTGGCCGAACTTCGCCACGTCCTCGTCCAGGGCATGGAAGCTGGTTTGCGGCCGGTGTGGGAGGAAGAGCTCGCGTGCCGCCGCATAGCCACCGTGTGTGGCGGGTGAGATGTTCCCGTCCTTGACGGCGGACCCCACGACGCGCACCTCGACGTCTGCTGCCTCGAGCCCCTCGCGCAGTTCGGTGTTGGGGCGGTTGCCCAGCGAGAGCACGACGAGGTCGCAGTCAAGGCGAGAGGCGCTTCCGTCCGCCGTCGACTCGAGCGCCAGGCCCTGCGCGTCCGCGCTGACGAGCTTCTGTCCCAGCCTGAACTCCACGCCGTACTTGCGCAGGCGTCCCATGACGTCAAGCACGTTGACGGGGTTGACGCCAGGCGCGACGGAGTCGAGCATGTCCACCACGACGACGTGGGCCGCGCCCTTCTCGGCTGCGTATTCGGCGGTCTCGATGCCGGTCATGCCCGCGCCGACGACCACGACGCTCTTGCCGGCAAGCTCGCGCCTGCCGGTGAGGACCTCGGGCACGCAGGCGACGTTGGGGCCGTCGAGGCCGGGAATGGAGCGCGGCACGATGGGGCTCCCGCCGGTGGCGAGTATCACCGCGTCGGGCTCGAGCGCGAGCACGGATTCCACGGTCGCGCGCTCTCCCAGGTGGATGTCCACGCCCAGGTCGGGAAGGACCTTGGCGTAGTACTCGGGCACGAAGGACATCTTCTCCTTGAGGGGAGGCGCCGCCGCGAGGACGACGTCGCCGCCCAGCTCGCGCGCTGCCTCCAGGAGCGTGACCCTGCAGCCTCGCGTGGCAGCCGTCTCTGCCGCACACATACCGGCGGGACCTGCCCCCACCACAACGAGATGGTGGTGCTCGACGTCGGGTTCGAGGCTGCCGCAACGGAGCTCCGCCGCGCAGGTCGGGTTGACGGCGCACTCGAGCGGCATGGCCGCCTCGGCGTTCTGCTCGAGGCTCTCGAAGCAGCGCAGGCACGAGATGCACTTGCGGAGCTCGTCCACGCGACCCTCCTGGACCTTGCGGCCCCATTCGGGGTCCGCCAGCCAGGCGCGCCCCATGCCCGCGAAGTCGATGAGCCCCTCCTCGAGGAAGCTCTCGGGGACGTCAGGGCCACGGAAGTTCGACACCGCTATGACGGGGATCGAGACGTTCTTGCGCACGGCGGCGATGAGGTCGTGCCTCCAGCCCTCGGCGTACGAGACGGGCTCGACGGAGGTTATGCCGGTCTCGTAGATGCCGCAGGAGACGTCGATGAAGTCGACGCCGGCCTTCTGGAGCTCCTGGGCGATCCTCACGCCGTCCTGGATGTGAATGTAGTCCTCGGTGACGCCCGTGGCAGAGAGGAACTCCTCGACCGAGAGGCGGCAGCCCAGGGGGAAGTCCTCCCCGCAGCGCTCGCGGATGCCCGAGATGATCTCGAGCACCATGCGCAGGCGGTTCTCGAAGGACCCGCCGTACTCGTCCTCGCGCTTGTTGGTGTAGGGCGAGAGGAACTGCTCAAGCAGGTAGCCGTGGGCGCAGTGCAGCTCGACGCCATCGAAGCCCGCCTGCTGGACACGCGCGGCGGCGTCCACGAACTCCCGGATGATGTGCCTGACCTCGTCGGTGGTGAGGGCGCGCGTCTCCTGCTTGCAGCGCTTGCAGGGGATGGCCGAGGCGCTGACCACGGGGGCACCGCCCAGTAGTGAGCTATAGGTCTCGCGCCCGGGGTGGTGGAGCTGGATCATGGTCTTCGCGCCATGGCGATGGATTGCCGCCGCGAGGCGCGCCAACGCGGGGACGTTGCGGTCGCGCGTGGCGGATATCTGGCGCAGGAGGCCGGGGCCGGTCACGTCGTCGACGCGGCAGATCTCGGGCAGGATGAGCCCCGCCCCGCCCGCGGCGCGCGCCTCGTAGTAGGCGATCATCTCGTCGCTCGGCGTGCCGTCGAGGTTGGCCAGGCCCACGCCTACGGGTGTCATGACCAGTCGGTTCTTGAGCTTCAGGCCACCTATCTGCCCCGCCTCGAAGAGCTTCTCGTACATGGGATCCCCCTTCCTCGCGCCCGAGGCGTCGAGTGCTGGCGCCCCAGGCAACCCCTCGTGATGTCTAGCTTGCTACCACGGGCGACGGGACGTGCGGCGATTAGGGGAGAAGTCCGCATTGCGGCGCGGACGGCATGGGGCATGTGGGATGTGGCGCGTGACCATGGCGCCAGGGGAGAGAAGAGGCACGTCCACGACTGCGAACGCGCCTCGGAAGCAGGTCATTGATATGTTCGTACGTCTTATCGCAAAGTCTAGAAGTGCCTGCCGTAGCGTCCGGAGCTGATGCCACGCCCCCGGCTGCGTGAGCCGCTGAACATGGTGCGCGTCGCCTTGGTGGTGGAGCGGCCGGGATTGGGCACGATGCGCGTCTCGTCGTAGTCGAAGCCCTCGAGGTCCCATACCGGGACGAGCGCGTGCGTGAAGTACTCGATCTCGCGCAGGGGACTGATCTCGTCGGGCGCAACGAAGGTGTAGGCGTGTCCCGTGGCGCCGGCGCGGCCCGTGCGGCCGATGCGGTGTACGTAGTCCTCGGGGTCCATGGGGACGTCGAAGTTGACCACGGCGTCGATTCCACTCACGTCGATGCCGCGGCTCATGACGTCGGTGGCCACGAGCACCTGGCAGGCACCTTCGCGGAATCGTTCGAGTGCTCGCTCGCGGGCCTTCTGGGGGCGGTCAGCGTGCATGACGTCCACGCTGAAGCTCGCGCGCTTGAGGTACTTCTCGAGGTCGTCGCTGCGGTGCTTGGTGCGACAGAAGACCAATACGCGCTCGGGGACCTCGCCTGCGGCCCCGCCAGTCTTGAGCAACGCTTCCAGAAGCAGGGTCTTCTGCCCCTGCGAGACGGGGCAGAGGTGTTCCTCCACGGTGTCGGCAGTCTCTCCCACGCGGGCGATCTCGATGCTCGCGGGGTCGTGCAGCATGGCGTCGACGGTGCCCTTGATGCTGGGTGGGATGGTTGCAGAGAAGAGCAGCGTCTGCCGGTCTGCGGGGCAGGCCTTGACGATGCGGCGCACGCTGGGCCAGAAACCCATGTCCAGCATGCGGTCGGCCTCGTCCAGCACCAGGACCTTGACGTCTGCCAGGCTCACGTGCTCGTGCTCCATGAGGTCGATGAGACGGCCGGGGGTCGCCACGAGCAGGTCGCAGCCGCGCTCGAGCTCACGGATCTGGCGCTCGAACTTGGCACCACCCATGACAACGACGGTCTTCTGTCCGGTCTTGCGGCAGACGACGCTCACCACGTCCTCGATCTGTGCCGCGAGCTCGCGGGTGGGAGTCACCACCAGGGCGAAGGGTCCGAAGGGCCTGGCGTCGGGGTCCCTCTCGCGCGAGTCGTCCATGGGGGCGTCCGTGCGCTTCGAGGCAGGCTTCTTCCTGCGACGGCGCTTGCGCTTGGGCTTTGTGGGGGAGTCGCCCTGCGTCTCGGGAGCGGACTTGGTCTGGGGCGCGGCATCCGCGTTCGCCTTCGTATCGTCTGCGGGTGCGTCGCCGCCTTCCGCCTTCTTGTGATGCCTGCGACGCCGGCGCCGGGGCTTGCCCGATGCGTCGGCGTCCTGGATTACGCTCTCGTTGTTGACGGGTGCCGAGAGCACGGAGTCGTCCTCCACGCGGTCCGCGAGGACTTCGGGTCCGTCGTCCTGTGTGGCCCTGGTGGCCCCGTCCTGCGAAGGGCCGTCGTCACTCTCGCCCGCATCAGCCGGCTTTGCGCCGGGGGCGGCGGATGCTGCCCGGCTCTGCCGTGCCGCGCGAGAGAGGGGCTCGATGACCTGCAGGACCGGCAATGCGAAGGCGGCGGTCTTGCCCGTGCCTGTCTGTGCGGAGGCGATCACGTCGCGCCCGGCGAGGACGGCGGGGATGGCCTGCTCCTGCACGGGAGTCGGCGTTGAGAAGCCCAGCTCCTCCACGCCGGCGAGGATGTGCTCGTTTAGCCCGAGCTCGGCAAATGTCTTAGTCATGTGCCTAAGTATCGCCCAAGTTGCCTCGTGCTGCAGGGCAGACATCGGAGCCATGCGTCCTGACGGCTATGTGGGGCAGCCGTCTGCGGCGCGAATGGCGCCAGAGGGCCCGAGCACACCAAAGGCTCACGATTGCCCCGTGACCCTCGACTACGCTGGGCCTGTTGCGACGAATCGCCTGGGAGGTTGCCATGAGGCTGCAGCTCACGTTGGACGCGCTGAGGTTGGAGGACTGCCTCGACCTCATCCTGGACACCCGTGACTACGTCGACGTGGTCGAGGTGGGCTATCCGCTCCTGGTGGAGGAGGGGCTTTCGATGGTGAGGCACGTGAAGCATGCCTTCCCGGACAAGGTTGTGCTCGCCGACGCGAAGGTCTTCCACAGCGGTGGCTACGTCGCGCGGAAGTGCTTTGACTACGGGGCGGACGCGGTGAGCGTCCTGGGACTTGCCTCCGACCAGACCTTCGACGCGGTGCTGCGGGTGGCCGAGGTGATGGGACGGTGCGTGGTGGGCGACCTGGCTGGCATGGCGGGTCCGCTCAGCCGTGCCGTGGAGCTCGAGGCGCTGGGCGTGGGGGAGCTCGTCGTTCCCTCGGGGCTGGGGGCCGATGGTCACGAGCTCAGTGCCGTCTCGGACGTCGGGGAAGCGGGCACCTTCGCCCCGCTGGAGCTGCTGCGTGGCCTCAACGAGTGCCTGACGAGCGCCCAGAGCGCAGTGGTCGGCCACATCGGGCTCGACAACATAGTCCAGGTGGTGGCTGCTGACCCCTCCTGCGTCCTCGTGGGCAGGGCCATTGCGCAGGCTGACGACCCACGCGCCGCGGCCGCGCGGCTCAAGGCCCAGATGGTGTAGGCGGTGTAGGCGCGCGGGGCGGCCGCGTTCTCGGACACACGGCCCTCTCGCCCGCCGTGTCCTGCTCTGGGTGGACCTCTTGTCGTGCCCTATGCCTCGAACTTGTCCACCATGCCATCGGAGTCCGCCTTGAGCGTGCGGATTTGTGCCGGAATGTCCGCCCGGTCGTAGGGCGTCATCTGGTACACCCAGTTGAGCCAGTTGCGGTACAGCAGGTTTGCATGGGCTCGCCAGGTAAAGATGGGCTGCCGCTCGGGGTCGTCGTCGGGGAAGTAGTTCTGGGGCACGCGGATGGGAAGCCCGCGCTTGAAGTCGCGCCAGTACTCGTCGCTCAGGGTGTCGCGCCCGTACTCGTAGTGGCCGGTTACGTACACCTCGTGGAAGTCGCGGGTCGCGATGAGCGAGGGTCCGCTGGAGAAACCCTCGCTGAGCACGTGCAACTCGGGGTGGTTGGCCAGCTCGCCTGCGTCGATGGCGGCATGGCGCGAGTGGGGCATGTTGTGCATCTCGTCGAAGCCGTTGGTGAGGAAGCTGTACTCGTCGCAGAGCCGCTGGGGAAAGACGCCGAAGAGCTTGGCGGGAAGCTGCCTCTTGGGAATCCGGTAGAGGTGCCAGAGGCCGGCAAGTGCGCCCCAGCAGAGGTACATGGTGCTGAGCACGTGCCCCTGCGACCAGTCTATGATCCGGCAGAGCTCGTCCCAGTAGTCGACGGCCTCGTAGGGAAGCTGCTCCACCGGTGCGCCGGTGATGATCATGCCGTCGTAGTTCTTGTCCTCGTAGGCCTCGAAGCAGTCATAGAACTTCACCAGGTGGTCCTGCGAGACATGGGTGGACTCGTGCGTGCTCACGCGCATGAAGTCGCAGCTTACCTGCAGGGGCGACTTGCTGATGAGGCGCAGGATCTGGGTCTCGGTCTCTACCTTGGTGGGCATGAGGTTCAGGATCACCACGTTGAGCGGGCGGATCTGCTGCTGCCCGGCGACCTCCTCCTCTAGGGCAAAGATCCGCTCCTGGCGGAGGACCTTCTTGGCAGGCAGGCCGTCGGGGATGTTGATGGGCATGCTGGCTCCGTTCCGGCGCGATTTTTTCGCTATCAGGATAGACCAGGCGGGCGAGAGGGGCGCGGCGTGTCTTGCTCGCGACTTGGCCGCGCGAGCCGGCATTTGCGGGCCAGTGGTCGGCACTCCATGGCGCAGTCCTGGCGTGGTCGTCGCGAGTGGCGCCGCGGCCCCTCTCGCCCGGGAACCGCCCCTCGTCATCGTGCCCCTTTGGCGCGAGGACGTCCGCGCGGGGCCATGGTGATTTTCGAGTTCGACGCGCGCCTCTTCGTGCGGAGGCATCCATCTTGTCTTCTGCCACACTTTTTGGCGGATTTCGACCTCTTTGTGTGGCGAAAGACAAGATGGACCATCCGACAACCAGACCTCCACCGGGGCCGTTCTGCACCTGCATGTGGCGAGAGGCAAGATGGACCCTCTGGCAACCCTCCCGGTGGGTCTTTGCAACCTCTGAGCTGCGGCCCGCAACCGTCCGGTGCCCTGACATTCCATAAAATTAAAATGCAGCCTCGGGTTGGTGGCCGGGGACGCCCGGCTACCATAGATTCGAAGGTGCCGGCACAGAAGACGTTGGGGCCGCCGCGGGCGGCAAGGCAGAGGGAAACACCATGAGCTTCCGAGACAACCTTCAGCACCTGCGCGCCACGCGCAACATGACCCAGGAGCAGCTTGCCATGCTGGTGGGCGTGAGCCGCCAGTCGGTGACCAAGTGGGAGGCCGAGAAGGCCTACCCCGAGATGGACAAGCTCCTCAAGCTCTGCGACATCTTCGGCTGCACCCTGGACGAGCTCGTGAAGGGTGACCTTACGGACGTCGAACCACCGAGGTCCGAGCTCGTCTCGCCTGGACCCGCCACGGACGTATGTGGCTACGACGAGCACGTGCGCTCCTTTGCCCGGCGCATGGCCCTGGGCGTCTCGGCCATCATCGTGGGCGTGGCGCTGGGTGCGCTCCTTGACGGGGTCAACCCCGCAGGGGCCCTGGCAGACCCAAGCGCGCTCTCGACGCTGGCCCTCTTTGCCTTCGTGGCCCTTGGCGTGGCGCTTATCGTGCCAACCGTGATGGCCCACACGGCCTTCCAGAAGGAGCATCCCTTCGTGGAGGACTTCTATACCCCAGAGCAGCGTGCCGACGCGCGGGGCCTCATGGGGCGGGGCATCGCCCTAGGCGTCGGGGCGATACTCCTCGGGATCTTGTTTCCGGTGCTTCTGGGGGACGCAAACGTCTGGGCGGCTTCCATGCTGCTCTGCGTCGCGGCGGGTGTCGGGACTCTGGTCTACTCCCTCGTGATGGGCGAGCGCGTGAACCTTGCCAGCTACAACGAGGACGCCTTGGACGAGCTCAGCGAGGACGAGATTGCGGAGGCGCTCGAGGGAGAGGGGCTCGAGCGTGCGCTGGCGGTAAGGCGCGGGAATCGCAGGGTTGGGGCGATCTGCGCCATCATCATGCTCGCCGCGACCGCGCTGGCGCTGGTCCTGTTGTTCACGTCCATCGACCTCAACGGCGCCAACGGGTCGCCGAATGAATTCTTCTGGCTCCCCTGGCCAATCGGAGGCATTGCCTGTGCGGGCGTCGCCGTGTGGGAGCGCGACCTGAGGTCAAGGCACTAGCTCGGACATGGGATCGCGTCGGGGCAAGCTGAGGTGGGGTCCCTGCGCCGGGGGCAGCATGGCGGAGGGACCCGCCCCATCGTCCTAGAGCTCGCGGTGCTCGAGGCGCCCGTCCAGCCAGAGGCCGTAGCTGCTGCTGCCGTCCTTGGGAATGCCCACGCTGCCAGGGTTGAAGCACCAGATGTCGGGGTTGCCCGGCGCGGGCTCGTTGACCTTCCGGTGCGTGTGCCCGTACACGAGCGCCGCGCCATCGGGCAGCAGGGGCAGGTGGTCGACGGAGTTGTGGAAGCCTGCGCCCCAGACGTGCCCGTGCGTGAGGAAGAGCGTGCGACCCATGCCGCCGGTCACGGGGTTGGGGGCGGCAGGGTCCCAGAGCAGGTTGTGGTCGGTCATGCAGGGGAAGTCCAGGACCATCTGGTCCACCTCGGCGTCGCAGTTGCCGCGCACGGCTATGACCTGGTCCGCGATGGAGTTGAGCATCTGGATGACGCGTTTGGGGGCGTAGTCGGCGGGCAGGTCGTTGCGGGGCCCGTGGTAGAGGAGGTCTCCCAGGAGCACCACGCGGTCGGGCCGCTCCGCATCGATGGCGTCCATGAGGCGGGCGCAGCGGTCTGCCGCACCGTGGATGTCAGAGGCGAGGAGCAGCTTCATGTGGTGCCTCCCAAGGGCCGAGGACGAGGTCTTCTCTCGTCCGACGATGTTTTCTGGCATGCAGTCGAGCTTAGCGCAAGCGCCCGCATCCCCGGGGCCGCGCGCGTCCCGGGTGGAGTCTGCTCGCGTCCCAGGTGGGGGCTATGATGGTCTCTCCTGGGAAACGGGGAAGGGAAGCGCATGGCCAAAGAGCGGTCGGAGGTCGATTCTTGCGGCCACGAGCACGTGACCGAGGAGCTCCTCGAGCGCCTGCTCGCGTCCACCTCGATAGAGGGCTATCTCAGCGCCGTCGAGCCCGACCTCGAGGGGCGCGACCTCGCCGAGTACCTGCGCGACCTCCTGGAGCGGAAGGGCCTCGGGCGCGCGCAGGCCATTGCCGCCGCCGGACTCAACGCCACCTTTGGCTACCAGGTCTTCCAAGGCACGCGGCACATCGGGCGCGACAGGGCCCTGATGCTCGCCTTCGGCATGGGCTGCACCCTGCACGAGGCCCAGAGGCTACTGCGTCTGGCGGGGCATGCGGAGCTGTGGAGTCGCCGGCGGCGCGACGCGATCGTCATCTTCTGCCTCGAGCGCGGGCTCAGCCGCGAGGACTGCGACGACGAGCTCTACCGCATGGGGGAAGAGACCCTCCTGCCTGCGGAGGGCTGACGCGTGGACGAGGGAGAGGTGTTGCACGCCCTTGTGCTGGACGACGCCTACAAGGTCGAGCGGGTGCTTTCCGAGCGAGAGGGGCTCAGGACCGAGCTCGTGACCCTTGGTGGGGCTGGCCTCTTCGTGCGCAAGTACTTCGCTGGCGGACTCGCCGCACCTGGGCTCTGGGGCACGTTGCTGGGCGTTGACGAGCCGGGGCTTCCCCGAGTGGAGACCGTCTACCGCCTTCCTGACCGCCTGGCCGTGGTGCTCGAGTACGTGGACGGGGAGTCTCTCGAGGGCCTCGTGACGCGGGAGGGACCGCTCTCCCTGCCGCGGGCGGTGCGGCTCATGGACGGAATCTGCTCCGCCGCACAGGCGCTCCACGAGCATGGCATCATACACCGCGACATCACGCCAAAGAACGTCATCGTGGATGGCGGGGGATGCGCCCACCTCATAGACCTGGGCATCGCGCGCCTGCGCTCGGACGAGGCGGGGCGAGACACGACGCTCCTGGGCACCTGGGGCTTTGCCGCACCAGAGCAGTTCGGCTTCGCCCAGACCGATGCTAGGTCCGACGTGTACTCCCTGGCGAGCGTGCTCGCCTACATGCTCACAGCTACCTGGCCAGGCGAGAGGGGCTTCGATCCTGCGTTGGGACTCGCCGCCGTGCCAGGGGAGGTGGTCGGGCTGATAGGCCGTGCCCGGTCGCTTGAGCCCAGCGCGCGCCCTCAGTCTGCGGCAGAGCTCATGGCTGAGTTGCGCTCCTGCGTCGAAGGTTCGGGCACGGCGGGACAGGATGATCGGGAGGGACCCGCTGCCGTGCCGGCCGTCGAGCTGCGCCCCAAGGGCGACCGGAGCCTCGCCCCCCACTCGCTCCACGTCTGGATGGAGCTCGCCCCGACCGTTCTGGCGCTGCTTCGTGCGCCTCGCTCCGTGCGCAAGACCGTCGCGCTCGTGTTCGCGGTGGTCCTCCTCGTGGTGTTCGCCGCGGGTCTCCTTGGCATGCCAGAGCAGGTGGGACGGCAGGTGGGGATTGCCCAGGAGTCGCTTGCCGCCATCTCGTACCTCGTGCTCATGGCCTGGTGGATACTCCTCCCCTCCTACGAGCTCGCTTGCGCCGTGGCAGGGGTGGGGGAGTACGCGGGTCTGGATCGGGGCGCGCTCCCGAGGCGTCTGCTGCTTCGTGTGGCGGAGGAGCTTTTCGCAGGCTTTGCGATTATGCTCGCGCTACAGATCCTTGCCCAGGCGGCCGGTCTCGTCTAGGCCCTTTGCGCAATGTCGCGCGTGGCGCGGAGGCTGCTCTGCCTTGGGTGCGCCTGGCCGCGCGGCCGCTCCCCACCCCCGCGCCACGTGGCCCTTCCGCGAAACAATGAGCTGCCAGCTAATGAATCGCCGCGTCGCGCCACCTACCCTTTCACGCGAAAGGGGTTGTGCAATGGATGAGTGGGGCTTCTTGAGGGACTGCGGTTCGGACGTCAGGCGCGCGTTGGAAAGCGCGCCGCTTGACGACCGAAACTTTGCCGGCTGGGCGGATGACGCCCTGCGCGAGCGCTCGCTCTCGCGTGGCGCGGTCGTGGGGCGCTCGGGCCTCAATCACACCTACGCGTATCAGATCCTCTCTGGGTCGCGAAGCCCCACGCGTGACAAGCTCCTCCAGGTCTGCTTCGGGATGGGGCTGGGCGTGGAGGACGCGAGCGACGCCCTGGAACGCGGCGGCCTGAGCGCCCTCAGGCCCGACCGCCGCCGGGATGTGGTCATTGCCTTCTGCCTCGAGCGCGGGATGGGCGTGACCTGCTGCGACCATCTCCTCTGGGAGCAGGGGGAGCGGCCCCTCACGGGCGGCGCGGCTCTGGGTGGCCCGCTCGCGAACAGTTAGCTGACAGCTAATGAACGGGGGTTCTCTCGCCCCTACCATCTCCTTTGTCCTGGCAGAAGCCAGCAAAGAGAAAGGTGAGAGAACACATGAGCGTCAAGAAGACCGTTTGTGCAGTTGTCGTTGCCACGCTTGTCGCCCTGCCGCTGGCGGCTTGCTCCGGCACCCCGTCGTCGAGCGGCGACGGCGCGGGCTCGGATCCCGTCCAGGCTCAGAAGGCGAAGTCCGACTACGAAGTGACAATCGACGGCTGCACCTCCGCCGTCGACTACCAGGGCAACCCTGCCGCGGTCATCGACTACAGCTTCACGAATAACTCCGACGAAGCGCAGTCGCTGATGGCGGTGGCGTCAATGGAGGTGTACCAGAACGGCATACAGTGCGAGCCGGGCATCGTCGACGGGGTCGATACTGCCGACTGGTCAAACAAGGTCAAGCCTGGCGGGACAATAAAGGTGCGCATCCCGTATGCGTTACAGGACACCTCGGACATCGAGGTCGAGGTGAAGGAGTACGTCTCTGCGAGCGACGAGCCCCTGGCCACCCAGACCTTCAGTCTCTCGTAGGGGCTACGACGGCTCATCGGCGGAGCATGTCAAGGCGCAAGACCACGCAATCGAAGGAAGCGAAGTCATGAAGAAGAAGCTCAACGTACTGCTGCTCATCTCGTTCGTGTTGGGGGCGCTGTACCTCCTGTACAGCGTCTACTACTGGGGTGGTGCGGGCTCCTCGGGGATGACCGCCTATCGAGCCGGCGCCGCGATTGCGACCTACCTCGTCATGCCCCACCTGGCATCCACTGCCGTGGCGGTCATCTTCAACGGGCTCGGGCTCTTCATGCACAAGCCCTCTTTCGCCTTGGTGGGAGCCATCCTCTACGCCGTGGCGATGGTTCTCTTCCCCATGTACTTCTTCTTCGTGGTCGCCCAGACCGTACTCTCGTTCGTTGGCTTCTCCCAGCTCAGGAAGGCGGGGAAGGAAGAGGGGGAAGAGTAGCGAACTCGTGCTGCCAGACGGTGCACGTGTATCGGGGTCCGAGGCGAGCTGCCGCGGACCCCTTCTTGTGGCACGACCCTGTTCCGTGCCGCCCCACCCACCCATGGGCGTCGTTCCCCGCAGGCGATGCGTCGCCACAAGCTCGATTGTCGGCGAGTGACCACCCCCTCTGGGTGGCTCAAGATTCCTCACTCATGAGAGAACAAAAAATCTAATGTGTAGAGACTTAGATTGCGTATAGAATCAGATACCGCGGGAACAATCGCAATGTACGAAGGCTCCGTCGGCGACTCGGCGGCAGCACAAGGGCAGACAAGCTCCCCGCCCCAGGGGCCAAGGGAGAGACAGAAGGGAATCGCAATGGGCAAGATTCTGGGTATCGATCTTGGCACCACCAACTCCGCGATGGCAGTCCTCGAGGGCGGCGAGCCCACCATCATCGTCAACGCCGAGGGCGACCGCACCACCCCGTCCGTCGTGGGCTTCCGCGCCGACGGCGACCGCATCGTGGGCAAGGCCGCAAAGAACCAGGCAGTCACCAACCCCAAGAACACGGTCTTCTCCATCAAGCGCTTCATGGGCCGTCGCTACGACGAGGTCAGCTCCGAGCTCAAGACCGTCCCCTACTCCGTGAAGGGCGGTACCGGCAACCGTGCCGTGGTCGAGATCGACGGCGAGGACTTCACCCCCGAGCAGATCAGCGCAATGATTCTAGCCAAGATGAAGGCCGACGCCGAGAAGTACTTGGGCGAGCCCGTCACCGACGCGGTCATCACCGTCCCCGCCTACTTCAACGACGCCCAGCGCCAGGCCACCAAGGACGCCGGCAAGATTGCCGGCCTCAACGTCCAGCGCATCGTCAACGAGCCCACGGCGGCGGCCCTCGCCTACGGCCTCGACAAGAAGGACATCGACCAGAAGGTCCTGGTCTTCGACCTGGGCGGCGGCACCTTCGACGTGTCCCTGCTCGACCTTGCCGACGGAGTCGTCGAGGTCCTGGCCACCAACGGCGACAACCACCTGGGCGGCGACGACTGGGACCAGCGCGTCATCGACTGGATGGCCGACAAGTTCCAGCAGGAGATGGGCATCGACCTGCGTCGTGACCCCATGGCGCTGCAGCGCCTGAAGGAGGCCGCCGAGAACGCCAAGAAGGAGCTCTCCAGCGCCCAGCAGGCAGACATCAACCTGCCCTTCATCACCGCCGACGCCACCGGCCCCAAGCACCTCAACTACACGCTGACCCGCGCCGAGTTCGAGCGCATCACCCGTGACCTGCTCGACCGCTGCAAGGGCCCCGTCACCAAGGCCCTCCAGGACGCCGGCCTGCAGATCTCTGAGGTCAACGAGGTCATCCTCGTGGGCGGCTCCTCTCGTATGCCCGCCGTGCAGGACCTGGTCAAGACCATGACCGGCAAGCAGCCCAACATGTCCGTGAACCCCGACGAGGTCGTCGCCGACGGCGCTGCCGTCCAGGGCGGCGTGCTCACCGGCGACGTGTCCGGCATCCTGCTGCTCGACGTCACCCCGCTCTCGCTGGGCGTCGAGACCATGGGCGGCGTCATGACCAAGATGATTGACCGCAACACCACGATCCCCACCAGCAAGACCGAGGTCTACTCCACGGCGGCCGACAACCAGACCTCCGTCGAGATCAACGTCCTGCAGGGCGAGCGCGAGATGGCTCGCGACAACAAGAGCCTGGGCAAGTTTAACCTGACCGGCATCCCCGCAGCCCGCCGCGGCGTGCCCCAGATCGAGGTCACCTTCGACATCGACGCCAACGGCATCGTGAAGGTCACCGCCAAGGACAAGGGTACCGGCAAGCAGCAGCAGATCACGATCTCTGGCTCCACCGCGCTCTCGGACGACGAGGTCGATCGCATGGTCAAGGACGCCGAGTCCCACGCCGAGGAGGACAAGAGGCACAAGGACGAGATCGAGGTCCGCAACCAGACCGACTCGCTGTGCTACAGCACCGAGCAGACGCTGAAGGACCTGGGCGACAAGGTGTCCGAGGACCAGAAGAAGGAGGTCCAGGACGCGGTCGACGCAGCCAAGAAGGCACTCGACGGCACTGACGTCGACGCCATCAAGGCCGCGGGCGAGAAGCTCCAGGAGGTCGGGCACAAGCTGGCCGAGATCGTCTACTCCGACACCCAGGCCCAGACCTCCGCTACCGGCGGAAGCTCGACCGACGACGTCGTCGACGCCGACTACGAGGTCGTGGACGACGACAAGAACAACCAGTAGGCCAAGGCCGCCTAGGCCCTAGGACAAGATGTTGGCTGGGGCGGCCCTTGCGGCCGCCCCTTTGGCAGCCCGAGGAGGGTGACGTGAAGGTGCCTATCGAGGGTGATGACATGAGGGACGAGGACGTCGTCGAGGCCACGGCGGCCGAGGGCGAGCCGGCGGTTGGGCAGGAGGTGGTCGCCGACGCCGCGCCCGAGGCAGAGCCCAGCGAGGAGGACCTGGTGGAGGCGGCGAAGCGCGCCGGCGAGCAGGCAGCTGAGACCGACTTCAAGGCCGACGCCGACAAGATCCGTCAGGAGCGCGACGACCTCCAGCGACAGCTCGACGAGGTTGCGGACAAGGTCGCTGCGGCGCAGAAGGAGGCCGCGGACTCGACTGACCGCCTGACGCGCCTGCAGGCCGACTGGGACAACTACCGTCGCCGCACCGCGCAGGAGCGCCTGGCCGAGAGGGAGCGCGCGGCCGAGAAGCTCGTGCTCAACCTGCTTCCGGTCCTCGACGACATGGAGCGCGCCTCTGCCCACGCGGCACAGACCGCCGATGGCGACGAGGCCCTGCTGCAGTTCGTCGCCGGCGTCGACGCGGTGCACGACAAGATGGTTTCCGTCCTAGGGAAGGAGGGCGTCGAGGTCATCGACCCAGCCGGCGAGCCCTTTGACCCCCTGGTCCACCAGGCCGTGGGTCGCGAGGAGAACGCCGAGGCCTATGACGAGACGGTGGCCCAGGTGTACCAGAGGGGCTATCGCATGGGCGGCAAGGTGATTCGTACGGCCATGGTCACGGTGACCTATGGCGGGCCCAAGCGTCCCGAGCCGGAGGGCGAGCCCATGGGCGACGACGAGGTCAAGGAGTAGTCGCACTTGGCGCGCCCGGGCACAAGCCCGGGCGCTGCCACCAGGAAGGAGGCGTTGGCTTCTATGGCAGACAAGAACTACTACGACGTCTTGGGCGTGAAGCGCGACGCCAGCCAGGACGACATCAAGAAGGCCTTTCGCAAGCTCGCTGCCAAGTATCACCCCGACGCGGGTGGTGACGAGGCAAAGTTCAAGGAGGTCAGCGAGGCGTACACGACGCTCTCTGACACCCAGAAGCGTCGCGAGTATGACCAGATGCTGATGTTTGGTGGCATGCCCGGCTCGGGATTTGGTGGTGCGGGCGGCAGGAGCGGCGGCTACAGCTACACCACCAACGTGGGCGGGGCCGACTGGGGCGACATCTTCGACAATATCCGCAACGGTGACGGCGCCTTCCCTGGCTTCGACTTCTCGTCGATCTTCGGTGGGCAGGCCGCCGCCAACCGTCCTTCCAAGGGCCGGGACATAACCGCCACCATAGACGTGAGCGCGGAGGCCGCCTTTGCGGGCGAGCAGCGCAAAATCAGCTACTCGATTCCCTCGACGGGCGAGCGCCAGACCCTCAACGTCAAGGTCCCCGCCGGGGCAATCGATGGTGGCAAGCTGCGCTATCGCGGACGTGGCGAGTACGGGACCAACGGCGGTGCCCGCGGCGACCTCGTGGTGACGACCCGCGTGGCCGAGCACCCGCTCTTCAAGCGCGATGGGGCCGACGTGCGCATGGAGCTTCCGGTGAGCGCCTTCGAGGCTGCCCTGGGGGCCACCATCGACGTGCCGACGCCCGAGGGGGCGGAAGTCCGCCTCAAGGTTCCCGCAGGCACGCAGGACGGCAAGACCTTCCGCTTCAAGGAGCTGGGCGCCCCCGACGTGCGTCGCAAGGGATCCCGTGGCGCCCTGTACGTGACCGTGAGGGTCAAGGTGCCCACGCGACTCTCGCAAAAGGAGCGTGACGCGCTGGAGGCCCTACGTGATGCCGACGGCCGCGACTACAGAAAGGACGTCGAGGCATATGGCGCGTAGTGACGCGAGCGGCAAGGACAAGCCGCTTTACATGATCAGCGTTGCGGCCGAGCTGACCGGCATGCATCCGCAGACCCTGCGCGTCTACGAGCAGAAGGGCCTGGTCAACCCCGGCCGCTCGCGTGGCAACACGCGGCTGTACTCCCAAGGCGACATCGAACGCCTCAACCTGATCAGCAAGCTCACCGACGAGGGCATCAACCTCGCGGGCGTCGTGCGCATCCTGGACATGCGCGAGCGCGCCCTCAAGCGCGACAAGGAGATCGACGAGCTGCGCGCGCGGGTCCGCTCGCTCGAGGACGACATCCACGAGCTGCGCATGCGCGAGCGCATCACGGCGCTTGCCCGCTACGACGGCACGGGTCCCGAACAGGTCATGCGCGGACTCCTGGAGACCCACCTCGAGGACGATGACGAGTAGCGGCGGCGACGTTCGCACCAGGTAAGGGGCATCGCGACTCTGTCCGTGATGCCCCTCTCGTCTGGCCTGGGTCTGCCCTTTGTGTCGCGCTGGGCGCACGCGACTCCGGTCGTCGTCCCTTTTACGCGATTAGTGTACACAAACGAGCGAAATCACTGATAAAAGGGCTTTTTTGGCGAGAAATGCTTTCAGATTCGAGCATTGTGCACACCAACATGTCCGATTTTGGACGGGGGTGCCATCGTGCCATCTCATCCAAGCTCCCACTCCTTGTCACAGCGCGATGATGCAGCTCTCGACGTGCCCCTGAGGGCGTTGGAGCTCCCGGACGAGCTGTTGTGAGATGCGCCGCCCCCTCTCGCCTGGAAGAAGCGACCAGACCAGCCGCTGCCGCTCCCGCACGAAGGGCCGTCTGGTCAGGACGCTCCTCTGCAGCGAGAGGTCCCTGCCGGCCGTTCGCTCGATCGCCTCCATGACCTGCCCCATGAGACGGTCCAGGCTTCGGGGTTGGTACAGGTCCTCGCTCGTGGCGGGTAGCACCGTGAGGCCGCGTAGCCAGAGGTCGCGGTCGCGGCGCTTGTCGTCGACGATCGCGCGTCTGACGGCGGCAAGCGCCTCGTCCACCTCGTTGGGCCCCATCGTCGCCGCCTCGGCGCCGGCGTGACGGACCTTTCGCAAACGTACAAGACAACTCAGATAATCTATTGTGCAGACACTTAGATTTGCGCATAGCGACCACCACTCCAGGGAACAATCAACTCAACAGACAGCGGTGCTCCCCGAGGGAGCCAGAAGGGGTGAGGCAGATGAGGTTTGACAAGTGGGCGGTCACCGCCCAGGAGGCCCTGCAGTCCTCCATAACCATCGCCGCCGATGCCGAGGCGGGGCAGGTTCGACCCATCCACCTGCTCAAGGCCCTGATAGAGTCGGGCGAGAGGAACCTCCGCGCCATCGTCGAGCGCGTCGGCGCGGACCCGGCGCAGGTCGAAGCCCAGGTGGACCAGGCCATCGCACGTGCCCCCAAGGTGAGTGGCGACCTGTCGCAGATGGGCATCTCGACCGAGCTCACGCGCGTGGGCGACGCCGCGGAGAAGCTTGCCGCCAAGCTCGGCGACTCCTATGTCACCTCCGAGCACCTGCTCTGCGCGCTTGCCGACGAGCGCGGCGAGGCGGGCAGCGCCCTCAAGGCCGCGGGCGTCACGAGCAAGCGCGTGCAGGAGGCCTATCAGAGCCTGCGTGGTGACGAGCGCGTGACCTCCCAGGACCAGAAGTCCCAGTTCGAGGCCCTTGAACAGTACGGACGCAACGTGACGGACCTCGCACGCCAGGGCAAGCTCGACCCGGTGATCGGCCGCGTGGAGGAGATACGCCGCACGATCCAGGTCCTGAGCCGCCGCACGAAGAACAACCCGGTGCTCATCGGCGAGCCCGGCGTGGGCAAGACCGCCATCGTCGAGGGCCTAGCCGAGCGCATCGTGGCCGGCGACGTGCCCTCGACCATCAAGGACAAGGACATAGTCGAGCTCGACATGAGCGCGCTGGTCGCGGGGGCGAAGTACCGCGGCGAGTTCGAGGACCGCCTGAAGTCGGTGCTCAAGGAGGTGGAGAAGTCCGATGGACAGATCATCCTGTTCATCGACGAGCTCCACACTATCGTGGGCGCCGGCGCGACCGAGGGCTCCATGGACGCGGGCAACATCCTGAAGCCCGCCCTCGCCCGCGGCGAGCTCCATGCCATCGGTGCCACAACGCTGGACGAGTACCGCAAGTACATAGAGAAGGACCAGGCGCTTGCCCGCCGCTTCCAGACGGTGCTCGTGAGCGAGCCCACGGTCGAGGACACCATCAGCATCCTCCGCGGCCTCAAGGAGAAGTACGAGCAGCACCATCGCGTGCGCATCACCGACGCCGCCTTGGTGTCTGCCGCGGACCTCTCGAACCGCTACATCAGCGAGCGCTTCCTGCCCGACAAGGCCATCGACCTGGTGGACGAGGCGGCGAGCCGCCTGCGCATGGAGCTCGACTCCATGCCGGCCGAGATAGACGCCGTCGACCGCCAGCTCACGCAGATGCAGATCGAGGAACAGGCCCTCATGAAGGAGGAGGACGCAGCGAGCCGCGAGCGCCTCGAGACCCTGCGGAAGGAGATCGCGACCACGCGCGAGAAGCTCGACGGCATGAAGGCAAGCTGGGAGAACGAGAAGGCGAGCATCGACCGCGTCCAGGACCTCAAGTCCAAGATCGAGGAAGCCAGAGGCGAGATGGAGCGCGTCACCCGCGCCGGCGACCTGGCCCGCGCGTCCGAGCTGCGCTACTCGACCATCCCCTCGCTCCAGGCCGAGTACGACGCCGCCGAGGCGGCGCTCTCGCAGAAGCAGGAGGCGGGCGGCATCCTCAAGGAGGAGGTCACCACCGAAGAGATCGCCGAGGTCGTGAGCTCCTGGACCGGCGTCCCCGTGTCGAAGATGATGCAGGGCGAGATAGACAAGCTCCAGAACCTCGAGGCCGAGCTCCACGAGCGCGTCATCGGACAGAACGAGGCCGTGAGCGCGGTCGCCTCGGCGGTGCGCCGCAGCCGTGCGGGGCTTGCCGATCCCAATCGCCCCCTGGGAAGCTTCTTCTTCCTGGGACCCACCGGCGTGGGAAAGACCGAACTCGCCAAGGCGCTCGCCGAGTGTCTCTTCGACGACGAGCGCGCGCTGGTGCGCATCGACATGTCCGAGTACATGGAGAAGTTCAGCGTCCAGCGCCTGATCGGCGCCCCTCCGGGATACGTGGGCTACGACGAGGGAGGCCAGCTCACCGAGGCCGTGCGTCGCAAGCCGTACAGCGTCATCCTCCTGGACGAGATGGAGAAGGCGCATCCCGACGTGTTCAACATCCTCCTGCAGGTGCTGGACGACGGTCGCCTGACCGACGGGCAGGGTCGCGTCGTGAGCTTCAAGAACACGATCATCATCATGACCAGCAACGTGGGGAGCCAGTTCATCGCGGCCGCCAACGCCACGAGCGATCCCAAGGCGGTCAACTCCCAGGTCATGGAGGCGCTGCGCCAGGCCTTCAAGCCAGAGTTCCTCAACCGCATCGACGACGTGGTCATCTTCCACTCCCTCGGGCTGGCCGAGATAGAGAAGATCGTGGACATCCAGCTTCGCGACGTGCGCAGCCGCCTCGCCCGCGAGCGCATCACGCTCAGGCTCTCGGACAGCGCGGTGCAGCTCCTCTCGCTCGACGGGCTTGATCCGGTCTATGGCGCGCGTCCGCTCAAGCGGCTCATCCAGCGCCAGGTCGTGGACAACGTCGCCAGCCTGATCATCGCCGGGGAGCTCCACGAGGGCGATACCGTCATGGTGGACGTCGGGGCGGACGGAAAGCTCTTCGCCGCCCGTGACGAGCAGGCGTTGGAGCCCGATTCCGTGGAGTAGCTGCTATCGCATCGACCTTCGTACCGCACGGTACCCGCCATTTCGCGAGGGGACGGACCCGAAGGCCCGTCCCCTCGCGCTTGCTGGGCCGGCCTGGCGCGAGCCGGCCCTTTGCGCGACCATAGGGAAGAATCGCGCGCACAACCCACCGGGAGGGCAGATGGAAGACCCCAAGAGCAGGCTCTCCGAGGTCCCGTCGGACGGGCTGGGCCCCTCCGTGGGAAGGTCCGAGCCGGCAGGCGACCTGGAATCGCCGTCCGATCCTCCCGTCACGGCCGTCCTCCCACAGGCCGTCGCGGCTCCCGTGTGGGAGCCCGAATCGCTGGAGCCCCCAAAGAGCGTTCCCGGCGAGGGCAAGAGCCGCAGCGTTTCTCGTCCCGTCGTGGCTGCCGTGCTCCTGCTCGCTGCCGTCACGGTCACCGCGCTCTTCGTCACCTATGAGGCGGAGCTCTGGGGCGGCCGCCGCGTCCCTTCTGTCACGGGCAAGTCCCAGGTGGTGGCCCAGCGCGACCTGGAGCAGCGCGGCTTCGAGGTCGTGCTGGCGGAGGAGCCCGTCGACGACGGGGTGGGCAAGGCGGTCCGCTGCGACCCTGCAAGCGGAACCAGGCTCGAGCGTGGCAGCGAGGTCACGCTGGTCGTCGGCACGAAGCGCGTGCTTCCCGACGTCGTGGGCATGCGACTCGACGAGGCTCGTGCCGTCCTGGCTGATGCGGGGGCGCAAGACGTGTCGATCCAGTACGAGGCCTCGTCCGCCGAGGAGGGAACGGTCACCAGGTCGACCCCCGAGGCGGGGAGCGCCTTCGTGGCACGCGACGCGATTGCCCTCACCGTGGCGCAGCCCTATACGGTCCCCTATGTCATGGGGAAGGGTGAGTCCGAGGCAAGGTCGCTCGTCGAGGCGGCGGGCCTCGAGGCCAGGATCGAGTACGTGAGCTCCGACGAGCCGGGCGGGAGCGTCGTCGGGGTGAGCCCTGACCAGGGCATGCGCGTCGGTGGGGACGACGTCGTGACCCTCAGGGTCTCAGAGCCCTATCCGTCCGACTATCACCACCTGGCCGAGTACTTCGAGTTCACCGCCAGCCAGATTGGGGACTACCTCCAGAAGCAGGGATTCTCCCTCCAGGCAAGCTATGCAAACGCGCACGGCAAGGCGCAGGCGCTCTATGAGGGCGAGGGGGGCAGGGTCACCTTGGGCTCGTATCCCTTCTCGGCGAAGTTCGACCTCGAGGCAGCAAAGGAGGGGGCGACCCCAGAGGCCGACGCCGGCTTCGAGGGCGTGCGCCTGGAGCTGCCCAAGTCAGAGTGGCCCGCAGAGGCGGGCAAGCTCAACCGCGATGCCCTGGAGGAGGTCATGGAGCTCTGCGGTCTCAGCGGGCTGAGCAGAAGCTGCAACATGCAGACGGTCGTCCTCCCGCAGGGACGGGAACGCAAGGGCACGCCCTTCGTCTGCGGTTACGGAGAGATGGGCGACGCCTGCTGGACGGTGCTCATAGCCCAGGGCGGGAAGGACGCGCGCGTGGTCGTGACGTCTGCTCCCAAGTCCCTGTACAAGAGCTATGACCTGGCTCCCTTTGGGGGGAGCGTCTGCGACTTCGTCGCCTATGGTGACGTCTACGGCAAGCGAGGGGCAGAGGTTGGATAGAGAGCGGATTCACAAGGACGCCGTTGGGAGAGGGGACGTCATGCCAGCGAGCAAGGCAGAGGGTGTCGGCCCCGTGCGAGAGGCTGACCGGCCAGACGGGACGGTGCCAGGCGAGAGGCCCGTCTCGTCATCTGACGCCAGCTTCCTTCGGGCGGAGAACGAGGACGACGACGGCTACGACCCCTACTCGGACCGTCCCGCCCCGCGCGAGCCCCTCTTCGACGCCGACCCCTGGGGCTAGGAGGGTCTCCGGCCGGCAGGAGGGTGCCGCCGTCGCCCGTGAAGCGCGCGTCAGATCGTCGGGGGCATCCCGTCCGGCCTACCTGGTGGAGAGCAGCCTCAGGATGATGAGGGCGACCACCACGAGCAGGGCCACCACGACGATGAGCGAGAGCACCGAGCGCCTGCGGCGGCTCCTCTCGCGCGACGAGAAGATGGAGCGCCGACCCTTGGGAATCTCGAGGTACTGGCCGTAGCGGCTGTTCTTGATCCTGCCCATGCCGCCGCGCGAGCGGCGGTACTTGGACGCGCCGGAGAAGACTTTGCCGCTCACGGCGACGTTTGAGTCGTGGGCGTAGCCGCTGGCGGAGGCGCCGTCCTGTCCGAGGTCGTCGATGGCGGCCTGGGAGCGGTGCGGGGCGCGCTGCCTCACGTAGGGCACGCGGGCGGCCACGGGCTGGAAGGTGGTGGCCGCGAAGTCGCCCTCGCCCGTCTCGCCCGTGGCCTCGGTCCCACCTTGGGTTGCCGAAACGACCGACGGCCGGGCCTCGGTCGCCGCCGTCTTGGGCGTGCCCTCCTCATTCGTTGCGTTGTTGGGAAGGGGCTCCCGAAGACCCTCGTCAAAGCCCTTGTCCATGGAGCACCTCCGCCGCCGTGGCACGCAAAGCCCGTACACATCAATGGCAGTCATGATAGAGCAGGTGAGGCCTGCCAAAGTGTCATGCGCGATAGCTACATCTAACGTCTAACGCCATCTTCCTTCGTAATACCTAATTTATTCTGACTTAGATTTGCTAAGCAAACTCAACTAAGAAAATATTGACTCGAGGTATAAGGTCACGCCATGAGGGGCATATATACCAACGAGAACAAAGGGTGTCTACCAGGGCATCCGCAAGCAGAAGGAGTGGTAAAGATGACGAACCTCATCCCTTACACCAGCTATGACAGGGCCCTTCGCAGGGCGTTCCCCTTCAACGCGTTCGACGACTTCTTCAACGCGCCGCTGGCCAGCCTCTCGAGCGATGCCGCATTCAAGATGAACGTCGAGGACGCCGGCGACAAGTACGTCGTCTCGGCCGAGCTCCCCGGCGTGAAGCGCGAGGACATCGACGTAGAGCTCAACGAGGGTCGCCTCTCGGTCTCGGTCGAGAAGAAGGAGACCGAGGAGGAGAAGGGCAAGAACTACCTCCACAAGGAGACGAACGAGTGGCAGGCCACCCGTGGCGTGTACCTCAAGGACGCCGCGATCTCCGGTCTCTCCGCAAAGCTCGACGGCGGCGTGCTCACCGTCAACGTCCCCAAGCAGGAGGAGAAGGCCAACGTCACCAAGATTTCGATCGACTAGCTCGAATCGGGGTTTGGCCAGGTTTGATCTGCTGACATAGCGAGGTGGGGGAGGCGATGCCACGGCGTCGCCTCCCCTTTTTTGTGTCCAGGAACCTCTCGCCTGGAATTTGGGGCGGCTCGCCCAGTTTTGACCCCTGGCGGAAGCCATCCTGGCGCTCACTCCCTAGTATTTCTAGACTGTTAAACGTCATTCAAATTGTCATGGGCCAGCCAATCAAAAGGCCGTTGCATCGGCTGGCACCTCCAGTTCGCATGCGGCCGCCCGTGACATGCCATGGAGAGGAGAGCGCGACGTGAGGGCATACGAGAGACTCCTTGACTACGTCGTCGTGCGCACGCCCAGCGACGAGGGGAACGAGGCGCACACCCCCAGCAGCCCCGAGCAGTTCGAGCTCGCGCGCATGCTGGTGGAGGAGCTCAGGGGGTTGGGCGTCACCGACGTCCGCCTGAGCGACGACTGCTTCGTCTATGCGAAGGTACCGGCGACGCCAGGCCTCGAGGACAGGCCCAAGCTGGGGCTCATCGCCCACATGGACACGGTCTCGCAGTTCTGCGACCACGAGATCCGTCCCCAGCTTACGCCCGACTACGACGGTGGGGACCTTCCGCTCTTCCAGAGTGGGCGCACGCTCGCGGTGAGGGACTTCCCCCACCTGCCCACCCTCAAGGGCCGCACGCTCATCACCAGCGACGGGACGACGATCCTTGGCGCGGACGACAAGGCGGGCATCGCCGAGATTATGACCGCCCTCGAGACCCTGCTCGCCGAGGGCATCGCCCATGGCCCGCTGCGCATCGCCTTCACCCCTGACGAGGAGATAGGCTGCGGCGTGCACAGCTTCGACGTCGAGGGATTCGACGCCGACGTCGCCTATACCTTGGATGGCGACACCGAGGGCGAGATCCAGTACCAGAACTTCAACGCCTGCGAGGCCAGCTTCGAGGTCACGGGCGTGAGCGTGCACCCGGGCTCCGCCAAGGACGTCATGGTGAACGCCGTCCTCCTCGCCTGCCAGATCAACGGTATGCTCCCCGCCTTCGAGACCCCGCGCCACACCGAGGGCTACGAGGGCTTCTACCACCTGCTCCAGATAAACGGCGACGAGGCCCACGCGAGCCTCTCGTACATCGTGCGCGACCACGACGCGGGCTCCTTCGAGGCGCGAAAGCAGACGCTGCGCCACATCGAGAAGCTCATGAACGAGGAGTGGGGCGAGGGAACGGTCACCCTGACCATCAAGGACGAGTACAAGAACATGGCCTCGGTCATCGACGGCTGCATGTACATGATCGACAACGCGAAGCTGGCCGCGGAGCGCGCCGGCGTCAAGCCCGACGTGTCGCCCATACGCGGGGGCACGGACGGCTGCCAGCTCTCGTACCGCGGGCTGCCCTGTCCCAACCTGGGAACCGGCGGCCACGGATATCACGGTCCCTACGAGCACATCACGGTCGAGGGCATGGATGCCGCCACGAGGATGGCGGTCGAGCTCGTGAGGGTCTTTGCCGGGGAATAGCGGTCCGAGCGCGGGGGTTGCATCAGGGGCCGCCATGAGGGCGGCCCCTTTGGACGAAAGGGGTCTTGCTATGGCAGAAGAGGCGATGGTCGAAGCGGCTACAGAGGGGGGCGCGCCCAAGAAGAGGGACAAGCTCCACTTCCCGACCGCGATCACGGTGCTCTTCATCGTGATGCTCTTCGCTGCGGTGCTCACCTGGGTCGTGCCGGCGGGTGAGTACTCGAAGCTCAAGTACGTCGCGGACGACGACGTGTTCTCGATCACCAACGCGGACGGCACGACGGAGGAGCAGCCCGCCACGCAGGAGACCCTCACTAAGCTGGGCATCTCGGCGAACGTCGAGAGCTACCTCGACGGGTCCATCTCGAAGCCGACGGCGATCCCCGGCACCTACCAGCGAGTCGACCAGAACCCGCAGGGCGTCGTGGAGTTCCTTCTCGCCCCGATCAACGGTGTCTACGAGTCGATCGACATCATCCTGTTCGTGTTCTTGCTGGGCGGTTGCATCGGCGTCCTCAACCACATGGGCGCCCTCACCGCCGCGGTCGCCGCGCTCTCGCGCGTGACGAGGGGGCGTGAGTGGCTGCTCATCATCGTGCTGACGCTCATCATCGTTGCGGGCGGGACCACCTTTGGCCTCGCGGAGGAGACGATCGCCCTCTACCCGATCCTCATGCCCGTATTCATCGCAGCGGGCTATGACGCGATGACCTGCATCGCCGTCATCTTCATGGGCTCCTGCGTGGGCACCATGTATTCGACGGTCAACCCCTTCGCCATCGGCGTCGCCACTAAGGCGGCCGGCATCTCCATGGCCGAGGGCATGTCCTGGAGGTTCGTGGCGCTCGCCATAGGCACCGTCATCTCGCTCGCCTACGTCATGCGCTACGGGCACAAGGTTCGCCTCGACCCCTCCAAGTCCGTCGTCTACGACTTCAAGGAGAGGATCGAGGAGCGCTGGGGCCAGAGGGGTGAGGCTCCCGAGTTTACCACGCCCATGAAGGTCTCGCTCGCCGTCTTTGGCGTCTCGTTCGTCGTTCTGGTCTACGGCATCGTCGCCCACCAGTGGTGGTTCGACTACATGACCGCCGTCTTCCTAGCCTGCTCCATGATCCTCGCCTTCACCTGCGGCCTCGACGAGGAGGTCTTCATGGACGAGTACATCGGCGGCTGCGGCGACCTCATGAGCGTCGCGCTGGTCGTCGGCGTCGCCCGTGCGGTCAACATCCTGCTCGAGAACGGTCTCATCTCTGACACCATCCTGTACTTCTTCTCGGGTGCCATCGCGGGGATGAGCCCCGTGCTGTTCATCATCATGATGCTGGTCGTCTACATCATCCTGGGCTTCTTCATCAACTCGTCCTCCGGCCTCGCCGTGCTCTCGGTGCCCATCATGGCGCCCCTCGGCGGCGCGGTGGGCGTCTCGAAGACGGCCATCATCTCGGCCTACAACTACGGCCAGGGCCTCATCTCGTACGTCACGCCCACGGGCCTCATCCTCGCGTCCCTTGCCATGGTGGACGTGCCCTTCAGCCGCTGGTTCAAGTTCGTGACGCCGCTCTTGGTCATCACGGTCCTGCTCAACGCGCTGCTGCTCGTGGCTCAGGTCCTGGTCTAGCGGAGGCGGGGCCTCGCGTCGGGGCTTTGTGCGACGCGGGTATCATAGGGTTCCCAAGGGGCCCGGGCGACACTGGGGCGTCCGGGCCCCATGCATGGCCCGGCGTGCCCGAGCTGGGCCAAGACGAGGCTTGGAGGGCCCGTGACCAGCGTCATGCGCAGATATGCAAGCGTTCGGGGAAGGGGCGGCCGCCCTGGCCCCGCGGCCGACGACGAGGCACGCGCGCCCGTCGTGCTCATGGTCTCGGGCGGTGCGGACTCGACGGCCCTCCTGCTCCTGGCCGTGGGCTCCGAGCTCGACATCGACGACGGCCACGGCCGCGCGCGCATCGCCCGGGAGCGCCTCCACGTCCTGCACGTCAACCACCAGCTCCGTGGCGACGACGCCCTGGGTGACGAGGCCTTCGTGCGCGGGCTCTGCGCGGAGCTTGGCGTCCCCTGCACGGTGCGTAGGGTGGACGTGGCCGGCCTTGCCGCGCAGGCCGGTTCCGCCGGCGGCAACATAGAGAACGTGGGGCGAGAGGAGCGCTACCGCCTCGCCGGGGAGCTTGCCAACAGGCTCTCGGCAAGCTTGGGCACGCCGCGCTCCGCCGCGCGCATACTCACGGCGCATACCGCGAGCGACCGGGCGGAGACCTTCTTCATGAACGCCATCAGGGGCACGGGCACCTCCGGCCTCTCCTCCATACCCCGCCGCCGCAACCGCATCGTGCGCCCACTCCTGGAACGCACCCACGAGGAGCTCTGCGAGCTCCTCTCGCTCAAGGGGATCGCCTGGAGGGAGGATGCGACCAACGCGGACACGCGCTACCTTCGCTCCTTCGTGCGCCACGAGATCATGCCCGTTGCGCTGGGTCGCAACCCCCAGCTGGTCAGCGCCCTCTCAAACACCTGCGAGATTCTCTCGGACGAGGACGCCTACCTGGGACAGGTGGCCGCCCGCAGCTATCGCGAGCTCGTGAGACGCTCGGGCGAGGGGGTGGTCGCCTTGGACGCCCGCCGCCTCGGCGCGGCCGACGTGTCCATAGCCCGGCGCGTGGTGAGGCTCGCCATCCTTGGCCTGAGCCCCGCGGCACGCATCGAGTCCGCGCAGGTGGCAAGGGTCTTGCGCATCGTGGCCCAGGGATGCGGGTCCTGCAACGTGAGCTTGGGAATCGACGCGCGCGTCGAGTACGGCCTGCTCTTCCTGCGCGTCCCCCGGCGCACGGCCTCGGTGGGCCCGGCATGGCTCGACGTCCCGGGAAGCGTGCGCCTCCCCGACGGTCGCACCATCTCCGCGCGCCTGGCGTCGGTTCCGGCGGGCTCCTCCCCTGAAGAGGTGGCCCGCGCCCATGCCCTGGAATGGGGTGGCCGCTCGGTCTATCTCGACGCCGTGGCCTGCGGCGTCTCTCCCTCGGGGCAGGGGAGGCTGTGGGTGGACGCCCCCGCGGCGGGAGACGTCATGTGCCCCCTGGGCATGCACGGCCAGTCGAAGAAGCTCTCCGACCTCCTCAACGAGGTGCACGTACCCGCGGCCGACCGACCGGGAGTGCCCGTGGTGAGGAGCGGCCCCACGGGCCAGGTGCTCTGGGTCTCTCCCCTTCGCTGCGACGAGCGCGTGCGCTGCGTGCCCACCACCCGCCTCGTCCTCGAGCTCGCCCTGAGCTAGCACGTAAGAGCGCGCGGCCCGTCACGCGCGAACGCACGCTTCGTGTGGCGCGCCCGTCACGCGCGAAGCGCCCACGCTCCAACGCACGCCTCATGCGACGCGCACGCGGAAGAGCACGGACGCCTTCGCGTTTGCCCAGTTGTCAGTCGGGACATCCGTGCGTTCGAGCGTAGTGAGCGAAAGTTGCGTGCGTTCGAGCGTGGCGGACGAGAGGGGCGAGCGTTTGAGCATGCCGGCTAAGCTGCGCCTGCGTTACGTCGCACCCAACGGGGGCGGTCGCGCCCCGAGGGCGTAGTACCATAGGCGCATACGTCCAGCCAGCCGGCAAGACCGACTGACGCACAGGAAGGGCAAGGTCCATGGCAGACGAGCTCACCGCCGACATCAAGAGCGTCATCCTCACCGAGGACCAGATCAGGGGGATCGTCCAGCGCATGGGCGCAGAGATCAGCCGCGACTACGAGGGACGCAACCCCCTCATCGTCGCCGTGCTGCGCGGCGCCTTCGTGTTCACCGCGGACCTCCTGCGCTCCATCACCATCCCCTGTGAGGTCGACTTCATGGCGGTCTCGAGCTACGGGGATGGCGTGAAGAGCTCCGGCGTCGTGCGCATCATCAAGGACCTCAGCACCAAGGTCGAGGGTCGCGACCTCATCATCGCGGAGGACATCCTCGACTCCGGCCTCACCCTGAGCTACCTCGTCGAGCTGCTCAAGGGCAGGGGTCCCAAGTCCGTCAGCGTGGCTGCCTTCTCCATCAAGGACATCCCCAACCACACCCCCGCCATCAACCCCGAGTACGTGGGGGCGCACGTCCCCAACGAGTTCATCGTGGGCTATGGTCTGGACTATGCGGAGAAGTATCGCAACCTTCCCTACGTGGGGGTGCTCAAGCCCGAGGTCTACCAGGGGTAGCCTCCAGACCCTTCCAAGGAGCCCAGCCAAGTGTCAGACAACAACAACGGCCTCGATCCCTCGCGCCCGCCCATTCCCGGGCAGGAGGGTCCGGGGGGACGCCGTCAGCCAGCCATCATCGCCGCCCTCATGATCGCGTTGGTCGCCTACGTCGCTTACACCGCCGGTCAGTCGATGCTGGGGGCGAGCCAAGCGGACACCCTCACCACCAACGCCTTCGTCACCGCGGTCAAGGACGAGCGGGTGAGCGACGTCACCTACAAGACCTCCGACGGCAGCCTGAGGGGCAACTACCGCCATGACGGCAACGAGCAGAGCCGCTTCGTGAGCTACTACGTGGGTGCCGACAGCCTGCAGGAGCTCATGGCGCAGCATCCCGACGTGAGCTTCACCATCGACACGTCGAGCTCCGACCTGCTCCAGACCATCCTGGTGTCGATCGTCCCCACGGCGGTCATACTCGCCTTCATGATCTACTTCACCAGGCAGATGCAGGGCCAGAACGGACGCTCCATGAACTTCGGTCGCGCCAACAGGGCGCGCACGACGGAGGAGACCCGGCCCAAGGTGAAGTTCTCTGACGTGGCGGGCATAGACGAGGCGGTAGAGGAGCTCAAGGAGGTCCGCGACTTCCTGCGCGAGCCCGAGCGCTACCAGAAGATGGGTGCCAAGATTCCGCGTGGCGTGCTCCTGGTGGGTCCCCCGGGCACCGGCAAGACCTTGCTCGCCAAGGCCGTGGCCGGCGAGGCGGGGGTGCCGTTCTTCTCCATATCTGGCTCAGACTTCGTCGAGATGTTCGTGGGCGTTGGCGCGAGTCGCGTGCGCGACCTCTTCAAGCAGGCGAAGGAGTCCGCCCCCTCCATCATCTTCATCGACGAGATCGACGCTGTGGGACGCCAGCGCGGCGCTGGCTTGGGTGGTGGCCACGACGAGCGCGAACAGACCCTCAACCAGCTGCTGGTCGAGATGGACGGCTTCGAGGAGAACCAGGCCGTCATCCTGGTCGCCGCGACGAACCGTCCCGACATCCTGGACCCGGCGCTGCTGCGCCCCGGACGCTTCGACCGGCAGGTCACCGTCGACCGCCCCGACGTCAAGGGGAGGGAGAGGATCCTCTCGGTCCACTCCCAGAACAAGCCCCTCAAAAAGGACGTCGACCTCAAGCGGATCGCCAAGCTGACGCCAGGCTTCACGGGTGCCGACCTCGCCAACCTCATGAACGAGTCCGCGCTCCTCGCCGCCCGCCGGCACAAGGACCGCATCTCGATGGAGGAGGTGGAGGAGTCCATGGAACGCGTCGTCGCCGGTCCCGAGAAGAGGGGCCGCGTGATGACCCAGAAGGAGCGCGTTACCATCGCCTACCACGAGTGCGGGCATGCCCTGGTGGGGCACATACTCGAGAACTCCGACCCGGTGCACAAGATCAGCATCATCAGCCGTGGTCGTGCCCTGGGATACACCCTGCAGCTCCCCGAGGAGGACCACTTCCTCGAGACGCGCGACGGCATGCTGGACCAGATCGCCGTCTTCCTGGGGGGACGTACGGCCGAGGAGCTCTTCTGCGAGGACATCACCACCGGCGCCAGCAACGACCTCGAGCGGGCCACCAAGATGGCGCGCGAGATGGTCACTCGCTACGGCATGAGCGAGGAGCTGGGCACGCAGGTCTTCGGCGAGGCCCAGCACGAGGTCTTCCTGGGGCGCGACTACGCGAACCACAACGACTACGCCGCCGAGACGGCCAAACGCATCGACGACGAGGTCGAGCGCATCATGCGCGAGGCCCATGGTCGCTCGCGCGCGGTGCTCGAGGCGAGGCGCAGCCAGATGGAGACCATGGCCAAGGTGCTCCTTGCGCGCGAGACGGTGGAGGGCGACGTGGTCAACGCCCTTCTGGACGACCGCTGGGCGCAGTACGTCCTCGAGCACCCGGAGGTCGCGGTGGACTCGCCGCTCGGCGGTGACGAGTCTGTGACGGAATCGTCGCCCGTCCTCGGCGGCGAGTAGTCTGCAAGCTGGCGGCGCGGCTCATGCCGCGCCGTTCCCATATCGCGAGGCCGCGCCGGTCGACCGGTGCCGTGGAGGGGAGCGGTCGTGTCCATCAACCAGAAGAGCTACGAGTACGGGACCTCCAAGTCCAGCATCAGGGAGATCGCCGCCTACGGCGCCCAGCGCAAGGCGCAGATAGGGGCCGAGAAGGTCTTCGACTTCTCGCTGGGCAACCCCTCCGTGCCCGCGCCCGAGGAGGTCCGCCGCTCCATCGAGCGCTCCCTGGAGCTCCCTCCCGTGCAGCTGCACGGCTACACCCCCGCCGCAGGCCTCGTCGAGGTCAGGCAGCGCGTCGCGGAGTCGCTCAACCGACGCTTCGGCTGCGACTACGGGGCGGGCGACCTCTACATGACCTGCGGTGCCGCCGCCTCGCTCAGCATCAGCTTCAACGCGCTGGTCGATCCCGGCGACGAGGTCATCGTCATCGCCCCCTACTTCCCGGAGTACCGCGTCTGGATCCAGACCGCCGGGGCGTCCTGCGTCGAGGTCATGGCGGACCCCCAGACCTTCCAGGTGGACACGGAGGCCGTGTGCGCCGCCATCACGAGCCGCACCAAGGCCGTGGTGGTCAACTCGCCCAACAACCCCGTCGGGTCGGTCTACTCCCGCCAGAACCTCGAGGAGCTGGCGGACGTGCTTCGCGAGCGCGAGAGCGCCCTGGGGACCGCCATCTACCTGGTGTCCGACGAGCCGTATCGCGAGATCAGCTACGGCTGCGAGGTGCCTTGGATCCCCTCCTTGTACGACCGCAGCGTCGTCTGCTACTCCTACTCCAAGAGCCTGAGCCTGCCCGGCGAGCGCGTGGGCTGGGTGCTGGTCCCCAACACCAACCCCGACCACGACGAGCTTGTCCCCGCCATCGCCGGTGCCGGCCGCAAGCTGGGCTTCGTCTGCGCGCCGGCGCTCTTCCAGCGCGTGGTCATGGACTGCGTGGACGTCCCGAGCGACGTCGCCGCCTACGAGCGCAACCGCAAGGCGCTCACGGAGGGGCTCTCGGCGCTTGGCTACGAGTACATCGAGCCGCAAGGCGCCTTCTACCTCTGGGTGAAGTCCCTGGAGCCCGACGCCGAGGCCTTCTTCCAGAAGGCGAAGGCCCTGGAGCTCCTGCCCGTCCCGTCAAACAGCTTTGGCTGCGAGGGCTGGGTGCGCGTGGGCTACTGCGTGAGCCACCAGACCATCGTCGACTCGATGCCGGCATGGAGGCGCCTCGCCGAGCAGTATGCCCGGGGGGACGCGTGAGCTGGGAGCGCATCTGCCAGAACTGCAGCTTCTGCCAGGCAAAGACGGGGCTCCTGCGCACGCGCGGCGTCTGCGTCGCCCCAGACGGCAGAAGGGGAGAGGTGCATGCGTCCGACGCCGCCTGTCCCGCCTTCAGGATGACGCCCAAGGCGGGCTTCGGCCTCAGGGGACGCTGGGGCGAGGGCGTCTCGCGGTCGAGGGAGGCATCCCGTGCGGACGAGCCCGCGGCGCGGGCGGCAACGCGCCTCTCGCTTGCCGGGGGCGCTGCTAAGCTGGGAGGGTCTTCCAAGAGAGGAGCCCCCATGCTTCAGCTGGCCTGTGACGTCCACACCCACACCCTCTATTCGCGCCACGCCTACTCCACCATAGAGGAGAACGTGCGGGCGGCGGCGGAGCTGCGCCTCGAGCTGCTGGGGTCGACCGACCACTACTCCTCGATGCTCTTCTCCGAGGTTGGCAGCATGGAGCGTGCGCAGGGCTACGACCTGCGGGACTTCCAGTACTTCATGAACTACGGCGCCTGGCCGCGCGTGTGGCGAGGCGTGCGCCTGCTGCACGGCTGCGAGGCGGACGTCGTGGACCTCGACGGCCACCTCTTCGGCCATGACGTGCCCCTCACGCACGAGATAAACGGCAACCCCCTGCACCGACAGCTCACCCTCAAGGAGCGCGTCTTCCAAGGCTGCGACTACGTTATCGCCTCGGTGCACTGCGACGAATTTGCACGTGGCGCAAGCCTGGCGCAGACGACCCGGATGTACGTGCGGGCCCTCGAGGACCCCAAGGTGTTGATCCTGGGACACGCGGGACGTGCCGGCGTGCCCTTCGACGTGGGCGAGGTGCTCGCCGTGGCGCGCGAGAAGGGCAAGCTCGTCGAGATAAACGAGGCGACCCTTGCCAGCCACCCATCCGCGACGAGCACCTGCCGCAGGCTAGCCGAGCGCTGCGCGGAGGAGGGGGTCATGATCTCGACGGGCACCGACTCCCACATCTCGTGCGGGATAGGCCACTTCGACCACGTCCGCTCGATGCTGGAAGAGATCGGCTTCCCGCGCAAGCTCGTCGCCACGCGCGACGCCGAGACCTTCCTGGGCGTACTGGAACGGGCCGTGGGCACGAGCGTCGAGGTGTAGCTGAGCACCTCGTGCTGGGGGGCGCTGTGTCCCACCTCGTGCCTAGCCCAGGCGTACGCGTATCACCAGCCCGCCGTCCTCGTAGCGCGCCTCGACCCGCCATCCGTGCAGTTCGAAGACCTCGCGCGCGAGTGCGAGCCCTATGCCGCTGCCCCCCGCGGCGTCGGTCCTGAAGCGGTCGAAGAGGGCGTCGAGGTCCCGTGCGGCGGGTCGCGCGCAGTCGTTCCACACGACGAGCTCCCCGTTTCCAAGGAAGACGCGCAGTCGTGACCTCGCATGCCTGATCGCGTTGGTCACGAGGTTGTCGAAGGCGCGCTCGAACTGCCTCGCGTCGACCTCCGTCCGGATGGTGTGAAGGTCGAGCGACACGTCCAACTGGCGAGAGGCGACCGCCCCCTCGAAGGGCACGAGGCAGTCCTCCACGAGTTCGGCGAGGTCGAGCCTCTCGCACTCTAGCATGACCGCTCCACCCTCGAGCCTGCTGATGTCAAGCAGCTGGCCGACGCCCTCCGACATCTTGCGCACCTCGCCCAAGATCACCGCTCCCGCCTGCCTGTCATCCGCGATGACTCCCTCCCGGAGTCCCTCGGCATAGCCGCCGATTGCGGCAAGGGGGGTCTTGAGCTCGTGCGAGACGTTCTCGTAGAAGGTCCTCACCGCTCGCTCGCGGGCCTCGACCTGCCTCCCCTGCGCCCAGCCGGCGGCTGCGGCGCCTATGGTCGAGAGGAGCATGATGCCCAGAAGGAGCAGTCGCACCTGACCTGCCAGCGCCTCCTCGCCGGACACGTCCACGTAGGCGAGAAGCACCTCCGCGCCCTCATCCGACACAAGGCCGGCCTCGGTCTGTGGCGCGGGAATCGTTCCCTGGACCTTGAGGTAGCACTCGAGCCCATCCCGTTCCACGCGCACGAGTCGACCGGTCTGGTCGCGATGCTCCGATGCCCAGCTGGCGGCGAGCCTGTCAAGCGGCGTGTAAGGGTTGCCGTCCGATTCGTCGAGCTCCCACTCGGCCGTCAGCGCGAGGGGGATTGCAACGCGTGAGGGCTCCCCCTCCTCGTTGCCATCGCCCAGGAGGGCGTCAATCGCCTGCTCGGAGCCGTCGCGCATCTGCGCCTGCACGAGCTGGCCATAGGCGAGAACCACCACCAGCAGCGCGGCGGCGACGCAGCCCGCGAAGAGCAGGGCAAGCCGGAGGGCAGGACGCATGTTGCCGGCCCTCGGCCACCTAGCGCGGCGCATGAGCATCCCCCTCGCCCGCATCCACGAGGTGGTAGCCAAAGCCCCAGACCGCCTTCACGCCCACGCGGCTGCCGGCACCTCGCAGCTTCTGGCGTACGCGGCGTGCGCACTCGTCGGTGACGCGGGTCTCCACCTCCGCGTCCATCCCCCAGACCCTCCGGAGGAGCTCCGCGCGAGAGACGGGCTCCCCCGCCGCCTTCACGAGCACCCTCAGGAGCGAGAACTCCATCATCGTGAGGCGCAGCTCCCTGTCGCCCACCTCCACCACGTGCGTGGCGTCGTGCAGCACGAGGTCGGCGAAGCGCAGGGTGCCGCCTTCCTGTCCGCGTGACATGTTCGCCCTCCTGAGCAGGGCCCTCACGCGCATGACCAGCATGGAGGGCGAGAAGGGCTTGAAGAGGTAGTCGTCGCCCAAGGCGAGCCCGGTGATGTAGTCCATCTCTGACTCTCGGGCGGTGAGGATGACGATGGGCACGTCAGAGACCTCCCGGAGCTGGCGGCAGACCTCGAGGCCGTCCGTCCCCGGCATCATGACGTCGAGGATGACAAGGTCGGCGGGACGCTCGAGGAAGCGCTCGCGAAGGGCGTCTCCGATGGCAAAGCAGCTCACCTGATAGCCCGCGCCCTCGAGGAAGGCGCGTTGGACCTCGAGCAGGTTGAGGTCGTCGTCCGCCACGTAGATGAGCTCCGCCATCAGCCACCTCTCTTGGGACGAAAAGGGGCTGTCCCCGCAGGGCCAGCCCCGATTGTACGTTACGCACCACCAGTCGCGAGGTCCTAGAAGACGTTGCCGGCCTTCTCCATGTAGCCATCGAGACGCTGGTAGAGCTCGTCGAGCTCCTTGTAGACATCCTCCTCCTCGTTGTCGTTCAGGACGGCCTCGTCCTCGAGCAGCCTCTCCTCCAGCTGGTCTATGCGGGAGGCGTTCTCCTTGAGCGCGGACTTGGCCGCGTCGTCGAGCGAGCCGTCAGCGTCGATCGCCTCGTCGAGCGCTGCCCTCCAGGCCTTGCCCTCGAGCTCGTCCATGCGCTCGTACTGCTCGTCGCCGAGCCCCCTCTCGCCCGTCATCCCCATCCAAAGGCCCTTGAGCTCGGAGCGCTCGGCGTCGCTCAGGCCCTTCAGGCGCCCCACCGCCTCCTGGGCGTCCTTCTCGGTCATGCCCTGGGACATAGCCCGCGCCTCCTCCTCCGTGAAGGCGCGGGCGTCGGTGCTGACGTCGTCCTCGCTGATGGACTTGGTCTGGCAGTCCCCGCAGGCCTGGCAGCCCTGCGCTCCCTGGGCGCTCTGGGCGCGGGCCATCGCCAGGGTGGGGAGGGCGAGCGATCCCAGAAGCCCCGCGGTGCAGATTGCCGTTGCCAGCTGACGCTTGCCCTTGCTTCCCTTGGTCATGTCGATCACTCCTTTTCTTGGCTCCTCATCATTTCTAGTGGCTACCACTCCCCGGGGCGCCTCCCCACCGCCGGGGCGCGCGCCGTGGCCGGGGCGACGGGGGGCGTCCGCGACCGCCCGGGCGGGGGGCCGGCCCCCAGGGGGCCGGGTCGGGCCGCCGGCTGGGTCGTGCGCTCGGACGTCCCGAGGACGAAGGCGGTCGCGAGGGCCGTGCGCGAGGAGGGGGAGGGCATCCTCGACTGGTTCCCCCGCAACGCAGCAAACGCGATCCCGGAGGGGCCCGGCTC